>NZ_JBSFBX010000001.1:0-855048 GCF_053593175.1 Streptomyces sp. NPDC002386
GAACTGCTCGTTCGACATGATCTGCAGGCCCGGACGGGCCAGCTCGGCGCGCATCAGCAGCGCCATCACGCCGCCGATCAGGAAGAACGCGAACGAGGTGACCAGATAGAGCGTGCCGATCGTCTTGTGGTCCGTGGTCGTCAGCCACTTGATCACGACGTTACCGGGCTGCTTGCGCCTGACCGGCAGCTCGTTCTCGTACGAGTCCTCAGCTGCCGCGGCACCCTGGGGTTCGTTGAGGATGCTCACAGGTTGTTCGTCTCCCGGTTCTTCTCGTGGCTCGTCTGCGCGATGCCGGCGGGAATGTAACCGGTCTGCCCCTTCTTGGCGAGGTCCTTGAGGTGCTGCTGGTAGCGCTCGGGGGAGACGACCTTCACGTTGAACAGCATCCGGGAGTGGTCGACGCCGCAGAGCTCCGCGCACTTGCCGAGGAAGGTGCCCTCCTTGTTGGGGGTCACCTCGAAGGCGTTGGTGTGGCCCGGGATGACGTCCTGCTTCATCAGGAACGGCACCACCCAGAAGGAGTGGATGACGTCACGCGAGGTCAGGACGAAGCGAACCTTCTGCCCCTTGGGGAGCCAGAGGGTCGGGCCGGGGTTGCCCGTCTGCGGGTTCCGGGTGCCCGGGGTACCGACGTCGTAGACACCGCCGGCGTTGGCCGGGAAGGCGTCCTTGAACCGGTCCGGAATGGCGGACAGGTTCGGGTCGGTCTTGGCGTTGCCGGACGAGCCGGGAACGTTCTCGATGTAGTTGAAGCCCCAGCTCCACTGGAAGCCGACCACGTTGACCGTGACGTCGGGCTTCTTGGAGAGACTGAGGAGCTTCGTCTCGTCCCGGGCCGTGAAGTAGAACAGCACCGAGATGATGATGATCGGGACCACCGTGTAAAGGGCCTCGATCGGCATGTTGTACCGGGTCTGCGGAGGAACCTCGACCTTGGTGCGGCTGCGCCGGTGGAACATGGCGCTCCACAGGATCAGGCCCCACACCAGCACGCCGACGGCGAGCGCAGCCGCCCAGGAACCCTGCCACAGGGAGAGGATCCGCGGAGCCTCTTCCGTGGTCGGGGTGGGCATACCAAGGCGGGGGAAGTCTTCCCAGTTGTACGAGCAACCGGTGGCTGTCGCCAGGACCAGGCCCGCGGTCAGTGCCTGCAGCAGCTTCCGCCGCATCGGGCGCCGCGGCGAGCGGTCGGAGCCGTTGGGACTCACGTAGCGCCTTCCCGAGAGTCTCGCCCGCGCTGTACGGCTGCGGCCTTCTCGCTGGTCGGTCGCCGCCCTGCGTCGGGCAGGGGTTTGGATGTTTATGCGGACCAAACCCTAGCCGACGCTCTCCGAGGGTTCGCGGGGAGGGTGCCATACGCGCCGCCGGTCACTCCTTCAGGTCGGGAACGGGTGCCTATTGGCTCGGGTTGTCGCGGTTTGGCCGGCGGGTGCGGGTACGTCGTGGCTGGTCGCGCAGCGCGGCGCAGCCGCGGACGGACACCGTCCCGCGCCCCCCGGTCCGCCGGCCGGCGTTCTACCGTTGCCGTGTGGCTTACTTCGACGCGGCCTCCGCCGCTCCCCTCCACCCCGTCGCCCGGCAGGCGCTGTTGGCCTCCCTCGATGACGGGTGGGCCGATCCGGCCCGGCTCCACCGGGAGGGGCGGAAGGCGCGGATGCTGCTCGACGCGGCCCGGGAGGCGGTGGCCGAGGCCCTGGGGTGCCGGGCCGACGAGGTGGTGTTCGGGTCCTCCGGGACATGGGCCGTACACACGGGTGCGGCCGGGGCGTTGGCCGGGCGGCGGCGGGTGGGGCGCCACCTGATCGTGTCAGCCGTCGAACACTCTTCGGTCCTCCATTCGGCTGACGCGTTCGAGGCGGCGGGCGGCTCGGTCCACCGGGTGGCCGTGAACCGGGCCGGGGCGGTGGATCCGTCGGCCTACGCCGCCGCGCTCCGGCCGGACACCGCTCTGGCCTGCCTCCAGTCGGCCAACCACGAGGTCGGGACCGTGCAGCCGGTGGCGGAGGTGGCCGAGGCCTGCCGGGCGACCGGGGTGCCGTTGCTGGTGGACGCGGCGCAGTCGCTGGCGTGGGGGCCGGTCGAGGGCGACTGGTCGCTGCTGGCGGGCAGCGCGCACAAGTGGGGCGGGCCCCCGGGCGTCGGGCTGCTGGCCGTGCGCAAGGGGGTGCGGTTCGCGCCGCAAGGGCCGGTGGACGAACGGGAATCGGGGCGGGCGCCCGGGTTCGAGAACCTGCCGGCAATCGTGGCGGCCGCGGCCTCCCTGCGGGCGGTGCGGGCCGAGGCGGCCCAGGAGGCGCTGCGGCTGCGGGAGCTGACGGAGCGGATCCGGGCCCGGGTGCCGGGGCTGGTGCCGGACGTGGAGGTGGTGGGCGATCCGGAGGCGCGGCTGCCCGGGATCGTCACCTTCTCTTGTCTGTATGTCGACGGAGAGGCCCTGCTGCACGAGTTGGACCGGGAGGGCTTCTCGGTGTCGTCCGGGTCCTCCTGCACCAGCAGCACGCTGACGCCCAGCCATGTGCTGAGGGCGATGGGCGTGCTGAGCGAGGGGAACGTGCGCGTGTCGCTGCCGGCGGGCACGGCGGAGGAGGACGTGGAGCGGTTCCTGGAGGTGCTGCCCGGCGTGGTGGCGGGCGTCAGGGAGAAGCTGGGGGCCCCGGCGGCCGCGCCCGCGACGGCCGTACGGGCCGAGGAACTGGTCGTCGACTCCCTCGGCAGGCGCTGCCCGATCCCGGTCATCGACCTGGCGAGGGCCTTCGGCGGCGTGCCGGTGGGCGGGACGGTCCGGGTCCTGTCGGACGACGAGGCGGCCCGCCTGGACATTCCGGCGTGGTGCGAGATGCGGGGCCAGGAGTACCTGGGCGAGGAGCCCGCGGAACGGGGCTCGGCCTATCTGGTCCGCCGGGTGAGCTGACGAGGGGGCGGGCGGCCCGCCCCCTCTCCGGTGGGCGCTCAGCTCAGGTGGGCGCTCAGCTCAGGTGGGCGCGCACCTCTTCGGCCGCGTCGTGCCCGTACGCCTTGGTGAAGCGGTCCATGAAGTGGCCCCGGCGGAGCTGGTACTCCTGGGTGCCGACCGTCTCGATGACGAGCGTCGCCAGCATGCAGCCGACCTGCGCCGCGCGCTCCATGGAGACACCCCAGGCCAGACCGGACAGGAAGCCGGCCCGGAAGGCGTCGCCGACGCCCGTGGGGTCGGCCTTGCGCTCCTCCTCCGCGCAGCCGACCTCGATCGGGTCCTCGCCGGCCCGCTCGACGCGGACGCCGCGCGAACCGAGGGTGGTGATGCGGTGGCCGACCTTGGCCAGGATCTCCGCGTCCGACCAGCCCGTCTTGGACTCGATCAGGCCCTTCTCGTACTCGTTGGAGAACAGGTACGTCGCGCCGTCCAGCAGTATCCGGATCTCCTCGCCCTCCATGCGGGCGATCTGCTGGGAGAAGTCGGCGGCGAACGGGATGTTCCGGGACCGGCACTCCTCCGTGTGGCGGAGCATGGCCTCCGGGTCGTCGGCGCCGATCAGGACCAGGTCGAGGCCGCCCACGCGGTCGGCGACGGTCTTCAGCTCGATGAGCCGGGCCTCGCTCATCGCGCCGGTGTAGAAGGAGCCGATCTGGTTGTGGTCGGCGTCGGTGGTGCACACGAAGCGGGCGGTGTGCAGGGTCTCGGAGATCCGGACCGACTCGGTGTCCACGCCGTGGCGGTCCAGCCAGGACCGGTACTCGTCGAAGTCGAAGCCGGCGGCACCGGCGAGGATCGGCCTCGTGCCGAGCTGGCCCATGCCGAAGGCGATGTTGGCGCCGACGCCGCCCCGGCGGACGTCCAGGTTGTCGACCAGGAAGGAGAGCGAGACCGTGTGCAGCTGGTCCGCGACGAACTGGTCGGCGAAACGGCCGGGGAAGGTCATGAGGTGGTCGGTGGCGATGGAGCCGGTGACTGCGATGCGCACGGCGTGGACTCTCCTGTGGAGTTAAGAGGGGGCGCGCGATAGCGCTCGTTGGAAGAGGCTGACAGTTCACGCTACCCGGTTGGCGCGGGTCGCTGAAGCAGGCAAAACTACCTGATAGTAGGTCTTTCTTCGTCGCTCCCACGTGCATACGGTGCCGCCATGACGAACCTCAAGGTCCACACGTCCGCTCCGGCCGACTTCGAAGGTGATCTCGCCTCGCTGCGCGGGGACTGCGCCCGGATGGCCCCGCACTGGGCGCCGCCGCGGCACGCCGGCTCCCGTCCGGTGCCGCCGTCGCGGATCCACGGGGTGACGGTACCGGCGCGCTCCGCGCGGCTGCTGGACGCGATGTCGGACTACGGCGACTGAGCCGGGGCGCGCGGGCGGGAACCGTGCGCTCCCCTGGCACGTCCCATCGGCGTTCCCCCTGCGGGGGACGCGGGACACGAGCCAGCGAGGAGCGATGCGGTGAACACCGAGCGACCCGAGAACCCCGAGGACCCGAGGGACTCCGCCGAGCCGGAGGTCTCCGGTGGCGGGACGGCCGGGACCGGCGAGGCGGCGGACGGCGCGGCCGGTGAGACCCGCGCCGCGGCCGGCGCGGACACCGGTGACGCCCGTACGGAGCCCGGCGCGGACGCCGGTGAAGCGGACCCGGCGGCCGGCGGGGACGGCGGCGAATGGGCCCGGCGGAGCCGTTCGCGGGTGGTGATCGTCTCGGTGGCCGCGGCGGTTCTGCTGGCCGGTGGCGGGGGCGCTTACCTCGCCGCCGCCGGCGCCGGTTCCGGCCACCGCGCGGACGCCGGCGCTTCCGGCGGGGGCGCGACCCCCTCCCCGCTCCGGCTGGACGGCTGGACGCGGGGCGGTACGGGGGGCATCGCGCCCGGCGAGCCGAATCCGTACGGCGCGACCTACGTGGCGGTGGGCGACCTGCCGGACGGCCCCGGGTCGGCCCCGGTGTACGACCCCGGGGGTGAGGTCGGCAGGGAGCGGGTGGCCCGGCTGGCCGCGGCGCTCGGCGTCGACGGAGCGGCGGTGGCCGAGGGCCGCGCCTGGCGGGTCGGCGGGAAGGACGGAACCGGGCCGGTGCTGCGGGTGAACCGGGACGCGCCGGGCGACTGGACCTTCAGCCGGTACGCGCCCGGCACCGACGACTGCCGGAAGGTGACCGTCTGCGCCCACGATCCGGCCGCTCCGGCCGCCGACCCGGTGAGCGTGGCCGCCGCCGAGAAGGCCGCCGCGCCGGTGCTGAAGGCGCTCGGCCAGGACGACGCGAAGATCGACGCGAGCCGGGTCATGGGCGCGCAGCGGGTGGTCGACGCCGATCCGGTGGTGGGCGGTCTGCCCACCTACGGGCTCACGACCGGCCTGACGGTGGACGCCAAGGGCGGACTGGCCGGCGGTCACGGGCAGCTGGCGACGCCGGTCAAGGGCGACACGTACCCGGTGCTGGGCGCGGCCGGGACGCTGGAGCTGATGAACAGGGGGCCGAAGAGCACGCACCGCATGGGGATCGGCGGCTGCGCCAGCCCGATGCCGCTGAAGGACCGTGACGAGCAGCCGTGCGGCGGGTCGACGTCGGTGCCCGGGGCGGCGGACCGGGTGAAGGTGGAGAAGGCGGTGTTCGGGCTGGCCGCCCGCTCGTCCGGCGGCCGTCAGGTGCTGGTGCCGGCGTGGCTGTTCGAGGTGCGGGGCTCGACCGCGGGCGGTGCGTTCACGGTGGCGTACCCGGCCGTCGACCCGAAGTACCTGGTGGAACAGTCGCCGGCCGTCGAACCCGGCGCGCCGGACTCACCGGACTCGCCGGGCGGGTCGGTGCCCCCGAAGCCGGGCACGACGACCAGGAACGTGAAGGCGGACGGCTACCGCGTCGACGGCCGTGAGCTGACTGTGCGCTTCACGGGCGGGGTGTGCTCGCAGTACCGGGCGGCGGCGAAGGAGAGCGCGGGCCGGGTGACGGTGACGGTGACGGAGAGCTCGCGCAAGGGCGAGATGTGCGTCGCCATGGGCAAGCTGTACGCGAAGACCGTGCGTCTCGACGCGCCGCTCGGCGGCCGCGAGGTGGTCGGCGCCGACGGCCGGCGGCTCCCCGAGGTGAAGCGGGCGGAGCCGGGCACGGACGCCCGCTAGGACCCCGCACGCCACGGACACGCACGAAGCGGCGGCCCCCCGCGGAGGGGGCCGCCGCTTCGTCCGTCAGGCCGTGGCCGGTTCAGCTGAAGGAGTCGCCGCAGGCGCAGGAGCCCGTCGCGTTCGGGTTGTCGATCGTGAAGCCCTGCTTCTCGATCGTGTCCACGAAGTCGACGGTGGCGCCGCCGAGGTACGGAGCGCTCATGCGGTCGGTGACGACCTTGACCCCGCCGAAGTCCTTCACCACGTCGCCGTCGAGCGAGCGCTCGTCGAAGAAGAGCTGGTAGCGCAGGCCGGAGCAGCCGCCGGGCTGGACGGCGACACGCAGGGCGAGGTCGTCGCGGCCTTCCTGGTCGAGCAGGGCCTTGACCTTCGACGCGGCGGCGTCGGTCAGGATGATGCCGTCGGTGACGGTGGTGGTCTCGTCCGATACGGACATCTACATCTCTCCCGGGTTGTACGGAGACTGCTTGCCGACGAGTGCAACCGGCGTTTCCGCGGATTCATTCCGGGCCGGGCATTCGCGTGGTCGCGTTTCTGGTTGTCTCTTCATGCTCGCACACGCGCGTGGACACGGACAGCGGCCCGTGGAGCGACCCGGGCGGGATTCACGTCACATGGACACTATGGCCGTCGTCAAAGTGACGTGAAGCGGCTATGATAGATAGCGTCAGTTAGACGAAAAGTAGAAAGGGTGCGTGTCGTGACCACCGCCCAGACCCAGGAGCTCGACGTACAGCCGACTCCGCTCGCCCTGCTGCTGCTCGGCCGCGAGGCCGACCCGAAGAGCGAGCGGGGTGTCGAGTGCCCCGGCGACCTGCCCTCGCCGTCCGACCCGGACCTGGTGGCGCGTGCCCGCGCGGCCAAGGAGAAGCTCGGGGACAAGGTCTTCGTGCTCGGCCACCACTACCAGCGCGACGAGGTCATCCAGTTCGCGGACGTCACGGGCGACTCCTTCAAGCTGGCCCGCGACGCGGCCGCGCGCCCGGAGGCCGAGTACATCGTCTTCTGCGGTGTGCACTTCATGGCCGAGTCGGCGGACATCCTGACGTCCGACGACCAGAAGGTGGTCCTGCCCGACCTGGCGGCCGGCTGCTCCATGGCCGACATGGCCACCGCCGAGCAGGTCGCCGAGTGCTGGGACGTGCTGACCGAGGCGGGCGTGGCCGACCAGGTGGTGCCCGTCTCGTACATGAACTCCTCGGCGGACATCAAGGCGTTCACCGGCAGGCACGGCGGCACCATCTGCACCTCGTCCAACGCCAAGCGGGCCCTGGACTGGGCCTTCGAGCAGGGCGAGAAGGTGCTCTTCCTGCCGGACCAGCACCTGGGCCGCAACACCGCGGTACGGGACATGGGCATGTCCCTGGACGACTGCGTGCTCTACAACCCGCACAAGCCGAACGGCGGGCTGACCGCCGAGGAGCTGCGCGCCGCGAAGATGATCCTGTGGCGCGGTCACTGCTCGGTGCACGGCCGCTTCAGCCTGGACTCGGTGAACGACGTGCGCGAGCGCATCCCGGGCGTGAACGTCCTGGTCCACCCCGAGTGCCGGCACGAGGTCGTGGCCGCGGCCGACCACGTCGGCTCGACGGAGTACATCATCAAGGCCCTGGAGGCCGCTCCCGCCGGTTCCAAGTGGGCCATCGGCACCGAGCTGAACCTGGTCCGCCGCCTGGCGAACCGTTTCGCTCCCGAGGGCAAGGAGATCGTCTTCCTCGACAAGACGGTCTGCTTCTGCTCGACCATGAACCGCATCGACCTGCCCCACCTGGTCTGGGCCCTGGAGTCCCTGGCGGAGGGCAACCTGGTCAACCGGATCGAGGTCGACCAGGAGACGGAGGCGTTCGCCAAGCTCGCCCTGGAGCGGATGCTGGCGCTGCCGTAACGGTTCACCGGAAACACGGCGGGGCCCGGTCCACGGAGTACGTGGACCGGGCCCCGCCGTTCGCTCACACGCCCGCGGGCTCCAGCGCCTCGGGCTCGGGCTCCCGCTTGGCCGCCTTCTTCCGCGCGCGCCGCTCCTTGCGGAGTTCGAGCATCGCGTAGAGCGTCGGGACCAGGAGGAGGGTCAGCAGGGTCGAGCTGATCAGGCCGCCGATGACGACCACCGCCAGCGGCTGGGCGATGAAGCCGCCCTCGCCGGTGACGCCCAGGGCCATCGGGAGCAGGGCGAAGATGGTCGCCAGCGCCGTCATGAGGATCGGGCGCAGCCGGTGCCGGCCACCCTCGATCACGGCCTCCACGACCCCGTGGCCCTGCCTGCGGTACTGGTTGATCAGGTCGATCAGCACGATCGCGTTCGTCACCACGATGCCGATCAGCATCAGCATGCCGATCATGGCCGGGACGCCCATCGGGGTGCCCGTGGCCACCAGCAGGCCGATCGCGCCCGTGGCCGCGAACGGGACCGACACCAGCAGGATCAGCGGCTGGACCAGCGAGCGGAACGTCGCCACCAGCAGCATGAAGACGATCGCGATCGCCGCCAGCATGGCCAGGCCCAGGTTCTTGAACGCGTCGTCCTGGTCGGAGGAGACACCGCCGATCTCGGCCCTCGCGCCCGCCGGGAGCTTCAGGTCCTTGATCCGCGACTGGAGCTGGGCGCTGACCGCGCCGGTGTTGTCCCCGGTCGGCCGGGCCGTGACGGTCGCGGCGCGCTGACCGTCGATGCGGGTCATCGACACCGGGCCGTCCACCACCTTCACGGTGGCGATGTCACCGAGCTTCACCGGGCCGAGGCGCAGCGCCTTGAGCTGGGCGAGGGTGGTGGCGGGCTTCGCCGACCTCACGACGACGTCGCGCTCGGTGTCGTCGAGGACCGCCTTGGCGGCCGTCGTGCCGCGCACCGCCTGTGCCACGGCGGCGCCCAGCTTCTGGTCGTCGAACCCGGCCGCCGCCGCCCTGGAGTCGGCCGTGACCGAGATCCGCGGCACGCTCTGGGCCAGGTCGCTGGTGACGTCGGTGACGTCGTCCAGACCGGCCACGGTGGAGCGGACCCGGTCGGCGGCCTCGCGCAGCGCCCCGGCGTCGGAGGCCTTCACCACGACGCGGAGGTCCTGGCTGCCGAAGCCGTCACCGGCGGACACCGTGGTCGTACCGATGCCGTCGAGCTTCTTCAGGCCGTCCTCGAGGTGCTTCTGCACGTCGGCGTAGGACGCCGAGTCCTTCAGCATGACCTGGTACGACGCCTGGTTGGTGTCGGTGCCGCCGCCGAAGGCCGCCATGAAGCCGGAGGAGCCGACGGTGACCTGGTAGTCCTTGACGCCGTCGGTGGCGGCGAGCAGCTTCTCCAGCTTCCTCGCCTGCGCGTCCGTGGCCGCGAGGCTGGTGCCCGGCTTCAGCTTCTGCTTGACCGTCAGCACCTCCTGCTCGCCCTGGTCGAAGAAGTTCGTCTTCAGCAGTCCGGACATGCCGAACGTGACGACCAGGACGGCCACCGCGATCAGCACGCTGGTGAGCCGGCGGCGGGTGGCGAAGCGCAGGACGGGGACGTAGAAGCGCTGGAGGCGGCTCTTCGCCTCCTTCTCCTCGGCCAGCCGGCGCGCCTCGTCGGCGTCCTCGGGCGTGCCCTTGGGCGCGCGCAGGAACCAGAACGACAGCACCGGCACGACCGTCAGCGACACCAGCAGCGAGGCGAGCAGGGCCGCCGTCACGGTGATGCTGAACGAGCCGAACAGGGCACCCACCATGCCGCCGACCAGGCCGATCGGCAGGAACACGGCGACCGTGGTGAGGGTCGAGGAGGTGACCGCGCCGGCCACCTCGCGCACCGCGTCGAGGATGGCCTCCCGGCGCTCCTCGCCGTAGCCGAGGTGCCGCTTGATGTTCTCCAGGACCACGATCGAGTCGTCGACGACCCGGCCGATGGCGATGGTCAGCGCGCCGAGCGTGAGCATGTTCAGCGACAGGCCGCGCGTCCACAGCACGATGAGCGCGAGGACCACCGACAGCGGGATGGACACCGCCGTGACCAGCGTCGAGCGGACCGACGCCAGGAACACCAGGATGATCAGGACCGCGAAGAGCAGTCCCAGCGCGCCCTCCGTCGTCAGGCCCTTGATGGACTTGGACACGGCCGGGCCCTGGTCGCTGACGACGGTGAGCTCGGCACCCGAGCCGAGGTCCGCCCGCAGGCCGGGCAGCTTGTCCTGGACCGCGTTCGAGATGGAGACCGCGCTGCCGTCGTGGTCCATGGTGACGTTGACGGCGAGGCTGGGCCGGCCGTCGGTGCGGGTGATGGAGTCCGCCGGGGCCGGCCGCTGCTTCACGGTGGCCACGTCTGCGAGGCGCACGGACTCGTCCACGCCCTCGCCGCCGACCCTGAGGTCCTGGATCTGCTTCAGCGAGGTGAAGCCGCCGCCGACCTGGACGGTGCGGTTGGCGCCGTCCTCGTCGAAGGAGCCGGCCGGCACGGTCGCGCCGCCCGCCTGCAGGGCCTGGCCGAGGGCGGCGGAGGTGAGCCCCGCCTTCGCCAGCTTCGCGTCGTTCGGGGTGACGGCGACCTGCAGGTCCCGCGCGCCGGTGACCTGGACGCGGCCGACGCCGTCGATGTCCTTCAGGGCCGGTACGACGGTGGTGTCGAGCTGGTCGGCGAGGGCCTGCTGGTCCTTGCCGGAGGTGACGGCGAGGACCACGGTCGGCATGTCGTCCGTGGAGCCGGAGACGACCTGCGGGTCGACGTCGTCCGGGAGCTGGTTACGGGCCCGGTTGACGGCCTGCTGGACGTCGGAGACGAGCCGCTTGGTGTCGTTGCCGTAGTCGAAGGACGCCATGATCACGGCGTTGCCCTCGCTGGCGGTGGAGGTGACTGCGGTGACACCGTCGACGCCCTGGAGGTTGTTCTCGATGGGCTCGACGACCTGCTTCTCGACGACGTCGGGCGAGGCACCCTGGTACGGCGCGATCACCGACACCATGGGCAGTTCGATGGTGGGCAGCAGTTGCTGCTTGATCTGCGGTATCGCGATCAGCCCGAAGACGAGCGCGATGAGCGACATCAGGCCGATCAGGGCCCGTTGGGCGAGGCTGAATCTCGACAGCCAGGACATGGGTCAGGGGTCTCTCTTCTGTGAGCGGCAGAAGCTGCTGCGGGGCGCGGATGAACGCCACCCCACCACCTTGGGCCATGCCGGACGCCGGTTCCGTAACCCCCAGGTCCATTTCCTTATCCGGTGCCTACTCCCCGCGCAGTACACGCGGGTGGAGATCAGTCCGTCCTCGGACGTACCAGGCCCGACTCGTACGCGATGACGACGAGCTGCGCCCGGTCCCGCGCGCCCAGCTTGGCCATGGCCCGGTTGACGTGCGTCTTCACGGTCAGCGGGCTGACCTCGAGGCGTTCGGCGATCTCGTCGTTGGAGTGGCCGCCGGCGACCTGCACCAGGACCTCGCGCTCCCGGCCGGTGAGCGCGGCGAGCCGCTCGGAGCGGGCGGGGTCGCGGCCGTCGTCGTCGCCCTGGGCGAGGAAGCGGGCGATCAGGCCCTTGGTGGCGGCCGGGGAGAGCAGCGCCTCGCCGCCCGCGGCGACCCGGATCGCGTTCAGCAGTTCCTCGGGTTCGCTGCCCTTGCCGAGGAAGCCGGAGGCGCCGGCGCGCAGCGACTGCACCACGTAGTCGTCGACCTCGAAGGTGGTCAGTATGACCACGCGGACCTGGGTGAGGGCGGGGTCGGCGCTGATCAGGCGGGTGGCGGCGAGGCCGTCGGTGCCGGGCATGCGGATGTCCATGAGGACGACGTCGGCGCCGCGCTCCTTGGCCAGCCGGACCGCCTCGGCGCCGTCGGAGGCCTCGCCCACCACCTCCATGTCGGGCTCGGAGTCGACCAGCACGCGGAACGCGCTGCGCAGCAGCGCCTGGTCGTCGGCGAGCAGGACACGGATCGTCATGCGGTCTCCCCCGTAGCCGTCGTGCGGGTCGCGACCGGCAGGATCGCATGGACGCGGAAGCCGCCGCCGTAGCGGGGCCCGGTGGTGAGGGTGCCGCCGACGGCGGTGACCCGCTCCCGCATGCCGAGCAGCCCGTGGCCGCCGCCGTCCCCGGGCGCACCGCCCGCGCCGGCGCCGTCGTCGACCACGGTGACCTCGATGTTCCCGCCGACGCGTACGACGCTGACCTCGGCCCTGACCTCGGTGCCCGCGTGCTTGCGGACGTTGGTCAGGGCCTCCTGGATGCACCGGTAGGCGGCGAGGTCCACGGCGGCCGGGAGTTCGGTGCCGTGGTCGGTGCGGGCGACCTCCACCGGGAGTCCGGCGCTGCGGAAGGTGCCGGCGAGTTCGTCGAGCCGGCTGAGGCCGGGGGCGGGCTCGGTGGGTGCCTCGGGGTCGCCGGACTGGCGCAGCAGACCGACGGTGGCGCGCAGTTCGTCGAGCGCGCTGCGGCTGGCCTCGCGGACGTGGGCGAGCGCCTCCTTGGCCTGGTCGGGCCGCCGGTCCATGACGTGCGCGGCGACGCCGGCCTGCACGTTGACCAGCGCGATGTGGTGGGCGACGACGTCGTGCAGGTCGCGGGCGATGCGCAGCCGCTCCTCGGCGACCCGGCGGCGGGCCTCCTCCTCACGCGTCCGCTCGGCGCGTTCGGCGCGCTCCCGGATCGCCTGCACGACCGCGCGACGGCTGCGCACAGCGTCCCCGGCGGTGGCGCCGATGCCGGTCCAGGCGAGCAGGCCGAGGTTCTCCTGGGCGTACCAGGGCAGGGGGCCGGCGAGCATCGCGGCGGCGGTCAGCACGGTCATGGTGAGCAGGCCGACGCGCAAGGTGGTGGTGCGGTCGGTGGTCGCGGCGACCGTGTACAGGGCGACCACGGCGGCCATCGCGACCGGGGCGCGCGGGTCTCCGGTGAGACACTCGACCAGGGAGATGGTGCCGGTGACGGCGAGGACGCCCTTCGGGAAGCGGCGGCGCAGGACCAGCGCGGCGGCGGCGAGGAACATCAGGACCAGGCCGAGCGGGTCCGGGGTGCGGACGCCCCAGGTGACGCCGTTCGCGCCGTGGGGCACCGCGAAGGAGCCGGCGATCATGCACGCCAGCACGCCCGCCGCGATGGCCGCGTCCAGCGCGAGGGGGTGGGCCTTGAGGCTGCACCGGGCCCGTTCGAGTGTGCTCACCCGCTGAACAGTACGGGGCCGGACGGAGGGCCGGAACACGGCGAGGCGCGGCTCACCCGCCGCCGGCCGTCGACAGGTGTTCGCGGCGTGTACGACGGCCGGACGCCCGGCGTTGGCCGTACATGATCAACCTTCTCGACGGCATTCCCGCCGGCCCGGCCGGATGCCTCCTGTCGACGAAAGGCAGCCCGCTGTGCGCGCTTCCTCGCTCTGGCCCGCCGCGGCCCTCGCCCTCGCCTCGGCCGCGGCCCCGGTCACGCCCGCGCAGGCCGTCACCTACGGCACGCCCACCATCGGACTGTCGTCCGCCCACCTGTCCGGCGCGGTCGGCGCCACGGGTGACCCGACGGTCGCGGTGACCGTCGCGCAGAGCGGCGCGGACGCCTCCGCGCTGACGGTGACGGCCACGAAGAGCAGCCGCACCGCCGTGGCGGCCACCTCCGACGTGCGGGTCACGGGCAGCGGCGCCGCCCGCACCCTCTCGGTCACCGCGCACGCGCAGGGCTACGCCGACCTCACGCTGAAGGTGACGGGGCTCGGCGGCAGGACGGCCACCACGACCCTGCACTACGCGGCCTCCCCCGCCGTCCAGCGCCCGGCCGACACCCGCTACCTGACCGGTGCCTCGGACGCCTCCGCCGCCGTGGACGTCGGCGGCGGCTACGTCGTGGTGGGCAACGACGAGGACAACACGCTGCGCCTGTACGACGGCTCGGCCTCCGGCGCCCCGGTGCGGACCTGGGACCTCGGCGGTGCGCTGGGCGCGGACAAGGAGGTCGACATCGAGGGCGCGGCGCGCGTCGGCGACACGGTCTACTGGACGGGTTCGCTGGGCAACAACAAGGACGGCGTGTACAAGGCGGACCGCGACACCGTCTTCACCACCACCGTCTCCGGGTCGGGCGCCGCCACCCGGCTCACCTTCGGCACCGCCGGGCACCGGCTGCGCGACGACCTGGTGGCCTGGGACCGGGCGAACGGCGACCGGTACGGCTTCGCCGCGGCCACGGCGGACGGGCAGACCCCGAAGCAGGTGGACGGCTTCAACGTGGAGGGCCTGGAGTTCGCGCCGGGCTCCACCACCACCGCCTACGTCGGCTTCCGCGCCCCGCTGGTGCCGCCGGTGTCGGGCGGCAGGGCGCTGATCGTGCCGGTGACCAACATGGACCAGGTGGTCAAGGGCGCCCGGGCGACCGTCGGCACGCCGATCGAACTGGACTTCGGCGGTCTGTCCGTGCGGGACCTGCGCCGCGACGACAAGGGGCGGTTCCTGGTCCTGGCCGGCTCCTGGGCGGCCGACGACAACAGCGACCCGTACGCCCTGTACACCTGGGACGGCGTGGCCGGGCACCAACCGGTGAAGAAGCTGGACCTGCCCACCTCGGACGCGGGCGGCTGGGAGTCCGTCGTGTCGGTGCCCGACCTGGACGCCTCCGGCGCCCGGGTGCAGCTGATCACCGACGACGGGTCCGCCGATCTCTACGGCGACGGCACCGAGGCGAAGGACCTCACCCACCCGGAGTGGCAGAAGTCCCGCTCCACCTGGTTCCCGCTGGGCTGACCGGTGCGGACCGGCCCCGGGGCTCCCGGCCCCGGGGCTCTCCGCTGCCCGGGGCCGCCACCGGCCGGCACGCGAGCGGGTTCAGCCCGGGATCAGGCCGTCGTCGCCGAGCAGGTCCCGGACCTCCTCCAGCGTGGCGTCCGGGGACGGGAGGATCAGGTCCGAGGGTTCCAGGGCATCGTCCGGGAGCGGTGCGCCGAGGCGGCGGACGGCGTCCAGCAGGGTGGAGAGCGTGCGGCGGAAGCCCGCCTCGTCGCCGCCCTGCATCTCCGCGAGCAGTTCGTCGTCCAGCTTGTTCAGCTCGGCGAAGTGGACGTCGTCCAGCTTCACCTGCCCCTCCCCCATGATCCGTACGATCACGTCGGCCTCCTCGGCTCGGGGTCCCGGCGCCGGACTACTGCTTGTCGAAGCGCGGGGTGTCCTGCGGCTGCTGCTGGGACTGCGCCTGGCCGGTGCCGCCCTCGATGGCCTGCTGCGGGGAGCCGCCGGCCAGCTCGGCCTTCATGCGCTGCAGTTCCAGCTCTACATCCGTACCACCGGAGAGCCGGTCCAGCTCGGCCTGGATGTCGTCCTTGGCCATGCCGGACGGGTCGTCGAGGGCGCCCGAGGCGAGCAGTTCGTCGATGGCGCCGGCCCGGGCCTGGAGCTGGGCGGTCTTGTCCTCGGCGCGCTGGATGGCGAGGCCGACGTCGCCCATCTCCTCGGAGATGCCCGAGAACGCCTCACCGATGCGGGTCTGGGCCTGGGCGGCGGTGTAGGTGGCCTTGATGGTCTCCTTCTTCGTACGGAAGGCGTCCACCTTGGCCTGCAGCCGCTGGGCCGCGAGGGTGAGCTTCTCCTCCTCGCCCTGGAGGGTGGAGTGCTGCGTCTCGAGGTCGGTGACCTGCTGCTGGAGGGCGGCGCGGCGGGACAGCGCCTCGCGGGCCAGGTCCTCACGGCCGAGCGCGAGCGCCTTGCGGCCCTGGTCCTCCAGCTTGGTGGACTGCTGCTGCAGCTGGTTGAGCTGGAGTTCCAGGCGCTTGCGGGAGGTCGCGACGTCGGCGACCCCGCGGCGCACCTTCTGCAGCAGCTCGAGCTGCTTCTGGTACGAGTAATCGAGGGTCTCGCGCGGGTCCTCGGCCCGGTCAAGGGCCTTGTTCGCCTTCGCGCGGAAGATCATCCCCATACGCTTCATGACACCGCTCATGGGCTTCGCGCGCCCCCTTCTGACGGACTCCAGCTCACCGATCCAGCGACAGAACCCACAGTACGGGCCCTGACTCCATTACCGCACTGTTCGGGGACCGATGCGCTCATCCCCAAGGACGACTGCGGGCCCCGCCACTCCGGCGTGAGGAGTAGGTGATCCCCGGGGCGGGCCGCTCGGGCCCTTCCGGTGACCTCCTGGTGTAGCGTCCGCGTCGTCCCCTCTGTCCCCCTACAGACGTCCGGTGTTGCCGGATCGTTCCCGGCCGGGCTGGGGTCCATGCCGGTGCAGCCCGTACCCTTGGGTTTTGTGTTCCGTAGCCGTGCCAAGGAAGAGAAGGCGTCCGCCGACAAGGCGGCCGTGAACTTCTCCAAGCAGCCCCGTGACCCGCAGGCCCCCAAGGGCAGGCCCACTCCCAAGCGCAGTGAGGCCCAGTCCCAGCGCCGCAGCGTCGCCAACACGCCGACGACCCGCAAGGACGCCGCCAAGCGTCAGCGCGAGGAGCGCCGCCAGGCGCTGGACCGGCAGCGCCAGGCCCTGGCCGGCGGTGACGAGCGCTACCTGCCGGCCCGCGACAAGGGCCCGGTCCGCCGGTTCGCGCGCGACTGGGTGGACTCGCGGTTCAACATGGCGGAGTTCTTCCTCCCGTTCGCCGTGGTGATCCTGGTGCTGAGCGTGGTGCGGGTGCCGTCGATCCAGGCGCTGGCGCTGTGGCTGTGGGCCGTGGTGATCGTGCTGATCGTGGTGGACGCGGTGATCAGCGGCTTCCGGCTGAAGAAGCGGCTCGCCGAGCGCTTCCCCGACCAGAACCGCCGGGGCGCGGTGGCCTACGGTCTGATGCGCTCGCTCCAGATGCGCCGGCTCCGGCTGCCGAAGCCGCAGGTCAAGCGCGGAGAGCGGCCCTGAGCGCAGACGCCTTCACCGGGGGTGCGGCCGAGGCCCGGCTGAACAAGCTGGGCGGGCTGCGTGATGTCGTACGACAGGAGCTGGTCGCCCGGCAGCTCGACGAGCAGATAGCCGGGCGGTTCCCGGTCGGGCAGCGGCTGCGGGTGCTCGACGTGGGGATGGGCCAGGGCACGCAGGCGCTGCGGCTGGCCCGGCTCGGTCACCAGGTGACGGGGGTCGAGCAGGACGCGACGATGATCGCGGCCGCGCGCCGGTCCCTGGCGGGGGAGCCCGAGGGCATCCGCGAGCGGGTCCGTCTGGTGCAGGGCGACGGCCGGGACACCGGGGTGCACTTCCTGCCCGGCAGCTTCGACGTGGTGCTGTGCCACGGCGTACTGATGTACGTGGAGGAGCCCGATCCGCTGGTGGCGGGCCTGGCCCGGATGCTGGCGCCCGGCGGACTGCTGTCGCTCCTGGTGCGCAACGGCGACGCGCTCGCCATGCGGCCGGGTCTGTCCGGCGACTGGCAGGGCGCGGTGGCCGCCTTCGGCGCCACCTCCCACCGCCCCCGTGCTCGAACTGACTCGAACGGGGGGACCCCCATCCGCTTCGGCCTCGACGTACGGGCCGACCGGCTGTCGGCCCTCACCGCCACCCTGGCCGGCATCGCCGCCCCGCTGCACGCCTGGTACGGCGTACGGGTCTTCACCGACACGGCGGCGGACGACGCGGAGATACCGGACGACCTGCAGAGCCTGCTGGCGGCCGAGGAACGGGCCGGGCGCACCGATCCCTACCGCTCGGTCGCGGCGCTGCTGCATCTGTGCGGGGTGCGCGGCTAGGTCGTGTCCGCAAAGTCGCGTCGTTCGCCCGCAACGCAGGCGTGACTTTGCGGACACGACCCAGGGGAGACGCCCCCCAGGGCAGGACACGGCCGTCACCGCCGGCGGTGTCGGGGTCCGTTCGGGCGTATCGGGCGCGCCCGGGGCGTTCCCCGTGGGAACACTCGGTGCATGGACGGTTCCCTTGCCCGTGCCCGTCGAAGGGGCGCGCGTGTCCCCGTGCTGGTCTGTGCGGTGCTGCTCGTGGCCGGGTGCACGGCGTCCGCGACGCCGGCGGAGCGGCCCGGCGCGTCCGACCGGGCGGCACTCCCGCTGGCGCTGGACGACGTGCAGGGCCGGTACCTGAAGGTGATCCAGGAGGTCCTGCCGTCGGTCGTGCAGATCCGGGCGAGCCGTGATCTGGGTTCCGGGGTGGTGTACGACGGCCAGGGGCACATCGTCACCAACGCGCACGTGGTCGGGTCCGAGAAGACCTTCCGGGTGACCACGGCCAACAGCGAGGAGCCGCTCACCGCGAGCCTGGTGTACTCCTATCCCGAGCAGGACCTCGCGGTGATCAGGCTGGACCGGGTGCCGGCCGGGCTGCGGGCGGCGGTGTTCGGGGACTCCGGGACGGTGCGGGTCGGCCACATGGTGCTGGCCATGGGCTCGCCGCTCGGGCTGTCGTCCAGCGTGACCCAGGGCATCGTCTCGGCGACCGGACGGACCGTCAGCGAGGGCGGCTCGGACGGCGGTACGGGCGCCACCATCGCGAACATGGTGCAGACGTCGGCCGCCATCAATCCGGGCAACAGCGGTGGCGCGCTGGTGAATCTCGACGGGCAGGTCATCGGTATCCCGACGCTCGCCGCGTCCGATCCGGACCTCGGTGGCGGCGCGGCCCCCGGTATCGGTTTCGCCATCCCCGCGTCGATGGTGCGCACCGTCGCCGACCAGATCGTCAGGCACGGCAAGGTCGTCGACTCGGGGCGGGCCGCGCTGGGCGTCACCGTGCGGGGCGTCGTGGACGACGGCTACCGGCCCGCCGGGGTCGCGGTGGTGACCGTGGGCGACGGCGGCGCGGCCGCGCGGGCGGGTCTGCGGCCCGGCGACGTGATCACCCGGGTGGACCGCACCCCGGTCACCTCCGCCACCGAGCTCGCCGAAGCCCTGGCGGCCCGGCGGCCGGGGCAGCGCACCCCGGTGACCTTCCAGCGCGACGGCGCGGCGAAGACCGTGGAGGTGACACTGGGTGAGCAGTGAGGAGGGTGGCGGCAGGTCCCTCCTCACTCCCCGGCCGGCTTACGACGCCTCGGCGTGCAGGCTCATCGGGCCGTAGATCTCGCTGGTCTCCTCGAACAGGCGTACCTGGTCGGCGCCGCCCTCCTCCAGGGCCTTCCAGTGCTCACCGATCCAGGACTCGGCGTCCCCCTGGGTGGTGAACTCCTCCGGCTGCACCGCGGGCTGGACCTCCGTCCCGTCGGCCTTCTCGAACCGCCACGTCCATGCCGTCATATGGGCCTCCTCTGATCCAACTCTGCCCCGGAAGACTAGCCGGAAGCGCAAGACCTGCTGGGACGGGTGAAAATCGGTCCGTGGAAGTCACTCTGCTCGGCACCGGTACCCCGGCGGGGCTGCCCCGCCCCGACTGCCCCTGCGCCGTCTGCGCGACCGCGCTGGGCCCTGACGCGCGGGCGGCCACCGCGCTGCTCGTGGACGGGGCCCTGCTGCTCGACCTGACACCCGGCGCGGCGTTCGCGGCCGCGCGCTCCGGGCATTCGCTGGGCGGGGTGCGGCAGGTGCTGCTGTCGCACCCGCACGACGGACCGGCGGTGGAGGTGCCGGCCGGGGTGCCGCAGCCCGGCCGGGTGCCGGACGGGCGGGAGTTGGCGCTGCTGACGGGGCATCGGGTGCGGGCCGTGGCGATGGACGCGGGCGGCACCGGCTACGCGGTGACCGGTCCGGACGGGCAGCGGCTGCTGTACCTGCCGCCGGGCGGGGCTCCGGCCGGTCTGGAGGAGGCGACGGCGGAGTCGTACCAGATGGTCCTCGCCGACGTCGTGGGACGCCCGGACGCGCTGGCCCGGCTGCGGGCGGTGGGCTCCGTGGACCCGACGACGGACGTCGTCGCCGTGCACCTCGACCACGACGTGCCGCAGGGCGCCGAGCTGCGGCGGCGACTCGCGGCGGCGGGGGCGCGGGCGGTCCCGGACGGTACGACGCTGATGGTCGGGGCCTACGAGGAGGTGCCGGACGTGCCACGCCGGACGCTGGTGCTCGGCGGGGCGCGCTCGGGCAAGTCGGTGGAGGCCGAACGGCGTCTGGAGGCCTTTCCCGACGTGCTCTACGTGGCCACGGGCGGGACGCGCGGCGGGGACACCGAGTGGGCGGCGCGGGTGGCCGTGCACCGGGAGCGGCGGCCGGGCTCGTGGCGTACGGCGGAGACGACGGACCTGCTGCCGCTGCTGGCCGAGGACGGGCCGCCGGTGCTGATCGACTGTCTGTCGCTGTGGCTGACGGACGTCATGGACTCCGTCGGGGCGTGGGACGACGCGGAGTGGGCCGGGGGCGGGGAGAAGGCGTTGCGGGAGCGGGTGCGGGAGCTGACGGCGGCGGTGCGGGGCGCCCGGCGGACCGTGGTCGCGGTGTCCAACGAGGTGGGGTCGGGGATCGTGCCGGCGACCGCCTCCGGGCGGCGGTACCGGGATGAACTGGGCCGGCTGAACGCGGCGTTCGCCGGTGAGTGCGAGCAGGTTCTGCTGGTCGTGGCCGGACAGGCTCTGGTGCTCCGGGGCTGAGCGGCCGTGGCCGCGGGGCGGGCGTGCGTGCCCCGCGGCGACGGGGCTACCCGTTCTTGCGCGCCACGAGGCGGTAGGCGTTGGAGAAGGGGGTGTGGCGGGTCAGCGGGGCGAGGGTGTGGTCCAGGGCCCAGGCCAGGTCGGTCAGCGGGGCCGCCGCGGCTCGCAGCAGGGGGTGGCTGTGGGACGCGGCCAGGGTGAGGGCCGCTGACAGGTCGTAGGGGGCGTGGGGGGCGCTGCGATCGGTGACGAGGACCGTGCAGCCCTGCCGTTCCAGTTCCGTGCGGAGGTTGGCCAGGGGCAGCAGGTGCAGGTGGCGGGGCTGGCCGTAGGACCACCACCAGCGGCCGAGGAGCGCGGCGAACACGCAGCGCGGATCCGGTACTTCGACGACGAGGTGACCGCCGGGACGCAGGACGGTGAGGGCGGCGCGGAGTTCCGCGCGCGGCTCCGGGGCGTGCTGCAGGTGGTGGAACATGCTGACCACGTCGTAGCGGGCGCGCAGGCGGGCCGCCGTGCCGGGGGTGCTCAGGTAGCCGCGGTGGGCCTCCTCGACCCGGCCGTCCAGCAGGGCCTGTTCGACGCGGGCGGTCGGGTCCAGGCCGTCGAAGCTGGTGTAGGGGAAGAACTCCCTGGCCGCCTCGGGGAAATGGGCGTGTCCCGTGCCCACGTCGAGCCAGCTCTCCGGGTCGGGCAGCGCCGACAGCGCGCGGGCCGCGGCGCGGTGGCGGCGGCGGACGGTGCGGGTGGAGCGCAGGCGCCCGGCGAACTCCTCGAGCTGCCGCTCGTAGAAGTCCCGGTGGTAGAAGACGAAGCCCTCCGCCGTGAGCCGGGGGTTCTGGAAGACGTGCGCGCAGTCGCCGCACTCGTCGAGGGTGTGGCTGCCCGGCCGGTGCCGCAGCGGGTCGGGGGCGCGCACCCGGGTCCGCAGGTGCCGGGAACCGCACCAGGGGCAGTCCTCGCGGCGTGGTTCCAGGAAGGGGTCGTTGGGCTCGGTGACCTGCGTGGTGGAGAGCGAGGGCTGCATGGACGGCTCCCAGGGCGACATTCCGCGGCAAACCGGAACGTATGGGATACCGATCCCGGGTGCAAAGACGTCGTCACCGCGTGGTGGCGATGTGGCGCCTGAGTGTTCGTCCGCTGCCGGTACTGTTCGGCGAATGAGCAGCCTTGAACTGGACGACTTCACCGATCTGATCGAGCGCCCGGACGGGGGCGTTCGCCGTGACGCCGAGGCCCGGCGCGAGCGCCAGATCGTGCCGCCCGGGGCGCTCGGGCGGCTGGACGAGCTGGGCGAGTGGCTGTCCGCCGCGCAGGGCACCGTCCCGGTACGGCCGGTGGAGCGGCCGCGCGTGGTGCTCTTCGCCGGTGATCACGGAGTCGCGGAACTCGGCGTCTCCGCACGGCCGGCGGGCGGCGCCGAGGAGCTGGTGCGGGCGGTGCTGGAGGGCGGCAGCCCGGTGGCGGTGCTCGCGCGCCGGCTGGACGTCCCGGTGCGCGTGGTGGACATGGCGCTGGACTGCCCGCCGGAGGCCTTCCCGGCCGACGTCGTGCGGCACCGGGTGCGGCGCGGCAGCGGACGCATCGACATCGAGGACGCGCTCACCGCGGACGAGGCGGAGGCGGCGTTCCGGGCGGGTGTGGCGGTCGCCGACGAGGAGGCAGACTCGGGGACCGATCTGGTGGTGCTCGGCGACGTGAGCGTGGGCGGGACCACGGCCGCCGCGGTGCTGATCGCGGCGCTGTGCGGGACCGACGCCTCCGTGGTGACCGGGCGGGGCGGGCTGGCGGTCGACGACCTGGCGTGGATGCGCAAGTGCGCGGCGATCCGGGACGCGCTGCGGCGGGCCCGGCCGGTCCTCGGGGACCAGTTGCAGCTCCTCGCCGCCGTCGGCGGCGCCGATCTGGCCGCGATGACCGGGTTCCTGCTGCAGTGCGCCGTGCGCAAGCTGCCGGTGATCCTGGACGGCGTGGTGTCCGCCGCGTGCGCGCTGGTCGCCCAGCGGGTCGCGTTCCGCGCGCCGGACTGGTGGCTGGCCGGGCACGACAGCGGGGAGCCGGGGCAGGCCAAGGCGCTGGACCGGATGGCACTGGAGCCGCTGCTGGAGCAGGGCGTGAAGGTCGGCGAAGGGGTGGGGGCGCTGCTGTCGCTGCCGCTGGTCCGGGCCGCCGCCGCGCTGGCCGCCGAGCTGCCCGAGAAGGCGGAGCCGGAGACGGACGAGAAGGCCGAGCCGGAGGAGTCGGAGGCGGACACGAAGGCCGAGTCGGAGGCGGACGCGAAGACGGGGCCGGAGAAGGAGTAGCCGGGCGCGGTCGGCTGCACGGTTCGCGACAAGGGCACACATATGATCCCCTCTCATGGGAGATGCCCGAAATGCCGTGGAGCAGCAGGCCGAGCCGGGGCGACGGTACGGCGGTGCCTCCCGTCGGGCCGCCGCGTTCGCCGTCTGGTACCTGCGGGCCGTCGCCTTCGTCAACTTCCTGAGCGCGGTGTGGGTTTCGCTGGGGCAGGACGTGCGCCGGCACAACCAGGAGAACCTCTTCACGCCGTACCTGCTCACCGCGGGCTTCGCCTCGGGCGTGTTCACCACGTTCCTGGCCATCACCATGCGGCGGCGCAAGCGGGCCGCCTGGATCCTGAACCTGGTGCTGAGCGGTTCGTTCCTGGCCCTGTTCGCCTTCGCCATGGCGTTCCCGGAGATCCGGCGGTACGCGCAGAACTGGATCTCCCTGGGGCTCACGGCCGTCTTCACCGGGGCCCTGCTGGCCGGCCGGCGGGAGTTCTACGCCAAGGGTGACCGGTCGAACCCGCGGCTGGCCGCCACCGTGGCGGTGGGCGGCGGCCTGCTGGCCTCGCTGCTGGCCGGAGCACTGGTCACGGTCACCAATCAGGCCCCGGACGCGGCCCGTTCGACGTTCCTGGAGCGCTGGCACTACGGCACCCTGCGGCTGATCTCGGTGGCCGCCGACGAGAGCCGCTTCCCCGGGATCGACCCGCCCAACTGGGCCAACGTGGCGGTCAACGTGCTCAGCACGGTGCTGGTCCTGGCCGTCTTCTACGCCGCCTTCCGCTCCCGGCGGGCCGTGGACCCGCTCACCGAGGACGACGAGAAGCGGCTGCGGGCGCTGCTGGAGCGGCACGGGGAGCGGGACTCGCTCGGCTACTTCGCGCTGCGCCGGGAGAAGAGCGTGGTGTGGTCGCCGACCGGGAAGGCGGCCGTGGCCTATCGCGTCGTCGGCGGGGTGAGCCTCGCCTCCGGCGATCCGCTCGGCGATCCGGAGGCGTGGCCCGGCGCCATCGCGCCGTGGCTGACCGAGGCGCGGGCGCACGGGTGGATCCCGGCCGTGATGGGGGCGAGCGAGGAGGCGGGGACGGTCTACGCCCGGCACGGCCTGGACGCGCTGGAACTCGGTGACGAGGCGATCGTGGAGGTCGCCGAGTTCACCCTGGAGGGGCGGGCGATGCGCACCGTCCGGCAGGCGTACAACCGGGTGCGGCGGGCCGGGTACCGGGTGCGGATCCGGCGGCACGAGGACATCCCGGCGGCGGAGATGGCGTACCTCGTGGAGCGTGCCGACGACTGGCGGGACGGGGCCACCGAACGGGGTTTCAGCATGGCGCTGGGACGGCTCGCGGACCCCGAGGACGGCCGGTGCGTGATGCTGGAGTGCACGGACGCCGAGGGCGGGCTGCGGGCGGTGCTCTCCTTCGTGCCCTGGGGACCGCACGGGCTGTCCCTCGACCTCATGCGGCGGGACCGGGACTCCGACAACGGGCTGATGGAGTTCATGGTCATCGAGCTGCTGCGGCGGTCCCGGGAGATCGGGATCACCCAGGTCTCGCTGAACTTCGCGATGTTCCGCTCGGTCTTCGAACGTGGCGCGCGCCTCGGTGCCGGTCCGGTGCTGAGGCTGTGGCGGTCGCTGCTCAGCTTCTTCTCCCGCTGGTGGCAGATCGAGTCGCTGTACCGCGCCAACGCCAAGTACCGGCCCATCTGGGAACCGCGGTTCCTGCTCTTCGAGAAGAGCGCGGACCTGCTGCGCATCGGCCTCGCGTCGGCGCGCGCGGAGGGGTTTCTGGAGGCACCGCCGGGGCTGCCGAAGTGGCTGCACCGCAGGCATCTGGAGACGCACCGATGAGGAACGCCTGATGGAGAGGCTCGCCCGCTGGGCCCGCGCCGAGTGGGGGCCGCTGTACGCCGCCGTGCGCGCCCGCGTGCGCGAACGGCGGCTGCGGGCGGCGCCGATGACGGCGGGGGCGGTGTGCCTGACCGCGCTGCTGCAGTACGCGCAGAACCAGCCGTGGGGCTACCGGCTGGTTCAGGACGCGGGCGCGGTGCGGGCGGAGGACCCGCTGTGGCAGGCGCTGTCACGCACCCCGCTGTCGCTGTTCGTGCCGGCCCTGGACCTGCCCGTATGGGGGGCGCTCGCGCAGGTCCTGTTCGTGTTCGGGATCGCCGAGATCTGTCTCGGCCGGTGGCGCGCGCTCGCGGTCGCGTACGTCGCCACGCTCGCCGGGACGCTGTACGCGCGGATCGGCATCGCCCTGGGCCCGCACGCGCCGTTCGGTCTGCCCGCCTCGGACGCCCTGGTGGTGGACACCGGCCCCTCGGCGGCCGTGGTCGGCCTCGCCGTGTACGTGGCCTGGCGGTACGGCGCCCATGTCACGGTCGGCGCGGTGACCTCGGCGATGGTGGTCGAGGTGCTGCTGAAGGAGAACCTGGCCGGCAAGGAGCACCTGGCCGCGCTGATGGGCGTCGGCGCCCTCTGCCTGGCCGCGGCCCTGCGCCACCGCCGCGCCGGCCGCCTCCTGCCCGCCGCACCCCCCGAGCCCGGCGCCGCCCCGCCCCCGCTCCGCCCCTGAACACCGCGCCGGACCCCGGCCGGCGGCGAACGTCCCGGCGGTCACCGGGCCGCGTCCCGTTTCGCGCGCGAGGCGCTCAGTGCGGACCGGGCAGGCGGGTCGGGCGGGGGTCGGGTTTGCCGCCGATCCAGTCCTGGACGGCGCGGCGCGGGCCGGACCAGCGGCGGTCGTGGCGGTAGGCGCGCAGGGCGGCCTTGGCGCGGGCGCGGGGGCGGCGGCGGTAGAAGCGGCGGGCCCACAGGGAGCCGGGGCGGGCCAGCCGGACCGCGCCGACGAGCGCGACCAGCGGCACGATCACGCCGAAGACCGCGATGCGGGCCTTGCCCTTGCTCAGGGCGATCAGCGCGAAGAGGAAGTTCATGGCGATGGTGCTGATGACGCTCCCCCGGTCCTGCAGCTCCTGCTCGGACAGGTCGTTGACGCCGAACGGCACGAAGCCGGCGAGCAGCAGGCCCACCAGGGCGGCGGTGAGGACGACCGCCTCGACGCTCTTGCGGCCCTCGGCCGTCCAGTAGACGTCGTCGAGGTGCAGGATCAGCGCGAACTCGTCCAGGACGAGCCCCGCGCCCACCCCGAAGACCACGGCGGCGATCGCCCCGCCGGTGCTGTTCCGGTAGCCGGCGACCGCGCCGAAGCCGCCGACGACGGTGAGCACCACCCCGGGGACCACGTGGTGGATGTGCAGCCCGCCCGCCTCGACGTTCCCGAACGGGCCCCTGCCGGCCCGGATCAGCCGCGTGATGACCCGGGTGACGACGAAGGTCAGCACGAAGGCGGAGAGGGCGAGCAGCAGAGGGAGCTTGCCCGGCTCCAGGATGTTCCGCTCCCACCAGTGCCCCATGTGCGCACATTACCCGGAATTACCCCATCGCTCAGTGCCGTTCGCCCGATCACCCCGCCGGGCGCCGGCCGGGTGCCCGGTACCCTGCGCCGGTGTCCAGCACCTCCTCCCTCCCCGGCCTCCGCTTCGCCTTCGGCACGCTCACCGTGCTGCCCGTCCGGGTGCACCGCTGGGACCGGGAGGCCGCCCGCCGGGGCATGCTGAACGCCCCCGTGGCCGGACTGGCCGTCGGCGCGGGCGCGGCCGGACTCGGGCTGCTGCTGCTCCTGCTGGGCGCGGGCCCGCTGCTCGCCGCCGTGGCCTCGGTGGCCGTACCCGCCGCGCTGACCCGTGGACTGCACCTCGACGGGCTCGCCGACACCGCCGACGGGCTGGGCAGCGGCAAGCCGGCCGAGGACGCGCTGCGGATCATGAAGCGGTCGGACATCGGGCCGTTCGGCGTCATCACCCTCCTGCTCGTCCTGCTGGCCCAGGTGGCCGCGCTGGCGCAGCTCTACGGCGACTCCTGGACCCGGGGCGCCACCGCCGCGCTGACCTCGGCGGTCGCGGCCAGGCTGGCGCTCACCCTGGCCGCGCGGGCCGGGGTGCCCGCCGCCCGCCCGGAGGGGCTGGGCGCGGCGGTCGCCGGGGTGGTGCCGGTGCCGGGCGCGCTGGCCGTGGCGGCCGCCGTCACGGTCGTCTCGGCCGCGTGGGGCGCGGCCCTCGGCCCGTACGGGGCTCTGCGCGCCGCGGCGGCCGTGGCACTCGCCCTGGCCGCCGCCGAACTCCTGCTGCGCCACTGCACCAGGCGCTTCGGCGGGGTCACCGGCGACGTGTTCGGCGCCCTCGCGGAGACGGCCGCGACGAGCGCCCTCGTGGTGCTGGCCCTCGGTCGCTAGTCTCTTCGCCCGTACACGGACGGACGGGATCGATCGGGGGATCATCCGTGCTCACCATGCGCCGCGCCCTGGCCTGGTTCATCGACTTCGCACTGGTGCTGACGGCGGCCTGGCTGCTGGCCGCGCTCACCTTCCACCGGATCACCGCGCTCGTCACCGACGTGCCGGACCTGGCCACCCGCGGCGGCTTCGACCTGCTCACCTCGCGCGGTGACGTCCTCGACGCCTCCGAGACGGTCGGCCTGTCGCTGTGGAACGAGGCGGTGCTGGCCGTCGAGGAGGCCTTCGGGGCGCTCGTGCTCGCCGCCTTCCTCTACCAGTGGGCCTGTCTCGCGCTGCTCGGCCGCACCCTCGGCAAGGGCCTGCTCGGCCTGCGGGTCACCCCGCGCCTGTCCCGCCGGGCGGTGCGCCGGGCCGCCGTCACCACCGCCGCCGACGTCGCCGTGTACGCCCTGGCCTGCGTGCTGCTGATCGAGGGTCAGTTCCTGCTGTCCGTGCTGGTGTGGGCGGCCGCCGTGGCCCTCTTCCTGGTGAACGCGCTCCCGGTGCTCTCCCCCGGCCGCCGCTCCCTCGCCGACCGCCTGGCCGGCACCTCGGTCGCCGCGGTGGCCCCGCGCACCGGGGATCGCGGGGATAGGGATTACCCGACGGCATGGCCGAGGGATTACCCCAGGGCATGGCCCGGGGACCACCCGCAGGGCTGAGGGAACGGGCACACGCGCGTAGTCTCGTCCGCGGGTGTTCGCCGGCAGGGTGAAGGCCCCGGTTGCCACCTGCCCCCAGGCCTGGGCCTAGGGTCGGCTGTCGGGCCCGGTCGACCCACCCCTTTTCGGCCACAGCAACTTCACATCGGAAGCGAGATCTCACCACCGTGACTGCTCTGACTCTCAGCACCGCCGCGGCGCCCGGCCTGCGGGCCGACGCGATCGTGATCGGTGTCGCCAAGGGTGCCAAGGGGCCCGTCGTCGCGCCGGGCGCCGAGGCCGTGGACAAGGCTTACGACGGCAAGCTGGCCGGCGTCCTGGAGACCCTCGGTGCCTCCGGTGCCGAGGGCGAGCTGACGAAGCTGCCCGCCCCGGCCGGCTTCAAGGCGCCGCTCGTGGTGGCGGTGGGCCTGGGCGCGGAGCCCGACAAGGACGCCGGGTACGACGCCGAGGCCCTGCGCAAGGCCGCCGGTGTGGCCGCCCGGGCCCTGACCGGGGCCCGCAAGGCCGCGTTCGCGCTGCCCGTCGACGGCCCCGGTGCCCTCGGCGCGACCGGTGAGGGCGTGCTGCTCGGCGCGTACGCCTTCGACACGTACAAGGAGAGCGCCAAGGACGCGCGGGCCAAGAACGGCAAGGCCCCGCTGGCCGAGGCCGTGCTGCTCGGCGGCAAGCCGCGCGACGCCGCCCACAAGGGTGCCGTGGCCCGTGCCGTCGCGGTCTGCGAGGAGCTGAACCGCGCCCGCGACCTGATCAACATGCCGCCGAACGACCTCACCCCGCAGGCGTTCGCCGGGGTCGCGCAGAGCGCGGCCAAGGAGCACGGCCTCAAGATCCAGGTGCTCGACGAGAAGGCGCTCGTCAAGGGCGGCTACGGCGGCATCCTGGGCGTCGGCGGCGGCTCGGCGGCGACCCCGCGGCTGGTCAAGCTGTCCTACTCGCACCCGAAGGCGGACAAGCACCTCGCCCTCGTCGGCAAGGGCATCACCTACGACTCGGGCGGCATCTCGCTGAAGCCGGCCGGCCACAACGAGACGATGAAGTGCGACATGAGCGGTGCCGCCGCCGTGTTCGCCGCGGTCGTCGCCGCCGCCCGGCTGGGCCTGCGGGTCAACGTCACCGGCTGGCTGGCGCTGGCCGAGAACATGCCCTCGGGTTCCGCCGTCCGCCCCGGCGACGTGCTGAACATGTACAGCGGCAAGACGGTCGAGGTGCTCAACACCGACGCCGAGGGCCGGCTGGTGCTCGCCGACGCGCTGTGGGCGGCCTCGCAGGAGGCGCCGGACGCGATCGTGGACGTCGCCACGCTGACCGGCGCGATGGTGCTGGCCCTGGGCAGCCGGACGTTCGGCATCATGGCCAACGACGACGCGTTCCGCTCCGCGCTGCACGAGGCGGCCGAGGAGGTGGGCGAGCCCGCGTGGCAGATGCCGCTCCCCGAGCACCTGCGCAAGGGCATGGACTCGTCCGTCGCCGACATCGCCAACATGGGTGAGCGCATGGGCGGCGGACTGGTCGCCGGCCTCTTCCTGCGCGAGTTCGTGGGCGAGGGGATCACCTGGGCGCACCTCGACATCGCGGGTCCGGCCTTCAACGAGGGCGGCCCGTTCGGCTACACCCCGAAGGGCGGCACCGGTTCCGCCGTCCGCACGCTGGTGCGGCTCGCCGAGCTGACCGCCGCGGGTGACCTGGGCTGATGAACGCCCGGTAGCCCTGGCCGCCCCCCGGCGGGGTGGCCTCCGGAGCGCGGGGACCGTACGCACGGTCCCCGCGCCCGCCCCCCCTGCGCGCCTTCGTTTGCGGGGGTACGTGGGGTGTCTCACACTCGGGCCCCGCGTCTCGTCCGCCTCGAACAAGTGCAAAGATGGAGCCCGGCAGGACAGGGCCCCCACCGAAGGGCCGAAGCATCAAGCGGCCGGACACCAGCCGCCCGCCGGTCATCGGAGATCGGCGCAAGGCGCACATGCATGGAGGACGTGACGTGGCGAACGACGCCAGCACCGTTTTCGACCTAGTGATCCTCGGCGGTGGTAGCGGTGGTTACGCCGCGGCCCTGCGCGGGGCGCAGCTGGGCCTGGACGTCGCCCTGATCGAGAAGGACAAGGTCGGCGGCACCTGCCTGCACCGGGGTTGCATCCCCACCAAGGCCCTGCTGCACGCGGGCGAGGTCGCCGACCAGGCCCGCGAGAGCGCGCAGTTCGGCGTCAAGGCCACCTTCGAGGGCATCGACATCGCCGGGGTCCACAAGTACAAGGACGGTGTCATCTCCGGCCTGTACAAGGGCCTGCAGGGCCTCGTCGCCTCCCGCAAGGTGACGTACATCGAGGGTGAGGGCCGGCTGTCCTCCCCCACCTCCGTCGACGTGAACGGTCAGCGGATCCAGGGCCGCCACGTCCTGCTGGCGACCGGCTCCGTGCCGAAGTCGCTGCCGGGCCTGGAGATCGACGGCGACCGGATCATCTCCTCCGACCACGCCCTCGTCCTGGACCGCGTGCCGAAGTCCGCGATCATCCTGGGCGGCGGTGTCATCGGTGTCGAGTTCGCCTCGGCGTGGAAGTCCTTCGGCTCCGACGTCACGGTCGTCGAGGGCCTGAAGCACCTCGTCCCGGTCGAGGACGAGAACAGCTCGAAGCTGCTCGAGCGCGCCTTCCGCAAGCGCGGCATCAAGTTCAACCTGGGCACCTTCTTCCAGAAGGCCGAGTACACCCAGGACGGCGTGAAGATCACCCTCGCCGACGGCAAGGAGTTCGAGGCCGAGGTTCTGCTCGTCGCCGTCGGCCGCGGCCCGGTCTCCCAGGGCCTGGGCTACGAGGAGCAGGGCGTCGCCATGGACCGCGGCTACGTCCTGGTCGACGAGTACATGCGCACCAACGTTCCGACCATCTCCGCCGTCGGTGACCTGGTCCCGACGCTCCAGCTCGCGCACGTCGGCTTCGCCGAGGGCATCCTGGTGGCGGAGCGTCTGGCCGGTCTGAAGACCGTCCCGATCGACTACGACGGTGTCCCGCGGGTGACGTACTGCCACCCGGAGGTCGCCTCCGTCGGTATCACCGAGGCCAAGGCCAAGGAGATCTACGGCGCGGACAAGGTCGTCGCTCTGAAGTACAACCTGGCGGGCAACGGAAAGAGCAAGATCCTCAACACCGCGGGCGAGATCAAGCTCGTCCAGGTGAAGGACGGTGCCGTGGTCGGCGTCCACATGGTCGGCGACCGCATGGGTGAGCAGGTCGGCGAGGCCCAGCTGATCTACAACTGGGAGGCGCTGCCGGCCGAGGTCGCCCAGCTCATCCACGCCCACCCGACGCAGAACGAGGCCCTCGGCGAGGCGCACCTGGCGCTGGCCGGCAAGCCGCTGCACTCCCACGACTGAGCCTTCGGTCAACGGGCGCGACGACACAGACTTTCCGCAATTCGTAAGGAGCAACCGAAACCATGGCGGTTTCCGTAACCCTTCCGGCGCTCGGTGAGAGCGTCACCGAGGGCACTGTCACCCGCTGGCTGAAGGCCGAGGGCGAGCGCGTCGAGGCCGACGAGCCGCTGCTCGAGGTCTCGACCGACAAGGTCGACACCGAGATCCCCTCGCCCGCCGCCGGCGTGCTGGCCTCCATCAAGGTCGCCGAGGACGAGACCGTCGAGGTCGGCGCCGAGCTGGCCGTCATCGACGACGGCTCCGGCGCCCCCGCGGCCGCTCCGGCCCCGGCCGCCGAGCCCGCTCCGGCCCCCGAGCCCGAGCCCGCTCCGCAGGCCGCCGCCCCCTCCACCGAGCAGGCGGCCCCCGCCCCGGCCCCGACCGCCGAGGCCACCTCCGGCGGCGGTTCCGCCGAGGGCACCGACGTGGTCCTGCCCGCGCTCGGTGAGTCCGTCACCGAGGGCACCGTCACCCGCTGGCTGAAGTCGGTCGGCGACTCCGTCGAGGCCGACGAGCCGCTGCTCGAGGTCTCCACGGACAAGGTCGACACCGAGATCCCGGCGCCCGCCGCGGGCGTGCTGCTCGAGATCGTGGTGAACGAGGACGAGACCGCCGAGGTCGGCGCCAAGCTCGCCGTCATCGGCGCCCCGGGTGCCGCTCCGGCCGCCGCTCCGGCTCCGGCCGCCCCGGCCCCGGAGCCCGCCGCCGCTGCCCCGGCCCCGGCCGCCCCGGCCCCGGCTCCGGCGGCTCCGGCCCCGGCCCCCGCCGCCCCCGCGGCCCCAGCCGCCGCCGCTCCGGCCCCGGCCCAGCCCGCGGCTCCGGCCCCCGCCCCGGCCGCCCCGGCCCCGGCTCCGGTCACCCCGGCGGCCGCGCCGAGCGCGCCGACCGCCACCCAGGCGACCGACGAGGGCGCCTACGTGACCCCGCTGGTGCGCAAGCTCGCCGCCGAGAACGGCGTCGACCTGGCGGACGTCAAGGGCACCGGTGTCGGCGGCCGTATCCGCAAGCAGGACGTCCTCGCCGCCGCCGAGGCCGCGAAGGCCGCCTCCGCGCCGGCCCCCGCCGCCGCCCCGGCCGCCGCGAAGAAGGCCCCGGCGCTCGAGGTCTCCCCGCTGCGCGGCCAGACCGTCAAGATGACCCGCATCCGCAAGGTCATCGGCGACAACATGGTCAAGGCCCTGCACGAGCAGGCCCAGCTCTCGTCGGTCGTCGAGGTCGACGTCACCCGTCTGATGAAGCTGCGCGGCAAGGCGAAGGACTCCTTCGCCGCCCGTGAGGGCGTCAAGCTCTCCCCGATGCCGTTCTTCGTCAAGGCCGCCGCCCAGGCGCTGAAGGCCCACCCGGTCATCAACGCCCGGATCAACGAGGCCGAGGGCACCATCACCTACTTCGACGCCGAGAACATCGGCATCGCGGTGGACTCGGAGAAGGGCCTGATGACCCCGGTCATCAAGGGCGCCGGCGACCTCAACATCGCGGGTATCGCCAAGGCCACGGCCGACCTGGCGGGCAAGGTCCGCGCCAACAAGATCACCCCGGACGAGCTGTCCGGCGCGACCTTCACCATCTCCAACACCGGCTCGCGCGGCGCGCTGTTCGACACGATCATCGTGCCGCCGAACCAGGTCGCGATCCTCGGCATCGGTGCCACGGTCAAGCGTCCGGCCGTCATCGAGACCGAGGAGGGCACGGTCATCGGCGTCCGCGACATGACCTACCTGACCCTCTCCTACGACCACCGCCTGGTGGACGGCGCCGACGCGGCCCGCTACCTGTCGGCGGTCAAGGCGATCCTGGAGGCGGGCGAGTTCGAGGTCGAGCTCGGCCTCTGATCTCCCTGATCAGGCAGTGCGGCACCCCGTCCGGAACGTTCCGGGCGGGGTGTTCGCGTTTGTCGGGGTGCGCGCCGTGTAAGCCTCGTCTCACCTGCGTCAAAGCACCCCCGCGCGCCGTATCCGCGACGCGAACCCGCCGTATTGTCTAAACGTCAGCCCCTGGGAGGAGCCCCCCATGACCGCGCCCGTCGTCCACTCGCTGCGCGAACAGATCCGCGAGCACATCGTGGAGGGAATCGTCAGCGGGCGCTGGCAGCCGGGCGAGCGCATCGTGGAGCGGCGGATCGCCACCGAGCTCGAGGTCAGCCAGACGCCGGTGCGGGAGGCCCTGCGCGAGCTGGAGTCCCTGCGCCTGATCGAGTCGGCCCCCAACAAGGGCGTGCGGGTCCGCAACCTCACCGCCGCGGACCTGGAGGAGAGCTACCCCGTCCGGGCGGGCCTGGAGGCCATCGCGGCGGAACTGGCGGCCGACCGCCTCGCCGGGGACTGCTCGGCCCTGGAGCCGCACGTCCTGGCCCTCTACGAGGCCGACCGCGCGGCCGACGGCACGGGCCAGGTGCGCCACACGGTGGGCTTCCACCGGGAACTGGTCCGCGCGGCGGACAACTCGGTGCTGCTGCACACCTGGGAGGGCCTGGGCATCGAGGTGTTCACGGCGCTGTCCATCCGCTGGCTGGGCACGGTCCAGCAGAGCTACGCGGAGGAGCACGAGGAGCTGGTGCAGGCGTTCAAGCGCCGTGATCCCCGGATCGCCGAGCTGGTGAAGGCCCACGTCCTGGGCTGCGCCCCGCGCGCCTGACGCAGTCGAGCGCACCCCCGCTCAATCGCCGTCCCACCTGCGAAAACCCTCCCCGATCACGACACTCGGTGCCCCCGCCCGAGGCACCGCGTGCCGACTTTCTCGATATCGAGAAGTTTTCCCCCTCCAACCTTTGATCGATCATCGATCACGGAGTTAGAGTCTCCGGCGGACCTCCACCGAGGTCCGCCTGCCCTGTCCTGCCAAAGACCAAGGGCAACCCCGAACCCTTCACGATGAGGGAACCCCCTTCGACTGAGGAAGGCGGCGACATGACCGACCCCAACGCCATCCAGCCGAGCGCGCTCGACCAGCTCCCGGACCGCGACCCGGAGGAGACCGCCGAATGGCAGGCCTCCCTGGACGCCGTGGCCAGGGAGGCCGGGCCGCACCGCGCCGCCTACCTGATGCGGCGCACGCTGGAGCGTGCCGAGGCGGGCGGCGTCGCGCTGCCGAAGCTCCTCGAGACGGACTACGTCAACACCATCCCCACCTCCGCCGAGCCGGGCCTGCCCGGTGACCCGGAGATGGAGGCCCGGATCACCGCCTGGAACCGCTGGAACGCGGCCGCCATGGTGACCCGCGGCGCGAAGCACGGCGTCGGCGGCCACATCGCCACCTTCGCCTCCGCGGCCTGGCTCTACGAGACGGGCTTCAACCACTTCTTCCGGGGCAAGGAGCAGGACGGCTCCGGCGACCAGCTCTACATCCAGGGCCACGCCTCCCCCGGCATCTACGCCCGCGCCTTCCTCGACGGCCGGCTGAACGAGGGACACCTCGACAACTTCCGCCAGGAGTCCGGCGGCAACGGCCTGCCCTCGTACCCGCACCCGCGCCGGCTGCCCTGGCTGTGGGAGTTCCCGACGGTGTCGATGGGCCTCGGCCCGCTCTCCGCGATCTACCAGGCGCGCTTCAACCGTTACCTCACCAACCGCGGCGTCAAGGATGTCTCCGCCTCCCACGTCTGGGCCTTCCTGGGCGACGGCGAGATGGACGAGCCCGAGTCGACGGCCGCTCTCGCGCTGGCCGCCCGTGAGGAACTGGACAACCTCACCTTCGTCATCAACTGCAACCTGCAGCGCCTCGACGGCCCGGTCCGCGCCAACTTCAAGATCGTGCAGGAGCTGGAGGCCCAGTTCCGCGGCGCCGGCTGGAACGTCGTCAAGACGCTCTGGGGTTCGGCCTGGGACGAGCTGTTCGCCCTCGACACCACTGGCGCGCTGGTACGCCGGCTGCGCCAGGTGCCGGACGCCCAGGTGCAGACGTACCAGACCCGCGACGCCGCCTACATCCGCCAGGACTTCTTCGGCGCCGACCCGGCGCTGGTGGAGATGGCGAAGCTGCTGAGCGACGACAAGATCCTCGAGTGCTTCCACCTGTCGCGCGGCGGTCACGAGGCCCGCAAGGTCTACGCCGCGTACAAGGCGGCCGTCGAGCACAAGGGCGCGCCGACCGTGATCCTGGCCCAGACGGTCAAGGGCCACACCCTTGGCAGCGGCTTCGCGTCGAAGAACGCCAACCACCAGATGAAGAAGCTCTCGGTGGACGAGTTCAAGGCGATGCGCGACCTGCTCGGACTGCCGATCAAGGACAGCGACTTCACCGACGGCGTGGTCCCCTACGGCCACCCGGGCGCCGACTCCCCCGAGGTCCGCTACCTCCAGGAGCGCCGCGCGGCCCTCGGCGGTCCGGCCCCGGCCCGCCGCGTCCACCCGCTGGCCCCGCTGCCCGCCCCCGCCGCCAAGGCCTTCACCGCCTTCGACAAGGGCTCCGGCTCCCAGAACGTCGCCACCACCATGGCGTTCGTCCGCCTGGTCAAGGACCTGGTCCGCGACAAGGAAACCGGCAGGCGCTGGGTGCCGATCGTCCCGGACGAGGCGCGCACCTTCGGCATGGAGAGCCTCTTCCCCTCCCTCGGCATCTACTCGCCGAAGGGCCAGACGTACGAGCCGGTAGACCGCGACCAGCTCATGTACTACAAGGAGGCCAAGAACGGCCAGATCCTCAACGAGGGGATCACCGAGGCCGGTTCGATGGCCGACTTCATCGCCGCGTCCAGCGCGTACGCGACGCACGGCGAGGCGATGATCCCGTTCTACATCTTCTACTCGATGTTCGGCTGGCAGCGCACCGCCGACCAGATGTGGCAGCTCGGCGACCAGCTCGGCCGCGGCTTCCTGGTGGGTGCCACGGCGGGCCGTACGACGCTGACCGGAGAGGGCCTGCAGCACGCCGACGGCCACTCCCCGGTGATCGCGGCCACCAACCCGGCCGCGCTCAGCTACGACCCGGCCTTCGCCTACGAGGTCGCGGTGATCGTCCGCGAGGGTCTGCGCCGGATGTACGGCGAGGCCAAGCCGGGCGAGGACAGGGACGTCTTCTACTACCTGACCGTCTACAACGAGCCGCTGCCGCAGCCGGCCAAGCCGGCCGCCCCCGGCATCGACGAGGGCATCGTCAAGGGCCTGTACCGCTTCAACACGGCGGAGTCCGCGGGCGTGACCGCCCCGGCCAACGCCCCGCGCATCCAGCTCCTCGGCTCGGGCACGGCGATCCACTGGGCGCTCGACGCCCAGAAGCTGCTCGCCGAGGACTGGGGCGTGGCCGCCGACGTGTGGTCCGCGACCTCCTGGGGCGAGCTGCGCCGCGACGCGCTGGACGCCGACGCGGCCCTGCTGCGCGGCGAGGAGCGGGTGCCGTACGTGCGGCAGGCGCTGCAGGGCGCCGAGGGCCCGGTGCTGGCCGTCTCCGACTACATGCGCCAGGTCCCGGACCAGATCGCGCAGTGGGTGGAGCAGGACTGGTCCTCGCTGGGCGCGGACGGCTTCGGCCTCTCCGACACCCGTGAGGCCGCCCGCCGCCACTTCGGCGTCGACGCCGAGTCGATCGTCGTCGCCGCGCTCGCCCAGCTCGCCAAGCGCGGCGAGGTCAAGGCGACGGCGGTGAAGGAGGCCCGGGAGAAGTACGGGCTGTAGGCACCGGCAGGTTCCGGAAGGGGTACGGCGGTCGCCGTACCCCTTCCGTTGTCAGTGCACCCCGGCATCATGAGGCCATGCGCGCCGCCCGCCTCATCAAGATGGTGCTCCTGCTGCAGTCCCGGCCCTCCATGACCGCCGCCGAGCTGGCGCGGGAGCTGGAGGTGTCGGAGCGGACGGTGACCCGGGACGCCCAGGCGCTGTCGGAGGCGGGGGTGCCGGTGTACGCGGACCGGGGGCGGGCCGGCGGGTACCGGCTGGTCGGCGGGTACCGGACGCGCCTGACGGGGCTGGCGCGCACCGAGGCCGAGGCGCTGTTCCTGAGCGGGGTGCCGGGTGCGCTGCGGGAGATGGGGCTGCAGGACGCCGCCTCCGCCGCCCGGCTGAAGGTGTCCGCCGCGCTGCTGCCCTCGCTGCGGGACGCCCCGGACAGCGCCGCCCGGCGGTTCCATCTGGACGCGCCCGCCTGGTTCCAGGAGCCCGAGACGCCGGCGCGGCTGCCGGTGATCGCCGAGGCGGTGTGGGCCGACCGGCGGATCGGCGCGGTGTACCGGCGCGGGGAGCGCCCGGTGGAGCGGGAGCTGGAGCCGTACGGGCTCGTACTGAAGGCCGGCGTCTGGTACCTGTGCGCGCGGGTGACCGGCGACGGCGCCTTCCGGACGTACCGGATCGACCGGTTCGGCGAGGTGGACGTCCGGGAGGAGCGCTTCGACCGGCTGCCGGACTTCGATCTGGCGGCCTTCTGGGCCGGGCAGGCCGAGCGGTTCGCCCGGTCGATCCTGCGCGCCGCGGTCGTCGTACGGCTGTCCCCCGAGGGCGCGCGCAGGCTGCCGTACGCCGTGGATCCGGCCGCCGCGCGCGAGGCGCTCGCGGACGCGGGCGAGCCGGACGGCGAGGGGTGGGTGACGGTGACCGTGCCGGTGGAGTCCCAGGACGTGGCCCACGAACAGCTGACGGCGCTGGGTCCGGAGGCCGAGGTACTGGCGCCGGCGGGTCTGCGGGAGCGGTTCGCGGCGGACGCGGCCCGGCTCGCGGCGCGCTACGGGCGCGCGGACGGCGCATAACGATCCGCCACACTCCACGTGCGCCCCGCGGGTGAAGGCCCGATGCTGGTGCCGTGATGGACGAGACGGAGTTCTGGGAGCTGATCGACGCCGCCCGCGAGGCCGCCGAGGGCGACCCCGAGGAGCAGGCGGACCTGCTCGTGGAACGGCTGCTCCAGTTGGACCCGGAGCTGGTCCTGGACTTCGCCCGTCACTTCGAGGCCCGGTACAACCGGGCCTACCACTGGGACCTGTGGGGTGCCGCCTGGGTCCTGCTGGACGGCGCCAGCGACGACGCGTTCGACTACTTCCGGTGCTGGCTGATCGGCCAGGGCCGGGAGGTCTTCGAGGGCGCCCTGCACGACCCGGACTCCCTGGCCGACCTGCTCGAGGACTTCGACGAGGAGATCGACGGGGACGGCGAGGAGCTGGGCTACGCGGCGGACGAGGCGTACGAGCAGCTCACCGGCACCGTCGCCCCGGACCTCGGCATCGCCCCGGCGCCGGCCGAGCCGGAGGGCACCGCGATCGCCTTCGAGAACGAGCGGGCGCTGGCCGAGCGCTATCCGCGTCTGTGGGAGCGCTTCAAGGAGTAGCCGGGCCCGGCGCGGGGGCGGCGGCGGGCCGCCCCGTGCTCATGCGCCCGCGCGCCCGCGGGCGGGGTCCGACGGCGGCCGGGCGGCCGTGTCGGTCCCGGCCGGATGGTGCGGGGGCGCGGCGTTCGCCCGGTCGAGGGCGGAGGCGGTGACGGCGGCCGGGCCGAGCACGACGGTCGCGACCGCGCACATCGCCGCCCAGGGTCCGCGGGCCGGCCGCGCCCGTTCCGCCCGCCTCGTGAACCGCCCGTGCCCGCCGCTCATGGTCCCCGCCTCCGCTCGTCGGCCGCCGCTCCCCGGCGTCTCGTCCCGTGCCCTGCCGTGCGGGGCGGGCCGCGCGGTGCGCGGCGTGCGTCCCGTGCCGTGCCCCGACGGTAGGGCGGGCGGCTCGTAGCGGGCTGCGGGGCGGCTATGACCTCCCTGTGGGCGTCCTGCCCTGGAGCCGGGCCGCCGTCAGCCTGATCTCCGGCAGCCGGGCGGTCAGGGCGGCGCCGGGGCAGGTGGTCATGAAGCCCTCGTTGTGGCCGGCCACGGCGGGCAGGGTGGTGGCGGTGCCCGCCTTGAAGCGGCTGTGGCCGTTGCTGGAGACCAGGTGGGCCGGGGCCCGGGGGTCGACGTCGGCGAGGCCGAGCTTCCAGGCGGCGAGGGCGGCGATCGCGTCGGTCATGGCCCGCGGCACGGGCACGCCGGCGGTGAAGGTGCCGAGGGCGGCGATGCCCGCGGTGCGGTGGTTGAAGCCCTGGGTGTGGGCGCCGGTCACCGGCCGCTCGACACCTCCGGCGCGGCCCTCGTAGATGGTGCCGCAGCGGTCGACGAGGAAGTTGTAGCCGATGTCGTCCCAGCTCCGCGCGCCGGTCTGGCCGGCGTACAGGGCCCGGATGATGCGGGGCGTGTCGGCGCAGTCGTACCGGTTGGGCGAGTCGGTGTGGTGGACGAAGACGGCGATCACCTTGTCGTCGTAGCGCGGGGGCGGCTGGCCGCGCGGAACGGCGGCCCGGTCCAGCCAGACGGAGCGGGACAGGATGCGCGGCCGGGGCGCGTGGTGGGCCGGGGCCTCCCGGTCCGCGCCGGGCCGGGCGAGGCGGGCCGGGGCGGCGCTCTCGACGCCCCGGGCGCACAGGGCCAGCGCCAGGACGGCGGTCAGGCCGGGGAGGCAGCCGAGCAGCACCAGCAGGGCACCGGGGACGCGGGCGGGCCGCCGCCCGCGTGTGCCCGGCGTTCTTCGCAGGACGCGCATGGTCCCACTGTCGGCTCGCCGCGCCGGGCCCGCGATGTGGGGTGTGCCACCTGGTGGAACCATCGTCCTTGTCCAGGCCGTTTCTGGGGATATACGCACACGTGGCCGGTTCGTGGTCCGGGTGGCCGTTCACGCGCGCGCGTGACTGATCACCGGGGCCGCCCGGCCCGTATCTCAGGGGGTCCGAGAGAAAGGCGGCTCCGTGGACCTGCTCGACCTGGTGCTCGCACTGGTGGTCGCCGTCTACGCGGTGTCCGGTTACCGGCGCGGGCTGGTGGCCGGCTGCCTGTCCCTGGCCGGGTTCCTGGGCGGCGCGGCGGTCGGGGTGTGGGCGCTGCCGTGGGTGACCGGCCTCGCCGCGCGCGGATCGGCGGCGGCGACCGTGCTGGCGGTGCTGACCGTGCTGGTGCCGGGCGTGGTGGGGCACGAGCTGGCGGCCCGGCCGGCGCTGCGGCTGCGGCGCCGGCTGGACGGGGACGGCCGGGGCCCGCTGCGGGTGGCGGACGGTACGGGGGGCGCGGTGGCGAACTCGGTCGCCGTGCTGATCGTGGCCTGGGTCGCGGCGAGCGTGCTGGGCGCCTCCTCCTCGCAGACCGTGACCACGGCGATCCGGAACTCGGCGGTACTGGGCGCGGTGCAGCGGGCGATGCCGGAGACCACCCCGGTGTGGTTCTCGCGGGCCACCTCCGCGCTGACGGAGGCGGGGTTCCCGCAGGTCTTCAACCCCTTCGAGAACGAGTCGACGGCCCAGGTGGCCCGGCCCACCGGGGACAGCGTCACGTCCGCGGCGGCGAGCGCGGCCAGGCGCAGCTCGGTGAAGATCGAGGGGGCCTTCGGCACCGAGGGCCGCGAGGGCAGCGGCTTCGTGTTCTCGGCCCGGCACGTGATGACCAACGCGCACGTGGTGGCGGGCATCGACCACCCGAACGTGCGGGTGGGCGGGATCGGGCCGGCGTACCGGGCCCGCGTGGTGCTCTTCGACCCGGACCGGGACGTGGCGGTGCTGTACGTGCCCCGGCTGCGCGCCCCGGTGCTGCGGTTCGACCACAGCGCGGTGCGCGGCGCGCCGGCGGTGGTCGCGGGCTATCCGCAGGACGGCGGCCTCGACCTGCAGGCGGCCACGGTGGCGAACCGGGTGCGGGCACGGGGCCAGAACATCTACAGCACCCGGACGGTCACCCGGGAGATCTACTCGATCCGCTCGACGGTGCGGCCCGGCAACTCCGGGGGCCCGCTGCTGTCGTCCGACGGCCGGGTGTTCGGCGTGGTCTTCGCCCGCTCCACCTCGGACGCCGAGACGGGGTACGCGCTGACGGCGGACGAGGTGGCGCGCGACGCCTCGGCCGGGGCCGCGGCCACGGCACCGGTCGACACCGGCCACCTCGTCACGTCGTAGGGCGCGTGGCCACGGAACGCTCCGGGGGTACGGGCCTCAGAGGGCGCGTCCCATGAGCACGTCGTCGACGAAGGCGCCCTCGATCAGCCACTCCCCCGGCAGCACGCCCTCGACCGCGAAGCCCTGGGACTCGTAGAGCCGCCGGGCCGGGGTGTTGTGCCCGAGCACGCGCAGGGTCAGGCGGCGCGCGCCCCGCGCCCGCGCCTCCTCGACGGCGGCCCGGACCAGCGCCCCGCCGACGCCCTTGCCCCGGACCTCGTCGGAGACGACCAGGCCCTGGATCTGGCGGACGTGGGCGTTGGCGGCCAGCGCGGTGGGCAGGACGAGGCGGATGTAGCCGGCGACGCGTCCGTCCACTTCGGCGACGAGGTAGTCCTCCGGCCGGTGCCGCTCGTCGAAGAAGGGCGGGTACGGCGGCCGCGGTGCGGGCAGTACGGCGTGCAGCGGGGACCAGGCGGCCCGGTCGAGGAGGGCCAGCTCCTCCTCGTCGGCGGGCAGGGCCATGCGTATGGACGGCATGCAGGTCACCTTAGGCAGGGCGGAGAGGAACGGCCGCGGCGGGGAAGGATGGGCGCATGGAACGTTCGCGAATCGCGGTGGCCGGTGCGTCCGGTCTCATCGGCAGCGCCCTGGTGCGGTCCCTGACCGCCGACGGGCACGAGGTGGTGCGCCTGGTCCGCCGCGCGCCCCGGAACGGAGACGAGGTCCGCTGGGACCCGGAGCGGCAGCAGGTGGACGCGGCCGGGCTGGCCGGCTGCGACGCGGTGGTCAACCTCGCCGGTGCGGGCATCGGGGACCGGCGCTGGACGCCGGAGTACAAGCGGCTGATCCGGGACAGCCGGGTGCTCGGCACGGCCGCGCTGGCGGAGGCGGTGGCCTCGCTGGACACCCCGCCGCGGGTCTATGTGAGCGGCAGCGCCATGGGCATCTACGGCGACACCGGGGACCGCGCGGTGGACGAGGACGAGCCGCCCGGTGAGGGTTTCCTGCCCTCGCTGTGCGTGGAGTGGGAGGAGGCCGCGGCGCCCGTGCAGGAGGCGGGGGTGCGGACGGTGTTCCTGCGCACGGGTCTGGTGGTCGCGCGGGGCGGCGGGGCGTGGGGCCGGCTGTTCCCGCTGTTCAAGGCGGGGCTCGGGGGGCGTCTGGGGAGCGGGCGGCAGTACTGGTCGTACATCGCGCTGCACGACGAGGTCGCCGCGATCCGGCACCTCATCGACGACGACACCGCCTCCGGGCCGTTCAACCTGACCGCGCCGCAGCCGCTGACGAACCGTGAGGTCACGGAGGCGATGGGCCGGGTGCTGCACCGGCCGACGGTGTTCGCGGTGCCGGAGCCGGTGCTGCGGGCGGCGCTGGGCGAGATGGCCGGGGACGTGCTGGGCAGTCAGCGGGTGCTCCCGAAGCGGCTGCTGGAGTCGGGGTTCACGTTCGCGTTCCCGGGCATCGAGGACGCGATCCGCGCGGCCTGACCGGCGGTCAGGTGCCCCGTCGGCATCTCCTGAGCCCTCGTGTGATCTGTTGAGTTCTCTTGTGACCGAATGCGACCGCCGTGCGACCGTGCTCTGTCGATGCGCTGACTGCCCCTGACCGGCCAGGGACCTAACCTCGAGCCGAACTCGGGTATCCCTGGAGCCAGTTGGGGGCATGACGTCTCCACCGGCCGCGCAACCACAGGAGGGGCCTCGTGCTTGAGCCCGCGTACCAGGTGGACGTCGTCATCGTGGGAGCCGGGATCGCCGGACTCTCGGCGGCCCACCGGCTCACCAGCGCAGGAGTAACCACCGCAGTCCTGGAGGCCGCCCCCTGCGTGGGCGGCCGCATGTCGACCGAGAAGGTCGACGGCTTCCGGCTCGACCGCATAGGACAGCTGCTGTCCACGTCGTATCCCGAACTCCGCCTGACGCCGGGGCTCGGTGCGCTCACCCTGCGCCGGTTCGCGCCGGGCGTGCTGCTGCATCGCGACGGGCGCACGCACCGCGCGGGCGCACCGGCGGCCGCGGGGAGCGCAAGGGGCGCACTTCACGTGGTGCGCGCCCTGGCGAGCGCCCCCCGGGGTCCGGCGGCCCCACCCGGCCGGACCGGCGCTCCGGTCGGCGGCGCGGTCGACCAGGCCCGGCTCGGCACCGCTCTGGGCCGGATCGCCGTCACCCCGGTCGAGCGCCTGCTGTCCCGGCCGGAGCTGCCCGCGGCGCAGGCGCTCGCGGCCCGGGGGGTGCCCGCGCGCACCATCGAGGGCTTCCTGCGCCCGCTGCTCGCCGCGCTGCTCTGCGACCCGGAACTGTCCACGTCCAGCCGGTGCGCGGACCTGGCGCTGCGCGCCTTCGCCAGCGGCCGGCTGTGCGTGCCGGAGGGCGGCGCCGAGGCGCTGCCGGAGCTGCTGGCCCAGACGCTGCCGTCCGGCACCGTGCGCACCGGGGTACGGGTCACCTCGGTCTCCACGACCTCGGTGACCACCGCCGAGCACGGCGAGATCCGCTGCCGCGCGGTGCTGCTGGCGACCGACGCGCGGGCCGCGGCGGAGCTGCTGCCGGGCCTCAGGGTGCCGGACTTCCACCCGGTGACGGTCCTGCACCACACCACGGACGACCCGGCGGCGGCCTTCGCCACCGGCACCTCGCTGCTGCTGGACGCCGACCGCGGCGGACCGGTCGCGCACACGGCGGTGCTCAGCAACGTCGACCCGAGCCGGGCACCGGCGGGGCGGGTGCTGATCTCCTCGACCGTGCTGGGCACCCCGTCCGACGGGATCGACACGGCCGTGCGCATCCATCTGTCCCGGCTGTACGGCACCTCGACCCGGCGCTGGGAGACGCTGGCGGTGCACCACACCCCGGAGGCGGTGCCGGCCATGCGCCCCCCGCACGACCTGCGCCGCCCGGTACGGCTGCTGGCCGGCCTGTACGTCTGCGGCGACCACCGCGACACCAGCACCGTCCAGGGCGCCCTGCACTCGGCCCACCGGGCGGCGGCGGCCGTCCTCGCGGACCTGGGCGCGGCGGGGTCGATGCACCGGTCGGATCCCGCGCCGACCCTGCCGAGGGCCGCCTGAGCCGCCCCCTAGCCGAGCGCGGCCACCTTCTCGCGGTAGCCCCGCACGGGAGCCGCGTCCCGGTACGGCTCCAGGCGCCGCTCGAAGTCCCTGACGTACTCGACGGCCCGCGCGGACCGCATCTGGGCCGCCTGGCCGGCGGCCTCCGCCGCCAGCGCGCACGCCTGGTCGAGTTCGCCGAGGCCGAGCCGGGCGGTGGCGAGGACGACCCGGCAGAACAGGCGGCTGCGGGCGTAGGCGGGGGCGCGCAGTTGCAGGGAACGCTCGGCGTGCTGCGCCGCCGCCCGGAACTGCTGGAGGTCGCGGTGGCAGTGCCCGAACTCGTCGGCGAGCTGCGCCTCGTCGAAGAACCGGGCCCAGTACGGCACCTCGTCCCCGGGCCGGGCCGCCTCCAGGGCGCGCTCGGCCCGTACCAGTGCCCCGGTGCACGCCCGTACCTCGCCCAGCACCCCGTGCGCGCGGGCCTCGGCGGCGTGCAGCAGCGCCTGCACCACCGGCGGGGCGGCGGTCCCGACGCCCTGCTGCGCCACCCGCGCGAGCTGCACGGCCTCCCTGCCGTGCCCGAGGTAGACGGCCTGACGGCTCATGGTGACGAGCACGTAGGAGCCGTAGGACCGGTCGCCGGCCGCCTGGGCGAGCCGCAGGGCCTGCACGTAGTAGCGCTGGGCGAGCCCGTGTGCGGCGATGTCGTAAGAGGTCCAGCCGGCGAGCCGGGTGAGGTCGGCGGACGCCGCGAACAGGCGCCGCCCGGTCTGCTCGTCGTAGGCGCCGCGCAGCAGCGGCTCGCACTCGTGCTCCAGGTAGCGCACGAGGGCCTGCCGGGCGTGGCCGCCGCCGTAGGCGTCGTCGAGGGTGCGGAAGAGCTCGGCGACCGAGCGCAGCGCGGCGATGTCACCGCCGGTGACCCGGTGGCCGGGCGCCCGCTCGGCCTGGCCGCGGGGCCGGGCCGCCGGGGCGGTCACCGCCTCGAGCCGGCTCCTGACGGCGGCCGGCCTGCCCTGGGCCGGCACCCGGGCCACCGGGTCGCGGGCCACCCGGTCGTCGGCCTTGCCGATCAGCCAGTCCCGGCTGGGCACGACGAGACCGGCCGGGGTGAAGGCGATCTTGCGCAGCTCGGCGTGGCTGCCGGAGTCCTTGCGCCACAGCCCGCTGACGATGTCGACGGCCTCCTCCGGAGTGGCCGCGAACTCGAGCCCTGCGTACACCGGCGCACAGGCGTCCAGGCCGAGATCCTGGGCCGTGAGCCGGCGCCCGAGCCGGCGGGTGAACACCTCGGCGATGAGCGCGGGCGTGGTACCCCGGGGCTGCTGGCCGCGCAGCCAGCGGGTGACCGAGGTCTTGTCGTATCTGAGGTCCAGCCCGTGCTCCAGGCCGAGCTGGTCGACGCGACGGGCCAGACCCGCGTTGGAGAACCCCGCTTCTGCGATGAGCGCGGCGAGCTGGCGGTTGGGGGTGCGCTGCGCGGGTCGGTCCGTCATCTGCGGTGCGTTCTCCTGCCTTACGGCTCTGCTGTCGTGCCCGGATTGCCGGTGAGCAGCCCTTATGGCCTCGTGGACGGCGCGAATGTAGCGGAGAGTGAGCAGACGATCGCACCGTTCCCGGTTCATTCATCCGATCGTGTGAGGATTGCTCTCCGGGCTGACGTACGCCGGACGGTCGTACAGTGGCGTGGGCGCGCCACGCGCCTGACACCGGTTCGCTGAGGGAGGCGCTTGCCGTGAGTGAGTTGCGGTTCGTCCACATGGGGTTCGGCGCGGACGCCGTCGAGTACCAGGAGGCGTGGGACGAGCAGCGCCGGGTGCACGCGGCCCGGTTCGCCGACGAGGTCCCGGACACCGTCATCCTGCTGGAGCACCCGCCGGTCTACACCGCGGGCCGCCGCACCGAGGACAGCGAGCGCCCGCTGGACGGGACCCCGGTGGTCGACGTGGACCGCGGCGGCAAGATCACCTGGCACGGACCCGGCCAGCTCGTGGGCTACCCGATCCAGAAGCTGCCCCGCCCGGTGGACGTCGTCGCCCACGTGCGCCGCCTCGAGGAGGCCCTGATCCGCACCTGCGCCGAGTTCGGCCTGGAGACCACCCGGGTCGAGGGCCGCAGCGGGGTGTGGGTGCTCGGCGACCCGGTCGAACAGCGGCCGGCGCTCGGAGGGCTCTCCCTCGACTTCGACCCGCGGCTGACGGACGAGGAGTTCGACCCCCGGCTGAACGGCCCCGAGTACGCTCCCTCCAACGCCGGCCAGCGCCGCGAGGACCGCAAGATCGCCGCCATCGGCATCCGGGTGGCCAAGGGCGTCACGATGCACGGGTTCGCGCTGAACGTGAACCCCGACAACAAGTGGTTCGACCGGATCATCCCGTGCGGCATCCGGGACGCCGGCGTGGCCTCGCTGGCCGCGGAGCTGGGCCGGGACATCACGGTCGAGGACGTCCTGCCGGTGGTCGAGCGGCACCTGCGGGACGTGCTGCAGAACGCGGACCTCAAGCCGCGATTGGTGGAGAAGGCCTCCGCCTGATCCGGGAATGCGCCCTGCGGCCCCGGGGTTGGCCTCGGCGGCAGGGCTCAGTAAATACGGGCGTACCCTGGTGTACGCCGAGGAATCGAAGTCACAGGGAGCCGGTCGTGTCCGCAGTCGCACCCGACGGACGCAAGATGCTGCGCCTGGAGGTCCGCAACAGCCAGACCCCCATCGAGCGCAAGCCCGAGTGGATCAAGACCCGGGCGAAAATGGGTCCCGAGTACACGAAGATGCAGAACCTCGTGAAGAGCGAGGGCCTGCACACGGTCTGCCAGGAAGCCGGCTGCCCGAACATCTACGAGTGCTGGGAGGACCGCGAGGCGACCTTCCTCATCGGCGGCGACCAGTGCACCCGGCGCTGCGACTTCTGCCAGATCGACACCGGCAAGCCCGAGGCGCTCGACCGTGACGAGCCGCGCCGCGTGGGCGAGTCCGTGGTCACCATGGACCTGAACTACGCCACCATCACCGGCGTCGCCCGCGACGACCTGGAGGACGGCGGCGCCTGGCTGTACGCGGAGACCGTGCGCCAGATCCACGCGCAGACGGCGGAGCGCGAGGCCGGCCGGACCAAGGTCGAGCTGCTCGCGCCCGACTTCAACGCGGTCCCGGAGCAGCTCGCCGAGGTCTTCGAGTCCCGGCCGGAGGTGTTCGCGCACAACGTCGAGACGGTGCCGCGGATCTTCAAGCGCATCCGCCCCGGCTTCCGCTACGAGCGCTCCCTGAAGGTCATCACCGAGGCCCGCGACTTCGGTCTGGTCACCAAGTCCAACCTGATCCTCGGCATGGGCGAGACCCGCGAGGAGGTCGGCGAGGCGCTGAAGCAGCTCCACGACGCCGGCTGCGAGCTGGTCACCATCACCCAGTACCTGCGCCCCTCCGTGCGCCACCACCCGGTGGAGCGCTGGGTGAAGCCGCACGAGTTCGTGGAGCTCAAGGAGGAGGCCGAGCAGATCGGCTTCTCCGGCGTGATGTCCGGCCCGCTGGTGCGGTCGTCGTACCGCGCGGGGCGCCTGTACCAGATGGCCGTCGAGAAGCGGGGCTCCTACATCGCCGCCCAGGCCATGTGAGCCGAGCGTGTGAATTCACGCACAAGTTACTACTGGCCAGTAATGGCCGAGTCGACGCGGTCCCGGCCGTCCTCGCTGATGAGGGCGTCGCCGGGGCCGCGTCGGCGTTCCGGGGTTCCACACCGAGGCTTCACGGGCGTTTGACCGGCCGGTCACGCCCTGGTAACACCAATCAGTGACTCTGTTATCACGCCCCGTATCCCACCAGTGACGAAGGGGACACCGATCATGCAGGCCGCGCCCGTTCGCGCCACACCCATTCCGTCCTTCACCGACGCGCTCCGCGCCGTCGAGTCCCTGCTCATGAGCAGTGGGCAGCGCACCGCCCGCCGCAACGCCTGGAACTCCGTCCTGGAGGACCGCCGCCGCGCCAAGGACCGGTTCGAGGCGCAGCGCGTGCTCGAGCAGGCCGCCGGCCGCCCCTGAACCTCCTTCCCCGCGGGCACTGCCGTCGTGGGCGCTCCCGGGGCCACGTAGACTTCGTGGCATGGCGAGGAAGGAAAACGCGGCGGACGCCGCGAACGCAGGGCGACTGAAGCAGATCGCCCTCACGTACAAGATGACCCGCAAGGCCGACAAGAAGCTCGGTCTTGTACTCGCGGCTGTCGGTATCGGCACCTTCGGTGTCTTCCTCGCGATCGGTTTCTTGATCGGCCACCCGTACTACCTGGGCGTCCTGGGCCTGCTGCTCGGATTCCTGGCCACGGCGATCGTGTTCGGCCGCCGGGCCGAGCGGGCCGCCTTCGGGCAGATGGAGGGCCAGCCGGGCGCCGCCGCGGCCGTGCTGGACAACATCGGCCGGGGCTGGACGACGACTCCGGCGGTGGCGATGAACCGCAGCCAGGACGTGGTGCACCGGGCGGTCGGCAAGGCGGGCATCGTGCTGGTCGCGGAGGGCAACCCGAACCGGGTGAAGGTCCTGCTGGCCGCCGAGAAGAAGAAGATGAACCGCATCGTCGCGGACGTCCCGGTGCACGACGTGATCGTCGGTACCGGCGAGGGCCAGGTCGAGCTGAAGAAGCTGCGCACGACCCTGCTGAAGTACCCGCGCGTGCTGACCGGCCCGCAGGTCACGGCCACCAACGACCGGCTGCGCGCCCTCGGCGACCTGATGAGCAACATGCCGCTGCCCAAGGGCCCGATGCCGAAGGGCATGCGGATGCCGAAGGGCGGCCCCAAGGCCCGCTAGAACTCCTCGTACGAGAAAGGGGGCGCCCGGACCTGGTCCGGGCGCCCCCTTCGTCGTGACGGCGTGCCGCCGCCGACGTGACGGCGTGACGCGGGCGCTACAGGCGGACCTCGACGGTCCTGGCGAGCCGGTCGTGCAGGCCGCGGCCGTCCCGGTCCCAGATCAGCGCGGGGACCGCGAGGCAGAGCAGCACCGAGCGCAGCAGCGCGCGCCCCGGGTGCACGGTGCCGGTCTCCAGGGCCACGACCCGGATGCCGAAGAGGCGTTTGCCGGGCGTGAAGCCGATCGTGCCGACGGTCAGGACGCTCATCACGAAGAAGACGAGCAGGGCCCAGTTGCTGGTCGCGGGGCTGTCGCCGTGCGTGATCAGGCCGTATGCGATCAAGACGCTCAGACCCCAGTCCACGGCCAGCGCGCCCAGGCGCCTGCCGGGCCGGGCGATCGAGTTCGGCCCCTCCTCGGGCAGTCCGAGCTGCTCGCCCCGGTATCCGAAGTCGGCGCCGGCGTCTTCCAGCGCCGCGCGCGGCCCGGAGAGCCACGATCCCATTGCTTGCCTGTTGTCCACCCGTCCACGGTACTGCGCCCGGATTCGGGCAGGGCGCACAGGGGTGTGTCGGGGCTAGGGTGGTGGGGTAGCCGGTTAACTTCTGCGAAACAAATGGGTCACGCCCGAGAAATCACCCGTCCCTAGGGTCGAGGGCAGCGTGTGCCACCGCACGGGCCGCACGAACGATCTACCACCCCGGCGGGATGGTCGGGAGTAGGAGGAGCTGGATGTTCCAGAACGCCGACGAGGCCAAGAAGTTCATCGCGGACGAGGACGTCAAGTTCGTCGACGTCCGGTTCTGCGACCTGCCGGGCGTCATGCAGCACTTCACGTTGCCCGCCGAGGCGTTCGACCCCGACGACGAGCAGGCCTTCGACGGGTCGTCGATCCGCGGTTTCCAGGCCATCCACGAGTCGGACATGTCCCTGCGTCCCGACCTGTCCACCGCGCGCGTCGACCCCTTCCGCCGGGACAAGACGCTCAACATCAACTTCTTCATCCACGACCCGATCACGGGCGAGCAGTACTCCCGTGACCCGCGCAACGTGGCGAAGAAGGCCGAGGCCTACCTCGCGTCGACCGGTATCGCGGACACCGCGTACTTCGGTCCCGAGGCCGAGTTCTACGTCTTCGACTCCGTCCGCTTCGCGACGGGCGCGAACGAGTCCTTCTACCACATCGACTCCGAGGCGGGTGCCTGGAACACCGGCGCCATGGAGAACAACCGTGGTTACAAGGTCCGCTACAAGGGCGGCTACTTCCCGGTCCCGCCGGTCGACCACTTCGCCGACCTGCGCGCCGAGATCTCCCTGGAGCTGGAGCGGTCCGGCCTGAAGGTCGAGCGCCAGCACCACGAGGTGGGCACCGCCGGCCAGGCCGAGATCAACTACAAGTTCAACACGCTGCTCGCCGCCGCCGACGACCTCATGCTCTTCAAGTACATCGTGAAGAACGTGGCCTGGAAGAACGGCAAGACCGCGACCTTCATGCCGAAGCCGATCTTCGGTGACAACGGCTCGGGCATGCACGTGCACCAGTCGCTCTGGAGCAACGGCGACCCGCTGTTCTACGACGAGGCCGGTTACGCGGGCCTGTCGGACACGGCCCGCTACTACATCGGCGGCATCCTCAAGCACGCCCCGTCGCTGCTGGCCTTCACCAACCCGACGGTGAACTCCTACCACCGCCTGGTGCCGGGCTTCGAGGCGCCGATCAACCTGGTGTACTCGCAGCGCAACCGCTCCGCCGCGATGCGTATCCCGATCACCGGCTCGAACCCGAAGGCCAAGCGCGTCGAGTTCCGCGCCCCGGACTCCTCCGGCAACCCGTACCTGGCGTTCTCCGCGCTGCTGCTCGCGGGCCTGGACGGCATCAAGAACAAGATCGAGCCGGCCGAGCCGATCGACAAGGACCTCTACGAGCTGGCTCCCGAGGAGCACGCCAACGTGGCCCAGGTCCCGACCTCGCTCGGCGCCGTTCTCGACCGCCTCGAGGCCGACCACGAGTTCCTGCTCCAGGGCGACGTCTTCACGCCGGACCTGATCGAGACGTGGATCGACTACAAGCGCACGAACGAGATCGCGCCGCTGCAGCTCCGTCCGCACCCGCACGAGTTCGAGCTGTACTTCGACGTGTGACAGGTGCCCCCGGGACCGGGAGGTCCCGGGGGTCCCGTGCGGAGGGCCGCCACCCGGAACGTGTCCGGGTGGCGGCCCTCCGCCGTGCCGTCTGTCAGCTCACCACGACGATGACGACCGGTACTCCGCCGTTGTTGAAGTTGTTGCGGAAGAAGTCGCCCCGGTCGAAGCGGTTGAAGCGGTCGAAGCAGTTGCCCCACCAGTCGCAGCCCCGGTTGGTGCTGACCTGCGTGACGTGGCTCGGGGTGGCCGCCGATGCGCCGGCCGCCGAGGTTGCGACGGCTCCGCCTGCCATCAGGACGCCGACGGCGGACACTGCGGCGAGACGCCTCGCGCGATGTGCTTTCATGGATCCACCTTCCTTCCACCCCTCGTGCGGCTTTCCGGGCACGAGTCGGATGGCCGCGGCCTCGGAGCGAGAGTCCGGCGCGGTCGTAGGGGGCCGCACGAATGTCGTAGCGGGGTGTCACCATGACGCAGCCCGCAGTGCGGCTTCTCCTCTCGATGCTAGCCGTCCGCTGGTCACCCAGCATCCTGGGCAACCTTTGCCGCTTCCCACGGCTCCTATTCTCGGGAGATCATCGCCCTGGCTCTGTCCGACGAGAGAGGTTGAACGGGGATGTCCGAACAGCACGACTGGGAGAAAGAGTTCGATCACAAGTGGGCGAACTCGGCTGAGCACAAAGAGCCTTCGGCCCGCGCCCGGATGCTCGCCGCCCGCTGGAAGGAGAACCCGCCGGACCCGGCGCCCTTCCGTGCCGACCCGGAGCGCACGGCGCCGCGCCGGTCCTCGTGGATATCGACGGCCGTGGTCCTCGGCTGCGTCGCCGCGGTGATCGTCCTGCTCGGCTACGCGCAGATGCACTCGCCGTACTAGGTCGTGTCCGCAAAGTCGCGTCGTTCGCCCGCAGGGCGGGCGTTGCGGCGTCCGGTGCGTGCTCTCGGCGTGCCGGCCGGATGCCCTCGTGCCGGGTGTACTCGGGCTTCCGGCCGGTGCGGCGAGAGTGCGTGCCGGGCGCCGCGACGCAGGCGTGACTTCGCGGACACGACCTAGTCCGTCACTCCCGGTGAACGGCCCGTCCAGGGTCCCCCGCAGGGGTACCCGCAGGTGCACACTGGACAGCGGGACGAGTGCCTGACCGTGGGGTGGTGCAAGATGCAGAGCCGCTTCCGGAGCGATCGGCGGCTGACCGTGCGGATGTCGGTCACGCTGTTCCTGCTCGGACTGCTGTACGTGGCCTTCGTCGCCGCGTTGATCGTGTTGCTGAAGTCCTGGCTGCTGGTCGTCGTGGTGGTCGGGGCGATGTTCGTCGCGCAGTTCTGGTTCTCCGACCGGATCGCGATGTTCGCCATGCGCGGGCGGGTCGTGGAGCGGGAGGAGTATCCCGAACTGCACGCCGTGGTCGACCGGCTGTGCGCGATCGCGGACATGCCGAAACCGGTGATCGCCGTCTCCGAGATGGGCATGCCGAACGCGTTCGCGACCGGGCGCAGCCCCGACCACGCCGTGGTCTGCGTGACCACCGGGCTGCTGCGCCGGCTGGAGCCCGCCGAGCTGGAGGGCGTGCTCGCGCACGAGCTGTCGCACGTGGCGCACAAGGACGTCGCCGTGATCACCATCGCGTCGTTCCTCGGCGTGATCGCGGGACTGATCGTGCGGTTCGCCTTCTACTCGCAGGTGCTCGGCGGCGGCCGCAGGGACCAGAACACGGCCGCCGTCTTCGCCGCCGTGATGGCCGTCTCCGCGGCCGTGTACGCGATCAGCTTCCTGCTGATCCGGGCACTGTCGAGGTACCGGGAACTGGCGGCCGACCGGGCCGCCGCGCACCTGACCGGCCGGCCCTCGGCGCTGGCGTCGGCACTCACCAAGGTCTCCGGGGACATCGCCCGGATCCCGACCGAGGACCTGCGCACGGCGCAGGCCTTCAACGCCTTCTACTTCACCCCGGCGACCGGCAAGGAGCCCGGCATCGAGCGGTTCTTCTCCACCCACCCGACCCTGCAGCAGCGGCTCGACCAGCTCGGGCGGATCTCCGCGGAGCTGGGCGAGGCGGCCGCTCCGGGCAAGGCGGGCTGAGCATGGGGCTGCTGGACATCCTGCTCGGCCGCACGAAACCGGTCGCACCCGACCTGGACCGGCTGTTCGCGCTGCCCTCGGCCGCGATCACGCTCGAGGCGGCGGCCGGGTTCACGCCGGCCGGCGTCGGCGCGGTGTGCTTCGCCACGGTCGAGGGCGCGGCCTTCGAGCAGACCCACCGCGAGATCCAGGAACTGCTCGACGCGGACGCCGGCCGGTCGGGGAACCCGGTGGAGCTCACCCAGGACGGCTACGGCTACTCCTGGCTGATCTCCCGCCGGCCGCCCGAGCAGCTCCCCGAGCTGGTCAACGACCTGCACGCGGTGAACACCTCCCTGGAGGCCAACGGCTTCGGCCCCCAGCTGCTGTGCTCACTGACCACCTTCACGAACGGCACCGGCCGGCGGCTGGCCCTCGTCTACCTGTACAAGCGGGGCACCTTCTTCCCCTTCGCCCCGCTCCCCGGCACCGCCGAGCGCCGGGACAGCGCGCTGGAGCTGCGGGTGAAGGCGGCGCTCTCGAGTGATCTGCGGATCGAGCCGGATCTCGGCCGGTGGTTCCCGGTGTGGGGCGCGCCCGGTCTGTGACGACCGGGCACGCCTCGGCTCACCTGCTCTTCTCGCGCGCCTGGCGACGGGTCTCGAAGGGGCGCTCGCGACGGTAGCGGCGCTCCCACTTGGCCTGGCGGTCACGGCGCTCGCGGTACGCCCGGTAGGAGTCGGGCGCCGGGCCCGCGCCGGCCGGCGGGGGTGCGGCGGGCGCGCCCCGTCCGTACTTCGCGTACAGGTAGAGCAGCACGCCGGCGGCGAGCCACCAGGTGTGGTTCCCGAATCCGAGGATCACCAGGACGACGGTCCCGGTGCTGACGATGCCACGCATGACGGACCTCCTCCATGAGGTGAGCGGGGGCGGGTGTCGGCTTCGCGCCGTTTGTTCAGGGTAGGGAGGCCGCATCCCGCCGCGCACCTCGTTTTCCGCGCGGTCCGGCGCGTGTGAGTGAATGGCGTGCATGGGCGAACTCCCCGCGTTCGAAGGCGAGTACAAGGACTTCGGGTACGCGTGCGACGGTGAGCGGATCAGCGGGGTGAGCGCCGGTCCACCCGGACGGGTGACGGCCGTGCTCCTGCACGGCGCGGGGAACGGCAGCAAGGAACGGCTGCTGCCGCTGCTCGCCGAGTTCGCCGGCCGCGGCGCGCACGCCCTGGCCTTCGACTTCTCCGGGCACGGTGAGAGCACCGGCGCGCTCGCGGAGTCGAGCCTGCGGCGGCGGTTCGCGCAGGCGGTCGCGGTGATCGACGCGCACGCCCCGGCGGACGATCCGCTGGTGCTGGTGGGGTTCAGCATGAGCGGGCAGACGGTCGCGGATCTGGTCCGCCACTACGCGCGCCGGGTCGTGGCGGTGGGCCTGTGCGCGCCCGCCGTGTACGCGCCGGAGGCCTGGGACGAGCCCTTCGGTGACGGCAGCCGGCGGTTCAGCACGGTCATCCGCAGGCCCGGAAGCTGGCGTACCTCCCCGGCGCTGGAGGTGCTGCGCGCGTTCGCGGGGCGGGCGGTGCTCGCCGTACCGGGCACGGACGACGTGATCCCGCCGGAGGTGACGGAGGCGGTGCAGGACGCGCTGTCGGCACGCGCCCACTACACCAGGCTCGAACTCCCGGACGCCGGGCACCGGTTGGGGCTGTGGCTCCAGGACCACCCCGGGGACCGGCGCGCCCTGGCGGCCGCGCTGCTGGGCGGTCTCGGGGACGGTGCCTGGGCGGCGACCCGGGACTGGGTGGCCGGGCGGCTGCCGCCGGGCCGCGGGGTCGTGGACTCCCGTCCGCTGTCCGGGGGCTGGTCCGCGCAGATGCGGGCACTCACGCTGGACGACGGGGAGGAACTGGTGCTGCGCACGTTCGTGCGGCCGTTCTTCCGGCGGCACGCCCCGGGGCTGCTGTCCCGGGAGGCGGCGGTGCTCGGTCTGCTCGCCGGGCAGGAGGGCGTTCCGGCCCCGGCCCTGGTCGGCGTCGACGCCACCGCGGAGCACTGCGACCACCCCAGCCTGCTGATGACCCGGATGCCGGGTCTGGTGCGGGTGGACGACGAGGACGGGGAGTTCCTGGACCGGCGGCTGGACCTGCTCGCCGCCCAGCTGGTCCGCATCCACGCGGTCGAGCCGGCGGAGCGGCCGCGTCCGTACCAGGCGTGGACCTCGCCCGGGCAGGTGCGTACGCCGGGGGGCGCGTTGTGGGAGCGCGCGGTGGACGTCATCCGGCGCGACCCTCCGCCGTACCGGGGGCGGTTCCTGCACCGGGACTACCACCCCGGCAACGTGCTGTTCACCGGGGCCGGGGACGGGCTCCGGGTGAGCGGGGTCGTCGACTGGGTGGAGACCTCGTGGGGGCCGGCCGACCTGGACGTCGCCCACTGCTCCACGGCGCTGGCGCTGCTGCACGGCCCCGGGCACGGGCTGGCCTTCCGGGACCGCTACGAGCGGCACGGCGGCCACGGTCTGGCGGACGGCCCGGACCATCTGTACTGGCGGCTGCTCGACGCGCTGGCCTACTCCCCCGACGCGGCGAAGCTGGCCGGGCCCTGGCGCGAGCTGGGCCGCACCGATCTGACGCCCGAGGTGCTGGGCGAGCGGCTGACGGCCTACGTGGGCGGGCTGATGGAGCGGTACGGCTGACCCACGGGCGCCGGACGGCGTCCGCCGGTGGTTTCGGCGGGCATGCTGGGTACGGCACGGCGAGCGACGGGGAGGCCGGCATGGGCGACGGACGGCGGCACATCGGTACGGCGGAGCGGTGGGCGCGGCTGGCGCTGCGCCACCGCCTCGCGGACGCGGCGCGGGCGGCGGCCCCGGAGGAGGTGGCCGCCGCCCTGGTGGCCCTGCACGGCACGGACCCGGCGACGGTGTACCTGGCGGTGGCGACGCGGCTCGCCGACGCGGCGAAGGCGGTGCCGGAGACGGAACGGGCGCTGTACGAGGACCGGACGCTGGTCCGTATGCACGGCATGCGGCACACGGTGTTCGTGTTCCCCGCGGAGCTGACCGCCGTGGTGCACGCGTCGACGGGGCTCACGGTGGCCGCGCGGGAACGCGCCTCGCTGGTCAAGGACATGGCGAAGGCGGGGGCCCCGGACGCCGCGTGGCTGGCGGAGGTGGAGGCGTCCGCGCTGGCGGCGCTGGGCCGGCGCGGGCAGGCGACGGCGGCGGAGCTGACGGCGGACGAGCCGCGGCTGCGCGAGCAGTTCGTGTACGCGGCGGGCAAGAGCTACGAGGGGGTCCACACGGTCTCCTCGCGTCTGCTGCGGGTGCTCGGCGTGGAGGGCAAGGTGGTCCGGGGCCGTCCGCTCGGCTCCTGGACGTCCAGCCAGTTCCGCTGGGCGCCCGCCCCGCCGCACCCGGAGCTGGACCCGGCGGCGGCTCAGGCCGGCCTGCTGGAGCGCTGGCTGCGGGCCTGCGGGCCCGCGACGGAGGCGGACCTGAAGTGGTGGACCGGCTGGCGGGTGACGGAGGTCCGCCGCGCCCTGGCCGCGATCGGCGCACACGAGGTCGCCCTGGAGGAGGGCACGGGGTTCGTGGCGGCCGGTGACGTGGACCCGGTGGCGGCTCCCGAGCGCCCCTGGGCGGCCCTGCTGCCGGCGCTGGACCCGACGGCCATGGCCTGGCAGCGGCGCGACTGGTACCTGTCCGAGGCGCTGCGCCCGGAGCTCTTCGACCGCAGCGGCAACGTGGGCCCGACCGTGTGGTGGAACGGCCGGGTGGTGGGCGGCTGGGCCCAGCGCGCGGACGGCCGGATCGCCTGGCGGATTCCGGACGCCGGCGTCCGCCGGGAGGCGGAGCCGGCGGTGGCGACCGAGGCGGAGCGGCTGCGGGGGTGGCTGGGCACGACGAGGGTCACCCCGCGGTTCCGCACCCCGCTGGAGCGGGAGCTCTCGGCCTGACGGTCCGGGTGCCCCGCGCCGGCCCGGGGCACCCGGAACCTGTTCTCACCGGGTGTATCGCATCAGCGCCCGCACCATGTGGCACGTCGTGGCCGACGGCGGGTGCACGCCGATCCGCTCGGCGGTGCCGCGGATCGCCTCGTCGTGGGCCTGGTTCGGCAGGTAGACGCCGGTGTCGAGCATGGCTATGGCGAGGCGCATGGCCTTCAGGCGCCGGTTGTGGCTGACGTACCACTCGCGGGGCCGCCCGGCCGGCAGCGGGCGCTTCTCCATCGGTGCGTAGGGCGAGTCGAGCCGGACGGAGCGCTTGGCGGTGGACTGGGTCGGCAGCGGCTTGGACTTCAGGGCGGCAGCGGGCACGGGCATCCTCCTGTCGCGGTCAGGGCATCCACCGGAAGGCCTCCGGCGACTCCCTCGAACACTGCTCCCATTCTACTGCCGGGCACTGACATTCAGGCAGCCCGAACGAGCCTCAAATACGCAGGTGAAGAAGGGAGTTGCCGCTACGTCACGGCAGGTTCGGGAGGTGCTGGTGAGGCATCGGAAATTCGAACAGACTCGCCGCTCCGAGGCCGCCCCCGGAGCGGGTGCCGGCCCGTTTCTCGCGTACGGTGTGCCGCATGGAGATCTGGATCAACCCGGCCTGTTCCAAGTGCCGCGGCGCCATCGGCCTGCTCGACACCGAGGGGGCCGACTACACCGTCCGCCGCTATCTGGAGGACGTGCCGAGCGAGGACGAGATCAGGGCCGTGCTCGGCCGGCTCGGGCTGGAGCCGTGGGACATCACCCGCACCCAGGAGGCCGACGCCAAGGAGCTGGGGCTGAAGGACTGGGCGCGGGACGAGAGCACGCGGGACCGGTGGATCACGGCCCTGGCCGAGCACCCGAAGCTGATCCAGCGGCCGATCATCACGGCGGACGACGGGACCGCCCTGGTGGGCCGCTCCGAGGAGGCCGTGCGGGAGGCGGTGTCCCGGAGCAGGAGCTGAACGAGGCCCAACCACGCTGTGACGCAGGTTACTTGGAGGAATCCCGGTGACCGCTGAGTAACCCTGTTCGGGATCTCGTACATAGCGGCGTACGCTCCCCTACCTCTTCAGGAGGCGCGCATGTCGCGCAGGAGAACTCTCGGCACGAAGAAGAAGCTCGCGCTGCTCGTCAGCGCCGCGGCGGTGGCGGGCGGCGGAGCCTTCGCGCTGGCGTCCACCTCGAACGCCGCACAGAGCCCGCAGAACGCCCGGACGCTGTCCGCCGGGGACTCGACGGTCTGCCAGGGGCTGGCCACGGCCCACGGCAACAACGACAAGTTCATCGCGGACCAGAAGGCGAACCCGGACGCGCAGTCGGCGGCCCGGATCGCCAACCGCGAGGCGGTCATCAAGCAGATCGAGGTCCAGCAGAAGGCCGCCGGATGCACCGTTGGGGAGTCGGCTCAGGACTCCCAGGCGGCGCAGGGCGGCCAGCAGGGCGACGGGCAGCAGGGGGCCGGCGCGCAGCAGGGCGCCGGCGCACAGGCCGGCGGGGCGCAGCAGTCCGCGCAGCCCTCGGCCCCGGCGGCCGGCGGGAACGACGCCGGCGGGGCCGCGGCCTCGGGCCAGCAGGTGTGCAAGGGCTCGACCGTCACGCTCTCCGGTGAGGGCGGCGCGCCGGCCGCGTCCAGCAACCAGTTCCCGGCCGGCACGACCCTGAAGGTCACCAACCTGGACAACAACAAGTCCACGACGGTGAAGGTCACCTCGGTCTCCGGCAGTTGCGCGCTGCTGAACAACGCCGCCTTCGAACAGGTCCGGGAGCCGGGCAAGTTCCTCATCCGCCGCGCGCTCATCGAGAAGGTGGGGTGAGGGCCGGCCGGTGAGGGGCGGGCCGCGACGGCACCGGCAGGGCGACGGGTACGCCGCCTTGCACCCGGCGGAGCAGGAGCCGGGTGCAGGAGGAACAGGCGGCGTACCCGGCCCGGCCGGCGCGTCGCGGCCCGCCGCCGTTTCGCCGGCACCCCGTCGTACGCAACCGCGCGCCGCCTCACAGCGTGAGTCCGGACACAGAACGACCGGGTAACACGGGGTTCACATTCGAGCAATGGGCGGGAAATCGCCTGTTGACAGGCTGCCGGGCAGATCGACGCGGTGCTCCGGTGCCGCAGCGCCGCGAGCACCCGCGAGTGCGCCCGACCCACCCCCGAAGGATGTTGCCCCGTGACCTTCAAGGCTGAGTACATCTGGATCGACGGCACCGAGCCGACGGCCAAGCTGCGTTCCAAGACGAAGATCATCACGGGTGCCCAGGCCGGTCTCGAGTCGCTGCCGATCTGGGGCTTCGACGGCTCCTCCACCAACCAGGCCGAGGGCCACTCCTCCGACCGCGTGCTCAAGCCGGTCTTCACCTGCCCGGACCCGATCCGCGGCGGCGACGACATCCTCGTGCTGTGCGAGGTCCTCGACATCGACATGACCCCGCACCGGTCCAACACCCGTGCCGCGCTGGCCGAGGTCGCCGGGCGGTACGCCGCGCAGGAGCCGATCTTCGGCATCGAGCAGGAGTACACCTTCTTCGACGGCACCCGCCCGCTCGGCTTCCCGGAGAACGGCTTCCCGGCCCCGCAGGGCGGCTACTACTGCGGTGTCGGCGCCGACGAGATCTTCGGCCGTGACGTGGTCGAGGCGCACCTGGAGAACTGCCTGAAGGCGGGCCTGGGCATCTCCGGCATCAACGCCGAGGTCATGCCCGGCCAGTGGGAGTTCCAGGTCGGCCCGCTCGCCCCGCTGGAGGTCTCCGACCAGCTCTGGGTGGCCCGCTGGCTGCTGTACCGCACCGCCGAGGACTTCGGCGTCTCCGCGACCCTGGACCCCAAGCCGGTCAAGGGCGACTGGAACGGCGCCGGCGCGCACACCAACTTCTCCACCAAGGCGATGCGCGAGGGCTACGACGCGATCATCACCGCGTGCGAGTCGCTCGGTGAGGGCTCCAAGCCGCTGGACCACGTCAAGAACTACGGCGCCGGCATCGACGACCGCCTCACCGGCCTGCACGAGACCGCCCCGTGGAACGAGTACTCGTACGGCGTGTCCGACCGCGGCGCCTCGGTCCGCATCCCGTGGCAGGTCGAGAAGGACGGCAAGGGCTACATCGAGGACCGCCGCCCGAACGCCAACGTGGACCCGTACGTGGTGACCCGCCTGCTGGTGGACACCTGCTGCTCCGCGCTGGAGAAGGCCGGCCAGGTCTGATCCGCACCGCTTCCCCGAAGGGGCGCCCGCCGGGACGGCGGGCGCCCCTTCGGCGTCCCCGGTCACGCGCGCGGGCTCCGCTCCGGGCCGGGCGGCGTCCAAGCTGTGAGAGAGGGGTCCTGCCGGGGGCCCGCGTCTGCTTCAATGGGGTCATGGCCAGCCTCCAGAACCTCACCGCGACGGGTCGTCACGACCTCGAGCCGTTCTGGCCCTCCCGTCAGCACCACGACTTCGACCGGGTGTGTTGCCGCGCGGCGAACGCGCGGGCCCTCTAAAGCCGTACACCCAGGCCTTCGGCCAGCGCGGAACGACGTACGTCTCCCGGCGCGCCCGACCACGAATCGCGGCCGCCGCACCTTCCGACGAACTCCTCGCGCGAAAGAGCTGACCTCTCATGGCGACCACTCGTTCCCTCTCCACCGCCACCCTTCCCGCCCCCTCCCAGAGCGGCTCCCGGCACCGGCTGCGGGCCGTCGACCGGGACGAGGTCGTGGACGTCGCGGACTTCCTGCCGCCGGGCGCCACCTGGCTGCCCGCGCCGCAGCACACCCTGCCCAGCCTCCCCGGACAGCCGCCCATGGTCGGCTACCTGGTGCTGGTCCCCGCCGACCAGCGGCCGCCGTTCCTGCCGGTCACACTGCCGGACGGCCCCGGGGCGGCGGACGGACCGGCGGCCGGGACGGGCGGCGACCCGCTGGTGCGGATCGACGCCGTACAGCGCACCGTCAGTGTCGACGGCCGCGAACTCGACCTCACCTACCTGGAGTTCGAGCTGCTGGCCCATCTAGTGGCGCACCCGAACCAGGTGCACACCCGCGACCGGCTCGTGACCACGGTGTGGGGCTACGGCCACGTCGGCGACGGCCGTACCGTCGACGTCCACATCGCCCGGCTGCGCCGGAAGCTGGGCGAGCGGCACCGCCGGTCGATCCAGACGGTGCGCCGGGTCGGCTACAAGTACACCCCGCCGACCGGGGACTGAGCCGGGCCGTCTGCCCTCGGCAGACAGCCCTTCCCTCCCCGGGCCGGTACCGGGCACCCTCACCGGCATGAGACTTCTGGTGCTGGGCGGTACGGAGTTCGTGGGCAGGACCGTCGTGGAGGCCGCGCTCGCGCGCGGCTGGGAGGTGACCGTCTTCCACCGGGGACGGCACGCGCCGCCCGCGGGGGTGCGGTCCCTGCACGGCGACCGCACCGCGCCCGACGGGCTCGCCGCCCTCGCCGGCGACGACGGCACCTGGGACGCGGTGGTCGACACCTGGTCGGCCGCGCCCGTCGCGGTCCGGGACGCGGCGCGGCTGCTGCGCGGCCGCGCCGGCCGGTACGTCTACGTCTCCAGCCGGTCCGTGTACGCCTGGCCCTGGCCCGGGGGAGCCCGCGAGGACGCCCCGCTGGTCGAGGGCGCCGCCGCCGACGCCGGGGCGACCGACTACGCGCGGGACAAGCGGGGCGGCGAACTCGCGGCCGTGGAGGCCTTCGGCGCCGGGGACTCGCTGCTGGTCCGGGCGGGGCTGATCCTCGGCCCGTACGAGAACGTGGGCCGGCTGCCCTGGTGGCTGAACCGGATCGCCCGCGGCGGCCCGGTCCTCGCGCCGGGGCCGCGTGATCTGGCCGTGCAGTACATCGACGTACGCGACCTCGCCGGCTGGCTGCTCGGGGCGGTGGAGCGGTCGCTGAGCGGCCCCTACGACCTGGTCGGCCCGCCGGGTACGGCCACCATGGGCGAGCTGCTCGAGGCCTGCGTCCGGGTGACCGGCGCGGACGCCGAACTGTGCTGGACCGAACCGCGGTTGATCCTGGACGCCGGGATCGAGCCGTGGACCGGGCTGCCGGTGTGGGTGCCGCCGGACGGCGAGATGTACGACGCCGTGCACCGCTCGGACGTCTCCCGGGCCCTGGCCACGGGTCTGGTGTGCCGTTCCGCGGGCGAGACCGTGGCGGACACCTGGCGGTGGCTGACCGACATCGGGGGCACCGCACCGCAGCGGCCCGACCGGACCTCGGTGGGGGTGGATCCGCGGGTGGAGGAAAAGGTGCTCGCGGCGGCCCGGGGTGTACCTGGCACCACCCCCTGACCGGGGCTCCGGGCGAGTGACCGCCGCCCGGGGCTCGGCCAGACTGGCCGCATGACTACCGACACGAAGGGCGGCGCGGTGCGCGCGCGGGCACGGGACGCCGCACTCGCCGCCGTACGGGGGCTCGTACTGGCCGTGACGGCGCTGCCCGTCGCGGTGCTGTGTCTCACGCTGAGCCTCGTCTCCATCGCGCTCGTACCGATCGGCATCGGCATCGTCACGACCCCCTGGATCCTCGGTGGGGTGCGGAACGTCGCGGACACCCGGCGCCGGCTCGCGGCCGAGTGGGGCGGGGTGCCGATCCCGGCGGCGTACCGGCCCGTGCCCGCCGGCGCCAACCCCTGGACGCGCACCTTCACGATGCTCCGGGACCGCCAGGTGCGGCGGGACCTGCTGTGGCTGCCGGTGGACATGACGGCGGGGTTCGCCACGGCGCTGCTGCCCGCGGTGCTGTGCCTCTATCCGTTCGAGGGCTTCGCCGCCGCCGCCGGGCTGTGGCGGGTGCTGGCGTCCGGCGGGACCTACTGGTACGGCTTCGTACCGGTCACCGACCAGCCGAGCGCGCTCGGCGCCGCCGCCACCGCGGCGGTCCTGCTGGTCGCCGCCTACCACCTCGCCCCGCGGCTGCTGACCGCCCACTTCCGCCTCACCCGGAACGTCCTCGGCGCGGACCGGGGCGAACTCACCGAGCGGGTCCGGGTGCTGACCGAGACCCGGCGCGACGCCGTGGACACCTCGGCCGCCGAACTGCGCCGCATCGAACGGGACCTGCACGACGGCGCCCAGGCCCGGCTGGTCGCGATGGGCATGGATCTCGGGACCGTCGAGATGCTGCTCGACAAGGACCCGGAGCAGGCCAGACGGCTCCTCACCCAGGCCCGGCGCAACTCCGTGGAGGCCCTGGAGGAACTGCGCGACCTGGTGCGGGGCATCCATCCGCCGGTGCTGGCCGAGCGCGGACTCGGGGACGCGGTGCGGGCGTTGGCGCTGCGGCTGCCGGTGCCGGGCGAGGTGGCCGTGGAGCTGTCCGGCCGGCCGGACGCGCCGGTGGAGTCCGCCGCCTACTTCGCGGTCAGCGAGGTGCTCACCAACGCCGTCAAGCACTCCGGTGCGGACCGGCTCTGGGTCGACCTGCACCACGCCGACGGGATGCTGCGGATCACGGTCACCGACAACGGCAGGGGCGGCGCGGTGATCGGCGCGGGGTCCGGGCTGGCCGGGGTGGAGCGGCGGCTGGGTACATTCGACGGCGTCCTGGCCGTCAGCAGTCCCGCCGGCGGTCCCACCCTGGTCACCATGGAGCTGCCGTGCGCGTTGTCCTAGCCGAAGACCTCTTCCTGCTGCGCGACGGACTGGTCCGGCTGCTGGAGGCCTACGGCTTCGAGATCGTGGCGGCCGTCGAGTCCGGGCCCGAACTCGACCGCGCCCTCGCGGAGCTGAAGCCGGACGTCGCCGTCGTCGACGTGCGTCTGCCGCCCACGCACACCGACGAGGGCCTGCAGTGCGCGCTGCGGGCCCGGCGGGAGCGGCCCGGGCTGCCGGTGCTGGTCCTGTCCCAGCACGTCGAGCAGCTCTACGCGCGTGAGCTGCTGGCCGACGGCAGCGGCGCGGTGGGCTATCTGCTGAAGGACCGGGTCTTCGACGCCGACCAGTTCGTGGACGCGGTACGGCGGGTGGCCGCCGGCGGTACGGCGATGGACCCGCAGGTGATCCAGCAGCTGCTGTCCCGGCGGGCGGCCGACGACCGGCCGCTCGGGCATCTCACCCCGCGCGAGCTGGAGGTGCTGGAGCTGATGGCGCAGGGCCGCTCGAACGCGGCGATCGCCGGGCAGCTCGTGGTGACGGAACGGGCCATCGCCAAACACACCTCCAACATCTTCACCAAACTGGGCCTCGAGGTGTCGGACGATGACAATCGGCGCGTCCTGGCGGTGCTGGCGTACCTCGACCGCGGCCGCTGATTCGAAACTCAACTAACGCTGGTCAAGGGCCATTTGAGGCCTGTGACGCACGGCGTTCCGCCGACCGGTTCGACAGACGGCTGAACACCTCCGGGGCGGCGTCCGTATGGAAGGACGCCGCTTCACTCCTGTCGGGCGCCTCGATGCTGCCCCGCAAGGAAGTCAGAGGAGTTCCATGGGACGCAACACACGAAAACGCCGTACGCCGCTGGCCACCAAGGCCATTGCCGCATCGGCGGCCCTAGCGCTCGGTGGGGGCGGGCTGATCTGGGCGAACTTCTACGCCTCGGCGCACGAGTCGAACCACCAGTCGTGGGGAGGCAACCAGACGAAGGCCGCGACGGCGCAGGTCGCGACGATCTCCTGTCCGGACGTGGGCCAGAAGCTGACCAACGTGCCGAACCAGGCCCGGGGCGAGGTCGCCGGCGAGCTGTCCAACCTCGACCGCCAGATCACCGACGCCTACCAGCGTCTGGCGACCACGCGGGACGCGCAGGCCAGAGACACGAGCTTCGTCCAGAACTCGATCCTGCAGCCGCTCCAGGACCGGCGCAAGGCCATCCTGGACCGGATCAGGCTGGAGATCACCCGCGTCGGCGGGACCGCGCCCGGCGACCTGAACACCTTGGCCACCTGCACGGCCCAGAACGCCAACCAGACCACCGGCGGACAGCAGCAGAACGGCGGTCAACAGCAGCAGGGCGGTCAGCAGCAGAACGGCGGCCAGCAGCAGGGCGGGCAACAGCAGCAAGGCGGCCAGCAGCAGGGCGGCCAGCAGCAGAACGGCGGTCAGCAGCAAGGCGGTCAGCAGCAGGGCGGCCAGCAGCAGAACAACGGCGGGCAGGCCGGCAACGGCCCGGCCGCGGCCGACTTCGTCGACATCACCAAGGTGCAGGCGAACGTGCGGGCCAAGCCCCGCAGGTCCGGCAACGCGTCGACCGGCACGTTCACCACGCGCTGCGGGGTGAACGCGAACAAGAACCACAACACCGACAACGTGATCGTGGCGCCCGGCGTGACCAACGGCGCCCACCACCTGCACGACTACGTCGGCAACCAGAAGGTCAACGCGTTCTCCAGCAACAACACGTTCCTCCAGGGCGGCACGAGCTGCCAGAACAGGAACGACCTGTCGTCGTACTACTGGCCCGTGGTCCGGATCCAGGACGGTTCGCAGGACTTCGACCAGAACGCGGACGGCGGTGGCAAGGAGGGCAACGTCGGCAAGATCCTGGTGCCGGCGCAGGCCCAGATCAAGTACGTGGGCAGCCCCACCTCCAAGGTCGTCGCGATGCCGCAGTTCCTGCGGATCATCACCGGTGACGCCAAGACCACCACCAACGGTCTGGCCAACGCCAACGCGCACTGGAGCTGCACCGGCTTCGAGAACAAGGTGCAGCTGACCACGCAGTACCCGATCTGCCCGCAGGGCAGCAAGGTGGTGCGCACGTTCGCCTTCCAGAGCTGCTGGGACGGGCAGAACGTCGACAGCGCCAACCACCGCACGCACGTGGCCTTCGCCGATGCCAACGGGAACTGCCAGAACGGCTTCAAGGCCATTCCGCAGCTCACGATGCGCCTCGTGTACAACATCACCCCGCCGACCGTGCAGAACGGCCAGGTGAAGAACGCCTACGCGGTGGACGGCTTCCCCGAGCAGTTGCACAAGGCCGCCACCGACCACGACGACTTCATCAGCGTCACCACCGGCGGACTGGCCAACAAGATCGCCAACTGCGTCAACCGCGGCCAGAACTGCGCGTGATCTTCTGAGACGCACGAACGGCAGAAGGCCGGTGGCGGGTCCCTCCCGCCACCGGCCTTCGCCGTGTCCGCGCGGCGGCTCAGCCGCTGTGCGCGTGGTGGTCCGTGCCGGTCTCCACGTCACCGCCGAGCGTGCCGCGCAGCGCCTGGACGACGCCGTCGTCCCCGACGGCGACCCACTTGCGGCCGACGAGGTAGTGGCCGCCGTAGTCCTTGGCGTCGTTGATCCACTCGCGCTGGCCGCGGTCGGTGGCGAAGGTGGCGAGGATGAACTTCCCGTCGCCGTTGCGGCAGATCGCCTGGCGGATCTCGTCGGCGTCGGTCTGCATGTTCGGCTTGCATCGCACCTCGGCGGCCAGGCTCTCCAGACTGCCGGACGCGGTGGGCGGCACCTTCTCGCCCTCCCCGCCCGCACCGCAGCCCGCCAGCGCCAGTACGGCCGCGGCGCCGAGCACCGCACGTGTCAACCTCATCGTTCCTCCGGTCCTGGTACGCCCCAGCATGCCGCGTGGAGCCCCTGGACGGGACCCCGTCCAACGGATACGGGCGCGGGGCGCGGTGCGCTCAAATCCACGGCGGTGGCGGGCACAGGTGTGCGAGGGTGACCCGGTGAACCAAGACTGGGAAGACCGCGTGACCGCCGCCTGGGCCTCCTTCGACGACTATCCGGAGGAGCGCGCGCAGGAGTTCCGCGACCTGATCGACAAACTCGTGGCCGAGCTGCCGGAGGGCAGCGCGCTCGGCCCGTTCGAGCAGGCCTGCGCCTGGGACTCCACCGGCCACTCGGACCGGGCGGTACCGCTGTACCGGGAGGCGCTGGCGCGTGGCCTCGACGGCTACAAGGGCCGCCGGGCGCGGATCCAGCTCTCCAGCTCGCTGCGCAACACCGGGCGGGCCGCGGAGGGCGTCGCCCTGCTCACCCCCGAACTCGACGCCCCCTCGGACGAGTTGGACGACGCGGTGCGGGCCTGCCTCGCCCTGTGCCTGTCCAGCCTGGGCCGCGACCGCGAGGGCCTGTCCCTGGTGCTCGGCGCCCTCGCCCCGCATCTGCCCCGCTACCAGCGGTCGATGGCCAACTACGCCCGCCTGCTGGTCGAACCGGAGGGGTGAGCCGCCCGGTGTGAGCCGCCCGCCCGGCGGTGACCTGCGGACGGCTCGCTCGTTCACCGGGATGTGCAGTCACAGGATGTAGCCCACCGTCACTCGAAAACCGCCGCCGGTCGGGACGTCGGCGTCGACCAGGCCGAGGCCGCGCTCGTCGAGCACTACCCGCGGCTGGTCCGGCTCGCCTACCTGGTCCTGCCACCCGACCTCGGCCGCGGCCGCCGGGTGCTGACGGCACACGCCCTCGTCCAGCGCGCCCTGCCCCGGGGCCGCCGGCGCAAGTCCGTGATCCCCGCCCAGTCCGCGGGCCGGGACGGCGACCCGGGGTACGCGTTCGTCCGCCAGGAGGTCGTGCGCACCGCGCTGGCGGCCGCCCGTACCCGCCGGGGCCGTCCGTGGCCGTCACCGCCCCCGCTGCTCCCCCGCGTGTGGGGCCTGCGGCTGTTCCCACGTTCCGGCGGGGCCGACGAACTCGCCCTGGAGCAGCGGCTGTCCGTGCTGTCCGGTCCGGCCCGCGCCGTGTACGTGCTGCGCGGCCTGGAGCGGCTGCCGGACTCCGGCGTCCGCGGGATCCTCACGTCCGCCGGGGTCGTCCGGCCCGAGGCGGCGCTCTCCGAGGCCAACGGGGTGCCCGCGCAGGACGCCCTGCTCTGCTCCCCGGAGTTCGACCCCTGCTCGCTGCAGGCCCGGCCCACCGACCTGGTGCGCCGCCGCCAGCACTCCAAGGCGGCGCTCGCCGCGGCGGCCGCGCTCGCGGTGTGCGGGGCGCTGGTGACCCTGCCGGGCGGCGGCTGGGGCCCCGACGGCGCCGCCGCACCGCTCTACGCCGGGAACCCGGCGGCCGAGGCGGCCCTGGACCCCGGCAAGCTGGTCCGGATCGCCCCGGCCGCCTGGCGGTCCGCCGCCCGCACCGACTTCTCCGTGTGGCCGGCGCGGGGCACGCTCACCGGCGACCGGGCGCTGCTGCGCCGCGCCCTCGCCGTCTGGGCCCGGCCCGGCGAGACGGTCCGCGTCTCGGCGACCCCGGGCACCCAGACCGGCGGCCCGGCGGGGCCGCCCCAGCTGCTGTACGCGGGCGACGTGGACAGCGCGCGCGTGGTGATCCTCTACGACGGCCTGCGCATCGCCCGCTACGCCGAGCCCAGGGACGGCACGGTGGGCGCGGCCCTGGACTTCGCCCGGGTCGACGGCGCGACCGGCACGGAGGCGAGCGCGCTGGTGCTGGGCCGCTCCGACGGCAACGTGCGCTATCTGACCGCTCCCTGGGTGCGCAGGGCCGCCCAGCGGGACCTGATGAAGCCGGACGCGGCCCCGCTGCCGCTGCCCGTCACCGACGGTGTCACCGCGCCGCTGGCCAGCCCGGCCCTGCGGACCGGCAGTTGCACCTCGTGGAACGTGCTCCAGCTCACCGGCCCCTCGGGCGACCAGCTCCACACCGATCTGGGCGAGCTGGTGCCCGCCCATCTCACCGCAGGGCGTCCGGGCGCCCCCGCCGAGGCGGCCGGGACCGAGGGGCTGCGGACCTGGGCGCCGTTCGCCTGCTCGCTGGCCACGCAGCGCTCGGTGGGGGTGCGCGGCGTCAACGCCTGGGGGTTCGCCCAGCAGCCGCTGCCCGACGGCAGCGGTGCGGGCCAGTGGGCGTGCACCAGGGCGGAGACCTGGCGCGGCGGCGGCACGGCCGCGCTGGCCCAGTTCCGGACGCCGGGCGGGACCGCCGGGGCGGTCGTCGCCAAGGGCGCCGACGTGGCGGCCTGCGGTCCCCGGGATTCGCAGGTGCTGGCCGGGGTGCTGTGGAAGGCGAGGACCGGGGACTGGTACCTGCTGGCCGCGGGTGGCCCGGACGTCACCGGGATCCGGGCGAGCGGCGGGATCACCGCGGCCGGCCAGGGGCCGCTGATGGCGGTCAAGGCCGGTCAGGGCACGCGGGCCGATCTGAAGGGGACACTGAAGGACGGCAGGACGATCGGCGGACTGCGCTAGCCGGACGTGCGCCACGGGTCTAGCTGACACTGGCGTCAACAAGGCGGCGCAGAGGGGTTCTCAGCGGGCCTACCCGTCAGTACATTGACGCCATGTCCAACAAGCAGGCCCGGCCGGTGGAGTCCGAGCGGATACCGCTCAAGGCCCGCGACGTGTCCTTCTCCTGGAAGGACACACCGCTGCACTGGGTGCCCGGCGACCCGTTCACCACGCACACCATCAACGTGCTGCACCTGCTCTTGCCCGCGGGTGAGCGGTGGTTCGTGCACGTGTACAAGCAGGTGCTGCCGCTGATCCGGGACGACCGGCTCCGCGAGGACGTCATCGGCTTCATCGGGCAGGAGGCCATGCACTCCCAGGCCCACGACGAGGTCCTGCCGCACCTCAGGGAGCAGGGGCTCGACCCGACCCCGTACACCGCGCAGGTCGACTGGTTCTTCGAGAAGCTGCTCGGAGACCGCACCCTGCCGCCGGGCCGGGCGCGCCGGTGGTGGCTGCTGGAGCGGGTCGCGCTCATCGCGGCCATCGAGCACTACACGGCCTTCCTCGGCGACTGGGTGCTCAACGCCGCTGAACTGGACCGGCGGGGCGCCGATCCGACCATGCTGGACCTGCTGCGCTGGCACGGTGCCGAGGAGGTCGAGCACCGCTCGGTGGCTTTCGACCTCTTCCAGCACCTGGACGGCGGCTACCGGCGCCGGGCGCGCACCTGGGCGGCGGCCTTCGGCGCCCTGGTGTTCCTCTGGCAGCGGGGGGCGCGCTTCTTCATGGAGAACGACCCCACCCTCGTGGACGGCCGGGCCACCTTCGCGGAGTTCCACCGCAGCGGCCGGCGCGGCACGCTGCCCACCACCGGTGCCATGCTGCGTTCCATCCCCCGCTATCTCAGCCGCTCCTACCATCCCTCGCAGGAGGGCTCCACGGCCCAGGCCGTCGCCTACCTGGCCGCCTCCCCCGCCGCGTCGGCCGCACGGAAGGACGGGTCGTGATGCCGAAGCCGCTGACCGTCGCACTGGTCGCGGGCGCCGCCCTGCTGACCCGGCGGGCGCTGCGCCGCCGGGTGCGGGCCTCACCGCTGTGGCCGCTGCCCGCCCTGGACCCGCCCGTCTCCGGCCGCCCGCGTGCCCGGACCCGGCGGCCGCTGCTCACCGGGCTGGAGACGATCGCCGAGGGGGTCGTGCAACTCCGCCTGGAGGGCCCCGGCCTGCCGCGCTGGGAGCCCGGCGCGCATCTGGACCTGGTGCTGCCGTCGGGGCTGGTGCGGCAGTACTCGCTGTGCGGCGACCCGGCGGACACCTCCTCGTACACGCTGGCCACCCGGCTGGTGGCGGACGGGCGGGGCGGCTCGCGCGAGGTGCACGAGCAGCTCGCCGAGGGGATGGAACTGGAGGTGCGCGGGCCCCGGAACCGCTTCCCGCTCCGCCCAGCGCCCTCGTACGTGTTCGTCGCGGGCGGTATCGGCATCACGCCGATCCTGCCGATGCTGCGCGCCCTGCCGGACGGCACCGAGTGGCGGCTGCTGTACGGCGGGCGGACCCGGGCCTCGATGCCGTATCTGGAGCAGGTGCGGGAACTGGCCGGTGACCGGCTGACACTCGTCGCGGAGGACGAGGACGGGCGCCCGGACCTGGACGCGCTGTTCGCCCGTCTGCCCGAGGGCACGGCCGTGTACTGCTGCGGGCCCGAGGGGCTGACGGCCGCCGTGGAGGCACGGCTGCCGGAGGGTGCCACGCTGCACCTGGAGCGGTTCGCCGCCGTCACGTCCGCCGCGGGGGACACCGGGTTCGAGCTGGAGCTGCGGCGCAGCGGGCGGACGTTGACGGTCCCGGCCGGCTCCTCCGTGCTGGCCGCCGTGCGGAGCGAACTGCCGGACACCGCCTACTCCTGCGAGCAGGGCTTCTGCGGAACCTGCCAACAGCGGGTCGTGGAGGGCGAGGTGGATCACCGGGACGAGCTGCTGACGGACGCGGAGCGTGCCGACTCGATGCTGATCTGTGTGTCGCGGGCCAGGAGCGACCGGCTGGTGCTCGACATGTGAACGCCGACGGCCGAATTCGATCGGTAAGGTGTTCGTATGACTACCGGGGTTCGCCGCAGGATGGGCGTGGAGGAGCGGCGGCAGCAGCTGATCGGTGTCGCCCTGGACCTGTTCAGCAGGCGTTCGCCGGACGAGGTCTCCATCGACGAGATAGCGGCCGCCGCGGGCATCTCGCGCCCGCTGGTCTACCACTACTTCCCCGGCAAACTCAGCCTGTACGAGGCCGCGTTGAAGCGTGCCTCGGAGGATCTGGCGAGTCGCTTCGCCGAGCCGCACGAAGGCCCGCTCGGGGCCCGGCTGCTGCGGGTGATGCGCCGCTACTTCGACTTCGTGGACGAGCACGGGCCCGGCTTCTCGGCGCTGATGCGCGGCGGCCCGGCGGTCGGCTCCTCCACCACCAACGCGCTGATCGACTCGGTGCGCCAGGCCGCCTACGAGCAGATGCTCGCGCACCTGGGCGTCACCGACGCTCCCCCGCGCCTGGAACTGGTCGTCCGGAGCTGGATCTCGCTGGCCGAGTCGACGGCACTGATCTGGCTGGACGGCCGGCGCGTCCCGCGTGCCGAACTGGAGGTCCAGCTCGTGCACGACTTCGCGGCCCTGGCCGCGGTCAGCGCCGCCCACGACCCGGACATGGCGCTGCTGCTGCGCTCGATGGTACGGAACGAGCCGGCCGACGGCCCCTTCGCGGAGCTCGTCGGCCGGCTCATCGCCCTGGCTTCCTAGACGCCTACCGGTCGAACTTCCGGTAGGACGCGTCCAGGTCGCGGATCTCGGCGGACCCGTGCACGCTCAGGTCCGCCTCGCCGACGTACTTCTGGAGCAGTTCCAGCACGGCCTCGGTGAGCCGTGCCTTCGTCTCGTCGCTGCGGCCGGCGAGGAGCCCGATGGTCACGTGCACGACGGCGTCCCGCTGTGCCGTCGGGTCCTCGGTGCCGAACACCGTGTACGCGCTCGGCCGGAACTGCGTCTTGCAGGCCTCCGGCTTCGCCGCCGCGATCCCGGCGGTCGCCTCGTGCAGCTCCCGCGCGAAGCCGGCGCGGTCGAAGGCGGCCTCCATGGTGTGGGAGTAGTCGACGGTGATCTGCGGCATGAGCACTCCTGTTCCAAGGCGTCGGCCTCACCTTACGACCTGTGTCCGATCACGCGTGCCGGCACTCCCACGGCCACACTGTGAGCTGGTATGTCACGGGTAACCACGGCACCGGCCCCGACCACCGCCCCTTCACCGACCCTCGTCCCGGCCAGGACGGTGACATGCGCACCTAGCCAGACATCCCTGCCGATGGTGATCGGTGCCAGGTCGTGCCCCTGGTCGCGAATGCGCCGCTTGGCGTCCGCGAACCTATGGTTACCACTGTTGATGACGGTGTAGGGACCGATGAGGCAGTGGTCACCGAGGGTGACCGGAGCTGGCGCGGTGATGTTCACCCCTCGGTTGATGAAGACCTCCGCGCCGACCCGGATGTTCAGCGGGTAGTGCATGGTGACGTCCGGGAAAACGCACAGCAGGTCACCGCAGCGGGGCAACGTGCGGCTGTAGAACCAAGACCTCATCTCCAGGTCGAGACCGATCGACGAGGTACGGGCGAGACGGTCCTGCAGCAGGTGCCAGCTGTGTGATCCGGTCCGCACCGAGCCGGCCACAAGGCGGAGAACACGGAACTCAGCTCGCCGACAGGCCTGATGCGCCTGGTAGAGCGGTTGCGGTGAATGGTGGCCGCGCTCGTAGGCGGCCATCTCCTTTCTCATGACGATGGAATCCGACCGGCCATGAGGGGGCGCAGATCGAGATGGATCGGCTGCAGGAAGGGAACTCCCTCGGTGAAGATCTCCTCGACAGCGATGCGACCCAGGACGTACATAGCCGTCCGGATCCATCCGTTGTGGCTCACCGCGGCGGGACTGCTGTCCTGACTGGAGCCCATGTCTCCGAGGAAGGAGCGGATGCGCCTCTCGAATGCGGCCAGGTCCTCACCGCCGGGCGGGGTAAAACGCGGGTCCAGGACGCCGTTGTCGAGGAACGCCGCGGGATAGTCGGCTCGCACCCGCTCCTGGGACTGGCCGGCCCACTCTCCGAGATCCCGTTCGGCGAGTCTGGCGTCCGTTCGGACGTGTGCATCGGGGAAGAGCGCACGCGCCGTCGCCGAGGCCCGCTGCAGCGGCGAGGCGAAGATCGATGTGCAGCCCAGTGCGCTGAATTCGGCCGAGCCGGCTGCAGCCAACTGGAGCCCCTCCGCCGTCGCCGGCACATCCCTGCTGCCCATGAAGACGTGAGCGCCGTTGGACTCCGTGGGGGCGTGACGCACCACAGTGAGCGGACGAGCGGTCATGAGTGGTCCCCCAGCTTCGCCTGGAAGCCTTCGGCGAGGTGGGCCGCCACGTCCCCGACCGCCTCCCTCGCCCGCGCGATGGCCCTGGTCTGCATGGCGAAACCGTGCATCTGGTCGGCGAAATGCCAGTGATCCGTTGGCACTCCCGCCGCCTCGAGTCGTTTGGCGTAGGCGATGCCCTCGTCTCGCAGAGGGTCGAACTCGGCGGTGAGCACGAGCGCCGGCGGCAGACCCACCAGGCTGGGGGCGCGAAGCGGAAACAAGTGGGCGTCGTCCCGGGACCAGGTCGCCGGCAAGTAATTGCGCCACGACCACTGCATGAAGGGGAGATTGAGCGAGTAGCCGGTCGCGCACGAGACGTACGAGGCCGTCGGCGGATCGAGGTAGTCGGTGACGGGGTAGAACAAGACTTGCTGGGTCAGCGCGGGACCGCCCTGGTCACGAGCGCGCAGTGCCAGCGCCGCGGCGAGGGTCCCTCCCGAGCTGTCACCGGCCACCGCGATCCTGCCGGGGTCCACAGCCAATTGATGATGGCTGCCGACCGCCCACAGAAGGGCGGTCCACGCGTCGTCTGCGGCGGCGGGATATTTGTGCTCAGGTGCGCGCCGGTAGTCGACGGCGAGGACGGCGCTGTGCGATCCGTTGGCCAGCAGGGAGCAGAGTCTGTCGTGTGTGTCGAGGTCGTTGACGGTCCAGCCGCCACCGTGGAAGAAGAGCACGAGCGGCAGAGGCTCAGCGGGGGCGGGACGGTACAGACGCGCTGAGATGGCGCCGTGTTCGGCGGGGATGCGCAGGTCTTCGGTCTTGTGGATGGGTTCGGGTTCGCCCTGGATGAAGGCGGCTCGCATCCTCTCTCGCGCTTCTTGGTGCGGCAGTGTATGTACGGGCGGCAGACCACTGGCCGCCGCCGCGTCGAGGAGTGCCTGGGCTTGGGGATCGAGCGTGTTCATCGTTCCTCTTGGGTGCGGTGGTAGGAGTACACCTGGTGAAGCTCCGCCTCCACAGAGCCCGGACAGTCGCCGAAGATCCGTGGCAGGTCGGTGTCCCGGTCGAAGTCCCGGATGGCGACGAAATCCTGTCCGGCGAGGGACTGGTCCAGCGACAGACGCCGGCCGCCCAGGACGAGGTGGTCGTCGCCGTAGGCAAGCTCCAGCGGTTCCAGAGCCCGGACACCTAGGCCGTGCGGCGTCAGCGTCACGGGGCCGTTCGACGTACTGGTCCGGTTGGCGCCGCCCGTCTCGGCGCGAATCAGGTAGAGCGGGGCGCCAGGGCGGGTGAGCAGAAGGGACCGCGGCTCGTCGTCGGGCAGCCACTGACAGCCGATGGCGACGGACGACGTGTCCGGCATCCCGTAGTGAAGGACGGAGCAGACCTCCTCCGTGATCCTGGCTTCCGCGCCCAGAATCAGAGCCGCGCACATTCGTTGCCGTTCATGTTGGTAATGCTCGATCATCGCGACCATGTGCGCGAAGCGTTCGGCGGCTTTTCCACTCAGATACCGCAGGTACCGGCCGTTTTTCCCGGAGAGGACGCGCACTTCGTCGTGGTACCAGTTCCCGAGGGCGGGGTACAGACCGTTGTACTGGTTCTTGAACTCCGCAGCAGACGCGTGGAGGACCAGGTAGCGCCCTTGCGGCAACACCCCCGGAGTGCGGTTCTCCGCGAGTATCACGAAGTGATTACCGGTTGTGAAGTTCCAGACATAACTGGACTTCTCGACCAGAACGGTCCGGGCCGCCTCCACACGCTGCCGGAAATCCTGCTCGTCGGCGAAGTCGTCCTCAATCCGGAAGAGCGTTACACCGCACAGGTTGACGGTGGCATCGACCGGAACCAAGGGCACCGTAGTTTCCCACCGATAGTAGGCGCCCGTGAAGAAGCCCCCGTGGATCCTGCGCACATTGTGCGGCAGCCCGAGATCAGGCATCGGAATGATTTCTGCGTCGCAGTCATGACCGGACAGCAGGGTGGCCACCTGAGCCAGCAGGTGTTCAGTGGTGCGTAGATGCCCGACGATCTCACGTTGGGTGGCATCCGGATCCCGCAGCATTCTCACGACTGCCTCCTTGGGGGAGTTGTGCAGGTGACTTCCAGGGACCGAGCTTGGGCGGCACGTTCGACGAGACCGATCTTGCTGTAGAGATCAGCCGCTTGCCGGAGGAGGGCGCCAGCCGCACGAAAGTTCTCCAGTCGGTGGTGGGCCTGGCCAAGCAACCATTTGTGGTCGGCCTGGTAGCGCTGGTCCGCGATGTGGTCGAGTTGCGCGGTCCGCTCATCGAGATCGCCGAGGACTTCCCTGGTGACTTCCGGGCTGCTGTCCATGGCCAGGCGCAGTTCGGCGACCTGCAGGTCGACAAGCAGTTCCGCTCGCCGGTAACCGTGGCACCGTGCGTGTGCCCGCGCCCGCTCGAACAGGTCGAGCGCTTCCTCGCTGCGGGTGCCCGTGCGTGCCAGGCAGACGGCAAGCCAGCGCAGGTTGGCGCTGTAATTCGCCGGACCGAGCGCCTCCGGGCTCAAAAGGTTGGCACGCCAATGCCGTTCGGCTTCGACAAACCGGTACTGCGCGAGCAGGTGAAGGGCCATCGCGTGCCGGTACTCGCCGACTTTCCTCTCATTGAGGCGGTCGGGATGTTCTCTCAACAGTTCCTGTACGCGGGGCAGCAGCGATTGGGCCCGGGCCTGGTTCTCCTGCTTGGCGGCGATGTTCAGGTGGTAGACGAGCGCGTCGAACTCCTCCGCCGGGTCCGCGATATCCCGGGCGGCTTCCGCACGCAGCATGTGGATGTCCGGTTGAGTCGCCCACAGACCACGTACGTAGTAGTAGTAGCGGGCGCCCTTAGCGATGTCGATCACTTCTTGGCTGCATTGGTGCTCAGCCGCCCACGTCAGGGCGAACTCCATGTTCTGACGGCGGCCGGGTACGTCCAACCGTCGTAGTCGGCCGACGTCGTCCGGACAGAAGCCGATAGCGCGGGTGAGTTCGACGAAGTAGCTCAACCAGCGTTCCCTGATGGCGGTCATCGGCGGGCTCTGGAGTGTGGCTAGCCTATTGGCCGCTAAGGGGTAGGCGACGTAGTGCGGTTCCGTGCAGCCGTTGTTCACCTGACGGGAGACGAAGCAGTAGTCGGTGAGTTCGGCCAGTGCGTCTTCCAGATTGCCGCTGCAGCCGGACACCTGGCGCAGCGTCTCGCGCTCCGCGCCGTACGGGAAACAGGCGAGTGTGCCGAGGACGCGCCGGGCGGGCACGCTCAGAGACGTCCAGCTCTCCCGGAACAGGTCACGCAGGACAACGTCGCCGCTGCGATCACCGCCGGGTGCGTTGCCGATCTCCTCGGCCACCTCGCCCAGCGAGCGGCCACGGCGCTTGACCTGTCCGATGCCCCATTCGATGAGCCGCGGATTACCCTGAGCGACCCGCCACAGATTGTCGAGTTCCTTGCGCTTGCCGAGAAGGTCGTGTAATCCGATGCGGTTGAGACACTGCGCGTAGAAGTCGTCAGCCTCCTCTGCCGTCAGCCCCGTCATCTCGACCTGAAAGGCGTGCGCGCTCAGGGCGCTCGCGTGCGTGATGCTGGTCACCAGCACCTTGCTCGGCTCCGGAACTGTGAGCAGCCATTCGTCGAGTTCCGGATCTTCGATGGTCTCGTGATTGTCCACGATGAGCAGCACCGGGACACGCCGCAACAGACGGCGCACCTGGAGCTTCTTCTGCGTCAGTTCCAGAGCGATCAGGCCGGAGTAGTCCGCAGTCAGCGCAATGGTGTCGAGCACCTTGCTCAGGGTGGTCGAGCCGGCCTGCTCCCCGTCCGAGATCCAGACGGCACCCTTGAACCGTGAAGCTTCGTAAAGTTGCCGCACCGCGAACTCACGCGCGATCGTGGACTTCCCGGACCCTCCGATGCCGATCAGGCTGATCACGGGCAGCCCTTGGCCGACGGCCTCCTCGAGGCGTGCCCAGACCCGCTCTCTCATGACGAACTTCGCGTACGTCGCCGGTGGGATGTTGTCGAGCGGCAGACCGCCGCCGGGCATGGTCGTCGACACCGGTTCGGACGGGCCGGTATACGGTCCTTGTGCGACCGAGGGCACGACCGGTAGCTCGTGATTGAGGACTCGTAAGGCCAGTGCCTTCCACTCCGGGGACGGGTCGAGCCCCTGTTCGGCCAGGTCTTCGCCGAACTGCCGCATCAACGCGGAGGCTGCGTGGCTCCCTCGGACCTGGTATAGCGCCTGGACCTTGAGGTGAAGGACCTCCTCCCAGTAGGGGTCCTCCACGAGCAGTTGTTCCGCGGCGCCCAGCACCTCACCGTGCGCGCCCAGGTCCAGAAGTGTTCGCATCCGCCGCAGGTGCGTAGCGCGACGCTGGTGTTCCAGGGCAGTGATCTCACTGCGAATGAGCTCATCGGTCAGCTCGGGCAGTATGTCTCCCCGCCACAGTTCAAGTGCCCGTGCGTAGGTCTCGGCCGCGCTGCGCAGCTCCGCGGCCGCGCTGTGGTTCTCCGCGAGTCGCACCAGGTCGTGGAAGCGCTGAATGTCGGTGTCAGCCTCGAGTTGGTAGGCGGAACCCCGCGTGCTGATGACCTCGTTCGTGCCGAGCCCTAGCTTGTCGCGCACCACCCGTACTTTGCCCTCGACGACGTTGAGCCGCCCCTGACCCGACCAGATGATGTCGTGCAGCCGCTGCTTCTCCACCGGTCGCGGGGACTGCAGTGCGAGCACTCCCAGTAATGCCGCCGTCTTCCCCCGCATGGAGATGGTCCCGTCGGGCCCCCGTGCCTCGACCGAGCCCAGAATACGGATTTCCACGCGCGTTCCCCTCCTCCTGCCCCCCAGGCATGGAACGTCGCGTCGGGAGGACCTGACGCTGCCATGTGTATGCAGTGGCGCTGCCGATTCACTGACGATCGGCTGTCGCTGCCCGCGCGAGCGAGGGCACATATTACCGAACATCAGCACATCAGCACCCTCAGTAATCGGCAAATAGCCGGAACGAGGGGTCCAGCGGCTCCCCGGGACCACGGCTGCCGCCGAGGCCGGCGACGCGTCAGCGCGACCCTTCGCCGCCGACAGCCACACGAAAGCGCCCGGCGGCAGGCTGACCTGACCCTCGACCGCCAGCAGGAGGAACCATGTCCCCCAAGCGCGCGGGCCTCACCGACGCGGCCCCGCCTCAGCACAACGATGACCAGCGGCCCCGCAAGGAAGTGCGCATCCACTTCCCCGTGCCCAGCTTCCGTCCACCCGTCGGCACGGGCGTGGTCGGGGCCGGCACTCTCAGCGGGGTGCTGCTCCAGGGCGGAATCCCCGCCGACTCCCCCGTCGTCTGGCCGCTGGTCGCGCTGGTGCTCGGCAGCATGGCCTACGACGTCGCCGTCCGCGCCCTGAAGCGACGGGACCGGGGGCGCTCACGATGAGGCGAGGGGCGGACCGTGTGCACGGTCCGCCCCTCTTGAGCCCTGGCCGGGGCACCGGCCGTCGCTCAGGTCACGCGCCTCGGCTGAACACCGCCACGGTCCGCGCCGGGACGGTGAACGTGCCCGAACCGGCCGCGTAGGAGGCGGACTTCACCACCGGGTCGGTGCCCGTCGCCTGCACCGGGTGGAGCCGGAAGTGCGTACCGGCGAGGGCGCCGATCCGCTGCTCCTGGCGCTGCGGGGTGGCGTTGAAGACCACGACCAGGTCACCGAGTCGCATGGTGATCACGCCGGGCGTCTCGTCCTTGCCCGACAGCGGGAAGGACAGCCGGTCCTGCACCCGCGCGGCCGTGCCGAGGGAGAAGGCCTTCTCCGAGGTACGGATGCGCAGCAGGTCCCGGTAGGCGGCCGAGGCGCCGGTGATCTGCGGGCAGCCCACCTTCACCGTGCTCAGCAGCGGCCTGGCGTACGGCCACTTGGACTCGTTGTCGGCCGCCATGGGCAGTCCGCGCCCGAAGCCGTTGCCGTCGGCGCAGTTCCAGTGGATGGCGTTGAACCAGTCGCCGCTGTCGAAGGAGTTGCGGTCCAGCGACTTCGAGCGCAGCAGGTCGGTGCCCGCCTGGGAGAGCGCCGGCCCCTGCGAGAGGGCGGCCGTGGCCATCGCCAGGACCTGCATGCGGGCCCGGTCGGACGCGGAGGTGTCCTTGGGGAGCTTGTAGGTCAGGGCGTCGAACAGCGACTCGTTGTCGTGCGCGTCCACGTAGGCGAGGGCGTCGCCGGGCGCGTCCGCGTAACCGGCCGGGGCGCCGTTGTAGTCGATCTCGGCGCCGGTGACCTCCTTGCCGGCCGAGTCGGTGAACCGGTACTTGGCGAGGTTGCCGCTCAGACCGACCTTGATCAGGTCCTGGTAGTGCAGCAGCCGGGCCTTCTGCTCCGCCTCGGTGCCGTTGGCGGTGGAGGAGTTGGGGTCGGTGTACAGCCCGGACGCGAAGCCCTGGACGCCGGGGTCGGAGTCGAAGGGGCTGCCGCCGCGCACCGCGTCACGGGCCCGGTCGGAGAAGGTGGCGATGCCGGTGCCGGCCATGTTCTTCTGCGTGGCCTGCACGAAGCGCGCGTCGTCCGCGACCTCGCCGAAGTTCCAGCCCTCCCCGTACAGGATGATCTTCTTGCCGTCGACGCCGTCCTTCTTCAGGGTCAGCGCGTCGAGGGCCTTGCGGACCGCGAGGATGTTGGCCTTCGGGTGGTGGCCCATGAGGTCGAAGCGGAAGCCGTCGACCTTGTACTCCTTGGCCCAGGTGACGATCGAGTCCACGACCAGCTTGCCCATCATCGCGTTCTCGGTCGCGGTGTTGGCGCAGCAGGTGCTGTTGGCGACCGAGCCGTCGGCGAGGAGCCGCTGGTAGTAGCCGGGCACGATGCGGTCCAGCACGCTGGTGTCGGCCTGGCCGCTGGCGGCCGTGTGGTTGTAGACGACGTCCATGACGACCCGGAGGCCGTCCTGGTTGAGCGCCTGCACCATCTTCCGGAACTGGACCGTACGGGCGGTGCCGTCGGGGTCGGTGGCGTACGAGCCCTCGGGGACCGTGTAGTGGTAGGGGTCGTAGCCCCAGTTGTAGGCGTCCTTGGCGGCGGTCTTCGCCACGCACTCCTGCTGCTTGTCGGAGTCGGCCGGGTAGGAGGCCAGGTCGCAGTCGGTGCTCGCGCGGTCGGCCTTCTTCTCGGGGATGGTGGCGATGTCGAAGGCCGGCAGCAGGTGCACGTACGAGGTGCCGGACTTCGCCAGCGCGCGCAGGTGCCTGGAGCCGTCGCTGTTCTTGTCGGTGAAGGCCAGGTAGGTGCCCTGGTCCTTGGCCGGGACGGTCTTGTCGGCGACCGAGTAGTCCCGGATGTGCAGCTCCTGGATCTGCGCGTCCTTCAGCGGCACGGCCGTGGGCTTGCGCAGGCCCGACCAGCCGCCGGGCGCCAGGGCCCGGTCGTTCAGGTCGACGACGAGGCTGCGCTCGGAGTCGGCGGTGAGGGCGACCGAGTAGGGGTCGGTGACCTTGTTGGTGACCATCTTGCGGACGCTGGGCGCCCACACCTTCACGACGTACCGGTAGGGCTTGCCCTTCCAGGACGCCGGGCCGGTGACGGACCAGACGCCGGTGGCCGCGCTGCGGTGCATGGGCACCGTGCGGCCGTCCAGTTCGAGCCGCACGGAGTGGGCGGTGGGCGCCCAGACGGCGAGCGTGGGCCTGCCGTCGTGGAACACCGGTCCGAGCCTGGCGCCGGTGGCGTCGTAGACGTCGTCCAGCACCCCGGCGATCTGCACGCCGGTCGCGGCCAGCACGGCGCCGTTGGCGGCCCGCTGCGAGGCCACGAGCTGCCCGTTCAGGGCGGCGCGCACCCGGTCCCGGTCACGCGGGTCGACGGACCAGGCGGTGTAGTTCCTCAGGTGCGGGAACTTCGCCTTCTGGGCGTCGGTGAGCGCCGTCTTGGTCAGGCGCAGCCAGTGCTCGTCGTCGCTGGTCAGCGCGCCGTCCTTGACGGCGATGGAGCCGTCCGGGGAGTACAGGAGCTGGGTGGAGGCGGCACCGTCGACGCCGTTCCAGGCGACGGTGTCCCGGTCGATCCAGATCGCCTTGGAGGTGGTCAGGTCGAGGGCGGCCGCGCTGCCCGCGGGCTGCGGCAGGAGGTACTGCACCTGGCCGTTCAACAGCCACACCTCGTGCCCGTCGGCCTTGAGGTCCAGGGACTGGTCGGTCGGGAGATCCTTGTCGTCGCCCTTGTGGATGATGTAGCTGAGGCTGGTGGCACCCTCGGTGAGCGGTACCTCGAAGACCGCGCCATAGGCATCAGTCTTCACCGGCTTCAGGGGGTTCGACCAGTCGGTGGGGTTCGCGGCGCCCGTCCAGACGTGCAGGCCCCAGCCGTCGTAGTCGCCGTCGGCGCGGTGGTAGTGCAGGACCGCCTTGGCGGTGTCCTGGGCCGGGTAGTCGGGCTTCTCGGTCTGCACGCCGTCCTTGCCCTGCTCGATCCAGACCTCACCCGTCCTGGTGACGTCGATGGACCGGTCGGCGGAGACGTCCTTGTTGCCGTCCTTGTCGATGACCAGGAAGCCGACGTTGGAGGCACCGGGCTTGAGCTTGACGTAGGCGAAGGCGCCGTAGGCGTCGCGGCCGACGAAGGGGTGGCTGGCGGGCCAGTTCGTCGCCTCCCCGTCGGCGAGGTCGCCCCAGGCGTACAGGCCCCAGTCGGCGTAGTCGCCGTCCGTGCGCTTGTAGTGGACGACCGCGTAGTCGCGGGAGGAGGCGGTGGGGACCTCGGGGGCCGCCGGGGTGCCGGTGGTGCTGCTCGCCGTGGCGCTCGCGGTGTGCCCGGCCGAGTCGATCACGACCGCCTTGTAGCGCAGGGCGGTGCCGGCCGGCACGTCCTCGCCGATGGCCTGGGTGACCTTGTAGGGGGCGTGGTCGGCGGACCCGAGCATGCGCCACTTGCCGTTGCCGACCTGGGCGGCGAAGACGACGCGGTTGAGCCGCCCGCCCTCGACGTCCGCGCTCGGCTCGACGGTCCCGGTGGCGCCGGCGGCCGGTGCCTGCAGGGTGATCGTCGGCTCGGTGGCGGGCTTGGCGAGGGTGCCCGCGGCCTTGTAGACGACGGCGGTGCCGGCCGGGACGGTGACGGTGAGCCTGCGGTCCGCGTCGGAGGAGCGGGTGTCGCCGGCCCCGTAGAGGCCCCGGTAGGACATGCCGGCCGAACCGGTCGCGAAGGTCGCCGTCTTCGCCTCGCCGGCGTTGTTGAGGGCGACGACGTATTCCTGGCCGGTCTTCGCGTCGGTGCGGGTGAACGCGTAGATCCCGGCGCCGTCGGCGGCGTAGCGCTCGGTCTGGACCCCGTCGGTGAGCGCCGGGTCGGTCCTGCGGAGCTTCGCGAGCGCGGCGATCTGCCGGTACAGCGGGGCCCGGGTGTCGTAGGCGTCGCTCGCGTGGGTGCGGTCGGTGCCGATCTCGTCGTCGTCGAGGTAGTCGGCGACCTTCGAGGCGAACATCGTCTGGCGGGCGTCCTTGTCGCCGCCGGCGCCGGTGAAGCCCTGCTCGTCGCCGTAGTAGACGACCGGGTTGCCGCGGCTGAGGAACATCAGCTCGTTGGCGAGCTTGTCCTTCTGGAGGATCTCGGCGTCGGTGGCCTTGGGGTTGTCCTGCTTGAGGAAGTACCCGATGCGGCCCATGTCGTGGTTGCCGAGGAAGGTGACCTGCTCGTACGCGTTGGCCTTGCCGGACGTGTACTTGTAGTCGTCACCGAAGACGCCCGCCAGCTTCTGCGCGCTGCCGCCCTGGGAGGCGTAGGCGCGGGCCGCGTCCTGGAAGGGGAAGTCGAGGGTGGCGTCCAGCCGGCCCTGGGTGACGTACGGGGAGGTGACGGAGGTGTCGGCGGAGTAGACCTCGCCGAACATGAAGAAGTTCTTCCGCCCGTGCGCGGCCGCATAGGTGTCCAGCGCGGTCGCCCACTGCGTCCAGAAGTCCATGTCGACGTGCTTGACGGTGTCGATGCGGAAACCGTCGATGCCGTAGTCGCCGACCCACCGCTGGTAGATCTTCTCCATGCCCTTCACGACCTCGGGACGTTCGGTCCACAGGTCGTCGAGGCCGGAGAAGTCGCCGTAGGTGGTGGACTCGCCGGCATAGGTCGAGTCGCCCCGGTTGTGGTACATCGTCGGGTCGTTGAGCCAGGCCGGGACCTTGCTCCGGCTGGTGACCCGCGGCGTGTACGGGAAGGAGCCGGCGTCGGTGGCCGGGAACTTCTTCGTGCCGCCGGCGTAGTCGCTGTCGTCGAAGGGCCTGCCGTCCCTCGTCAGGTACGGGAAGGCGCCCTTGGACAGGTAGCCGTAGGACTTCTCCTGGTAGTCCACGACGTCCGCGGTGTGGTTGGTGATGACGTCGAAGAAGACCTTCATGCCCTTGGCGTGCGCCTTGGAGATGAGGGTCGACAGGTCCTTGTTGGTCCCGAAGTGCGGGTCGACCTGGGTGAAGTCGGTGATCCAGTAACCGTGGTAGCCGGCCGAGGCGTTGTCGCCGGTCCCCTGCACGGGGCGGTTCTTGAAGATCGGCGCCATCCAGATGGAGGTGGTGCCGAGTCCCTTGATGTAGTCGAGCCGCTTGGTCAGGCCCTTGAGGTCACCGCCCTGGTAGAACCCCTTGTCGGTGGGGTCGTAGCCGGTGCTCAGGCGCGAGCCGGTGAGGCCGCCCCTGTCGTTGGAGGTGTCCCCGTTGGCGAAACGGTCCGGCATGACGAAGTAGAACTGCTCGCGCGTGTCGTCGTGCCGTGCGGCCTGGGCGGCGAGAGCGGCGTCCGAAGGGGGCGCGGGCGGCGTGTCCGCGTGGGCGGACAGCGGCTGCACGAGGGCGGCGGCGAGAGCGGCGGCGGTCACGACCGCGGCCCTCCGCCGGTACGGGGTACGACGCCTCGAGGGCGCCGGCCATCTCGGTATCACAGGCGGGAACTCCTAGCGATTACGGCTCTTCTGGGTCCGACCCCACGCCGCGGCTCGGCTCCGATGCCGGGCGCCCGCGCGACCGTATCGCCCGCGAAAGGGTTGCAGCAAGAGGCTTGAAAGCATCGGTAAGCAATTTCAACCGAGTTGGCCCGTGCCGCCGGGGGGGGCGGCGGCACGGGCCTCATCGCGTCAGCAGCTCGACTTGCCGGCGTAGATGGCCAGGGCCGTGTTCGAACCGAGGGTGGCCGAGAACTGGCCGCTGGAGTTCACCGTCACCGTGGTGTTGTTCTGGACGTTGCAGTAGGTGCCCGCGGGCAGCGAGGTCTGGTAGGTGCGGGTCAGCGAGGAGGACTCGTGGTTGATGGCCACGTAGCCCTTGCTGCCCCGGCCGAAGGCGATCGCGTTGTTGCCGTTGTCCCACCAGTTGGTGACCGACTGGCCCCGGGTGGCGTTGCGGAAGGGGACCATGCCGACGATCTCGGCCCACTTGTGCTGGCACTTCCAGCCGTCCTGCCAGCACGCGTTCACCTGGCCGCCGTTGGGCGGGCCGGCGTCCGCGTCGGACCACTCGTAGCCGGAGTTGATGTCGGGGGCGCCGTAGGGCCAGGCCAGCATGAAGACGTTGGCCAGGGTGTAGTTGGCGCCGCTCTTGTAGTTGAGGGTGGAGCCGTTGCGCTCGGTGTCGTGGTTGTCGACGAAGACGCCGGCCTTGGAGCTGCTCAGGTAGCCCCAGCCCTCGCCGTAGTTGGTGAGGTAGGCCAGCTTCTCGTTGTTGAAGACCCGCTTGAGGTCGTAGGCGTAGCGGAACTCCTGGACGTCCCCGTTGCCGGTGTACTCGGTGGGCTGGACGGCCTCGCCCGCGCCGTAGATGACCTCCTGCTTCCAGTAGGCCCCGGGGTTCGTCAGCCGCGACTTGATGTTGGCGAGATCGGCGCTGTCGATGTGCTTGGCCGCGTCGATGCGGAAGCCGTCGACGCCCAGGGTGAGCAGGTCGTTCATGTAACCGGCGATGGCCTTGCGGACGTACTCCTCGCCGGTGTCGAGGTCGGCCAGGCCGACCAGTTCGCAGTGCTGGACGTTCCAGCGGTCCTGGTAGTTGCTGACCTGGGAGGTGCAGTCGTCGAAGTCGTAGGACGAGTACAGGCCCGGGTAGTTGTACTTCGTGTACGACGAGCCGCCGGTGCCGGTGCCGCTGCCCGCCGACATGTGGTTGATCACCGTGTCGACGACGACCTTCACGCCCGCCGAGTGGCAGGTGTTCACCATGTTCTGGAACGCGGAGCGGTCACCGAGGCGGCCTGCGATCTTGTAGCTGACGGGCTGGTACGAGGTCCACCACTGCGAGCCCTGTATGTGCTCGGCGGGCGGGGAGACCTGGACGTAGCCGTAGCCGGCGGGGCCGAGCGTGCTGGTGCACTCGCGGGCCACCGAGGCGTAGTTCCACTCGAAGAGCACCGCCGTGACGTCCTTGGTGCCGGGCGGGGAGGCCTGTGCGCTCGTCGGGGTCATGACAAGGGCGGCGGCCGTGAGGGCGACCGCGCCGGAGAGGGTTCTGCGTGCCATGTGGGGTTCCTTCTTCATCGAAGGGTGTGGGGTACCGCCGATGGCGCTTGCTGAAATGTTTCAGCAAACTTGCGGTGACGCAGATGTTAAAGGCCCGCTGCCTGAAAGGCAGCGGGCCGGTGTGAAGTTGATGCAAGAAATTTCAGCGGGGGCGTCAGTCCGCCGCGGTCCACCAGACGGTGGTGTCCGCCGGCACCTTGGCCTCGCCGCCCGCCTCGGTCACCTCACCGCTGGCGAGCAGGACCCGGCCGTACGCCGGCATGGTCACCGACTCGCCGGTGGTGTTGGCGACGCACACGAACTCGCCGCGCCGGAAGGCCACCACGCCCTCCGGGGCCCGCAGCCACTCCACCGCCTCGCCCGCGCCCAGACCGGGGTGGGAGCGGCGCAGGCCGAGCGCGGAGCGGTACAGCTCCAGCGTCGAACCGGCCACGCCGGTCTGCGCCTCCACGCTCAGCTCGGCCCAGCTAGCCGGCTGCGGCAGCCAGCTCCCGCCGTCGCCGAAGCCGTAGCTGGAGCCCTCGCGGGTCCACGGGATCGGCACCCGGCAGCCGTCGCGGAAGCCGTCCTGGCCGGCGCCCCGGAAGTACGCGGGGTCCTGGCGCACCTCGTCGGGGAGGTCCACCACGTCCGGCAGGCCCAGTTCCTCGCCCTGGTAGATGTACGCCGAGCCGGGCAGGGCGAGCATCAGCAGGGAGGCCGCGCGGGCCCGGCGCAGGCCGAGGTCGCGGTCGCCGGCGGTGCGGATCTGGGTGCCGAGGCCGGGCGGGTTGGCGAAGCGGGTGGCGTGCCGGGTGACGTCGTGGTTGGACAGGACCCAGGTGGCCGGGGCGCCGACCGGGCGCATCGCCTCCAGGGTGCGGTCGATGACCGTGCGCAGCTCCGCCGCGTCCCACTCGGTGCCCAGGTACTGGAAGTTGAACGCCTGGTGCAGCTCGTCCGGGCGGACGTAGTTGGCGGTGCGCTCGACGGTCGGCGTCCACGCCTCGGCGACGAAGATCCGCTCGCCCGCGTACTCGTCGAGGACGGTGCGCCACTGGCGGTAGATCTCGTGCACGCCGTCCTGGTCGAAGAACGGCATGACATCGTTGCCCAGCAGCTTCAGCTGGTCGTGGGAGCCGAGGTCGGGCAGGCCGTCGGCCTTCACCAGACCGTGGGCCACGTCGATGCGGAAGCCGTCCACGCCCATGTCCAGCCAGAAGCGCAGGATGGAGCGGAACTCGTCGCCGACGGCCGGGTGCTCCCAGTTGAAGTCCGGCTGCTCGGGGGCGAACAGGTGCAGGTACCACTCGCCCGGGGTGCCGTCCGGCTCGGTCACCCGGGTCCACGCCGGGCCGCCGAAGATGGACTCCCAGTCGTTGGGCGGCAGTTCGCCGTCCGTGCCCTTGCCGGGGCGGAAGTGGTAGCGCTCGCGCAGCGGGGAGCCGGGGCCCTCGGCGAGAGCGCGCTTGAACCACTCGTGCTGGTCGGAGGAGTGGTTGGGGACCAGGTCGACGATGACCCGCAGGCCCAGCCCGCGGGCGTCGCGGATCAGTGCGTCGGCGTCGAGCAGGTTGCCGAACATGGGGTCGACGGCGCGGTAGTCCGCGACGTCGTAGCCGGCGTCCGCCTGCGGGGAGGCGTAGAAGGGGCTGAGCCACACGGCGTCGACACCGAGGTCGCGCAGGTACGGGAGGCGGGAGCGCACGCCCTCCAGGTCGCCCATGCCGTCGCCGTTGCTGTCGGCGAAGCTGCGCGGGTAGACCTGGTAGATGACCGCGTCCCGCCACCAGTCACGGCTGGCGGCGACGGTGGCGACGGCGGAGTCGGTGGCCGGGGCTGCAGAATTCTGCTGGCTCATGGCGTCCTTGATGCGGTGGGGGTCCCCCCGCCCGGGCGGGGCCGGGCACGAAGGGAAGGGTCAGTGATGGGCGTGTGTACGGCGGCGGGGACCGGTGCTTGCGAGGCGGCCGCGGTGCCGGCGGGGTCGGATGGACACCGCGGCCGCCTACCCGCGCGCACTGCGGCGCGCGGGAGCATTCCTCCGGCGGGCGTCAGCCCTTGGTGCCGCCGGCGGTGAGGCCGGTGACGAGGTTCTTCTGCACGAGGTAGAAGAACGCGGACACGGGTATCGCGACCAGCACGGCGGTGGCCGCCATGAGGTTGCGCTGGGCGTCGTGCTCGCTGACGAAGCTCTGCAGACCGACGGCGAAGGTGTACTTGCTGTCGTCGAGCATGAACGTCGAGGCGAAGGCGACCTCACCGAACGCGGTGATGAAGTTGTAGAAGGCGGCGACCGCCAGGCCCGGCTTGGCGAGCGGCAGGATCAGCCGGAAGAAGGTGCCGAACGGGGTGAGGCCGTCGACCCGTCCCGCCTCGTCGATCTCGAACGGGATCGTGTCGAAGTAGCCCTTGAGCAGCCAGGCGCTGTAGGGCACCGCGGTCGAGCAGTAGACCAGGATCAGGCCGAGGTAGCTGTCGATGAGCTGCAGGTCCGAGAGGATCTGGTACATCGGCACGATGAGCACGGCGATCGGGAACATCTGGGTGACCAGCAGCACCCACATGAACTTCTTGTAGCCGGGGAAGCGCATCCGGGACACGGCGTAGCCGGTGGTGGCCGCGACGAAGACGCCGACGACGGTGGTGCCCAGCGAGACGATCAGCGAGCTCTTCATCCAGTCGAAGAAGCCGGTGTGCTGCAGGACGAACGAGTAGTTGCTGAACGTCATCTTGTGCCAGATGCCGCCCGGGTGCAGGTAGTCGTCCTTGTCCGGGCCGAGGGAGAGGAAGATCAGCCAGGCGATCGGGAACAGGGCGATCAGGCTCGCGACGGTGAGGATGCCGTGGGAGGCCAGGGAGGCCAGCGGGCGGCGCTTGCCCTTGCGGGACGCCGGGCCGCGGTTCAGGGCCTCCAGGACCTGGGGGGTCACCGGCTTCTGGGCGGTGGCCTCGGGAGGTGTCGTGGTGCTCATGGGGACTCCTGCCTCAGATCGCGAGCTGCTGCTCGTTGCGGTTCAGCCAGCGGCGGTAGAACGAGGTGAAGACGATCAGGATGGCCAGCAGCAGGATGCCGTAGGCGGCCGACTGCGCGAAGTCACGCGGCTGCTGTCCGAAGCCCAGGTAGTAGGCCCAGGTGACGAGGATCTGTGCGTCCGGCGCCGTGTTGCCGAAGAGCAGGAAGATGACCGCGAACTGGTTGAACGTCCAGATGATGCCCAGCAGCACGACGGTGGAGCTGACCGACCGCAGGCCCGGCAGGGTGACGTACCGGAAGCGCTGCCAGGCGTTCGCGCCGTCCATCTCGGCCGCCTCGTAGAGCGAGGAGTCGATGGACTGCAGGCCGCCGAGCAGGGAGACCATCATGAAGGGCACACCGCACCAGGTGTTGACCATGATGGCGGCGAAGCGCTGCCAGAAGGTGTCCTCGAGCCACAGCGGGGCCGGCAGGTGCAGCGCGTCGAGCGCCGAGTTGATGATGCCCCCGTCGGCGAGCATGAAGCGCCAGCCGAAGACGGTGACGAAGGTGGGCACGGCCCACGGCAGGATGAGGATCAGCCGGTAGAAGGTGCGGCCGCGCAGCTTCTGGTTGAGCAGCAGGGCGAGGCCCAGGCCGATGCAGTAGTGCAGCGCGACACAGAGGGCGGTCCAGGCGATCGTCCAGATGAAGTGCGACCAGAAGCGGTCGTACGCCGTCGGGCCGAACAGGATGTCCTTGTAGTTGTCGAGCCCGATGAACTTGTAGGTGGCGTCGATGTGGTTGACGCCGATGGTGCGGGCGGTGTTCAGGCTGTTGGCGTCGGTGAGCGTCAGGTACAGGCCGTACACCAGCGGGTAGATCACCAGCGCGCCCAGCACGACCGCCACCGGGGCGATCATCGCGTACGCGTACCAGTGTTTCTGGTAGCCACTCTTGATGCGCCGGCCCAGCCCGGGCCGAGGCGCGCGGTCACCGCGGCGCTTGCCGGTCGCGCGGTCGATGGCGACTGTCATGGTTCGACACCTTCTGGAAGATCAGGGTTGGGCCGGGCACAGGGCGGTGGCCACCGGATCCCTCCCCCCCTTTCAGGAGAGGATCCGGCGGCCACTCGGGCTCACTTGCTGAAGTCGGGCACCAGCTTGGCGACGGCCAGCTCGGCGTTGCTCAGGCCCTTGTCCAGCGACTCCTTGCCACCCGCGATCTTGGGCAGCTCGGTGTCCAGCGGACCCCACAGGGAGCTGTACTCGGGCAGCGCCGGGCGGGGCTGGGCGGCGGAGAGGACGCCCTGGTAGCCGGCGATGCCGGGGTCGGCCTTGACCTGGGCGGTGTAGGCGTCACCGCGGGTCGGCAGGGTGGAGTTCTTCAGGGCGATGGTCTCCTGGGACTTCGCCGAGGTCATGAACTTCACGAACTTCAGCGCCGCGGCCTGGTGGGCCTTGTCGGAGCCGGCGTAGACCGAGAGGTTGTGGCCGCCGGTCGGAGCGCCCGCCTTGCCGGCCGAGCCGGCCGGGACGGTGGCGATGCCGAGGTTGGACTTGTCCTTGAAGGCGCTGCCCTTGTAGAAGTTCGTGATCTCCCAGGGGCCCTGGATGATCGCGGCGACCTTGCCGTTGACGAACGCGTCCTGGATGTGGGCGTAGGCGTCGGCGGTGGTGTCGGCCTTGTGCAGACCCTTGCCGGAGAACAGGCTCAGCCAGGTGCCGTAGGCCTTCTTGGCGGCGGCCGAGTTCACCGTGACCTTCTTGGCGGCGGCGTCGACGGTGTCGGTGCCCTCGCCGTACAGGAAGGACTGGGCGTAGTAGGCCTGGGTGGAGCCCCAGTAGCCGCTCACGCCCGCCTTGGCCTGGACCTTGGCGGCGTCGGACTTCAGCTCGTCCCAGGTCTTGGGGGCCTCGGTGATGCCGGCCTTCTTGAAGAGGGCCTTGTTGTAGACCAGGGCGAGGGTGTCGGTGACCAGCGGCACGCCGTAGGTCTTGCCCTCGTACTGGGCCTGCTTGATCAGGTTCGGCTCGAACTTGGCCTGGTCGGCGAGGGCCTCGGTGCCGTCCAGCGGCAGGAAGTAGCCCTTCTTGGCGAAGGCCGGGGTCCAGCCGACCTCGGAGCGCAGCAGGTCCGGGGCACCCTTGGACCCGGCCGCGGTGTCGAACTTGTTCTGCGCCTGGTCGAAGGGCACGTTGACGTACTTGACCTTGACGTCCTTGTTGGCGGCCTCGAACTGCTGGACCAAGGCCTTGTACGTCGGTGCCTCGTTGGTGGCGTTGGAGGTGTCCCACCAGGTGATGGTGACCGGGCCGTCCGACTTGCTGTCGCTGTCGCCACCGCCGCACGCCGTCGCCGCCAGGGCGAGGGACGCCACCAGCGCGGAGGCCGCTATGCCACGCCGCATGAGTTCTCCTTGAGGGTTAAAGCCCGTGTGATGCAGGGGCGGTCCCGTCCGCCGGCCCTGCTGTCTTGCCGACTGCGCCGTTGCCGCGGCCGGGCGACCAGGAACGTAACAGCGATGTAAGCCCCGCGAAAGACCTTGCAGCAAAAAAGTGCAAGAGAACACGACGGTTACCTCGCCGTGACCTGCGCTAGATCCCACCGAAACCCTGTTTCGCCGCCGGTACACGGGTTGACGGACACTTGTGCAAGACTCTGCAAGGCCTTGCCATCCGCCTCCGTCGCCGGAATCATCCCCTTGCGAGCGGACACCGGCTCGACAAGGACCTCACAAGGGACCGCGAAGGACGAGGAGCGCGATGAGGCAGCAATCCCCGGCAGGCCGTTCGGCCGCCCGCGCACGGCGTCCCGTCGGTGTGCAAGGCGGGGTCCGGCCGGTACAGTCCGGTGCCGTGACCACAAGGCTTGCGGACATCGCTGCGCAGGCGGGGGTGAGCGAAGCGACCGTCAGCCGCGTTCTCAACGGCAAGCCGGGCGTCGCGGCCACCACCCGCCAGTCCGTGCTGGCCGCGCTGGACGTGCTCGGCTACGAGCGCCCGGTGCGGCTGCGCCAGCGCAGCGAGGGGCTCGTGGGGCTGATCACCCCCGAGCTGGAGAACCCGATATTCCCGGCCCTGGCCCAGGTCATCGGCCAGGCCCTCACCCGGCAGGGCTACACCCCGGTGCTCGCCACCCAGACCCCGGGCGGGTCGACGGAGGACGAGCTGACCGAGATGCTCGTGGACCGCGGGGTGGCGGGGATCATCTACGTCTCGGGGCTGCACGCGGACACCACCGCCGACATGCAGCGCTACGAGCGGCTGCGGGCGCAGGGCGTCCCGTTCGTGCTGGTGGACGGGTTCTCGCCGAAGGTCGAGGCGCCGTTCATCTCGCCGGACGACCGGGCCGCGATGTCGCTGGCGGTGACGCACCTGGCGTCGCTGGGGCACACCCGGATCGGGCTGGCGCTCGGCCCGAAGCGGTTCGTACCGGTGCAGCGCAAGATCGAGGGCTTCGTACGGGCGGTGCAGGAGCAGCTGGGACTCGCCGCGCAGACGGTGGAGACCGAGCTGATCCAGCACTCGCTGTACACGCTGGAGGGTGGCCAGGCGGCCGCGACGGCACTGATCGGGCGGGACTGCACGGCGGTGGTCTGCGCGAGCGACATGATGGCGCTCGGCGCCATACGGGCCGCCCGGCAGCTCGGCCTGGAGGTGCCGCGGGACATCTCGGTGGTGGGCTTCGACGACTCCCCGCTGATCGCGTTCACCGACCCGCCGCTGACCACGGTCCGCAAGCCCGTCCCGGCGATGGGGCAGGCGGCCGTGCGCACGCTGCTGGAGGACATCGGCGGGACGCCCGCGCCGCACAGCGAGTTCGTGTTCATGCCGGAGCTGGTGGTGCGCGGTTCGACCGCCTCCGCCCCGGGGGACCGCGCCCGCGGCTGAGCCGGTGCGGGCACGCGTGACGGCCCGCCCGGGACCGCGGACGGGAGCCGGGCGCGCGCCGTAGGACGTGCGGCCCGGAACCGGGCTTGGGATGATCTGTCGGAGAAGTCTTTTCTGGCAGACTGCGTGGCTATGAGTGACTCGACCGTGACAGAGCCGGAAGGTCGCGAGGAGGTGGCCGTTCCGCGGGCCGTCACGGGCGAGGACAGTCGGGGCCGTCTGCACCGCCTGCGCAGCCCGCGCCGGCCCCGGCTCTGGTTCGAGATCCTGCTGATCGCGGTGAGTTACTGGACGTACTCCATGATCCGCAACGCGGTCCCGGAGCAGCGGGCGAAGGCGCTGCGCAACGCCGACTGGGTCTGGCGGGCCGAGCACCAGGCGGGCGTCGCCGTCGAGCAGTCCGTCAACCATGCCGCCAATGCGGTGACTTGGCTGATCGTCGGGATGAACTACTACTACGCCACGCTGCACTTCGTGATCACCATCGCGGTCCTGGTGTGGCTCTACCACTGGCATCCCGGGCGCTACGCGGCGACCCGGCTGACGCTGTTCGCGACCACGGGTGCGGCCCTGGCCGGCTACTACCTGTTCCCGCTGGCCCCGCCCCGGCTGATGAACGGCGGCCGCTTCGTCGACACGGTCTCGGCGCACCACACCTGGGGTTCGATGGCCTCGGGCGACCTGAAGCACATGTCGAACCAGTACGCGGCGATGCCGTCGATGCACATCGGCTGGTCGCTGTGGTGCGGCCTGACGGTCTTCGCGCTGGCGTCGGTGCCCTGGGTCCGGGTGCTGGGACTGGTGTACCCGGCGGCGACCCTGCTGGTGATCGTCGCCACCGCCAACCACTTCTGGCTGGACGCGGTGGGCGGGGCGGTCTGCCTGGCCTTCGGCTTCACGGTGGCCCGGCTCTGGTACGGCGGCCTGCCGTACGCGCTGCCGAGGCTGGTGCCCTCGCGGACCGCGGCGCGGGCTCAGGCACCGTCCGCGTAGAACTGCTGCTCCACGACCGTGCGCGCCCTGCGGGTGGTGCGGCGGTACGCGTCCAGCATGTCCCCGGCATGACCGGAGCCGTAGCCGAGGTAGCGCCCGACGGCGGCCAGTTCGCGCGGCTCGGTGGGGAAGGTGTCCCCGGCCCGGCCCCGGACCAGCATGACCGCGTTGCGCACCCGGGTGGCCAGCACCCACGCCTCGTCCAGCACGGCGGTGTCCTCGGCGGAGAGCAGCCCGGCCTCCTGGGCGGCGGCCAGGGCCGCGCGGGTGCGGGTGGTGCGCAGACCGGGCTCGCGCGCGCCGTACCGGAGCTGGAGCAGTTGCACGGTCCACTCCACGTCGGAGAGGCCGCCGGGACCGAGCTTGGTGTGCAGCTTGGGGTCGGCGCCGCGCGGGAGCCGCTCGGACTCCATGCGGGCCTTGAGCCGGCGGATCTCGCGGACCTCGTCCTCGCCGAGCCCCGCCTGCGGATGGCGCAGCGGGTCGATCAGCTCGGTGAAGCGGCGGCCGAGATCGGCGTCCCCGGCGACCGGCTCGGCCCGCAGCAGCGCCTGCGACTCCCAGACCAGCGACCAGCGGCGGTAGTAGGCCTCGTACGACTTCAGGGTGCGCACCAGCGGCCCGGACTTGCCCTCGGGGCGCAGCCCGGCGTCGATGAGCAGCGGCGGGTCGGCGCTGGGGAGCTGCAGCAGCCGGCGCATCTCGGCGACGACCTTGTTGGCGGCCGCCGCGGCCTCCTGCTCGTCGACGCCGTCCCGCGGCTCGTGCACGAACAGCACGTCGGCGTCGGAGCCGTAGCCCAGCTCGTTCCCGCCGAAGCGGCCCATGGCGATGATCGCGAACCGGGTCGGCAGGGTGTCGCCCCAGCCCTCGCGGACCACCGCGCGCAGGGTGCCGGCCAGGGTGGCGGCGGTCAGGTCGGAGACGGCGGCGCCGACCCGGTCCACCAGGGCGCCCTGGTCGGCCTCGGCGGCGCTGGTCTCGGTGCCGTAGGAGCCGACGATGTCCGCGGCGGCCGTGCGGAACAGCTCGCGGCGGCGGACGCCGCGGGCCGCGGTGACGCCCTGGGCGGCGTTCTCCGCGCGGCGCACGGCGGCGAGCACCTCCTGCTCGAGCTGGCCGCGCTCGCGGGGCTCCAGGCCGCCGCCGCGGTCGCCGTCGCCGAGCAGCGCCACCGCCTCGGGGGCGCGCATCAGCAGGTCGGGGGCGAGGCGGCCGGCCGACAGGACGCGGGCCAGGTTCTCGGCGGCCGCGCCCTCGTCCCGCAGCAGCCGCAGGTACCAGGGGGTCTTGCCGAGCGCGTCGGAGACCTTGCGGAAGTTGAGCAGGCCGGCGTCCGGGTCGGCGGAGTCGGCGAACCAGCCGAGCAGGACGGGCAGCAGGGTGCGCTGGATGGCCGCCTTGCGGGTCACTCCGGAGGCGAGGGCCTCCAGGTGGCGCAGGGCGGCGGCCGGGTCGGCGTAGCCGAGGGCGACCATGCGCTCGCGGGCCGCCTCGGCGCTGAGCCGGGCCTCGCCGGGCGCGAGCTGGGCGACCGCGTCGAGCAGCGGGCGGTAGAAGAGCTTCTCGTGCAGCCGACGTACGACGCCGGAGTGCCGCTTCCACTCGCGCCGCAGGCCGGTCACCGGGTCGGTGCGCAGGCCCAGTGAGCGGCCGAGGCGGCGCAGGTCGGCCTCCGCCTCGGGGACGAGATGGGTGCGGCGCAGCCGGTAGAGCTGGATGCGGTGCTCCATGGAGCGCAGGAAGCGGTAGGCCTCGTCGAGGCGGGCGGCGTCCTCGCGGCCCACGTAGCCGCCGGAGGCGAGGGCCCGCAGCGCGTCCAGGGTGGTGCCGCTGCGCAGGGTGGCGTCGGTGCGGCCGTGCACGAGCTGCAGCAGCTGTACGGCGAACTCGACGTCCCGCAGCCCGCCCGGGCCGAGCTTGAGCTGGCGGTCGAGCTCGGCGGCGGGGATGTTCTCGATGACGCGGCGGCGCATGCGCTGCACGTCGGCGACGAAGTTCTCCCGCTCGGCGGCCTGCCAGACCAGGGGGCCGAGGGCGTCGGTGTAGGCCTTGCCCAGCTCGGCGTCGCCGGCGACCGGGCGGGCCTTGAGCAGCGCCTGGAACTCCCAGGTCTTGGCCCAGCGCTGGTAGTAGGCGAGGTGGCTGCTGAGGGTGCGCACCAGGGGGCCGTTGCGGCCCTCGGGGCGGAGGTTGGCGTCGACGGGCCAGATGGAGCCCTCGACGGTGGTCTCCGAGCAGATCCGCATCATGTGCGAGGCGAGCTTGGTGGCGGATCTGAGCGCCTTGTCCTCGTCCGCGCCGTCGGCCGCCTCGGCCACGAAGATCACGTCCACGTCGGAGACGTAGTTCAGCTCGTGTCCGCCGCACTTGCCCATCGCGATCACCGCGAGGCGGCAGGCGGCGGCGTCCCCGGGGGCGTCCTTGCGGGCCTGGGACAGGGCGGCGCGCAGGGTGGCGGTGGCGAGGTCGGCCAGCTCGGCGGCGGTGTCGGCGACGTCGATGGTGCCGCAGACGTCCCGGGCGGCGATGGAGAGCAGACAGCGGCGGTAGGCCACCCGGAGGGAGACGGGGTCGGTGGCCTCCGCGAGGCCCCGCTCGAACTCCTCCACCCCTCGGTGCAGGTCCCGGGGCTCGTAGGTGACCAGGGCCTGCCAGTCGCCGGCGTGCCGGGCGAGGTGGTCGGCGAGGGCGGCGGAGGCGCCGAGGACGCCGAGCAGGCGGTCGCGCAGCGGCTTGGACGCGGTCAGGGTGTCCAGCAGCTCGCGGCGGGCGGTCGGGGCGGGCTGCGCCTCCAGGAGCCGGACCAGTCCGTGCAGGGCGAGGTCGGGATCGGCGGTGGCGCCGAGGGCCTCCAGCAGCACCGGGTCGTCGCGCACCGCCGCCAGCTCGCCGCTGTCCAGCAGCCGCTCGGCGTCGGACGGATCGGTGAAGCCGTGCCGCAGCAGCCGCGTGAAGGTACTGCTTCTGCGCCCCGGCGTCATGCCCGGCCTCCCCTGCGATCAGTCCACCTCGTCCTGCGCCGAGCCTAACCGCACAGGGGCCGGCCCCGCCTGATGCGGACGGCCCCGGTGCCCGCGCCGACGAGGGCGGCACCCAGCAGTTCACCCGCTCTTCATCCGCGGGGTTCGGGCCCGTGGGCCACGGGCATATTGGCGTGTGCATGCTCTGTCCGCACCGCCAGCCCCGCACCCCCTACCGGAGGTTGATGTGTCCGGCAGTCCCGTGTACCGCCGTGCCCGTACGCTCGTGGCCTCGGTGACCGCTCTCGCCGCGGCCGCGATCGGTCTGTGGACCGGGCTCGGCGGTGAGTCCGCGCATGCCGCGGGCGCCGTGCCGAGCCCGGACCACGTGGTCGTCGTGGTCTTCGAGAACCACGCCTACAGCCAGGTCATCGGCTCCTCCAGCGCCCCGTACATCAACTCGCTCAAGTCCGGCGGCGCCAACCTGAGCCAGGCGTACGGCGAGACCCACCCGAGCCAGCCCAACTACTTCGCCCTGTTCTCCGGTTCGACGCAGGGCGTCACGGACGACAGCTGCTACACCCCGGGCTTCTCGTCCGCGCCGAACCTGGCCTCGGAGACGATCGCCGCCGGCCGGAGCTGGGCCAGCTACAACGAGACGCTGCCGAGCCAGGGTTCGACCACGTGCAGCAGCGGCAAGTACGCGCGCAAGCACAACCCGTGGTTCGGCTTCAGCAACGTACCGACGTCGAGCGCCAGGACCTTCGCGCAGTTCCCGGCGGACTACTCGGCCCTGCCCCAGATCTCGTTCGTGATCCCCAACCTGTGCAGCGACATGCACGACTGCTCGGTGTCGACGGGTGACACCTGGCTGCAGAACAACCTGGGCGCGTACGCGACCTGGGCCAAGACCCACAACAGCCTGCTCGTCGTCACCTTCGACGAGGACAACCGGCTCAGCGGCAACCGCATCCCGACGGTCCTGTACGGACAGCCGGTCACCCCCGGGGCCTCGTCCGCCACCACCTACAACCACTACGACCTGCTGCGCACCCTGGAGGACACCCAGGGCCTGAGCACGCACGCGGGCAACGCGGCCTCCGCCAAGGACATCACCGGCGTCTGGGCGTCCTGACGTGTACGTAGCGGACAGCCGCGCCGGTACGCCGGCGTCCGCGGAAGGCGCCGTCCGGCCGGTGGCCGGGCGGCGCCGTGCCGCGGTGGCCCCCACGGTGCTCGCCCTCGGCACGGTCAGCCTGGTCACCGACGTGTCGTCCGAGATGGTCACGGCGGTGCTGCCGCTGTACCTGGTGTCCGGGCTCGGCCTGTCCCCGCTGGGCTTCGGACTGCTCGACGGCATCCACAACGGCTTCTCCGCCCTCGTACGGCTGGTGGGCGGTCACCTGGCCGACCGGGGCGGCGGCCGGCACAAGTGGGTGGCGGGACTGGGCTACGGCGTCTCGGCGCTGTGCAAGCCCCTGCTGCTGGTGGCGCACTCGCTCACCCCGATCGGGATCGTCCTGGCCGCCGACCGCACCGGCAAGGGGCTGCGCACCGCTCCCCGGGACGCGCTGATCTCGCTGTCCAGCACACCGGAGACCCGCGGCCGGGCGTTCGGGGTGCACCGCGCGATGGACACCGCCGGCGCCCTGCTCGGCCCGCTGGCGGCCTTCCTGATCCTGCGGGCCACGGTGGACGGCTACGACGCGGTGTTCACGGTCAGCTTCTGCGTGGCGGTGACCGGCGTGCTGGTGCTCGTACTGTTCGTGCCGGACGGCCCCGCGGGAGCGGCCCCGGCCGCGGCCCAACGTCCCACGGTGCGCGCGGCGCTGGCCCTGCTGCGCCGCCGCGACCTGCGCCGCGTCACCGTCTGCGCGCTGCTGCTCGGCCTGGCCACGGTCGGCGACTCCTTCGTCTACCTGCTGCTGCAGCGCCGTCTCGGCGTGCCCGACCGCTGGTTCGCGCTGCTGCCGCTCGGCACCGCCGCCGCGTTCCTGCTGCTGGCGACGGGGCTGGGCCGGCTGGCGGACCGGGTGGGCCGCTGGGCGGTCTTCCTGGCCGGCCACGCGGCTCTGCTCCTGTGCTACGTCCTGCTGCTCACCTCCTGGCACGGGACCGCCCTGCCGTACCTCGTCCTGGCCCTGCACGGCGCCTTCTACGCGGCCACCGACGGGGTGCTGATGGCGGCGGCCTCGGACGGCGTACCGGAGGCGCTGCGCTCCTCGGGCCTGGCCGTGGTGCAGACCGGGCAGGCGCTGGCCCGCTTCGCCTGCTCGCTGCTGTTCGGCGCGGCCTGGACGGTGTGGGGCGACCGCGCGGCACTGGCCGGCGCCACGGTCGCGCTGGCCGGGTGCGCGGCGTTCTCCCTCACCCTGCGTCCCGGCGGCACCCCCCGCGTCCCGGGCACACCGGAAGGCACCACGACCGCATGACCGCACGTACCCGCGTCCTGATCCTGCTCACGGCCGTCGCGGTGCTGGCCGCGGTCGCCCTGGCGTCCGTGCTCCACGCGTCGGCGCGCGCGGACCGCCGCGACCACGCGCAGGCCGGCGGCCCCGCGGTCGCACCGGGCCCGGTGACGCTGACCGGCCACGGCCGGATGGTCTTCCGCAACATGGCGTGGGGCCCGCACCGCGACGAGCTGACCACGGTCCCGGCCGCCGACCCGGCCGGACCGCGCACCGCCTCGGGCGTCAAGTGCCTGCGCTTCCACGCCGCCGCAGGCACCGGGGTCTGTCTGCAGGCCGTGCACGGCCCGGTCTCGGACACCTACCGCGCGCTGATCCTGGACGCGCGCCTGAAGGAACGGGCGCGCTACGACGTGCCCGGCATCCCCTCGCGGGCCCGGGTCTCCCCCACCGGGCACTTCGCCGCCTGGACGGCGTTCGTGGGCGGCGACTCGTACGCGGGCACCGACTTCTCCACCCGGGCGGCGATCGTCGACACCCGTACCGGCAGGCTGATCCCGACCCTGGAGTCCTTCCGGATCGTCAAGGACGGGCACCCCTACCGGGCGGCCGACGTCAACTTCTGGGGCGTGACGTTCGCCGCCGACGACCGCACGTTCTACGCGACGCTGGCGACGGGCGGCAGCACCCGTCTGGTGCGCGGCGATCTCCGCGCGCGCACGGTCACCACCCTGCACACCGACGTCGAGTGCCCGTCCCTCTCCCCCGACGGCACCCGCGTCGCCTACAAGAAGCGGGTCAGGGGCCTGCCCAAGGACGCCCCCTGGCGCCTGTACGTCCTGGACCTGCGCACGATGCGCGAGACGCCGCTGGCGGAGACCCGGAGCGTGGACGACCAGGCGCTGTGGCGGGACGACCACACGGTGGTGTACGCGCTGCCGGGCGACTACGGGGCCGACCTCTACACGGTCCCGGCGGACGGGACCGGCACCCCGCGGCGCCTGCTGACGGCGGGTCTGTCCCCCGTATTCTCGCGTTGAACGCCTTTTTAACGGAGTATTCGACTCTTCATCAGAAATGACGTCGCCACTGCTCCGTCCGGATCAGACTCACTCGAATGCCGCGCATCCGGAGGAGTTCGGCCGCGTTAGCGGAATATGACGAAAGCAAGGCGCTTGAGGGTACGCGATGCGGCCCAGGGGGACCTCGGTCTGCGCCGGAACGACCAGGGACGCTCCGGCTGCCACGCGGCCGGCTGACGGGGGCGGGTCTTTTTCCGTGAACAACGAATACGCGGATTTCTATTCGACGGCCCCCCTGGAGGAGAGCTGGGACCCGGTCGAGGAACTCACCTATCTGCTGCAGGACGCCGCGAGCACGCAGGCGGCCCAGCACGCGGCCCCCGTGCCGCCCCCGCGCAACGGACAGCCCTACGGCACCGAGCCGGTGTACGGCACGGGGGCGGGGTACGGGGCCGAACCGGCCTACGGCACGGGGACCGCGTACGGGGGTGAACCGGCCTACGGCTCGGGCACCGTGTACGGGGGCGACCCGACGTACGGCACCGGGACCGCGTACGGAGGCGAACCGGCCTACGGGGGACAGCCGTTGTACGGGGCCGAGCCGTCGTACGAAACGGAGCCGCCGTTCGCGGCCGAGCCGGCCTACGGGAGCGAGCCGGCCTACGGAGGTGAGCCGTCGTACGGCACCGGGGCCGAGCCGCCGTACGGCACCGAGCGCGGCCCCGGCGACCCGATGGAGAACCTTGCGCGGATCACCAGCGAACTGCCGCCCATCCGGCGCCATCCCGTCGGGCACCGGAAGGTGCGCACGCGCAGACTGCTGCGCTTCACGTGGCTGCAGACGGTCAGCTTCCTGATCGCGGCGCTCGCCGCCGCCATCGTGGCGATGGTGAGCGTGTTCGGCGGCCTGGCCGCCTACGCGCCGCTCCAGCACATCGCGGCCAGGACCCGGAGCGGCCCGCTGCACTGGTGGCCGCTGCTCGTCTACGGCCCCTGGATGGTGGCCTCGCTCTCCATCCTGCGGACCGCGCTGCACCGGCGGCGCGCCCTGCACTCCTGGTGCGTGGTGCTGCTGTTCTCCTCCGTCGCGATGACGCTCTGCGTGGCCGAGGCCGAACGGTCCTTCACCGGGGTGGCCGCGGCCGTCCTGCCGGCCCTCGCCGCCCTGACCTGCTTCCAGCAACTGGTTCAGCAGGTCACCCTGACCCGGCCGCCGCGCCAGCGCATCTCCCGGCACCGGCAGCGCCCCGCGCAGGGGGCCCGGGGCAGATGACCCGCGCGACGGGCCACCGGCCACCGGTGGCCCGTCCGGGCGGCGGACCGCCCCGGACGGTGGCGTCACCGGCCGTGCCGGATTGCGATCATGCGGCCCCCGTGAACCCATTCATTGCATGATCAGACACGTGATGCGCACGCTCTGCGCCGCCGCCCTCGCGGCCGCCCCCCTCGCCCTGACCGCGACGCCCGCTCAGGCCCTGACGTCGTGCACGGTCAACGGCGTTCCCGTGTCCGGCACGACCGTCAACGGTACGGCCGGTTCCGACTACATCAGCTGCGGTGCCCTCGCCCCGGGCGACAGCGTCAACGGCCTGGGCGGGAGCGACTACATCGCCGTCAACGGCGTCGTCGCCGGCACCGTCGACGGTGGCGCCGGCGGTGACTCCGTCACGGCCAACTCGGGCACCACGTCGAGCGGGAGGATCCTCGGCGGCGACGGCGGCGACTCCCTGTTCGTGGGCCCGAACGCCGGCTTGGTCGACGGTGGGCCCGGAGCGGACTTCTGCCGGGTCGCCTCCGGCAACCCGCCCGTCAACTGCTGACCTGCCTGCGGGAGTTCCCTAGTCCTCCGGCTCCCAGGCCCGGAGCAGGTCGAGGAGGCCGGCGTCCCCGTCGATCCGCAGGGAGTCGGCCGGGATCCGGTCGTAGAAGTAGAGGACCAGCTCACCGGCCGTGCCCCGGACGGAGACGCCGGCCGTCTCCGGGTCCGCGCCGGTGGCGGGCAGGCGGGTGAACCGTGCGCCGTCACCGTCGGTCGCGAGGCGCCAGGAGCGGCCCTCGGTGGCGTGGAAGTCGAAGACGGCGGGCTTGTGCGGCCAGGCGCTGGTCGTCGCGCAGCAGGAGGACAGGAACTCCTCGGCACCGTCGAGGGCCACCTCGTCCGGCAGCGGCCGCGGGGCGCCCAGGGTGAGCTGGACGTCGTAGGTGTGCACCGCGGACTCCTGGACCCGGTGCCGGGCGACGCCGCCGGAGGTCCGCGGCGACTGCGAGGTCCCCCACCACGTCCAGCAGCCGCGGTCCGGGCCCGCCTCGCGCAGCGCGCTCAGCAGCAGCTCCGTCGACTCGGCCAGCCAGACCAGCAGGGCCTCGCGCTCGAGCGGCGCGGCCACGGCGGCGCCGCAGGCGACGGCCGCCCGCTCGGCGACGGCCTCGGCCGGGGGCGCGTCGGCCGGACCCGCGCCGACGACGGCTGCCCAGAAGCGGTCTCCCCCGCCCAGGTGCTGCACCAGGTCGAACAGCGTCCACTCGGGGCAGGAGGGAACCCGCGCGTCGAGGCCGGGCGCGGCGGCGACCGCGGCCCGGAAGGCCGCCGACCGTTCGTCGATCAGCCGCAGCAGGCCGGAGAACTCCAGATTGTTTTCCACTGCGGCTGTCTATCACCGGGCCCCGGAGCCGGAACAGTGATTTCCCGTCCACCGGCAGCGACCGCCCTCTGCCGCGCCGGGAGGATACGCTCGGCACGGCGCGCTCAGGGGAGGGTGAGTCGATGTCGAGCCGGATCGTTCATCTGATCACCAGCGACCCGCACGAGCTGCGCATGTCCCAGGACTACGCGGCGATCCTGTGTTCCCTGCTCGGCGCCATCCTGCTGGTGAGCGCGGTCGAGGCGGCGAGGACACAGCGGACCGCGGCCGCGGAGAAGCAGAAGCTGCGCCTGATGTTCGCGGACGAGATCCGCGAGAGCGCCGTGGCGCACCGGACCGGGGCCGAGATCCCGGCACCGCGAAGGGTCGCGGTACGCAGTGCGGTGCGGATCTACCGGATGCTCCGCGCCCACCTCGACAGGATGCTCAACTTCCTCTACGTCCTGTGGGCGTTCATCGTCACCGCCGCGTCGGTCCTGCTGTGCGCCACCATCGGCTGGTCGGCCGGGAAGGCCGGCGACCCGGCCCGCGACATCGCCTGGCTGGACCTCTGGGGCGCCGTACTCCTCATCACCTTCACCGGGTTCTGCACGGGATTCCGGTACGTGGCCCTGCGCCCGATACGCAAATGGGAGGAACGCATGGAGGTGGCCCGCCGCATGGGCCTGTCCCGGGCCGAGACGACGAGCCTGGTGAATGCGTGGGCCCGCCACCACCGGACGAAATGGTGAACCTTTCCCGCCCACTCCTGCGCACGACGAGGAGCGGCCCCGCATGGATGGATCCGTGACAGACCCCGAAGACCGCGAGCAGCAGGCAGACGTCACCCGCCTGCTGCTGTACTACCTGAACGCCCCCATCGCCGACTACTGCCATCTGCGCGGTGTCCTCCCCGCCCCCGGCGCCGTACGGATCGCCGTTCGCGCCGGGAAGGACGAGCACGCCATGAGCTTCCTGTACGAGATCCCCCACGACTCGGTGACGCCGTACTACATCCCCGGCCTGCTGCGCACCGTCCTGACCGGGCCCCAGATCTACAGCAGCAGCGACGTCGACGAGGTCATGGGGATGACGCTCATCCGCCTTCGTCCGCAGGAGATCACCCCGACTCCGGAGACCGAGCAAGGCGAGGCGCTCACCGCCGTACGCGCCCTCTCCGATCCCGGAGACGACGAGAACCCTTTCCTGATCGGCTTCCTCATGCGCGGCGACGGCCTGATCCGCCTGTACGTGCAGCGCCCCGACCAGCCGGGCATCATCGGGGTCGACATCCGGTTGACCGGGACGCCGACGACCGCCCTCCTCGCCTCCCTGCCCTCCCTCATCGGGGAGGAGCAGTACCGGCGCCCAGCCCCGGACGACCCGCACTGCGACCTACTGGCCGATCTGACCTACTGGTAGAGCTCGTCCGACCGCAGAAACAAGGGGCCGACGGTCCGCGACCGTCGGCCCCACGAATCGGCGATGATCCGCCCTTACAGCACCGGCAGGTTCTTCCGCAGCTCGAACGCCGTCACCTCGGACCGGTACTCCTCCCACTCCGACTTCTTGTTGCGCAGGAAGAAGTCGAAGACGTGCTCGCCGAGGGTCTCGGCGACCAGGTCGCTGCTCTCCATGAGGGTCAGGGCCTCGCCGAGGTTCTGCGGGAGGGGCTCGATGCCCATCGCGCGGCGCTCGGCGTTGGACAGGGCCCAGACGTCGTCCTCGGCGCCCGGCGGGAGCTCGTAGCCCTCCTCGATGCCCTTCAGACCCGCCGCCAGGAGCACGGCGTACGCCAGGTAGGGGTTGGTGCCGGAGTCCAGGGAGCGGACCTCCACGCGCGCGGAGCCGGTCTTGCCGGGCTTGTACATGGGCACGCGGACCAGGGCGGAGCGGTTGTTGTGGCCCCAGCAGATGTAGGAGGGGGCCTCGCCGCCGGCGCCCGCCGTGCGCTCCGAGCCGCCCCAGATGCGCTTGTAGGAGTTCACCCACTGGTTGGTGACCGCGGAGATCTCCGCCGCGTGCCGCAGCAGGCCCGCGATGAAGGAGCGGCCGACCTTGGAGAGCTGGTACTCGGCGCCCGACTCGTAGAACGCGTTGCGGTCGCCCTCGAAGAGGGACAGGTGGGTGTGCATGCCGGAGCCGGGGAACTCCGAGAACGGCTTCGGCATGAAGGTCGCCTGGACCCCCTGCTCCAGCGCCACCTGCTTCATGACCAGGCGGAACGTCATGATGTTGTCCGCCGTGGACAGGGCGTCGGCGTAGCGCAGGTCGATCTCCTGCTGGCCGGGGGCGCCCTCGTGGTGGGAGAACTCCACCGAGATGCCCATCGACTCCAGCATGGTGATCGCCTGCCGGCGGAAGTCCATGCCCACGTTCTGCGGGGTGTGGTCGAAGTAGCCCGAGTTGTCGGCCGGGGTCGGCCGGGAGCCGTCGACGGGCTTGTCCTTGAGCAGGTAGAACTCGATCTCGGGGTGCGTGTAGAAGGTGAAGCCCAGGTCGGAGGTCTTGGCCAGGGCGCGCTTGAGGACGTAGCGCGGGTCGGCGAAGGACGGGGAGCCGTCGGGCATCAGGATGTCGCAGAACATCCGGGCGGTGCCGGGGGCCTCGGCGCGCCAGGGCAGGATCTGGAAGGTGGAGGGGTCCGGCTTGGCGATCATGTCGGACTCGTAGACCCGGGCGAAGCCCTCGATGGCGGAGCCGTCGAAGCCGATGCCCTCGTCGAAGGCCTGCTCCAGCTCGGCCGGAGCCACGGCCACGGACTTCAGGAAGCCCAGCACGTCCGTGAACCACAGGCGTACGAACCGGATGTCGCGCTCCTCCAACGTCCGGAGCACGAACTCCTGCTGCTTGTCCATCTTCCGCTTCCCCATCCTTGCTGGTCAGGCCGCCCGGGTTCCCGCATCGCGGGGGCAGGCGGTCGGGCACCTGAGCATCACACCACAACACCGTTTCACGTGCGTTGCGGACCTTGATCGCCCGGGCGTCCTCGGCCTGAACGCCTCACATACGGCAGGTGTACCGCGCTGCCGCCCATCTTGCCTGCCCGGGGCGGCATCCGTAATGGCCGGTCCCCTTCCATGACCGGTGCCCCGCGGGCGTGACCGACACCACGGGCCTTTAATTTGCATCTCAGATGCAAGTTTAACTAGCGTTCTGATCAGCCGAGCGATCGAGCGAGTCGAAGCGATCGAGCCCATCGAGGAGTCCTGATGCTGTCCGAGCAGTCAGCAGCCACCGTCCGCGCCACCCTGCCCGCCGTCGGCGCCGCCATCGGCGAGATCACCGAGCGCTTCTACGCCCGGCTGTTCGAGGCCCACCCGGAACTGCTGCGGGATCTGTTCAACCGCGGCAACCAGGCCGCCGGCATCCAGAAGCAGGCCCTGGCGGGCTCCATCGCCGCCTTCGCCACCCACCTCGTGGACGACCCCGGGCAGCGGCCCGACGCGATGCTCGAGCGCATCGCCCACAAGCACGCCTCGCTGGGCATCGTCCCGGAGCAGTACCCGGTCGTACACGAGCACCTGTTCGCCGCCATCGCCGAGATCCTGGGCGACGCGGTCACACCCGAGGTCGCCGCCGCCTGGACCGACGTCTACTGGCTGATGGCCAACGCCCTCATCGCCATCGAGAGGCGGCTCTACGCGCGGAGCGAGCAGCGCGGCTGGCGCGCGTGGAAGGTCGTCGAGCGGACCGAGGAGACCGCCGACGTCGCGAGCTTCCGGCTCCGGCCGGCGGACGACGGCCCGGTGCCCGGCTACCGCGCCGGCCAGTACGTCTCGGTCCGTGTCACCCTCGCGGACGGCGCCCGGCAGATCCGCCAGTACAGCCTGACCGCGGCCCCCGGCTCGCCGGAGCGGCAGTTCGCCGTCAAGCGGGTGACCGGCGACGGCACCGCGCCCGACGGCGAGGTCTCCAACCACCTGCACGCCCACGTGCGCGAGGGTGACGTGCTCCAGCTCTCCGCCCCCTACGGCGACCTGGTCCTGGAGGACACCGAGGCGCCGCTGCTGCTCGCCTCCGCCGGTATCGGCGTCACCCCGATGATCGCCATGCTGGAGCAGCTCGCCCTCACCGGGCACCGGGCCCCGGTGACCGTGGTGCACGCCGACCGCTCCCCCGCCGCGCACGCCCTGCGCTCCGACCACGAGGCGTACACGGCGAAGCTGCCCGACGCCGAGCCGGTCTTCTTCTACGAGCGGTACGACGAGGACACGGTGGGTGCCGGGCGGCCCGGCCTGGTCGACCTGACGGACGTCGACGTCCCGGCCGGAACGCACGCCTACCTCTGCGGTCCGCTGCCCTTCATGCGCGCGGTGCGCGCCCAGCTCGTCGAGAAGGGTGTGGCCCCCGCCGACATCCACTACGAGGTGTTCGGACCGGACCTCTGGCTCGCCTCCGCCGCCTGACCCGGACGAGCGCGAAGGGCGCCCCGCGGGACCCCACCGGTCCGGCGGGGCGCCCTTCCGTGTCACCGGGTACGGCGCCCGCTCCCCCTGCCACGGGGGGCTCCGTCACAGGGGCTGCGGCGCCCGGCCGATCTCCAGCAGCAGCGGAGCCGTCGGGTCGACGACGATGTCCTGCACCGTCACCGGGTCCAGCGCCGCGTAGAACGCCTCCTGGGCCCGGCGCAGCGCGCCCCGCAGCCGGCAGCCCGTGTTCAGCGGGCAGGGTGCGACGCCCTGGCCGGCGCCCTCGCAGTCGACGACGTCGCCGTCGCCCTCGAAGGCGCGCACCACGGCGCCCACCGACGCCGTGCGACCCTTTTCGGTCAGACTCAGGCCGCCGCCCCGGCCGCGGCGGGCGTCGACCAGCCCCATGTGCTGGAGTTCGGCGACGACCTTGGCCGCGTGGGTGTAGGGCACGTCCATGTCCCCCGCGACCTGACGTGTCGTGGGGCTGGTCGCGTCGGCGACGGTGAGTCGCATGAGGACCCGAAGGGCCAGGTCGGTGGAGCGCAGCAGCCGCATGTCACGAGGGTAGGTAATGCGCATCGCGCGTTCAAATTATTCGGTTCACGTGCCCTCGCTGCGGAACGGGACCGCGGGCGCACTACGATCGGCGAGCCCCATCGTCCACGCCCCTTTCCCCAGAAGGACACGCCTCATGGGTTCCGCCAAGAACAGCAGCGCCGCGCGCAAGGCACGCATCGAGGAGATGCGGCGCGCCGAGCAGGCCCGCGCGCGCCGCAACCGGGTGCTCACCGTCGCCGCCAGCGTGGTGGTCGTCGCCGGCCTCGCCGTCGGCGGTGTGGTGCTGGTGAAGTCGCAGTCCGGCAAGAAGGACTCGGCGGCGAGCGGGGACGCCAAGAACGCCGGGGACTCGGGGCACTTCACCACCGGCCCGGACGGGGTGCGGACCTGGTCCGGGAAGCTGTCGCGGACGCACGTCACCAGCAAGGTGTCGTACCCGATGCACCCGCCGGTCGGCGGCAACCACAACCCGATGTGGCTCAACTGCAACGGCGACGTCTACACGGACCCGGTTCAGGACGAGAACGCCGTGCACGCGCTGGAGCACGGCGCGGTCTGGGTGACGTACACCGGCAAGGCCGCCAAGGCGGACGTCGGCGCGCTCGCGGCGAAGGTGAAGAAGACGCCGTACTCGCTGATGAGCCCGTACGAGAACCAGGCCGCGCCGATCATCCTGTCCGCGTGGGGCCACCAGGTGACCGTGAAGAGCGCGAGCGACCCCGAGGTGGACAAGTTCTTCGCCACGTACGTGCAGGGCAAGCAGACGCCCGAGCCGGGCGCCTCCTGCACCGGTGGGGCGATGAAGTGAGGCGGCAGCACGTCGGCTGGGCGGCCGGCGCGGCCGCGGCGGTGCTCGTCGCGGCCGGCGCCATCACCTACGCGGTGGCCGAGGACACCGGCGGGACCGGCCCGGCGACGCCGGCGGCCGACTCCGCCGACGCCGGGTTCGCGCGGGACATGGCCGTCCACCACCAGCAGGCCGTCGAGATGTCGTACATCGTGCGGGACCGCACGAAGAACGAGGAGGTGCGCCGCCTCGCCTACGACATCGCGCAGACCCAGGCCAACCAGCGCGGCATGCTGCTGGGCTGGCTGGACCTGTGGGGGCTGCCGAAGGTGTCCGCCGACCCGCCGATGACCTGGATGGGCATGGGTGACATGCCCGCCGGCAAGGACGGGGCGCTGATGCCGGGGATGGCGACCAACTCCGAGCTGAAGAAGCTCGGCACGCTCGACGGGAAGCAGGCGGAGGTCTTCTACCTCCAGCTCATGACGGACCATCACAAGGGCGGTGTGCACATGGCCCAGGGCTGTGCCGCCAAGTGCACGGTCGGGGTGGAGAAGCGGCTCGCGCAGGGCATGGTCGAGGCGCAGCGGTCGGAGATCGAGCTGATGGCCGGAATGCTCAAGGAGCGTGGCGCACAGCCGCGTTCATAGCGTCATCATCAGGATTCTCATCGTAAAAACCTCAAATCGCCCTGAATGAAGGTTCTTTGAGCTTCTCTTGACCTTCGCGTTCCCCTGGCATGAACGGTTCATCGCAAGAGTGGCCATCGTCGTGTGATCCATTCACCGGCCCGAACCGCCGCGGGTCTGGTGCGCACCTCCACGACGTACCAGCCACTACGTGCATGCGAACCGCATCGCAGGGGGTTCTATGAGATCCAACCGCGCCAAGGTGCGCGCCGGCGTGAGCATGGCAGCGACGCTGCCCATGATCGCCGGCGCGCTGGCGCTGGGCATACCCACGGCGCACGCCGCGGACGGCCCGGCCCGTGACGCGCTGAAGGGCACCAGGCCCGCTTGGGCCACCGCCAAGGCGGACAAGGGTGCCACCTCGAACGACGCCCAGGTCAAGGCCCGGGTATATCTGGCGGGACGGGACGCGGCCGGTCTGTCGGCCTACGCCAAGGCCGTGTCCGACCCGAACTCGCCGCTGTACGGCAAGTTCCTGAGCGCCAAGAAGGCGCAGGCCCGCTTCGGGGCCACCAAGGCCCAGGTGGCCGCCGTCAAGTCCTGGCTGAAGTCGGCCGGCCTGACGGTCACCGAGGTCACCTCGCACTACGTCGCCGTCTCCGGTGACGTGGCCGCCGCCGAGAAGGCGTTCGGCACCCAGTTCCACAACTTCGCCAAGGGCTCGAAGACCTACCGTGCCCCGGCGACGACCGCGTCCGCGCCGGCCGGCCTGCAGGGTGCCGTCCTGACCGTCACGGGTCTCGACAACGCCCCGCACAAGGCGCACCACAAGGACCAGCTTCCGCCGCCGGACGCCGTGTTCAAGAACTCCGGGCCGTTCTCCTCGTACTACGGCTCGAAGATCGCGAGCACGCTGCCGGACGCGTACGGCCAGAAGGTCCCGTACGCGATCAAGGGCTACACCGGCAAGCAGCTGCGCTCCGCCTACGGCGCCGGCGGCTACACCGGCAAGCACGTGCGCATCGCCATCACCGACGCGTACGCCTCGCCGACCATCGCCTTCGACGCGGGCAAGTACGCGGTGAAGAACGGTGACGCGGCCTGGAAGACCGGCCAGCTCCACCAGGTGCTGCCGAAGAACTACACCAAGACCGAGGAGTGCGGCGCGGCCGGCTGGTACGGCGAGGAGACCCTCGACGTCGAGGCCGTGCACGCGGTCGCCCCGGCCGCCGACGTCACGTACGTGGGCGCCGCGTCCTGCTACGACGACGACCTGCTGGACTCGCTCAGCAAGATCGTCGACGGTCACCTGGCCGACATCGTCTCCAACTCGTGGGGCGACATCGAGGCCAACCAGACGCCGGACCTCCTGGCCGCCTACGACCAGGTGTTCCAGCTCGGCGCGGTGCAGGGCATCGGCTTCTACTTCTCCTCCGGTGACAACGGCGACGAGGTCGCCAACACCGGTGTGAAGCAGGTCGACACCCCCGCCAACTCCTCCTGGGTGACCGCGGTCGGCGGTACCTCGCTGGCCGTCGGCAAGGGCGACAAGTACCAGTGGGAGACCGGCTGGGGCACCGAGAAGGCGACCCTGTCGGCCGACGGCAAGAGCTGGACGAACTTCCCCGGCGCGTACACCTCGGGCGCGGGCGGCGGCACCAGCAAGACCGTGCCGCAGCCGTACTACCAGAAGAACGTCGTCCCGAAGACGCTCGCCACGGCCAACAACGCCGCCGGCAACCGCGTCGTCCCGGACATCGCGGCCATCGCCGACCCGAACACCGGCTTCCTGGTCGGCCAGACCCAGACCTTCCCCGACGGCACCGAGCGGTACAGCCAGTACCGCATCGGCGGCACCTCGCTGGCCGCTCCGGTGATCGCGGCGGTCCAGGCCCTGGCCCAGGAGGCGCGCGGCGGCAAGGCGCTCGGCTTCGCCAACCCGGCGATCTACGCGAAGTACGGCAAGAACGGTGTCTTCCACGACGTCACGGACAACCCGACGGGCTCCGGCCTGGCGGTCGCCCGGATCGACTTCGTGAACGGATTCGACGCCGCCGACGGCCTCGCGACCTCGGTCCGCAGCCTCGGCAAGGACAGCTCGCTGTCCGCGGTGAAGGGTTACGACGACGTCACCGGCGTGGGTTCGCCCGCGAACGGCTACGTCCAGTCGTACCGGCGTCACTGATCCGCTGACCCGGTAGGAGGGGCGTGGGGTGCGTGCACCCCACGCCCCTCCGTCGTCCGCGGGCACGGCACGCACCCCCGCACCCCCCATCGTGTCGCTCTGACGATTACACTGGGCGCGTGCCTCCGTTGAACTTCTGGTCGATCTATCAGCATGGCTTCGCACGGGTTGCCGCGTGCACGGGTCACACCGTCATCGCGGACCCGCACGCCAACGCCGAAGCGGTCCTGCGCCACGCGCGCCGGTGCGCCGAGGAGGGCGTCGCCGTGGCCGTCTTCCCGGAGATGGCGCTGTGCGGCTATTCCATCGAGGACCTGCTCCTCCAGGACGTGCTGCTGGACCAGGTCGAGGAGGCGCTCCAGGAGGTGGTGGCCGGGTCGGCGGACCTGCTGCCGGTCCTGGTCGTCGGCGCCCCGCTGCGCCACCGCAACCGCGTCTACAACTGCGCGGTCGTCGTGCACCGCGGCCGGATCCTCGGTGCCGTGCCCAAGTCGTACCCGCCGAACTACCGGGAGTTCTACGAGCGCCGGCAGATCGGCGACGGCGCCGACGAGCGCGGCGGGTCGCTCCGGCTCGACGGCGAGAGCGTGCCGTTCGGCGTGGACCTGCTGTTCGCGGCCGGGGACGTGCCCGGTCTGGTGCTGCACGCCGAGATCTGCGAGGACATGTGGGTGCCGGTGCCGCCCAGCGCGGAGGCCGCCCTCGCCGGCGCGACCGTCCTCGTCAACCTCTCGGGCAGCCCGATCACGGTGGGCCGGGCGGAAGACCGCAAGCTGCTGTGCCGCTCGGCGTCCTCCCGCTGCCTGGCCGCGTACGTCTACGCGGCGGCCGGTCTCGGCGAGTCGACCACCGACCTGTCCTGGGACGGCCAGGCGATGGTCTACGAGAACGGCGCGCTGCTGGCCGAGACCGAGCGGTTCCCGCTCGGCGACAGCTACGCGGTGGCCGACGTGGACCTCGACCTGCTGCGGCAGGAGCGGCAGCGGATGGGGACGTTCGACGACAACCGCCGTACGCACAAGGCGCGCACCGACGACTTCCGGACCGTCGCCTTCGAACTCGACCCGCCCCTCACCGACCTGGGCCTGCGCCGCCGCCTCGAACGTCTCCCGTTCGTCCCGGCCGACGCCGACCGCCTCGCCCAGGACTGCTACGAGGCGTACAACATCCAGGTCGAGGGCCTCCAGCAGCGGCTGGGGGCGATCGGCGGCCCCAAGGTGGTCATCGGGGTGTCCGGCGGCCTGGACTCCACGCACGCCCTGATCGTCGCCGCCCGCGCGATGGACCGCGCGGGCCGCCCGCGCAGCGACATCCTGGCCTGGACCCTGCCCGGCTTCGCCACCAGCGACCACACCAAGGACAACGCGCACAAGCTGATGGAGTCGCTCGGGGTCACCGCCGCCGAGCTGGACATCACACCGACCGCGCGGCTGATGCTGCAGGAGATGGGCCACCCGTTCGCCTCCGGGGAGCCGGTGTACGACGTCACCTTCGAGAACGTGCAGGCGGGTCTGCGCACGGACTACCTGTTCCGGCTGGCCAACCAGCGCGGCGGCATCGTGCTCGGCACCGGTGACCTCTCGGAGCTGGCGCTCGGCTGGTCGACGTACGGCGTCGGCGACCAGATGAGCCACTACAACGTCAACTCCGGTGTGCCGAAGACGCTGATCCAGCATCTGATCCGCTGGGTCATCAGCAGCGACCAGTTCGGCGAGGAGACCGGCCGGACGCTCGCCGCGATCCTCGACACCGAGATCAGCCCGGAACTGGTCCCGGGCGAGGAGATGCAGTCGACGGAGTCGAAGATCGGCCCGTACGCGCTGCACGACTTCACGCTCTTCCACGTGCTGCGCTACGGCTTCCGGCCCTCGAAGATCGCCTTCCTGGCCTGGCACGCCTGGCACGACCCGGACGCCGGCGACTGGCCGCCGAACTTTCCCGAGGCCAAGCGGGTGGCGTACGACCTGCCGGAGATCCGCCGCTGGCTGGAGGTCTTCTGCCGTCGCTTCTTCGGGTTCGCGCAGTTCAAGCGCTCGGCCATGCCGAACGGCCCGAAGGTCTCGGCCGGCGGCTCCCTCTCCCCGCGCGGCGACTGGCGCGCCCCGTCCGACGGCAACGCGCGCGCCTGGCTGCGGGACCTGGCCCGCTTCGACGACCCTACGACTTGAGCGCGTCGACGAAGGGAGCCCAGGCGGCCGCGCCGATGAGGAGGGCGGGGCCGTCCGGGCGCTTGGAGTCTCGGACGGGGATGAGGCCGGGGATGTTGGGGGCGACTTCGACGCAGTCGCCCCCGTCACCGTTGCTGTAGCTGCTCTTGCACCAGAGAGCGTCACTCAAGTCGGTGCGGTTGCTCGCCATTTCGGTAATCCTCTGCCGCTGCCTCGATGATGGCCAGGGACGTGTCTGGTGACAACGCGACGGCCCTGAGCCGATCGTATGCCTTGCGGTACTGCTTCACGAGAGCCGGATCATCGATGGTGTCACCGCTGTAAGACGCCTCCGTGTAGATCAACGGTGGGGCATCGGAAAACGTCATGACCTTGATGGATGCCGCCATGAGGGGATGCGGGCCGCACTTCCGCGGAACAATCTGCGGAGTGATCCGACGCCGCTTGGCCAGCTCCACCACTCGCTCCAACTGTGCACCCATCCCTTCCGGCGACACGATGGCGTCGGTCAGCAGCGACTCATGCAGGATCGCCCAGTACTCCGGGACGGAATGGTCGTCCTCGAAGAGGCGCGCGCGGTCGAGCCGTGCTTGCACCTTCTCCTCGACCCATTCATCGGAAGCGGCCGGATGGGCGGACCTGACCAGGGCCCGCGCGTACGGAGCAGTCTGAAGCAGCCCGGGCAAGGTACTGGGAGACCATTCCTCGATGGACTCCGCGTGCTTCTCCGCCTCCAGAACTCGCTCGAAGTAGGCGGCGTGCGGCCCCCGCCGCGCCCTCCGCACATCCTCACAGTGCCGCTCGAAGTAGCCGTCGGTGCCCAGCACTCGGTCCACGTGCCGGGCCAGATCCATCGGCATGCGCCGCTTGCCGTGTTCGATGTCGCTGAGGTGCGACTTGCCGTAGAAGCTGCCCTCGACCAACCGCTCCAGCGAGAGTCCTGCGGCCTCCCGCTGCCACCTCAGCTCCTTGCCGTAGAAGTCGGGGACGCTGACCGAACCGTCGATGTCCTTGCGTCGGACCACGTGCTCACCGCCGTAACTCACTTCGCCGTTTCCGCCGCTCGCGTCGCGGACGCGAACTCTCTTCCACGGTAGCGAGGCGGGCGACACTCTGTGAGGTGTTCGTAACTCACCGCACAGAAGGCCGAAGCCCCCCATGCCCGACCACTCCCCCACCGCCTACGACGTCACGCTCTGCGTGGAGAACCTGCGCACCGCCCTCGCCCTGCACGACATCACGCTGCCCTCGCTCCGGGCGGACCTGCCGAGCCTCGCCGGTACGTACACGCCGCCCGCCGGGCTCGTCGCGCTCGGGAACTGCAACACGGCCACGGCCCAGGCGCTCGCCGCCGCCCTGCGCAGGACGGCGGCGGAGGGATGACCTTCGAACTCGACCTGCTCGCCACCCCCAAGGCCGTACCGGAGCTGCGCCACCGCCTGAGCGCCCTCGACTACGAAGTGCGCCTGTGCGCGACGGAGTTACTGACCAACGTCATCGACCACCTCGGCGACGGCACCCCGGTCACGGTCCGGGTGACCGGCACCCCCCACGGCCACACCCGCGTCGAGGTCACCGACCCCGACGCGCGCGCCCTCCCCGTCCTCCTGTCGGCCACCGACACCGCCGAGTCCGGCCGCGGCCTGACCCTGATCGACGCCCTCGCCGAGCGCTGGGGCGTCGACCAGGGCCCGGAGCACAAGACGGTCTGGTGCGAGCTGCCCGCGGGAGGGCACCGGCTCGGAGCGCCGGTCGCGGAAAACGCCGTGCGGCCGGACGGGCGAGCGAGGACACTTGCGCGGTGAATCAGGTGCACGAGATCGCGAAGCTGCTCGACGGCGTGCTGGGCCGAGATGCCGTCGGCACCTACCTCCACGGTTCCGCGGTGCTCGGCGGCCTCAGGCCGGCCAGCGACGTGGACGTACTGGCCGTGTCACGGCGGTCGCTGGGCGAGCGGGAGCGGCTCGAACTCCTCGGTGGGCTGCTCCGGCTCTCCGGGTCCCGGAACAAGGCTCGTCCGGTCGAGCTGACCGTGGTCGTCCAGTCCGAGGTCCGGCCGTGGCGGTACGCACCGACCTGCGATTTCCTGTACGGCGAGTGGCTGCGCGCCGAGTACGACGCCGGGCAGGTCCCCCAGCCGGAGCCGATGCCGGACCTGGCCCTGTCGATCAGCATGACGCTGGCCGGCGACCACCCGCTCACAGGGCCCCGTCCGGCACGGGTTCTGGCCCCCGTCCCGCACGCAGACCTGGTCCGGGCGAGTCTGGCGGGCATCCCCGGCCTGATCGACAACATGGCGGGTGACACCCGCAACGTCCTGCTGACCTTCGCCCGCATCTGGACCACGATGGCCACGGGAAGGATCGCGTCGAAGGACGAGGCCGCCGACTGGGCTCTGGCCCGTCTCCCGCCCGAGCACCGCCCCGTCCTCGCGCACGCCAGGCACCTGTACCTCGACTGCCGGTATTCCGAGGAGAGGTGGAGCGAGGAGTTGCGGGCACAGGTCCGTGCGCATGCGGACCTCGTGCTCGCCGAGATCGACCGGCTGCGCACCCGTACCCCGTGAGAACCGCATCGTTCCCGGAACTGTGGCCTCCACCACGGCGAATATGGTCATGTACCTGGTGAGATCACCGGATGCTCGGTCTACTCCTGCGCGTGCTGCCCTTCTGGGTCCGCGAACCCCTGCTCATCGTGGTCGGATCCGTCTTCGGCCTGCGCATCATGTACCTCGCCGTCCGCGACACCGACCGGGTCGCGGCCGCCATCGGAGCGGTGTTCCTCGTGTTCACGGCGATACGCGTCCACACGGTGGCCCGGGCACTTCGCGCGCGCCGGAACCGGGGTCAGCGTTCGGTGTCCGCCGCCGGCGGTGTGGTCACCGGTACCGCCGCCCCGGTCCCGGTCCCGGTGCCGGCCGGGGCCTCGACCACGACCCCGGCTCCGACTCCCGTCCAGACCCCGGCCCCGGTGCCGACCCCAACTCCGCTCCCGGCCCCGGCCGGAGGCCGTCCCGAAGCCGGTGACGGGGCCGGACCGCGTCCCGGCCCGGGCAAGCCGGAGAAGGACCACAACGCGTGGGGCCAGGCCGTCGCGGCCCTCGCCGTGTTCGGGGCGCTCGCGGCCGCGGTGTGGTGGGGTGACCGCCTGCTGCCGGCCGACGCCGACACGGCGCAGCCCGCATCCTGTTCGGACACGGAACACGAGAAACTGCCGAAGGCGTACGCGAACACGCCCCGCGCCGTGACCGGTGACGACCTGTGCAAGGCCCTCAACCGTCCTGACCTGGCCCGCCTCCTGGGAACCCCCGAGGAGATGGCGGAGTCGGCTTCCGGCAGCAGCGGCACCGCGCTCCTGAGCGACGGGAAGGTCGCCGAGCCGGACGCCCAGATCACGTTCGACACGTACACCGTGAAGCTCTCGGCCACCTACGGCACGATGTCGACCGCCCAGTACGTCAGGCTGATCGACATGGCGGGTGACAGGATCGCGAGCGACATGAAGACGGCCCAGGTGCTCGGCAGGCCCGCGGTCTTCTCCTCGGAGCACACCATGAAGTTCGAGATCAACCTCGGCGGTGACCAGAAGGGCGTGCCGTCCCAGCAGGGTCCGCTGGCCAGGACGCTGTCCGTGGCCCTCGACCGCAAGGACAAGGGCGGCTACTACGACCTCACCGTGTGGAGCGAGACCGGCGCCCTGCCCAACGACGAAGCTCTCCTCGACATCGCCGAGAAGGTCCTCCCGAAGATCCCCGAACGAAGCGCCCACTGAGCCGGTTCGCCGCCTCGGCAGCGTCGGACGGTCCCGGCCGCCCGGTCGGACTCGCTGCGCAGAACCGGACTCCACACCTCGATGCCACGCAGGGGCCTGCCCGGCGGTTCCCGTCGGGCAGGCCCCTGCGCCCAGGTGGGGCTCAGCGCTTGAGCGTGAAGGTGAAGTCGCCGGAGAGCCTGCCGCTCAGCCGGACGGCCGAGACGAGCTTCCCGCCCACGACCAGCCTCTCGACCTCGGCCCGCGAAAGACCGCAGCCCTCGGCGATCAGCCGCACCGGCCGGACCGGGATCCGGGCCGCGAAGCGGACCGAGACGTCGATCACCTCGCGGTCCAGGTGGTCCGAACCGCCGGTGTCGAGCCGCCAGGCGCCGTCCCAGTCGAGGGCGATGCGATTGCGTCGCCGCAGGACGGGATCCTGAAGCAACTCGGCAGCCAGACCGGGGTCGTTGTCGTGCGCCCGGTCCAGCAGGTCGGACCGTACGGAGCGCACGTTCGCCCGCTCCAGGACCGTTATCTTCGTCGTCTCCCCGCAGGCGGTGCAGAGCGCGAGGAGCCAGACGTCGATGAGCTTGTGGTTCGCGTTGACCCGGAACTTGCCGCTCGTCCGGAAGCGTTCGGACGCACAGCCGTGGCAGCGCCGGAGAACCAGGGGCAGGCAGGTGGGCATGACCACCCAGCGATTGAGCACAGAAGTACACCGTCTTCAGTGAGAAATCCGCAGCAAAAAGCAGCGCGGCGCAAAGGCGCGACGCGCGACCAATCAGCACTCGGGGTGTCTCACACGGTGTACAACGGCACGTCCTTACCCAGACGACTGGACCCGGCAGCACGCTAGTGAAGACCAGGGGTACCGCTCCACTGGTTTTCGAACGCCGCACTGCACCGGCACCGGTTTCCGGGGTCGAACATCGGCCATCTCCGATCAGCCCTCGCACCTCACCGGTCGACTGTGTCCACAGCCAGGACACACAATGAACACAGGTACTTCACGACAGGCGGGCGGTGGCTCATCCCCTCCGATGGGCTGACCAGCGGAAAGATTCGCGCCACGACTCTTCTCCGCCGGAAAGTGAACACCTGTACGGGACTGTCCGGATGTGCCTAAGGTGTCGCCGCGCACCAGCGGGACCTGACCAGTCCCCGCTCGCGCACACCATCACCAGCGACCGGGGGAACGTCGTCGCTCACGGGGGAGGGTTCGCGTCGCCGTGCCGTCAGTACGGCCGTCCATGCGCGAAATCCCAGCCAGGTATCGCCATACCTGAGCCTTCCTCAGGGGCCTGTGCGCCCAATGGCGCCCGGCTCCACGGCCGACCGCTCGTCTCGTGCCCCTGAAGAAGAAAGGGCTGCTCCTTTGCGCGCCAAATTACCCGGGTTTCTCATGCCAAGACCCGGACGATCGGGGCTGATCGCCCGGATCATCCTCCTGGTGACCGCCGCCGCGGTCATCGCCGGCCTCACCGTCCGGCCAGACCTCGCCGGCCTCACGGACCGGGACGACTCGGCCCCGGTCGGGGACTCGTACGACGGCTACGACACCAAAGCGGCCGAACGGCTGCGCGGAGACCAGTGCGTCGCCGTCGACGCCCTGCGCAAGGGCGGACCCAGCATGTTCGCCCTCGCGCAGAACTCCGTGGGGCTGCCGCCCGACCAGCTCCACCAGAAGCTCGACCGGGACCTCTACGACACCGGCAACCCGCTGCATCAGGCGTACGACGCCGACGAGGCCGGCAGCGACCAGTGGGTCAAGAAGGTGGACGCGCAGAAGCAGGCATGGTACGGCCCCGTCAGCGGTCTGGACTCCTACCCCGGCGCACCGCAGGGACAGGACAAGATCTTCGACCAGGTCGGACTGCTTCCGTGGCTGTACCAGTCGTACTTCAAGTCGATCGACCTGTTCTCCCCCTTCTACGAGCCGTCGCCCACCACCGACGACCGTACGAAGGCCGCCGCGCTCGCGATAGGCGACCCGCTGTACACCACTGGCGGAACGCCGGCCGAGCAGCAGGCATGGGCGCTGTGGAAGAAGAACTCCGGCAAGATCGAGCCCAACCAGCTTTTCGTACCGAGGGTGTTCGCCGACGACGCCCGCATCTTCCTGTCCTCGGGCGGTTTCGCCCGCACGGCCCCGGAGCCGGACACGCCGGAGTTCCGCGTCGCGGTCGAGGACCTGAAGGCCAGGTTCGCCTCATGCGCGTGGCACGACCCGATCGACCCCAACCGGGTCCTCGGCAAGGAGGTGGCACAGGCGTCCGCCGAATGGCAGCAGGAGATCGCGTCGCAGGCCACGCAGCGGCAGCAGATCCTCGCCGCCGGCGCCACCAGCACGAAGGCCTTGCAGGAGGGTGCCTTCGCCCTGGGCAAGATACTGGGTCAGTCGTGGATCGCCGACTACGCCACCCGCTGGCTGGACTACTACACCGAGGGCGGCATCAGCTGGATCCGTGACGGCCGGCTGGAGATCCAGGTACCGGGCGCGGCGGGCAAGTGCCTGGACGTGCAGGGCGGGAAGAAGGACAACGGGACGCCGGTCCAGGTCTACACCTGCAACGGCGGAGCCTCCCAGCAGTGGCAGCTGATGGGCTCCTATCCCGGCGGCTACACCCTGGTCAATCCGAACTCCTTCAAATGCCTCGAGGTGCTGAACGGCAACAGCGCCGACGGCACGAAGATCCAGATCCGGGATTGCGGCAGCAACAAGGCCCAGCAGTGGAAGTTCGGCGTGCGCAGCGCCGGGCCGCTGACGAACGCGGCGACCGGCAAGTGCCTGCACCTGCCGACGTTCGACAACAGCAAGGACGCCGTGCTGTCGACGTGCAACGGCTCCACCGCGCAGAAGTTCAAGATCGTCCCCAAGACCCACACCGGCACCGCCGCGACGAAGGCCGACGTGGACAAGGCCAAGGCGGCCGTCACGGGCGCGCAGACGGAGGCGAAGAAGCAGCTCGCCGTCGTGAAGGCGCAGTTGGCGTCCGCGCAGAAGGCCGCGACCGCGTCGGACACGGCGATCCAGACCGCCTACGGCATCGCGGACGCCAACGGCGCGCCGCGGGGCCGTGGTCTGCTGGTCGGTCAGCAGAAGGACCAGGTGACCAAGGGTTCGGTCGCCGCGCTGCAGGCGCTGGTGAAGGCCGGTGAGACCGCCGAGGCCGCCACTCGTGCCTCCGCCGGTGACAGCGGGACCATCGCGCAGCGCGCGCTGGCTCAGGCCGCTCAGTCGAAGGCGGAGTTCCGCAAGGAGGCCGCGAAGGCCGCCGAGTGGCAGGCGAAGGCCGCCGCCGACGCGGCGAAGATCCACCGCGACAACGCCAAGAAGGACAAGGAGACGGCCGAGGCCAAGCTGGCGGTCGCGGTGAAGGCGGAGGACGACGCCAAGGCGGCCGCCGCCGACGCCCACGCCAAGCGGCTCGCCGCCGAGGCCGAGGAGAAGACCGCCAAGGCGGAGAAGGAGAACGCCGCCGCCAAGCGCGCCGAGGCCGCTGACCACCGCAAGAACGCCGAGACGCAGGCGACGAAGGCGAAGGACGCCAAGGACAGGGCCGAGACCGCCGAGAAGAGCGCCGAAGGCAAGCGCGACGACGCGGTCGAGGCGAGCGGCCACGCCAAGGACCTGCGCGACGACGCCTGGGACGCCGAGCAGAAGGCCGACGCCGCCCGCGCGAAGGCCGACGCCAAGGACGCCTACGCCGACTCCCTGGACTCCGGGGACGCCGCGGACGCGGCCCGCGCAGCGGCCGACGACGCCGACAAGGCCGCCGACGACGCCGAGGCCGCCGCGACGAAGGCACGCTCCGAGGCCGACGCCGCCACCAAGGCGGCAGCCGACGCCGACGCCGCGGCCACCCGCGCCGAAGCGGCCGCCAAGCGGGCCCGTTCCGACGCCGACGCCGCCCAGGCGGACAAGCTGAAGGCGGACGCGGCCGTCAGGACCGCGACCAGCGCGGTGGCCGACGCCATCAAGGCCTCCCAGGACGCCGCCACCGAGGCGAAGACCGCGGTCAAGCTCGCCGACGAGGCCGAACAGCACGCCAAGGACGCCAAGACCCAGGCCGACGGCGCCGACAAGGAGGCCGGCAAAGCGGTCGCCGCGTCCGCCAGGGCCGCCGGATTCGCCCACGTCACCGCGCAGGCCGCCGTGGACGCCGGCAAGGCGGCACAGCAGGTCACCCGGCCCGCCAACGACGCCGTCCAGCTCGGCTCCCCCTACGTCGACTCCGACTCGGCCGCCGGACTGGTCGTCCTGACCGGGCAGGCGTCGAAGACCATCGCCGACCAGCAGCAGGCCGTCGCCGACGCGCACGCCAGGAACGCGCAGCAGGAGGCCGCCGCCGCCAAGGACACCGCCGACCAGGCCAAGGGCGACGCCAAGGAGGCCTACCAGCACGCGGCGAACGCGGCCCAGTACGCGTCCGACGCCCGCACCTACTCGAAGGAGGCCCTCGGCTACGCCGCCGGCGCCGCCAAGGCCGCGGCAGCCGCCTCCGCATCCCTGGCCCGCACCGTCGCGTACGACAAGCAGGCGGCGGAGGACGCCGCGGCAGCCGACAAGGCGGCAGGAAAGGCCGAGGGCTACGCCAAGGACGCCCGCGACTCCGCCGACGCCGCCGAACTCGACGCCGCGGCGGCCCGCTCCGCTGCCGCCCAGGCCGAACAGGCCGCGAAGGACGCCCGGACAGCGGCCGACCGCGCCGACGCGGCGGCGACCGAGGCCGAAGAGGCGGCGAAGGACGCCGCCAAGTACGCGACGGAAGCTCAAAACGCGGCCGACCGCACCGAACGGGCAAGGAACAGCAAGCGGATTTCCGACGGCGGGATCTCCGGAATCGGCAGCGTGTTCTGGGACGAGAAGATCGAACCGATCGGGAAGCCGGAGGTCCTCGACAAGAAAAACTGCGAGCCGTTTCACGTCGGAAACTGCATCATTACCGCGAAGATCCACTTCAATGTGAAGCTGGATATCTATCTGTGCACGTTGGAAGAACTTCCGATGACCGGTTGCCCGGCATGGGAAACGCTCTTTCTGAACACGCAGATCATCCCGGATCAGTACAACACCGTCGAGCGCACCATTTCGATGGTCGAGTTCAACGAGAGCATCGACCCCGTGGAAATCGTCCTGCACGATTTCATCGGGTGCGGCGAGAAGTTGACGGGCAATGGCGGCAGTTGGGGCGACTGCGCCTGGGCGACATTCGACATAGCCTCCCTCTTTGCGGGTAAGGCCATCAAGGCTGTCGCCGACGCCATTAAAGCCGTTGACGCCGCATTGCGCACGGGAATCGGGATCGAAGATGCCTTTCGGGCACTCAGAACCCTGGACAAGGTAAATCCCGCCACGCTCGCCAATATCTCTCGCACAGTTGAGGCGTACCAGCAGGACATCCAGGTCGCCTGCGAGGCAGCCACCATGCCGCGGGTTGCATCTGGCGCTGCAACGCGCTCATGGGTTGCGGCAGCCTCAGGACCCCCGTGTAGATTCTGGAAGTTGACCGACTTCCAAGGTCAGCGCGTATACCAACGGGACGACCTGATCAAGCCGGACTACGTTTCACCCGACGATCCTTACGGTCGGACCAACCTGAAGCGGATGCAGCAGGGGTTTGCTCCAATGGGCACGGGCAGGACTGCAAGCGGCGGGAAGGACAAGCCTCTGAATCTCCATCACATGCTTCAGACACAGGACGGGCCCATTGCCGAGGTGACAGATGCCATGCACTTCGACAACTACGGCAAACTGCACTGGAAGTCGGGCACAAAGATTCCCAGCGGGATCGATCGACCCGAGTTCGAAAGATGGAAGAAGGAATATTGGAAGAGCAGAGCGAAGGATTTCGAATGACGAACGGCCTGCAGGCAGCCGAGCAGGTGATCGGCCTCGTGCGTGCGAGCGAGGACCTGGCTCATCATGGTGACGGCTGCACCCCCGAGGTGATCGCACGCGCGGAGGCCGAGATGGGGCTCGCCTTCCCTCCCTCGTATCGGCGCCTGATCGAGGAGTTCGGCACGTGGGAGGTGCCGCCCGTCGAGTTCCCTGGTGTGTTCCAAACGCCCGCCAGAGGGGAAGAGCTCCTGGGTTCGTCCGCGTACACGATTGAGGACCGGGCTCAGCTCGGCCTACCGCACCACTTCCTGGTCGTCATGCACGACGACGTCCTCGGGGTCGTCGTGCTCGACACCTCTCGGCCGGACCAGGACGGTGAGTATCCGGTGTTCGCGTGGAACCCGGGCGTTCCGGAGGGCGGGGGGATTGAGAAGATCGCGGACAATTTCGGGGCGTTCGCACTCGATGAGTGCCGTCGGAACCTGAGCTGAGTTCCGGCAGGTCGGTACAGGCAAGGGTCCGTACGCCGTGCGTACGGACCCTTGCCTGCCAGGAGGCGGAGCCGCTGGCTCAGCGGTGCAGCACCCCCGCCTGCTCAGGCACGTGCGTGGCAACCACGCGGCCCTCGTGGGTGACCTCCCGGCGCCGGTCCACCGCGTACGCCGCGCCCGCCACGCCCAGGCCCAGGACCGCCAGCGCCGCACCCGCCAGTGCCGGTGAGGTCACGCCGAAGCCCGCCGCCAGGGCGAGGCCGCCGATCCAGGCGCCGCCGGCGTTGGCCAGGTTGAAGGCCGCCTGGTTGGCGGAGGAGGCGAGGGAGGGGGCCGCCGTGGCCTTCTCCATGACCATGAGCTGGAGGGGGGAGCCGGTGATGAACGCCGCCGTGCCCAGCAGCGTCACCGCCAGGGCCGCGCTCCACTCCGCCCGCATGAGGAGCGGGAACAGCAGCAGCACCGCCGCCAGCGAGACCAGGCCGCCGAAGAGGGTGCCGCGCAGGGAGTGGTCCGCGAGGCGGCCGCCGAGGAGGTTGCCGGCCGTCGCGCCGACGCCGAACAGGGCCAGCAGCAGCGTCACGCGGGTCTCGGCGAAGCCCGCCGCGTCCGTCAGCATCGGGGTGATGTAGCTGTAGGCGGCGAAGAGGGCGCCGAAGCCCGCCACCGTCGTGCCCAGGGCCAGCCACACCGGCACCGACCGCAGCGCCGCCAGCTCGCCGCGCAGGCCGGTCGCGGGGGCGGCGGCCCGGTCGTGCGGGATCAGCAGGGCCAGCGAGGCGATCGCCGCCAGGCCGATCGCGCTCACGCCGAGGAAGGTGGCCCGCCAGCCGAGGTGCTGGCCCATCAGCGTGGCGGCGGGGACGCCCGCGACGTTGGCGACGGTCAGGCCGAGGAACATCAGGGACACCGAGCGGGCCTTGCGCTCCGGAGCGGCCAGGTTCGTGGCCACCACCGCGCCGACGCCGAAGAACGCGCCGTGCGGCAGGCCGCTGAGGAAGCGGGCGGCGAGCAGGGAGTCGTTGCCGGGGGCGAGGGCGGAGAGCGCGTTGCCCACCACGAAGAGGCCCATCAGGGCGATGAGGACCGTGCGCCGGGACATGCGCGCGGTCACGGCGGCCAGCAGCGGCGCGCCGATGACCACACCCAGCGCGTACGCCGAGACCAGGTGGCCCGCGGCGGGGATGGAGATGTGCAGGTCGTTCGCGACGTCGGGGAGCAGCCCCATCATCACGAACTCGGTCGTGCCGATACCGAAAGCGCCGACGGCCAGTGCGAGCAGGGCCAGGGGCATGAAGAGCCTGTGCCTTTCGAAGGGAGAGCGGAGTTCCTCTGCAGCGTATGTTCTCGTGCGGAACAAAGTCTCCCGGGCCCGGTATTCCAGCGGGTTACGCGGACGTGTCGAGCTTCACACGGGCGGCGATCGGCAGGTGGTCGCTGTCGGTGCGCGGCAGGGTCCAGGAGCTCTCCGGCTGGACCCCCTTGACCAGGATCTGGTCGATCCGCGCCATCGGGAAGGACGCCGGCCAGCTGAACCCGAAGCCGCTGCCCGCCGCGCCCTGGGTGGAGCGCACCTGGGAGGTGACGGCGTTCAGCGCGCGGTCGTTCATGGTGCCGTTGAGGTCGCCGAGCACCACCACCCGCTTCAGCGGCTCGTCGGCGATGGCCTCGCCGAGCGCGTCGGCGCTCTTGTCCCGCTGGCGCGCGGTGAAACCGGCCTCCACCTTGACCCGCACCGACGGGAGGTGGGCGACGTAGACGGCGACCGGGCCCTCGGGGGTCGCCACCGTGGCGTGCATCGCGCGCTTCCAGCCGAGCTTGATGTCGACGGCCTCGACGCCGGTCATCGGGTACTTGCTCCACAGCCCGACCGTGCCGACGACCGCGTGGTACTTGTACGTCGCCGCCAGCGCCTTCTCGTACACCGGGACGGCCGGGGCGGGCAGCTCCTCCAGGGCCAGCAGGTCCGCGCCGGAGGAGGCGACGTCCCGGGCGGTCGCCGCCGGATCGGGGTTGTCGGCGTTGACGTTGTGGGTGGCCACCATGAGGTCGCCGCCCTCGCCCGCCTTGTCGAAGACGAGGCCGCCGAAGAGGTTCAGCCACACGATCGCCGGCAGCAGCACCGCGATCAGGGCCGTCGCGGACCTGCGGACCAGGCCGAGGACCAGCAGCACCGGGATGGCCAGCCCCAGCCAGGGCAGGAAGGTCTCGGTGAGGCTGCCGAGGTTGCCCAGCCGGTTGGGGACGCGCGAGTGCACCACCATGACCAGGGCGAGCAGGAGGGCGAGGGCGGCGAGCACCACGCCCCGCCGCCAGACGCGTGGGTCGCCGCGCCAGCCGGTGACGAGGCGGTGCGCGAGGCGCCGAAGCCGGGATCCGGGTCGCTCGGGCCCCGAGCCGCCGTTGTCCGTCTCCGTCATGTACGCCTGCTGCGCCATACCGTCTGCCTCACTGCCTGCCGTGCACGCCGTCGTTCCCCCGCGCTTCTCACGACCCTAGGGGATGATCGGCTCGTTCCCGCCGTCCCATGACGGCCGTACGGAAGACGAGGACGAACGAGGCGGCGCCCGAGGTTCCGGTTACCCCCCGGACGGGTGGGCTCTGTGACGAAACGCGCACATTAGACCGGCGGAACCGCGGGGCTGACGGGGCGTAGGCCCTCCAGGACCGTGTCCACGATCCGCTCGGACAGCCCTTCGGGCAGGTCGGCTTCGGGGCGCATGACGGAGCGGACCAGCATGGGGCCGGCGAACATGTCGTTGGCCAGCTCCAGGTCGATGTCCGGCCGGAGTTCGCCGCTCTCCTGCCCGCGCCGCAGCACGTCCATGACCAGTACGCGCCGGGGCGCTATGACGCTCGCGTGGTACGCGGCCCAGATCTTGGGGCTGGACTTCATCTGCGCGTACACGTTGTGCAGGATCGCCGAGGAGCGGCTGACGAGGCCGCGCCGGCGCAGCGCCTCCACCAGGACGACGAGGTCGTCGCGCATGGAGGTGCCGGGGAGTTCGGGGTCGGGGGGTTCGGCGGCGCGGATGACGTCGACGAACAGTTCCTCCTTGCCGCTCCAGCGGCGGTAGATCGTGGCCTTGCCGACCCCGGCCGTGCGCGCGACGCGCTCGATGGAGAGTTCGGCGAGGGGAACGCCCTCCTCCAGGAGCTTCATCACTCCCTCGAGGATGGCGCGTTCCACGGCCTCACTGCGCGGGCGGCCCCGTACGGGTCCGTCCGGTCGCGGCCGGCTGTCGGCAAGACTCACGTCGTCCGTCCTTCCACTGTGCTGCGGGAATTGTCCCGCAGCCGCCTCCTTCCCCCGTGGAACCGCTGTCCCTGTCGTGCCCGGTCAGTCCGCGGCCGCCACCAACTCCGGCTCCCGCTCGCCCTGCTGACCGGCCTGCGGCCTGCCCGGCAGGAACAGGGCCACCACCACGGCGCCGACGAGCGCGACACCCGTACCGCACAGGGCGGTGACGTGCATGGCGTGCAGGAAGGCGTCGTTGGCCGGCGTGACCAGGGCCTGTCCGCGCGGGCCGAGCTTCTCGGCGATGCCCAGGGTGGCCTCGATCGACTCGCCGGCCGTGTCCCGCAGGGCGGGGGGCAGCATGTTGAGCTTGCCCTCGACGCCGTTGCGGTACGCGGTGGAGAGCACCGAGCCGAGGACGGCGATGCCGAGGGCGCCGCCGACCTGGCGGAAGGTGTTGCTGAGCGCGGAGGCGGAGCCGGCCTTCTCGCGGGGCAGGGCCTGCATGATGACGACCGAGGTCGGCGTCATGATGTGCGCCATGCCGGTGCCCATGAGGAAGAAGACGACCTCCAGCAGCCAGATCGGCGTGTCGGTCTCGAAGGTGGCGAACGCGGCCAGGGTCGCCGCGATCAGCACCAGCCCGGCGGTGGTGGTGGCCTTGTTGCCGAACCGGTCGACGACCAGCCGGGCCCGCGGCGCGAAGATCATCTGCGCGGCGGCCAGCGGCAGCATCATCACGCCGGACTCCAGCGGCGAGTAGCCGCGCACGCTCTGCATGTAGAAGACCGAGAAGAACGTGACGCCCATCAGCGCGAAGAAGACCAGCGCGATGGCGGCCATGGCCGCCGAGAAGACCTTGTTCTTGAAGTAGGTGACGTCCAGCGACGGGTGGTCGCTGCGCTTCTCGAAGATCACGAAGCCGGCGAGCACGGCGAGACCGGCGACGATCGTCGCCAGCACCTTGGCGTCGGTGAAGTCGGCCAGCTCGCCGCCCTTGATGATGCCGTAGACGAGCAGCACCAGGCCGACGACGGACAGGACCACGCCGACCGGGTCGAGACGGCCGGGCTTCGGGTCGCGGGAGTCGGGCACCAGCCACACCATCAGGACGACCGCGAGGATCACGATCGGCACGTTGATGAGGAACACCGAGCCCCACCAGAAGTGGTCGAGCAGCGCGCCGCCGGTGATCGGGCCGATGGCGATGCCGAGACCGACGCCGCCGGCCCAGATGCCGATGGCCTTGGGCTGCTCCTCGCGCTCGAAGACGTTCATCAGCACGGCCAGCGTCGCCGGCATCACGAAGGCGGCGCCGAGGGCCATCACCGCGCGGTAGGCGATGAGCTCGTTCGGGGAGCCGGACTCGGCGGCCAGGGCCGAGCCGATGCCGAAGACGATGATGCCGCCGAGCAGCACCTTCTTGCGGCCCAGCCGGTCACCGATGAGGCCCGCGGTGAACAGCAGGCCCGCGAAGACCAGGGTGTAGCTGTTGATCGCCCACTCGATCTCGCTCTGGGTGGCGCCGATGCCGGTGGGCGCCGGGGTCGAGATGGTCTTGATGGCGACGTTCAGGATGGAGTTGTCGAGCACCACGATGAGCAGGCTCAGCATCAGCACGCCGAGGATCGCCCAGCGGCGGCGGTGCACCGCTTCCGGTATCCGGGAGGCAGGGACGGAAGTTGTCATGTGTCCGAGCCTAGGGCCATTCCAATACGGAACCGTCTCGTATCTTATTTTTTTACCTAGACCTTAAGCACCGGAGTCTTCCGTTCCGTCCGGACGGCGCTTTTCGGAGGGATCACAGGGGGTCCCCTGGCCCTCGGCGGCACCAAGTGCCACCATGGAGGCGATCCGGGGACGCCGTCAGGGCGCCTCGAGATGACCGAAGGAGCCGTTGTCATGACGCAGCTTTCGGCTGCCCACACCAAGCCTTCCGACGGCAGCAAGGCGCTGTACGGGGGGAAGGGCACCCGCCGCATCACCGTCCGCGACATCGCCCTCGCCAAGGAGCGCGGCGAGAAGTGGCCCATGCTCACCGCCTACGACGCGATGACCGCGTCCGTGTTCGACGAGGCCGGCATCCCGGTGATGCTCGTCGGCGACTCGGCGGGCAACTGTCACCTCGGGTACGAGACCACCGTGCCCGTCACCCTCGACGAGATGGCCGTGCTGTCGGCGGCCGTCGTACGCGGCACCCAGCGCGCCCTGATCGTCGCCGACCTGCCGTTCGGCTCCTACCAGGAGGGTCCGGTGCAGGCGCTGCGCTCGGCGACCCGGCTGGTGAAGGAGGCCGGGGTCGGCGCGGTGAAGCTGGAGGGCGGCGAGCGCTCGCACGACCAGATCCGGCTGCTGGTGGAGTCCGGCATCCCGGTCATGGCCCACATCGGGCTGACCCCGCAGTCCGTCAACGCGATGGGCTACCGCGTGCAGGGGCGCGGTGAGGAGGCGGCGGCGCAGCTGCTGCGGGACGCGAAGGCGGTGCAGGACGCGGGCGCGTTCGCGGTCGTCCTGGAGCTGGTCCCGGCCGAGCTGGCGGCCGAGGTGACGCGGGTGCTGCAGATCCCCACCGTCGGCATCGGCGCCGGACCGGAGACGGACGCGCAGGTGCTGGTGTGGACCGACATGCTCGGTCTCACGTCCGGCCGGGTGCCGAAGTTCGTCAAGAAGTACGCGGACCTCCGTGAGGTCATGGGCAACGCGGCGAAGGCGTTCGCCGAGGACGTCGTCGGCGGGACGTTCCCGCTGGAGGAGCACTCCGTCCACTGACGTCCCCGTCCCCCGAGAGCCAGTCCGGCACCAGAGCGGCCCCGTCGATCCCCCCCGTCGACGGGGCCGCCCCTCTTCCCGGCCGGCTCACCCAAGGCAGACGACCCTGCCGCCTTCCGTGATCACGTCCCCGTGTCGGCGGCGTGTCGGTACCCGGGGGCCGGCTGTCGGTGGTTTGTCGGTGGCGGCTGTCACTGTCTTGCCCATGACGCGAATCGATGACGACCCTGCCGGCGGACGCTCCGCCGTGACCGTGCGGGGAGTGGTCAAGCACTACGGCGAGACCAAGGCCCTGGACGGGGTCGACCTGAATGTCCGGCCGGGCACCGTGATGGGGGTCCTCGGGCCGAACGGCGCCGGGAAGACCACCCTGGTACGGATCCTGTCCACCCTGATCACGCCGGACGCCGGAGAGGCCGTCGTGGCCGGCTACGACGTCGTACGGCAGCCCCGGCAGCTGCGGCGGGTGATCGGGCTGACCGGGCAGTACGCCTCCGTGGACGAGAAGCTCCCGGGCTGGGAGAACCTGTACCTGATCGGACGGCTGCTGGACCTGTCCCGCAAGGACGCCCGGGCCCGGGCCGACGAGCTGCTGGAGCGGTTCTCGCTGACGGAGGCCGCGCGGCGGCCCGCGGGGACCTACTCCGGCGGTATGCGGCGGCGGCTGGACCTCGCCGCCTCGATGATCGGCCGGCCCGCCGTGCTCTTCCTGGACGAGCCGACCACCGGCCTGGACCCGCGCACCCGCAACGAGGTGTGGGACGAGGTCAAGGCCATGGTCGGGGACGGGGTCACCGTGCTGCTGACCACCCAGTACATGGAGGAGGCCGAGCAGCTCGCCTCCGAGCTGACCGTCGTGGACCGCGGGAAGGTCATCGCGAGGGGCGGCATCGAGGAGCTGAAGGCCCGGGTCGGCGGGCGCTCGCTGCGGGTGCGGCCGGTGGACCCGCTGCAACTGCGGCCGCTGGCCGACATGCTGGACGAGCTGGGCATCACCGGCCTCGCCGGCACCACCGTCGACGGCGAGACCGGCACGCTGCTGGTGCCGATCCTCAGCGACGAGCAGCTCACCGCGGTGGTCGGCGCGGTCACCGCGCGCGGCATCACCATCTCCTCCATCACCACCGAACTGCCCAGCCTGGACGAGGTGTTCCTCTCCCTCACCGGCCACCGCGCCAGTGCCCCGCAGGACACCACGCCCGCCGACGCCCTCGAGGAGGCCGCCGCATGAGCGCCCACCCGTCTCCCACCGCCACCCTGGACGAGGCGCCCCGCGCCACCCCTCCGCACACCCTGACGAAGCCGGCCCGGCTCGAGGGCGACACCCCGATCCCGGTCCGCGCGCACCTGCGGCACACCGGTGCGCTCATCCGCCGCAACCTGCTGTGGATCCGGCAGGACCCGGAGTCGATGTTCGACGCCATCCTGTTCCCGGTGATCTTCACCCTGTTGTTCGTGTACGTCTTCGGCGGCTCGATCGGCAAGTCCCTGGGCGGCGGTCAGGACCAGTACGTCCAGTACGTCGTGCCGGGCCTGATGGCCATGATGGGCATGAACATGGCCCAGGGGGTGGGCACCGGCTTCAACCAGGACTTCAACTCCGGTGTCATGGACCGGTTCCGGTCCCTGCCCATCGGACGCGGCTCCGTGCTCTTCGCCAAGATCGCGGTGGAGCTGATGCGGATGCTGTTCGCGACCGCGGTGCTGATGCTGGTCGCCTTCCTGGTGGGCTACGACGTCCACCACTGGGGCGGTCTGGTGGCCTCCGTGGGCCTGTCCGTGGTGTTCGGCTCGGCGCTGATGTGGGTGTTCCTCACCCTCGGCGTGGTGATGAAGAACGCGCAGTCCGTGCAGGCGATGGGCTTCCTGGTGCTGATGCCGCTGCAGTTCGGCTCCTCGATCTTCGCGCCGACCGCGTCGATGCCGGGCTGGCTGCGGAGCTTCACCGACTACAACCCGCTCTCCGCGCTGGCCGACACCGCGCGCGGCCTGATGGAGGGCGGCCCGGTGGCGCACGACCTGTGGGTGACCCTGATCTGGTCGGTGGGGCTCACCGCGGTGATGGCCCCGGTCGCCATCCACAAGTTCCGCACCAAGGCCTGACGCCGGGCGGCGTCACACCAGGGCGGTGGCCTCCGCGAGGGAGAGGCCACCGCCTTCGGCGTACGCGGCGTCGAACGCCGCCCGGTCGAGCACGGCGAGGACCGCCCCCTCGGCGTGCTCGAGCGTCGCCCGCTCGACGGTCGCCGCGACATGCCCCGGAGGGAGCAGGGCGCGCGCGGCGCCCAGGCAGCGGGCGGCGTCCGCGGCGTGGCTGCCGCCGTCCACCTCGGCGAGGGCGGCCGCCGCGATGGTCAGGTACAGGGGCTGCAGATGCGGGGCGATGGCCAGGGACAGCGGATCGCTGGAGCGCTCCAGCGCCCGCCGGATCTTGTGCACGGCCTCCTCGACACGGCCGTCGACGATGTCCACCCAGGCCTCCTGGCCGAGGATGAGGGCGTCGAAGACGACGAAGTGCGCGATCCCGAAACCCTCGCGCAGCAGCCGCAGTTGTTCGCGGGCCTCCGCGACCCGGCCGGTCAGGCAGAGCCGGGAGGACAGGAAGAGCCGTGCCATGGGCAGCGCCTCGCTGTTGCTGCCGTCGGTGCGCTCGATGACCTCGCGCAGCAGGCGCTCACCCTGCTCCGGCTCGCCCGTCTCCAGCAGTACGACGCCCAGGCGGATGGCGAGCACCGACGTCTGGGCGCGGGCGCCGAGGCGCTCGGCGTGGGCGATGGCCGCCCGGAAGTCGGCGGCGGCCGCCGCGTACTCGCCCTTGCGCTCGCGCGACTCGCCGCGCGCGGAGAGCGCCTCGGCGGCCCCCCAGGAGTCCCCGAGGCGTTCGAAGATCTCCAGTGCCTCGTCGGCGTCGCGGGTGGCGTCGCCCGCCCACTCGGTGCGGTTGGCGAGGATGTTCGCGCGCATCTGCAGGGTGCCGGCCAGCTCCCACTCGAATCCGGGGGTCTCCCGGCAGGTGCGCACGCAGGAGTCGAGGATGGTGCGCAGCCGGTCCACGCCGCTGGTCAGCAGCTCGGCGAAGAACCAGAGCATGCCCGGGGCACGGCAGGTCTGCGGCATCCCGGGTTCGTAGACCCGGGTGATGGCGCGCAGCTTCGCCTGGGCCGCCGGGGTCTGCCAGGTGTCGAGTTCCGTGTCCATGCAGGCGAGATGGGCCAGGTGCAGCCCGCGCCGGGCCTCGTCGAGCAGTTCGCCGGTGTAGGGGGGCGGGATGTCCGTGCAGCGCTGCCACACGGGGGCGGCACGGCGCACGGGCTCCTCGAACGGGTCGGGGCCCAGCGCCATCACCTCCCGGCACAGGTTGCGGGCCTCGACGCGCAGATCGCGCATCTGCCAGTACCAGACGAGGGCGTGGATGATGCAGAGCGCCTCCTGCTCGTCTCGGCCGGCGATGGCGTGCCGCAGGGCGGTGCGCACGTTCTCGTACTCGAGCTGGAGCCGGTCGACGGCGGCGCGCTGGCCGGTGCCGCGCAGCAACGGGTCGGTGGTGCGCGCGAGTTCGCGGTAGTACGTCAGATGGACGCGTTCGGCCTCGGTACGGCGCCCGGTCTCGTCCAGCCGCTCGGTCGCGTACTCGGCGACGGTCTCCAGCAGGCGGTAGCGCATCTGGCCGTCGGCCGAGGGGGCGGCCACCACCAGGGACTTGTCGACCAGGGAGCCGAGCGCGTCCAGGGCGAACGGGCCGCAGACGGCCTCGGCGGCGGCCAGGTCGCAGCCGCCCGCGAACACCGACAGCCGACTGAGGACGTCGCGCTCGTCCGTGTCGAGCAGGTCCCAGGACCAGTCCACGACGGCGCGCAGGGTCTGCTGGCGGGGCAGCACGGTGCGGCTGCCGCTGGTGAGCAGCCGGAAGCGGTCGTCCAGCCGGTCCGCTATCTGGCGGGGCGTCAGCATGCGCAGCCGGGCGGCCGCCAGCTCGATGGCGAGGGGCAGGCCGTCGAGCCGCCGGCAGATCTCGGCGCACGCCTCGGGATCGTCCTCGACCCGGAAGCCGGGCCGGGCCGCCGCGCCCCGGTCGGCGAGCAGCCGCAGTGCGACCGGCTCGGGCAGCGGCTCCACGGGGCGCACCACCTCCCCGGGCACGCCGAGCGGTTCCCGGCTGGTGGCGAGGAGGGTCAGCTCCGGGCAGTGCGCCAGCAGGCGTTCGGCGAGCTGGGCGGCGGCCTCGACGACGTGCTCGCAGTTGTCCAGGACGAGCAGCATCCGGCGCCGGGCGCAGTGTTCCACCAGCCGCTCGACCGGGTCGTCGTGCCGGTCGGCGACGGCGCGCATGCTCTCGGCGCCGGCGCCGTGCAGCACGGTCTCGCGGGCGCCGATCGCGGTCAGCACGGCCTGCGGTACGGCGTCCGGGTCGTCCACGGGCGCCAGTTCCGCCAGCCACACCCCGTCCCGGGCGGTGTGCCGCACCGACTCGGCGGCCTCCTGGGACAGCCGGGTCTTGCCGGCCCCGCCGGGTCCGAGCAGGGTGACCAGCCGGGCGGCACCGAGGTCGGCGCCGATCGCCGCGAGGTCCGGCTCGCGGCCGACGAAGGAGGTGAGCCGGGCCGGCAGGTTGCCGAGGACGGCGGCGGGGGGCGTGGGCCCAGGTTCCGGAGCGGCCGGAGCGGCGGACGTGCCGGGTGCGGGATCCGTGGCCTCGGCGAGCAGCAGCTCACCGTGGAGCGCGCGCAGTTCGGGACCGGGGTCGGAGCCGAGCCGGTCGGCGAGCAGTTGCCGTACCTCGTCGTAGGCGGCCAGTGCCTGGGCGGGGCGGCCCAGGTCCCTGAGCGCCCGCAGCCGCAGCGCCTGCAGCGGCTCGTCCAGGGGGTGGCTGTCGCACAGCGCGGCCAGCTCGGGCAGCGACCGCTCGGCGTGGCCGAGGGCGAGGGCGGCGGTGTGCCGCGCGCGCAGGGCGTCCAGGCGGCGGGTCTCCCAGCGGACCGCCTCGGCGGTGCGGTCCGGCAGGTCGGCGAGGGCGGGGCCGTGCCACAGGGCGAGCGCGTCGTCCAGGACGACGGCGGCCTTCGCCGGGTCGCCGTCGGACAGCGCGGCGAGCCCCTCGCCGGTCAGCCGGTCGAAGCGGGTGAGGTCGACGTCGTCGGGGGCGGCGACGAGCCGGTAGCCGCCCTCGGCGGAGGCCACGGCGCCGGCGCCGAGTGCCCTGCGCAGCCGGCCGACCAGCGCCTGCAGCGCGCCGGCCGCGTCGGCGGGCGGGTCGGCGCCCCAGACCTCGTCCACCAGGACGCCCGCCGGGACGGTCCGGCCGGCCCGCAGCGCGAGCACGCTGAGCAGGGCGCGCAGCCGCGCTCCGCCGACCGGGACGGGCGTGCCGTCGGGGCGGTGGGCCTGGGTGGTTCCGAGGAGGCGATAGCGCACGGGGTCCATTCTCTCCGGAGCGCTCAGCGCCGGTCACCGGGTTCGCGCGGTGCGCCGTCCGGCACCTCCAGGGTGACGAGGGCGCCGTGGACCCGGCGGACCCGGTGCGGACCCTGCGGCGGTGCGTAGTCCTCCTCCGCGAACCACTTCGGGCAGTGGTCGACGGGCTCGAGCGTCACGGAGCCGGGCACCGGCCGCGGGGAGCGTCCCGAGGGGAGGAGCGTGACCTTCCCGTAGGGCGGTGCCGTGCGCCCGAGATCACGCAGGTCCAGGTCGACCGTGTACTCCTGGTGCACCAGGTCGATGGCACGGACCCGGCCGGTGGTCGGGCGGGTGGTGTCCGAGTGGTTCTCCACCCAGGCCTCGGCGCCGTGGCAGTCCCCGTCGCGGAGCTGCCGTTCGTCGAGGTCGACCAGCGGCCAGTCGATCTCGTCGCCCACCGAGAAGGGCGCACCGCAGCAGCCCATCTGCCATTCCTCGTAGAACACCCTCTTCAGTGCCATTCCCCCACCATCCAGGAACCGGACGGCCACCGCTAAGCGTTTTCCCGGCGTGTCCGCCGCCCGGTACGGTCGGCCTTCCCGACCGCCCCGTCCACAGGAGCCGCCCCATGACCACCGTCACCACCAGCCGTGGCGACCGCCGCGTCAGTCCCGTCTTCGTCGGCATCCTGGCCGTGACGGCGGTGACCGGCTGGGCCACCTGGACCGGCTTCGCCGAGCAGCCGGGTGTCGCGGTGTTCCTGTTCGTGACGGCGGCCTGGATCGTCTCCCTGTGCCTGCACGAGTACGCGCACGCCCGCACCGCGCTGCACTCCGGGGACATCTCGGTGGGCGAGAAGGGCTATCTCACCCTCAACCCGCTGAAGTACACGCACGCGCTGCTGAGCATCGTGCTGCCCGTGGTCTTCGTGATCATGGGCGGGATCGGTCTGCCGGGCGGCGCGGTGTTCATCGAGCGCGGCCGGATCCGGGGCCGCTGGCGGCACAGCCTGATCTCGGCGGCCGGGCCGCTGACGAACGTGGTGTTCGCCGCGGTGTGCACGGCGCCGTTCTGGCTGCACGCCCTCGACGGCGTGCCCCGCGACTTCCGGTACGCGCTGGCGTTCCTCGCCCTGCTCCAGGTGACGGCGGCGATCCTGAACTTCCTGCCGGTGCCGGGCCTGGACGGCTACGGCGTGATCGAGCCGTGGCTGTCGTACAACGTGAAGCGTCAGGTGGAGCCGTTCGCTCCGTTCGGCCTGCTGTTCGTGTTCGCGCTGCTGTGGGTGCCGTCGGTGAACATCGCGTTCTTCGACGCCATCGACGCGATCCTGCGCGGCCTGGGCGTCGACGACTTCTCCCAGGCGTGCGGCCACGAGCTCTACCGCTTCTGGCGGGAGACCCCGGAGGTGTGCACGATCAGCCCGTGACGGACTTGCCCTGCCCCGCGGCGGCGCGGCCGCGCTTGACGTAGTACCAGGTCATGTTGGACGCCAGGCCCGCGAGGAGCACCCAGACGATCCCCAGCCAGCTGCCCCGGGCGAAGGAGACGACCGCGGCGGCGACGGCGAGGACGCAGACGATCAGGGTGTAGAGGGCGATGCGGGGCATGGGGCTGGGCTCCTGTCGGGGGACACTGCTCGGTACTGCTTCACCGACCAGTGTCCCCCATCGCCCGCTACGGCTCACACGTCGGTGACGCGCAGCCCGGCGTGCGCCTTGTACCGGCGGTTGACGGAGATCAGGTTCGCCACCAGCGACTCCACCTGGTGGGCGTTGCGCAGCCGCCCGGCGAAGACGCCGCGCATGCCGGGAATGCGGCCGGCGAGCGCCTGCACGGTCTCCACGTCGGCCCGGTCCTCGCCGAGCACCATCACGTCGGTGTCGATCCGCTCGATCTCCGGGTCCTGGAGCAGCACGGCCGACAGGTGGTGGAAGGCGGCGGTGACCCGGGAGTCCGGGAGCAGCGCGGCGGCCTGCTCGGCGGCGCTGCCCTCCTCGGGCTTCAGGGCGTAGGCGCCCTTCTTGTCGAAGCCGAGCGGGTTGACGCAGTCCACGACGAGCTTGCCGGACAGCTCCGCGCGCAGCGACTCGAGGGTCTTGCCGTGGCCCTCCCAGGGCACGGCGACGATCACGATGTCGCTGCGGCGCGCGGTCTCGGCGTTGTCGGCGCCCTCGACGCCGTTGCCCAGCTCCTCGGCGGCGGCCCGCGCGCGCTCGGCGGCCCGCGAGCCGATGATCACCTTCTGGCCGGCCATGGCGAGCCGGTGGGCGAGGCCCTTGCCCTGCGGGCCGGTGCCGCCGAGCACGCCGACGACCAGCCCGGAGACGTCGGGCAGGTCCCAGGGGTCCTTCGCGGGGGCCTTGGCGGGAGTCTGTGCGCTGTCGGTAGAGGTCATGGGCCGACTCTACGTCCGCGGGTGTGGCGGCAGCGGGTCGGGTGAGCCCGGAAAGGCTGCCCGGCCGCGCTGTCCCCGGGTCGGGCGAATTCGGCGTGAACTCCGGGCCACGGACGATCGGTTGCGGCAGGATGCGGCCGCATGGACGCCGTACGTGTCGCGTTGCTGCGGGAAGTGCTCGCCGGGACCGAGTGGCTGGGGGCCACCCGGCGGTTCGCTGGGGTGCTGCGCGGGTCGGTGGTGTCGCACGGGGGCGGGCTGCTGCTGGTGGGCACGCCCGAGTACGAGCCCTGGCACCTGGCCGCGCACCTGGTGGACGAGGCCGCCTGGTCGGGCACCCCCGAGCTGGCGCCCACGCTGGTGCGGCACCGGGCGCGCCCCGTCGATCCCGCGCACCTGGCCGTCGGGCCCGGCCGGATCGAGGCGGCGCGGCGCGGTGAGACCCTGCTCGTCGTCGCCCCCGAGGAGCCGGCGGAGCTGCTGGAGCGGGTGCACGGGGCCCGCCGGGCCGGGGTGACGGTGCTGGCGCTGGGCGCGGGCGGCGGCGAGCTGGCCGCGATGGCCCACGACGCGCTGGCCGTGCCCGAGGGCGCGGAGCTGGACCTGGACAGCGTGCAGCACCTGGTCAGCGCGGCGGCCGGCGAGAACAGCTCACCGCGGGCCCGGCGGGGGTTCCGGGACCGCCTGTCCCGGCTCGCGGACATCCTGACGGCGCCGCCCGCCGCCCCCTGGTGACCCGCCGCTCCTCGGTGCGGGGGGCCGGGCCCGCGGAAAACCGGTTGCCCGCCGGACCGGCCCGGCGCAGCATGCCCGGGTGGCCCATGCTCTCCTCCCCGATCTCGCCCCCTGGAAGGCCTCCGCCGACTTCCGCAGACTCTGGGCCTCCGGCCTGATCAGCAACTTCGGCAGCTTCCTCACCTTCGTGGCACTCCCCGTCCAGCTCAAGGAGCTCACCGGCTCCGCGGCGGCCGTCGGTGCGATCGGCGCCGCGGAACTGGTGCCGCTGATCGTCTTCGGCCTGTACGGCGGTGCCCTCGCCGACGCCGTCGACAAGCGCCGGCTGATCGTGTGGACGGAGGCCGGTCAGGGCCTGCTGAGTGCCGCCCTGCTCGTCGACGCGCTCCTGCCGCGCCCCGCGGTCTGGCCGCTCTACCTGGTCGCCGCCCTCTCCTCCGCGCTGGTCTCCGTCCAGCGGCCGGCCCTGGACTCGCTGCTCCCGCGGATCGTCGCCCACGACCACCTCCCGGCCGCGGCCTCCCTGAACTCCCTGCGCTGGACGGTCGGCGGAGTGGCCGGTCCCGCGGTCGCGGGCGTGGTCGTCGCCTACGCGGGCCTCGGCTGGGCATACGCCGCCGACCTGCTGACCTTCGCCGTGTCGCTGGTCTTCGTCGCCCGCATCGCCCCCTCCCCCGCCTCGCACGAGGCGGCGAAGCCGGACCTGCGGGCCGTCGCGGAAGGTGCCCGCTACGCCTGGGGACGCAAGGAACTGCTGGGCACGTACGCGGTCGACCTCGCGGCGATGTTCCTGGCCATGCCGCTGGCCGTACTGCCGTTCCTGGCCGACGAACTGCACGCCGAGTGGTCGCTCGGCCTGATGTACGCGACCTTCCCGCTGGGGGCGCTGCTCGTCGGCCTGACCAGCGGCTGGACCTCACGGGTGCACCGGCACGGCCGGATGGTGGTGCTGGCGGCCGCGCTGTGGGGCCTGGCGGTCGCGGCGGCGGGAGTAGCCGGCGAGGTCTGGCTGGTGCTGCTCCTGCTGACCGTCGCGGGCGGCTGCGACATGGTCAGCGGGGTGTTCCGGGGCGCGATGTGGAACCAGACGATCCCGGACGAGCTGCGCGGCCGGCTGGCCGGCATCGAGCTGCTGTCGTACTCGGTGGGCCCGCAGCTCGGGCAGGTCCGCTCCGGCGGCGTCGCGGCGTGGGCCGGCGTACGGACGTCCGTCTGGTCGGGCGGGGTGCTGTGCGTGGGCGCGATGGGGCTGCTGGCCCTGTGCCTGCCGGGGCTGATGACGTACGACGCGCGGACCAGCGAGCACGCGGTGCGGCTGCGCGAGCAGCGCGCCGCCACCGCGTCCGCGCCGGTGTGAGTCTCAGTCCTCGTCGGTGTCCCGGCCGCCCGCCGGGGCGTCGTGCCAGCGGGGGTCGGTCTCCCATTCGAGGTTGCGCTCCTGCGCGGTCTCCATCGCGCGCTGCGCCTCCTGCGGGCTGGCGTACGGGCCGAAGCGGTCCTTGCCCGGGCAGTCCGGGCCCTCCTCGACCTTCTTGTGCTCCAGGCAGTAGTACCACTCACCCGGCTTGCCGGCGGTGCGCTTCTTGAACAAGGCCATGGACAGCTCCTCTCGCCACGCACATATTCCCCCATGGCCGCTGGTTAGGCGCTTTCGTGCGGACCGGGCCGGACCCGCGGACCCGGCGTGGTCCACGCGGGAGGGCCTAAACTCGCTGGCATGTCTGGCCAGTCGCTGCTCGCACCAGGGGAGATCTCCCCCACCCGTTCGGTACCCGGAAACATCCGCCGCCCCGAGTACGTAGGCAAGCCCGCGCCGGCGGCGTACACCGGTCCGGAGGTGCAGACGCCCGAGACCGTCGAGGCGATGCGCCGCGCCGGCCGCATCGCCGCGCGGGCGATGGAGGAGGCCGCGAAGCACATCGCACCCGGAGTGACCACCGACCTGCTGGACAAGGTCGCCCACGAGTACATGTGCGACCACGGCGCCTACCCCTCGACGCTCGGCTACCGCGGCTTCCCCAAGTCGCTGTGCACCAGCGTCAACGAGGTCATCTGCCACGGCATCCCGGACACGACGGTCCTCAACGACGGCGACATCGTCAACCTGGACGTGACCGCGTACATCGGCGGGGTGCACGGCGACAACAACGCCACCTATCTCGTCGGGGACGTGGACGAGGAGTCGCGGCTGCTGGTGGAGCGGACCCGGGAGTCCCTGAACCGCGCGATCAAGGCGGTCAGGCCGGGGCGGCAGATCAACGTCATCGGGCGGGTCATCGAGTCCTACGCCAAGCGCTTCGGCTACGGAGTGGTGCGGGACTTCACCGGGCACGGCATCAGTTCGTCGTTCCACTCCGGCCTGATCATCCCGCACTACGACAGCCCGCACGCGACGACGGTCATGCAGCCCGGGATGACCTTCACCATCGAGCCGATGCTGACGCTGGGGACGTACGAGTACGAGATGTGGGACGACGGCTGGACCGTCGTGACCAAGGACCGCAGGCGGACGGCGCAGTTCGAGCACACGCTGGTGGTGACCGAGACGGGCGCGGACATCCTGACCCTGCCCTGACCCAGGACGCCCCGCGGAAGGCCCGCCCCACCCCGGTGGGGGCGGGCCTTCCACTGCCCGTCCCGCCCACCCCCGGTGTTTTCCCGACATCTTGTCGGTAAACTTTCCGGCAGCAGGCCGGCGAACCACCGCGCACCCGAGTCCGGGGAGAGTCCATGGAGTCGTTCTCGACCGTCATCCGCACCGCGTCGCACCAGCAGCACGTGGCGGCGGAGACCTCGTCGTTCATGAGCGACCTGCTCGGCGGCCGGCTGGGGGTGGCCGCGTACGCGCGCTACACCGAGCAGCTGTGGTTCGTCTACGAGGCGCTGGAGAGCGCCGCCGGGCGGCTCGCGGCGGATCCGGTGGCCGGGCCCTTCGTCCGGTCCGAGCTGCTGCGGCTGCCCGCGCTGGAGCGGGACCTGGCGCATCTGCGCGGCCCGCGCTGGCGCTCGGAGGTGTCCGCCCTGCCCGCGACCGGGGCGTACGCGGACCGCGTCCGGGAGTGCGCCGAGCGCTGGCCCGGCGGATACGTCGCCCACCACTACACCCGCTACCTCGGCGACCTCTCCGGCGGCCAGATCATCCGGGACCGGGCGGAGAAGACCTGGGGCTTCGCGCGCAAGGGCGACGGCGTCCGTTTCTACGTCTTCGAGGAGATCCCCAACCCGGCCGCGTTCAAGCGGAGTTACCGGGCCCACCTGGACGCGGTCGACGCGGACGAGCTGGAGCGGCAGCGCATCGTGACGGAGTGCAAGCGGGCGTTCGCCCTGAACACCGCCGTCTTCGAGGCCCTGGGGGAGGAGTTCGCCCGGAGCGCCTGACGGCCGGCGCCCCGCGCCGCCCGCCCGCCGCCGTGCCTCGAACGGCCCGGGGGCGTCTTGCTAGCGCTCGAGGAGGACCCGGCCGCCGACCTCCACCCAGCCGTGCGGCTGGGGCGCGGTGAGGATCTGGGAGCCCCTGCCCTGGGTGATGTTCAGCGCCCGGCCCAGCCGCTCGGTGAGCAGCAGCGCGGCCGCGCCCGTCGCCTCGTCCTCGTCGATGCCGTCGCCGCGGCCGGGGAAGGCGCGGGCCCGGACCCGTCCGGCCGCCTCGTCCTCCCAGGCCCAGGCGTAGATCCACTCGCCGGGCGGCGGCACGTCGAGGGCGTCTACCTCGGCGGCGGTGCCGTACTGGCGCAGGGTGCGCGGCGGAGCCCACTCCGCGCGGGCCTCGATCCAGCTGAACTCACCGTCCAGCCGGGCGCCCACCGGCCCGGCGGGCGTGACCAGCTCGGGCACGTCCAGCAGCCAGGCCGTGCCGACGCAGGGGTGCCCGGCGAAGGGCAGGCGCAGGGTGGGCGTGTAGATGTCGATCAGCCCGCGCTCGGGGTCGTCCACGAACACGGTCTCGCTGAAGCCGAGCTTGGCGGCCAGCGCCTGCCGGTCGTCCCGCCCGGGCAGCACCGATCCGTCCCGGACGACGCCCAGCTCGTTGCCGTAGCCGCCGCCCGGTCCGCAGAAGACGCGGAGCACGTCGTAGTCAGTCACCAGATGATTGAATCACCCCTTGACCTCCCCTTTACCTTGTGCCGGCGCCGCCTTTGAAGCGCCGAGACCAAGCCGTGTCCGTGATCCTTCCGTGAGCCGAATCACGACCCTGGTGTGTATCGCTCAGGTAAGCCTCAGTTATGTTAGGTCAGCCTCACCACACCAGATCCGTCTTGGAGCCTGCATGCGAGCCGTCCGACTGACCGTCACCGCCGCCACCGCCGTGGCCGCTCTGACCGCCCTCTCGGCCTGCACCGCGAAGAGCGATGCCGAGGACGGCAAGGCCATCGAGGTCACCGCCGCCGACTCCAAGTGCGACACCTCGGCCAAGTCCGTACCGGCCGGCCAGGTCACGCTGAAGATAGCGAACAAGGGCTCCAAGGCCACCGAGGTCGAGATCGTCTTCCCGGACGACCGGATCGTCTCCGAGAAGGAGAACATCGGCCCGGGCACCAAGTACACGCTGACCGCCGAGGTGAAGGCGGGCACGTACGAGATCGCCTGCCGCCCCGGCATGAAGGGCCACGGCGTCCGGCAGAAGCTCACCGTCACCGGCGGCGGCAAGACGGCCCGGCGCGACCCCAGGCTGGACGAGGCGGTCGCCGACTACCGCCAGTACGCGCTGGACCAGGCCGACGAGACGGTGCCTCGGGTGGTGACCTTCGTGAAGGCCGTCAAGGACGGCGACGTGGCGGCCGCCAAGAAGGCCTACCCGCTCTCCCGCCTCGGCTGGGAACGCACCGAGCCGGTCGCCGAGTCCTTCGGCGACATCGACCCGAAGGTCGACGTCCGCGAGGACGGGCTCGAGCAGGGCCAGAAGTGGACCGGCTGGCACCGGCTGGAGAAGGCCCTGTGGAAGGACGGGAAGATCGGCGCCGAGGAGAAGACCATCGCCGACCAGCTCGTCACCGACCTCAAGGACTGGCAGAACCGGGTCGGCAAGGCGGAGATCACCCCGTCCTCCATGGCCAACGGCGCCAAGGAGCTGCTGGACGAGGTCGCGACCGGCAAGGTCACCGGTGAGGAGGACCGCTACGCCCACACCGACCTGGTCGACTTCAAGGGCAATGTCGAGGGCGCGCAGAAGGCCTACGAACTGCTGAAGCCGGTCGCCGCCAAGAACGACCCGGCGCTGGCCAAGGAGCTGGACAAGCAGTTCGCGGCGTTGAACACCGTGCTCGACCAGTACCGCTCCGACAAGAACTCCTACGAGTTCACCTCCTACGACAAGGTCACCGGGGAGCAGCGCAAGGAGCTGTCGGACGCGGTGAACGCGCTCGCCGAGCCGCTGTCCAAGCTCGCCGCCGCCGTCGTCAAGTGAGCAGGGGGAACAAGGCGATGACCGAGACCCAGGAAACCCAGGAGACCCGGGAGACCCAGGAGTCCCGCGACGGCGGTCCGTCGCGCCGGGCGCTGATCGGCTGGGGAGGTGCCGGGCTGGCGCTCGGGGCCGCCGCGGCCGGCGGCGGGATGGCGATGGCCAAGGTGGGCGACGACGTCGACCCCGCCTCCGCCGAGGCGGGCGGGGCGGTGCCGTTCCACGGCACCCACCAGGCCGGCATCGCCACCCCCGTACAGGACCGGCTGCACTTCGCCGCGTTCGACGTGAAGACCGACGACCGCGAAGCGTTCGTGCAGCTGCTGAAGGACTGGACGGACGCGGCCCGGCGGATGACCGCCGGGAGGACCGTCGGTGAGGGCGCCTACGGCGGGCTCGCCGAGGCGCCGCCGGACGACACCGGCGAGGCCCTCGGGCTCAAGCCGTCCCGGCTGACGCTCACCATCGGGTTCGGGCCGTCGTTCTTCGACAGGTTCGGCCTGCACGACCGGCGGCCGGCGGCCCTGGCCGACCTGCCCGCCTTCCCCGGCGACAACCTGGACAGGGCCCGCACCGGCGGTGACCTGTGCGTCCAGGCCTGCGCGGACGACCCGCAGGTCGCCGTGCACGCCATCCGCAACCTGGCCCGGATCGGCTTCGGCAAGGTCGCCATCCGCTGGTCCCAGCTCGGCTTCGGCAAGACCTCGTCGACCACCCCGGGCGCCCAGACCCCGCGCAACCTCTTCGGCTTCAAGGACGGCACCCGCAACATCGCAGGAACCGAGGACGACCGCCTGAAGAAGTTCGTGTGGGCCGGCGAGGGGGACGGGCCGGACTGGATGACCGGCGGGTCCTACCTGGTCGCCCGGCGCATCCGCATGAACGTCGAGACCTGGGACCGGACCTCGCTGCAGGAGCAGGAGGACGTCTTCGGCCGCGACAAGCGCGAGGGCGCCCCGGTCGGCAAGGCCAAGGAGCACGACGAGCCGTTCCTGAAGGCGATGAAGCCGGACTCGCACGTGCGGCTCGCGCACCCCGGCTCCAACGACGGCATCACGATCCTGCGCCGCGGCTACTCCTTCACAGACGGCACCGACGGCCTCGGTCGGCTCGACGCCGGCCTCTTCTTCCTCGCCTACCAGCGCGACGTGCGCAAGGGGTTCATTCCGCTGCAGCGCAGGCTGTCCGCGCACGACGCGCTCAACGAGTACATCCAGCACGTGGGTTCGGCGGTCTTCGCGGTTCCCCCGGGCGTCCGGGACACCGGCGACTGGTGGGGACGCTCGCTGTTCCAGAAGGAGGCGTAGCCCGTGTTCTCCAACTACCTGATCGGTCTGCGCGAGGGCCTGGAGGCGTCGCTCGTCGTCTGCATCCTGATCGCCTACCTGGTCAAGACCGGCCGCAGGGACGCCCTGAAGCCGATCTGGATCGGCATCGGCATCGCCGTCGCCATCGCGATGGGCTTCGGCTGCGCCCTGGAGTTCGGCTCCCAGGAGATGACGTTCCAGGCGCAGGAGGCGCTCGGCGGCTCGCTGTCCGTCGTCGCCGTCGCCCTGGTGACCTGGATGGTGTTCTGGATGCGGCGCACCGCCCGGCACCTGAAGTCGGAGCTGCACGGCAAGCTGGACGCGGCGCTCGCGATGGGCACGGGCGCGCTGGTCGCCACCGCGTTCCTGGCCGTCGGCCGGGAGGGTCTGGAGACCGCCCTGTTCGTGTGGGCCTCCGTGCACGCGGCGAGCGACGGCACCCCGCGCCCGCTGATCGGCGTGGCGCTGGGCCTGGCCACGGCCGTGCTGCTGGGCTGGCTGTTCTACCGGGGCGCCCTGAGGATCAACCTGGCCAAGTTCTTCACCTGGACCGGCGGCATGCTGGTCGTGGTCGCGGCGGGCGTGCTGGCGTACGGCTTCCACGACCTGCAGGAGGCGAGCTGGATCCCGGGCATCAACCGCCTGGCCTTCGACATCAGCGGCACGATCCCGCCGGACAGCTGGTACGGCACCCTGCTCAAGGGCGTGTTCAACTTCCAGCCGGACCCGACGGTCGTCCAGCTCACGGTGTGGGCCCTCTACCTGGTCCCGACGCTGGCCGTCTTCCTGCTCACCCCGGAGTTCCGCGCCCGGCTGCGCGGCAGCGGGCGGGGCACCGCGGCTCCCGCCGGCGGCAAGGTGCCGGCGTCCGAGTGACCGGCCCGCCGGACAACGGGACGGCACAGTAGGGGAACCGGCCGTCCGCGCGCCTTCCCGTCCCGGTAGGGTTCGCCTCCGGGAAGGGGAGGGTGAAGGCACCTCATGAGCAGGGATCGCAGTCGTCGCGGGCTTCGCAGGCGGGACCGGAACGCACTCGTAGCGGCCTCGCTGACCGCTTTGTCGCTGACGGCGAGCGGATGCGTCGTGGTGCACGGGGAGCGCGAGGTGCTTCCCTCCGCCGGCCGCGCCGAGGCCGCCAAGGCCCTACGGCAGTTCACGGACGCCTACAACAGGGCCGACGAGGCCTACGACCGCTCCCTGGACGCGAAGTACGTCACCGGCGCCCTCGCCGACATCGACGGCGCCCGGCTGAAGGCCGGGCACGCCAACAGCCCGTCGGGCAACGCGAACCACTCCCCGCTGGAGCTGACGGACGCGAAGTTCACGATCCCGAAGAAGGCCGGGTGGCCGCGCTGGTTCGTCGCGGACGCCAAGGGCAACAAGGGCGGCAACGCCCGCTGGCTGCTGGTGTTCACCCGGGACGGCCTCGGTGAGCCGTGGCAGGTGGCGTATCTGACGCTGGTGGCGGCAGGGGACGTACCGGAGTTCAAGAAGGACGCGGACGGCTGGGCCGAGGCCGTGCCGGCCGGCTCCACGGGACTGGCCGTGCCGCCCGCCGGGCTGAGCAAGGGGTACGCGAGCCACCTGAAGAGCGGCGGGAACACCTTCGCGGACGGCCCCTACACCAGCACCCTGCGCGCCAACCGCCAGAAGCTGGCGAAGCGGCCGGGTCTGGTCCGGCAGTTCATCGACGAGCCGCTGACGAGCGGCGACTACGCGCCGCTCGCGCTGCGCACGGCGGACGGCGGGGCGCTGGTCTTCTTCACCACGCACCACTACGAGAAGCAGACCGCCGCGGCCGGCACGTCGGTGCCCACCCCCAATCGGGATGTGCAGGCCCTGACCAAGGGCGAGATCAAGCAGTCGCTGACGCTGGAGATCATCGCCAACGAGGCCGCCCTCGACCCGGCGGGCGGCGGGCGGGTGTCGGTGCTGGGGCGGGTCCAGGGGCTGACGGCGGCGCAGGGCGAGTAGCCGGCGCGGGGGCCGGGTGCCCGGGCGGGCTCAGTGCCCCAGGGGCCAGGCGGCGCCCGCGGGGTCGCCGGTGTGGCGGGCGCAGGCGTCGGTCAGCGTCTCCAGCAGGCTCAGCGGTTCGGGCAGCGGGTGCTCCGGTCCGCGCAGCCAGCGCAGCCCGCGCTCCCCGTCGCCAGGCAGCCGGGCGGGCGGTACGAGGACGTAGGAGCCCCGGCAGTGCCAGCGCAGGCCCGGGTGCTCGTCCATGGTCTCGGGGTGGCAGTCCAGCTCGCAGGGCCACCACTCGTCCTCGTCCTCGGGGGTGCCCCGGGTGAGGGTGAAGAACATCATGCGGCCGTCGTCGCTCTCGGCGACCGGCCCGACCTCCACACCGGCGTCGCGCAGCCGCTCCAGCGCCTCCCGGCCGGCCTCCAGGGGGACGTCCAGGACGTCGTGCACCATGCCGGTCGCGGTGATGAAGTTGGCCTGCGGCTGGTGCCGGGCCCAGCGCTCGATCTGGGCACGGTCGGTGGTGCACTGGGTCTGCCAGGCGAACGACACCGGGTGCCGGGCCGGGGTGGGACAGCCGACGCGGTCGCAGGAGCAGCCGTAGCCGGTCCCGGGGTGCGCGGCGGGTGCGAGCGGCAGACCCGCGGCCGCGGCGGCGAGCAGCAGGGCCTCACGGCCGCCGGGATCGGCGGTCTCCTTCGGGCGGCGTCCGCGCAGCCACTGGGAGAGTTTGCCCTGCCGGCCGCCGCGGCCGCCGAACGTCGCGCTCATCTGTCCCCTCTCGCCTGGTGCGGACAGCATGCCTCATCGTCCCATCTTCCTGCGCTTCGGGGTGTCACCCGGGCCATCCGGAGAAACCGGACGAGACGCGCCTCACAGGAGGTCAGCGCGGGGCCAGACCGTGCAGGGCGTAGTCCACGAGGGTGTCCGTGTATTCGTAGGAGATCGGGCCGGTGCGCTGGAGCCAGCGCTGGGCCAGCGGGGAGACGAAGAGTTCCAGGGCGATGCGCGGGTCGAGGTCGGGGCGCACCGCGCCGGTCCGCTGTGCCGAGCGCAGCCGCTCCACGTAGAGCTGGAGCTGGGGCCGCAGCAGCTTGTCGACGAACTCGCGGCCGAGCTGCTCGTCGACCAGGCCCTCGGCGGCCAGTGCGCGGGCGGGCGTCTCGAAGCGCGGGTCGAGCAGTTCGTCCACGGTGGCCCGCAGCACCGTCCTGAGGTCGGCGGCCAGGTCTCCGGTGTCGGGCAGGGCGTGGGGCTGCTGGCCCGCCGCCCGTGCCGCCTGCTCGCCGAGGTCCAGGAACGCCTCCAGCAGGACGTCCGCCTTGGACGACCACCACCGGTAGATGGTCTGCTTGCCGACCCCGGCGCGGGCGGCGATCCCCTCCACGGTGGTCTTCCGGTAGCCGGTCTCACCGACCAGGGCGAGGGCGGCGGCGTAGATCGCCCGGCGGGACTTCTCACTGCGCCGGGCGGCGTCGGGGGCGGGCTTCTGGACCATGGGCTGACGCTAACAAGCCACGGGACGGCTACGCGGGCGGGTCCTGGGGCGGCCAGGGGTCGCCCCAGTCGGCGTCCCGGGCCGCCCGGTACAGGGCGCCGTGACGCTTGGTGACGGTCGTACGGCCCAGCCGCTCCTCAGCCTCGCACAGGTCCAGCAGCACCTGCCCCTTGCGGATCTGGGGGCGCCGGACCACCCGGTTCGAAGCCGGCTCGGCGGGGAGCCGGGTGGCGGCCACGTAGCTGAACTTCTCGTCCTCGTAGGGCAGGGAGCCGCCCTTGACCTGCCGGTGCAGCGAGGAGCGGCTGACCCGGGCGGAGAAGTGGCACCAGTCCGTACCGGGGACGATGGGGCAGGCGGCGCTGTGCGGGCAGGGCGCGGCCACCCGGAAGCCGGCGCGGACGAGGCGGTCGCGGGCCTCGATGACGCGCTCGTAGCCCGCGGGCGTACCGGCCTCCACGATCACGACGGCCTGCGCGTCGGCCGCGGCCGCGTCCACGAGGGCCGCGCGGTCGGTCTCGGCGAGTTCGTTGAGGACGTACGACACGGTGACGAGGTCGGTGGGGCCGAGGGTGAGCGCCGTGCCGATCCGGGCGCGTTCCCAGCGGGCGTCGCGCAGGGCCGGGTTGGCGGCGGCGATCTCCCGGCCGAGGGCGAGCGCGGGTTCGGCCCAGTCGAGCACGGTCACCGGCCGGGTCCCGTCCCAGGTGGCGGTCACCGCCCAGGTCGCCGCTCCGGTGCCGCCGCCGACGTCCACATGGCTGCCGGGCGCCCAGCCGGGCACGGTGTCCGCGAACGCCGCCAGCGCCGAGCGGACCGCCTCGAAGGTGGCGGGCATCCGGTAGGCGGCGTACGCGGCCACGTCGGCGCGGTCGCGCAGGATCGGGGCGTGGGTGGGGGTGTCGCCCCGGTAGCTGGCGATCAGCCGCTCCACGGCCCCGGCGGCCTGCCGGGGCGGAAGCCCGTCGAGCAGCGCGGTGACGGAGGCACGCAGGGCGTCGGCTGGGGAGACTGGGGCGTTCACCCCGCGATTCTCTCAGGGTCGGGAGGGGGCCGGTCCCGGTGGGCGGCGACGCCGGCCGCCCGCGCTCACGCGCCGCGGACGGCCCGGGACAGGTGGGTCGCCATGGTCGCCCTCGGTCTGCTGTCCGGCAGGCGTCTGCGGGGGTGCACCGTGTTCGCCAGCAGGACCAGGAAGGTGTCCGTGGCGGGGTCCAGGACGAGGGAGGTGCCGGTGAAGCCGGTGTGGCCCGCCGCTCCCCGGCCCGCCAGCTCGCCCATGAACCACGGCTGGTCCACGGCGAATCCCAGGCCGGGACCGGTCAGCAGGAGTTCCGTGAAGTCGGGGCCGAGGATGCGGGCGGGGCCGTACGCGCCGCCGCCCAGCAGCGCCCGGCAGAAGACCGCGAGGTCCGGCGCGGTGGAGAAGAGGCCGGCGTGGCCGGCGACCCCGCCGAGCGCCCAGGCGTTCTCGTCGTGCACCACGCCCCGCAGCATCCCCCGGTCGGCCTTGGCCCACGGCAGCCGCTGGTCCTCGGTGGCCGCCGCGCCGGGGCACGGTCCGAAGCCGGTCGCCGCCATCCCGAGCGGCCGGGTGATGCCGTCCTCGATCAGCACGTCCAGGGTGCGGCCGGTGATCCGCTCCAGGACGAACTGGAGCAGGATCATGTTCAGGTCCGAGTAGAGGTAGGTGCCGGGAGCGGCGGCGGGCGCCTCGGCCCGCAGCATCGCCAGCCGGGCGGCGGTGTCCGGCCGTTCGTACAGCGGGAGTTCGGGGCGCAGCCCGGAGGTGTGGGTGAGCAACTGCCGGACGGTGATGCCGTGTTCGGCGGCGGCGGTGAACTCGGGCAGGTAGGCGCCGACCCGGGCGTCCATGCCGAGGGTGCCGCGCTCGATCTGCTGGACGGCGGCGACGGACGTGAACAGCTTGGTGAGGGAGGCCAGGTCGAAGGGGGTGCCGACACCGGCCGGGACCCGCTCGGCGGGCGGCAGTTCGACCCCGGTGCCGGTCCCGGCGTCGTAGGAGGCGTAGCGCACCGCCCAGCCGGCGGCCTCGGCGACGGCGACCACGGGCCCGCGTCCGGCCAGCACGACGGCACCCGCCGCCCAGGGGCGCACTCCGGCGGTCAGGGCGTGCACCTCGTCCGCCAGGTGCCCGAGTTCCGTGGGGTCGAGCCCGGCTCGTTCGGGTGTGCCGGGGCGCAGTCTCGGCGTGCTCAGTTCTGGTCTCCCTCCGGCACCGTACGTGCCCTCCACGGACGGCACAGTCCCACGAAGCACGCCACCGCGACCAACGCACCCGCCAGCTGGACGACCGCCATCGGCACGGCGGTGTGCTCCCCGGCGACCCCGACCAGCGGGGAGGCGACGGCGCCGATCAGGAAGGAGGAGGTACCGAGCAGCGCGGAGGCCGAGCCTGCGGCCTGCCGGGTGCGCAGCAGGGCGAGGGACTGGGCGTTGGGAAGGGTGAGGCCCATCGCCGACATGAGCACGAAGAGCGCGGCGGCGACCGGCACCAGGCCGGTCTCGCCGAAGACCCCGGCGGACATCAGCAGCAGGGCGGCCGCCGCGAGCACGGTCACCGCGAGGCCGGCCGCGAGCACCTTGTCCAGGGCGACCCGGCCGACCAGCAGCTTGCCGTTGATCTGGCCGGTGACCATGAGCCCGACCGAGTTGAGGCCGAAGAGCAGGCTGAAGGTCTGCGGGGAGGCGCCGTAGATCTCCTGCACGACGAACGGCGAGGCGCTGACGTAGGCGAACAGCGAGGCGAAGGCGAAGCCGCCGGCCAGCAGGTAGCCGCTGAACGGCCCGTCGGCGAGCAGGCCGCGCATCGCGCGCAGCGCCTGCCCCACGCCGCCCCGGTGCCTGCGGGCGGGCGGCAGGGTCTCCGGCAGCCGCGCCCAGACCAGGGCGGTGAGCCCGGCGCCGGCCACGGTGAGGACGACGAAGACGCCCCGCCAGTCCGTCACCCGCAGGATCTGGCCGCCGATCAGGGGCGCCACGATCGGGGCGACCCCGGAGACCAGCATCAGGCTGGAGAAGAAGCGGGCCATGGCCAGGCCGTCGTACAGGTCGCGCACGACGGCGCGGGCGATGACGATGCCGGCCGAGCCGGCGAGGCCCTGCGCCAGCCGGAGTGCCACCAGGGTCTCGACGTTGGGCGCGAGCGCGCACAGGGCGGTGGTGACGAGGTAGACGGCGAGTCCGGCCAGCAGCGGCCGGCGGCGCCCCCAGCGGTCGCTCATCGGCCCCACGACCAGTTGCCCGAGGGCCATGCCGGCCAGGCAGGCGGTGAGGGTGAGCTGGACGGTGGCGGCGGGGGCGTGCAGCGTGCGGGTGACCTCCGGCAGCGAGGGGAGGTACATGTCCATCGCCAGCGGGGTGGTGGCGGTGAGGCCGCCGAGCAGGAGCACGAGGAGCAGGCCGGCGGGCCGGGCGGGCGCGACCGGCGCGGCGGCGGCCGGGTGCGCCGATTCCGGTGCCGATGCCGCCGTGTCCTCGCGCATGCGTCCCTCCCTCTCGTGCTGTCCCGGCACCTATGCTCTCAGCTCGTACACACTGCCGAGGCACACATGAGCGAGGGCGGGGCGGGATGGGGCAGCAGAGCGTGCGGTGGGGGATCCTGGCGACGGGTGGGATCGCGGCGGCGTTCGCGGCGGATCTGGTGGATCTGCCGGACGCGGATATCGTCGCCGTGGCCTCGCGCAGGCAGGAGTCCGCGGAGGCGTTCGCCGAGCGGTTCGGGGTGACCCGGGCCTACGGCGACTGGGAGTCGCTGGCCGCGGACCCGGACATCGATGTCGTGTACGTCGCCACCCCGCACGCGGCGCACCGGGCCGCGGCCGGGCTGTGCCTGACGGCGGGGCGGAACGTGCTGTGCGAGAAGGCGTTCACGCTCAACGCCCGCGAGGCCGGGGAGCTGGTGTCCCTGGCCAAGGAGCACGACCGCTTCCTGATGGAGGCGATGTGGATGTACTGCAATCCGCTGGTGCGGCGGCTGAAGGCGCTGGTGGACGACGGGACGATCGGCGAAGTCCGCACGGTGCAGGCCGACTTCGGTCTCGCGGGTCCGTTCCCGGCGGCGCACCGGCTGCGGGACCCGGCGCTCGGCGGCGGGTCGCTGCTGGACCTCGGGGTGTACCCGGTGTCGTTCGCGCACCTGCTGCTCGGCGAGCCCGACGCGGTCGCCGCGAGCGCGGTGCTCTCGGCCGAGGGCGTCGACCTCCAGACCGGCGCCCTGCTCTCCTGGGAGAGCGGCGCGCTGGCCTCGCTGCACTGCTCCATCGCCGGCGGCACCGGGACCACCGCCTCGGTCACCGGCTCGCTCGGCCGGATCGACATCCCCGCAGGCTTCTTCCACCCCGAGCGGTTCGTGCTGCACCGGGACGGCCGCGACGGCGAGGAGTTCACCGCGGACCCGGCCGACGGGCCACGGACCAGCCTGCGGCACGAGGCGGTCGAGGTGATGCGGGCACTGCGGGCGGGCGAGCGGGAGTCGCCGCTGGTGCCGCTGGCCGGCAGCCTCGCGGTGATGCGCACGCTGGACGCGATCCGGGAGCGGATCGGTGTGCGGTACCCCGGGGAGGCCGTGACCGCGGCCGCGGTCGCCGGTTAGGACCTGCCGTCTCGCGCACGGCTCCCGTCCGGCCGTGCGCCGCCTCGCCCTCCCTTGCCCCAGCCGTATGGCGGACAGCCGATTCCGCATGGCGGAGCCGCCGCCTACGCTGCGGAGCCATGACTGACAGGGAATCGAAGATCGCGGTGGTGACCGGCGCCGGTTCCGGCATCGGGCGGGCCGTCGCCGTGGAACTGCTGCGCGCCGGCTGGTCGGTGGTCCTGGCCGGCCGGCGCACGGAGACGCTGGAGGAGACGGCCGCGCGGGCGCCGGGGGGCCCGTGGCTCGCGGTGCGCACCGACGTGTCCCGGCCCGAGGACGTGGACGCGCTCTTCACGGCGGCCGTCGAGCGGTTCGGCCGGGTGGACCTGCTGTTCAACAACGCGGGCACCTTCGGGCCCGGCGGGGTCCCCGTCGAGGACCTGCCCTACGAGGCCTGGCGGCACGTGGTGGACACCAACCTCAACGGGGCTTTCCTGTGCGCGCAGGCGGCGTACCGGCGGATGAAGGAGCAGGACCCGCGGGGCGGCCGGATCATCAACAACGGTTCCGTGTCCGCCCACGCGCCCCGGCCGATGTCGGTCGCCTACACCGCGACCAAGCACGCGCTGACCGGCCTGACCAAGTCGCTGTCGCTGGACGGGCGGCCGTACCGCATCGCCGTCGGCCAGATCGACATCGGCAACGCGGCCACGGAGATGACGGCCCGGATGGAGACCGGCGCACTCCAGGCCGACGGGCGGACCGTTCCCGAGCCCGTGATGGACGTGGCGGACGTGGCGCGCACCGTGCGGCACATGGCCGAGCTGCCGCTGGAGGCGAACGTGCAGTTCGCGACGGTACTGGCGACCGCGATGCCCTACATCGGGCGCGGCTGAGGCAGGTTGGGCGGGCGCAGTTCGAACATCCGCGGTATTGCGGCCGATCGGCCGCATATGGTCAACTTTTCTCCACAAGAGCTTCACACTTGGAGTACGGGGATTCCGAAGCCATACCGAGGGGGGACGGCAGCCGTTCCGCCGGCCGCAGGTTGGGGGTGGGTCCCGCGGGTGACCGCGGGGTACGCACCGGCCGGTGGAACGGCTGCCGCAGACCGCTCCACCGCACGACCCCTTCGCGTTCCGGCGGCTCAGAGCCGCCGGCGTCCGCCGGTTCCGCTCTCGGGCCGCTCCTCGGCCTCGGCCGTGGCCGCCCTGCCCCGGGTCAGCCGCCGGCGCAGCGCCCAGGCACCCCCGCCCAGCAGGGCGGCGGACCCGACGGCGCCCTCCAGCAGCCGCCACGACGAGGGGTGTCCGGACGCCGCGCCGGGAGCGCCCGCCCCGGCCCGGGCCGCCCTCCGGGCCGTACCCGGCGCCGGACTCGCGCTCGCCCCGCCCGCGCTGAGCGGCTCCACCAGCGCGCCCACCGCCTGCGCCGAACCGCCGTGCTCGAAGCCCCAGTCGAGCAGCGCGGCGGTCTGCTCGTAGACCGCGTTGCCGCCGACGTGGGGGTGCATCACGGTGACCAGGAGGGTACGGCCGCCGCGGGTGGCCGCACCGGTGAAGGTGTTCCCGGCGTGGCTGGTGTAGCCGTTCTTCACTCCGATCAGACCCTCGTACACGTCGAGACCCCATGCCCCGGTCAGCAGGCGGTCGGTGTTCTGGATCTGGAAGGTCTTCCTGCCGCCCGCCGGGAAGTCGGCGGTCCGGGTGCCGCAGTAGCCCCGGAAGTCGGCGTCCCGCAGGCCGTGCCGGGCGAACAGCGTGAGGTCGTACGCCGAGGAGAGCTGCCCCTTGTGGTCGAAGCCGTCGGGGCTCACCACCCGGGTGTCCAGGGCCTGCAGGTCCTCCGCCCTGGCCTGCATCTCGGCGACCGTCTTCGCGATGCCGCCGTTCATGTGCGACAGCACGTGCACCGCGTCGTTGCCGGAGCGCAGGAACACCCCCTGCCACAACTGCTCGACGGTGTAGGTGATTCCGGGTTTGATTCCGACCAGGCTGGAACCCGCCGGGACGTCGGCCAGGTCCTCGTCGGTGACCTTGTACCGCTCGGCGCGGTCGAACTTCTTCAGCACGGTGTCCGCGAAGAGCATCTTCAGCGTGGACGCGGGGGCGAGGCGCCGGTGCGCGTTGAACGAGGCGAGCACCTCGCCGCTCTCGCCGTCGGCGACGAGCCACGCGCGGGCGTCGAGCTTCCTGGGCGGTTTCGAGGCGCCGAGCACCTGGACTCCGCCACGCGCCAGCCGCTCACCGCCCACGACCGTGGCGGCGGCGGCCGGTGAGGCCGCGGAGAGGGGAAGGGCGGCGGCCGTCAGCCCGAGGACGGCACGCCGGCTGAGCCGGGAACTATCACGCACCCCGGGACCGTACACCGCGTCGAACAGGGGTTTGTCCACAGGAGCCGGTGGGACGACCGGAATTTGCCGTCCCATGAGAATCCGGTGAGTCACCCGCGTTCCCAGCCCTTGCACATCCTTTACCCAGGCCCCCGCAAAGGTTCCTCCCTAGAGCCCACCGGCAACCTCGACGAGGGCACCCGCGACGACGTCATGGCTCTGCCGGAGGGCCTGTGGCGGGAGCACGGGCTGACCTTCGTCATGGTCACCCACGACTCCTCCACAGCCCGCCGCGCCCCGCGCCCGGCCACCATCGAGGCTGGCCGGATCACGCTGACGGAGCAGGCGGGCGCAAGCCGGGATGACGCCCGGCGACAGCCCTACGCGGAGCAGCGGTTCGGCGCACACGGCCACTGACGGCCGCCGATCCGCCGGACGGCCCGAAGGGCCGCTCGTCACCCCGGCAGGCCGCCGCCTCGGCGGGCTCCGTGATGACGAGCGGCCCTTCGGGTGTTCAGGCCTGTCCGGTCTCGAACCGCGAGATGCGCCCGTCGTCGCCGACGGTGAAGGTCCACCTGGTGCGCATCTCGCCCCAGGTGTCGTTGCGGTAGCGGGCGAGGAGGGTGTGGCCGCCGTCGGACTCGTTGTCGACCTCCATGTGGCCGTGGGAGGAGAAGATCTCCCGGTCGATCCAGTCGGCGAGGTCGCGGTCCGAGCCGTCGTCGGCCATCGTCGCGTCGGGCGCGAGGAGGGACAGGAAGCTCTCGCGGTCGTGGGCGTTGACGGCGTGGACGAACGCCCGGACCGCCGGATCGCGCAGCTTGGCTGGCTGAATGGTCATGGCGCCAGGCTCACACCGGTCCCCCGCCGCCGCCACCCGAACGCCGCCCAGGACGCGCCCGGTGGGGTGAGGAGTGCGACGGTGGGAACGCGGAGGGGACCTGTCGCCTGCTGATGGAGAGTCACCGTGACCTGTTACGACCGACGCGACGTGGGCCTGCTGCTGCTCCGGCTGGGGACCGGCGGGGTGCTGGCCGCGCACGGCGCGCAGAAGCTGTTCGGCTGGTTCGGCGGGCACGGCCTGGAGGGCACCGGCCAGTTCATGGAGTCCATCGGCTACGCGCCGGGCAAGGCGAGCGCTACGGCGGCGGGCCTGGCGGAGGCCGGCGGCGGCGCCCTGCTGGCGCTGGGCCTGGCGACCCCGGCGGCGGGCGCGGCGGCGGCCGGCGCGATGGCCGGGGCGGCGGCGGTCCACGCGCCCAACGGCTTCTTCGCCCAGGAGGGCGGCTACGAGCACGCGGCGTCCCTGGGTCTGACCGCGGCCGGCCTCGCCGTCACCGGCCCCGGCCGCCTCTCCCTCGACCACGCCTTCGGCCACGTCTTCGACCGCGGCTGGATGGTTCCGGTGGCCCTCGGCGTGACGGCGGCGGCGACGGCCGTGGTGGTGGGCGCCCGGAACCGGCGGCTGCGGCAGCGCAAGGAGGGCGAGCAGGAGGCCCTGTTCGAGGAGTAGGGGCTCCGTCCCGGGAGTTCGGGGCGCTGTCGGCGCAGGAGCGGGCAACTCCGTGCGACGGCATGGCAGTCTGCGCGACATGACCCATCAGGACACCCCCGGTAGCGCCGTCACCGCCGACCCCACCCCCGGCCTCTGGCCGGCCGTGGACGAACTCCACTCGCGCCTGGAGGCCACCCGCACGGTCCCGGGCCCGGAAGGCGTACTGCTGCGCATCCTCAAACTCTCCGAGGAGGTCGGCGAGGTCGCCGAGGCGGTCATCGGCGCGACCGGCCAGAACCCCCGCAAGGGCGTCACCCACACCTGGGACGACGTCCAGTCGGAACTCTGCGACGTGGCCATCACCGCCCTGGTCGCCCTGCGCACCCTGACCCCGCAGGCCCGGGAGGTCTTCGAGCGGCACCTGACCCGGGTGCGGGAGCGGCCGCTGGAGCCGCCGGCCTGAGCGCGCACGCCAACTCCCCCTGCCCGCCCGCTATTCGGCGCCGGCGTCGGCGTCCGCACCTCCGGCGAACAGGCCCAAGCCCGGAAGTTCGCCACATCCGCCGTCATCGACACGGTCGCGCGCTCTGTACGATGCCGTCGCCCGACACGACGTACAGCGGGAGTTGCCCCCCCCGGGCGCCCCGCCATGGCCCTGACCAAAAGAGAACACCGCGCATGAGCCACCCGCCCGCTCCGCCGACCTCTCCCCACCCGCGTTGGTGGCTGACCAGCCGGGCCCGTGTCGGCTTCGTGCTCGCCGTGCCGCTGCTGGGCCTGGTGAACCAGTTCCTCGGGTTCTTCGTGCTGGTCCTCGCCATCATCCTGATCTGGAAGGACAACCCCTGGGAGAAGGCCGCGAAGGTGGTCGCCACCATCGCGGCCACGGCCCTGCTCGGCGCGGTCGTCCCGGACCCGCAAAAAAGGGACGCCGGCGGCACCGTGGCGCGGGCGGACGGGAAGGGCACGGCGCACGGGCGTGCGGTCGACGCGGTGAACAGCGCGTCTCCCTCGCCCTCCCCGACCGCCAAGCCCGGACCGCGGGCGGCCGACTACCGGGGCCTGCGGCTGGACAAGGCGCGGGAGAAGGCGGAGGCCGCCGGGTTCGGTGTGGGCGACCACAACGCGTCCGACGACGGCAAGAGCATCTGGATGCGGTCGAACTGGACCGTGTGCTTCCAGAAGACCGGCTGGACCTGGTCCGACACGAAGACGATCGACTTCGGCGCGGTGCGGACCGGCGCGCCCTGTCCCGAGGAGGACGGCGGGGCCGTCCCCTGGCCGAAGATGCCGGACCTGGTGTGGAAGACGTGGCAGACGGCGCGGAAGGAGGTCGTGGACCTCGGTGTCCCGGCCGACCACGTGCTGGCGGACACGGCGTACGTCAACGACACGCTGCCCGACGAGGGCGACTACGACGCCTGGCGGGTGTGCGTGACCGACCCGTCCGCGGACTCGGACGTCACCCTCGACGCCTGGGTGACCCTCGGACTGACCGACCCGCGCAACGGCTGCCCGAAGTCGGACCGGGAGGACGGCGACCGGCCGAGCCTGCCGGACCGTGACGACGACGGCGACCCCGACTACCACGACCCGTTCCCCGGCGACCGGAACCGCGACAGCACCTTCCCGAACGGCCTCCCGCGCGGCTCGGACGGCTCCGCAGGCTCGTCCGGCGACGACGACCGGGACTGGAACTGCCCGCACACCCGCTGGTGCTGACGGCACGCACGGCGGAGGCGGGTCGCAAGGGCGCCCGCGGGCCGTCGGCCGCGCCGGGCGGTGGGGGCAGACGAGTCGGGCTGTACGCCGGGTTCTGTTCCCCGGGGTCCTCGCGGGCCCCGGGGCGACGGCCATCCATCTAGGGCCGGTGTTGCCACCGGCCTCGTGCGGTCTACCCGCGGACTCGGGCGGGCAGCCCTCGAACGTCCGCGCAGAGCGCTTTTGACGGCGCTCCTTTTGACCTTGCTCCAGGTGGGGTTTACCTAGCTGCCCAGGTCACCCTGGGCACTGGTGGTCTCTTACACCACCGTTTCACCCTTACCGAGGACCGAGGTCCCCGGCGGTCTGCTTTCTGTGGCACTGTCCCGCGGGTCACCCCGGGTGGCCGTTAGCCACCACCCTGCCCTGTGGAGCCCGGACGTTCCTCGGGAAGCCCCTTTCGGGAACTTCACGCGGCCGCCCGCCCGGCTCGTCTGCCGTGCCGACCATGGTACCGGGCGCGCGGGGCGCCCGATCCCGCCGCCGGTCAGACGAATTCCGCGGTGTCCAGGTCGAAGGCGAAGGGCTCCGGGAGGGTCAGGGGCTTGCCGAACGGCAGCGTGCAGTGCTGCCGGTAGTCGTCGTTCTCCGGCTCGCCGAAGAGGGTGAGCGAGGACGCCTCACGGTCCACCAGCAGGTAGAGGGGGATACCGCCGCGCGCGTAGCAGCGGCGCTTCGCCTCGCGGTCGATCCGGGGCTTGGTAGACGTCACCTCGAGGACCATGGCGACGCCGTCGCAGGGCATCCACGATTCCGCTCCCCGGTACAGGCGCAGAGCCGCGGGGGCGAAGGTGCCGTCCGGGATCACGTGGTTCTTCGGGCAGGCTCCTCCGCTCTTCAGTTTCAGGCCCTTGTTGCCCGAGAAATCCATGTCGGTCGTGGACCTCCGGATCACCTGCTTCATGATCCGATTGATGTAGTCCTCGTGGTCCCCGTCCGGCGGCGGTGTCACGACGATCTCCCCCTCGATCAGTTCGGCCCGGAAGCCCTCCGGGGTGTCGAGGGACAGGAAGATGTCCAGCAGGCCTTCGGCCGGCGTGGTGGGTTCATGTGCCACGGCGGTCATGTCACGCCCCTCCTTGGGTCGGTCGCCAGAGTGGGACATCCCAAGATCACCTGTCCGAGAGATCGGGAACCGTTCCCTCGATCGTGGCACAGGAGCGGGGCCCTCGTCAGGCGCTGGGCCGTTCGCTCGGCGAGCCCGCGCCGAAAGGCTCAGGCGGGGGTGAAGAGGATCTTCGACGTGCCCGGGTCCGCCCGGGTGAGGCGGACCCGGAGACGCTCGCCGAGGGGCAGCCGGTCGCCCTCCACGCGGCCGGCGACCGCCGGGGACTCCAGTTGCACGGTGCCGATGTCCGGGTGGCGGTCGGCGAGGTCGACCACGAAGCCCTCGAAGACGTCGCCGACGCGGTCCTTGAGCAGGGCCGCCTCGACGAGGTCGACGCATTCGCGCTCGACCGTGGCCGCGCGGTGGGCGCCTTCGGCCATCCGCCGGGGCAGGGCGTCGAGCGCGGTGCGCACCCAGGCGGGCGGGGGCTCGCCGGCGACGGCCGCGAGGCAGAGTTCCGAGGCGTAGCGGTCGACCAGGCGGCGCAGCGGGGCCGTGCAGTGGGCGTAGGGGGCGGCCACGGCGGCGTGGGTGGTGATCGGGGGCAGGTCGCCGTCCTGGAACACCGTGTAGCCCGCGCCGCGCAGCAGGGTGGTGCACTCCTGGAGGAAGGCCGCGTGGCGCGGTTCGCGCGGGTCGAGGGTGCGCAGCAGCGCCGCGTAGGAGACGTGGTGCGGCCAGTCGACGCGCAGGGCGGTGGCGGTGCGGCGCAGCCGGGCCACGTCCCCCACTCTCGACTTCGCTCGAGCGGGGGGACCCCCATCGTCGGGTGCGGCGGGGAGGGTGCGCAGGATGCCGGTGCCGGTGGCGAGCATCAGGTCGGCGGCGGCCATTCCGGCCAGCAGGGAGAGCTGGGCGTTCCAGCCCTCGGCGGGCAGTGGGGTGCGGTAGGCCGGCAGGCAGGCGTGGTCCCGCTCGGTGATCTCCTGTTCGGGGACGTCGAGGGAGATGCCGCCGCGCTCGGTCTCCAGCCGCTGCCTGGCCCGTCCGATCTCCTTGAGCAGCGCGACCGGCTCCTCCGCCGTGCCGCCGTCGATCTGCCGCTGGACGCCCGCGGGGTCGAGCCGGGCGCGGCTGCGGACCAGGGCCCTGCGCACGTCGACGGCGACGGTTCGGCCCTCCGCGTCGAGGTCGACCGTCCACAGCACGGCCGGCCGGGTCCGGTCGGGCAGCAGGCTCGCGGCGCCCTCGCCGAGCACGGTGGGGTGCAGCGGGACCCGCTCGTCGGGGAAGTAGAGGGTGTTCACCCGCCGGTGGGTCTCCGCGTCCAGGCCGCCGCCGGGGGCGACGAAGGCGGCGACGTCGGCGACGGCGTACCTGACCCGGTAGCCGGTGCCCTGCCGGGACAGGTGCATCGCCTGGTCGAGATCGGTGGAGGAGGCCGGGTCGAGGGTGAAGAAGGGCAGCTCCGTGGCGTCGTGCGGGGGCAGCACGGGGTTCTTCGCCGAACGCCCGGCCTCCTCGAGCACCTCGGGCGGGAATTCCTCCGGGATGCCGAGTTCGGCGCGGAGCGCGACGAGGGCGGCCCGCAGCGGGGCCTCGGGGGCGCCGGTCAGCCGGATCCTGCGGCGGGGCATGTGTCGAGCGTAGGGCGAGGGGGCGTGCGCAGCACCCCGTACGCTGGCGCTGAACCGATGAGAAGGAGTACGCGTGCTTGTCCTGCTGCCGCCCTCGGAAGGAAAAGCGTCCTCGGGCCGTGGCGCCCCGCTGAAGCCGGAGTCGCTGTCCCTGCCGGGACTGGCCGAGGCGCGGGAGGCGGTGCTGGCGGAACTGGTCGAGCTGTGCGCCGCCGACGAGGAGAAGGCGCGCGAGGTACTGGGGCTCAGCGAGGGGCTGCGCGGCGAGGTGGCGAAGAACGCCGGGCTGCGTACGGCCGGGGCCCGGCCCGCCGGGGAGATCTACACCGGTGTGCTGTACGACGCCCTGGACCTGGCCTCGCTGGACACGGCGGCCAGGAAGCGGGCGGCGCGCTCGCTGCTGGTCTTCTCGGGGCTGTGGGGCGCGGTGCGCGTGACGGACCGCATCCCCTCCTACCGCTGCTCGATGGGCGTGAAGCTGCCGGGGCTCGGCGCGCTGGCCGGGCACTGGCGGGCGCCGATGGCCGAGGTGCTGCCCGAGGCGGCCGGCCGGGGCCTGGTGCTCGACCTGCGCTCCGCCGCGTACGCGGCGGCCTGGCGGCCCAGGGGTGAGGTCGCCGGGCGGACCGCGACCGTACGGGTGCTGCACGCGCCGACCCGGAAGGTCGTCAGCCACTTCAACAAGGCCACGAAGGGCCGGATCGTGCGGAGCCTGCTGACGGCCGGTGCCGCCCCGAAGGACCCCGCCGAGCTGGTGACGGCGCTGCGGGACCTCGGATACGTGGTGGAGGCGGAGGCGCCGGGCGCGGCGGGGAAGCCGTGGGCGCTGGACGTGCTGGTGGACGAGGTCCACTGAGTACGACCGTTTGAGCTGCCGTTGCATCATGCGCAACGATCGTTGCGGAGGATGGCACCGCTGGGCACGATGAGGCAATGACCTCACCGCTGCCCTCCGCTTCGGCTGCCTCCGTGCTGGATCTCGCGCCCGTCGTACCGGTCGTGGTGGTGTCGGACGTGTCCGACGCCGTGCCGCTGGCGCGTGCGCTGGTGGCCGGGGGGCTGCCCGCCATCGAGGTGACCCTGCGGACGCCTGCCGCGCTGGACGCGATCCGGGCGATCGCCGGCGCGGTGCCGGAGGCGGTGGTCGGGGCGGGTACGGTCCTGACGCCGGAGCAGGTGGACGACTGCGTGGCGGCCGGGGCGCGGTTCCTGGTGAGTCCGGGGTGGACGGACGCGCTGCTGGAGGCGATGCGCGGGTCCGGGGTGCCGTTCCTGCCCGGGGTGTCCACCACCTCGGAGGTCGTGGCGCTGCTGGAACGCGGGGTGCGGGAGATGAAGTTCTTCCCGGCGCAGGCGGCCGGCGGCGCGGCCTATCTCCGGTCGCTGGCGGGGCCGTTGCCGCAGGCCCGCTTCTGCCCTACGGGCGGGATCGGCCCGGCCACCGCGCCCGAGTACCTGTCCCTGCCCAACGTCGGCTGTGTGGGCGGCAGTTGGATGCTCCCGGCGGAAGCGGTGACGGCCGGGGACTGGGGGCGGATCGAGGAGCTGGCGCGGGCCGCGGCGGGGCTCAGGGACGCAGGTGGGACGTGTCGTTGAACAGCCGTACGCTCGCGTTGCCGTCCGCGTAGTACGCCACCGCGGAGAGGGACGCGGCGGAGAGTTCCATGCGGAACAGGGACTCCGGCGGGGCGCCCAGGGCGAGCCGGATCAGGGTCTTGACCGGCGTGACGTGGGTGACCAGCAGGACCGTGCGGCCGGCGTGGGCCGCGACCAGCTTGTCCCGGGTGGCCGCGATCCGGACGGCGGTCTCCGCGAAGCTCTCGCCGCCGCCGGTGGGGTGGGCCTGCGGGTCGGCGAGCCACGCGTTCAGGTCGTCCGGGTGGCGCTCACGGACCTCGCCGAAGGTGAGTCCCTCCCACGCGCCGAAGTCCGTCTCCCTGATCCCCTCCTCGACCGTCACGTCCAGGCCGAGGCGGGCGGCGACGATGCGGGCGGTCTCCTGGGTGCGGGCGAGCGGTGACGCCACGACGGCCTGGACGGTGCCGCGCCTCGCCAGTGCCTCGGCGACCCGCCGGGCCTGCTCCCGCCCCGCGTCCGAGAGGGAGGGGTCGGTGCCGCCGCTGCCGGAGAACCGCTTCTGGGGGGTGAGAGGGGTTTCGCCGTGGCGCAGCAGGACGAAGGTGGCGGGGGCGCCGAGGTCGGGGGCGGAACTCCAGCCGAGCGCCTGGGACTGCTCGGCGGAAGCGGAAGCGGAAGCGGAACCGGAGGGGCGGGGCGTGGTGGTGCCGGGGAGCTGCTGCCCGGTGGTGCCGGATGGGCGCCGCTCACCGGCGGCGGGCCGGTCCGCGCCGGAAGGCGCCTCCCGTGTCTCCCCCGCTCCGGGATCCGGCCGGGCGGGAGGACCCTCATCGCCGACCCGTGCCGCCCCGATGGCACGACCGCCCGCGGCGGCGGCGTCGCCGACCGCGCCCGCCTCTGCCTCGCCGGTGGCCGCCGCCACCCGTGCCGCCGCCGTGCCCGTCGCCTCGCGCATCGCCTCGGCTTCGACGTCGTCGCCGGTCGCGGACCACTGCTCGCCCCGTGCGCCCGCGTCCATGGCCTCGTTGGCGAGCCGGTCGGCGTGGGTGTTCCGGGCGCGGGGGATCCACTCGTAGGTGACCTGGCCGGGCGGGAAGACGCGGTTCGCCTGTGCCGCCAGGGGCTTCATGTCGGGGTGCTTGATCTTCCAGCGCCCCGACATCTGCTCGACGACCAGCTTGGAGTCCATCCGGACGTGCACCCGGGCGGTGGGGTCCAGGGCGTGCGCGGCGCGGAGGCCGGCCAGGAGGCCCCGGTACTCGGCGACGTTGTTCGTGGCGACGCCGAGGTACTCGGCGGTCTCGGCCAGGGTCTCCCCCGTCACCGCGTCGCTCACCACGGCGCCGTAGCCCGCGGGCCCCGGGTTGCCCCGTGACCCGCCGTCCGCCTCGACGATGAACTCCCGCACCGCGCCGACTCCTTACAGACCCGACTCGGCGGTGCGCACCAGGATCCGGCGGCAGTTCTCGCAGCGGACCACCGTGTCCGGAGCCGCCGCGCGGATCTCGCTCAGCTCGGTGATCGCCAGCTCCTGGCGGCAGCCCTGGCAGGTACGGGCGTACAGCTTGGCCGCGCCGATGCCGCCCTGCTGGCCGCGCAGCTTGTCGTACAGCTTGAGCAGGTCGGCGGGGACGGACCCGGCGACGACCTCGCGCTCCTTGGTGACGGAGGCGGCCTCGCCGTCGATCTCCTCGAAGGAGGCGTCCCGGCGGCCGGTCGCGTCGTCGATCTTCGCCTGGACGGAGCCGACCCGCTCGGTCAGCTCGGCGACCCGCTCCTGCGCGGACTCGCGGCGCTCCATGACCTCCAGGACGACGTCCTCGAGGTCGCCCTGCCGCTTGGCGAGGGAGGCGATCTCGTGCTGGAGGTTGGACAGGTCCTTGGGCGAGGTGACCGCGCCGGAGTCCAGGCGCTGCTGGTCGCGGGCGGCGCGCTGGCGCACCTGGTCCACGTCCTGCTCGGCCTTGGTCTGCTCGCGGGCGGTGTCGCTCTCCTCGGTCTGCGCGGCCACCAGCAGGTCGCGGAGCTGCGTGAGGTCCTTGTTCAGCGACTCGATCTCGGCGTGCTCGGGCAGTGACTTCCGCTTGTGCGCGAGCTGCTGCAGGCGGACGTCCAGGGCCTGGACGTCGAGGAGTCGGATCTGGTCGGCGGGCGCGGCGTTCAGTTGGGGGCTCCCATGTGGCTAGTGTTGACGGTGGACGCCGCGTGGGCGGTCCAGGGGTCGGTGACCGTCCTGGAGACATGGACCCTGAGGTCCCAGCCGTGACGGTCGGAGATCTCGTCGAGCTGGGCTGCGGCCAGCTCGCACCAGGGCCACTCGGTGGCCCAGTGCGCCGCGTCGAGCAGCGCCAGAGGGCTTCGGGCCACCGCCTCGGAAACCGGGTGGTGGCGCAGGTCGGCGGTGAGGAAGGCGTCCACGCCGACCGCTCGGACCTGGTCGAAGAGGCTGTCGCCGGAACCGCCGCTGACGGCGACGGTGCGGACGACGGCCTCGGGGTCGCCGGCCACGCGGATGCCCTGCACGGTGGCCGGCAGCCGCTCGGCGACCCGGGCGGCCAGCTCGCGCACGGTGAGCGGGTGGTCGAGTTCGCAGACGCGGCCCAGGCCCCGGCGGCCCGCCGGGTCGGTCGGGTCCGGCACGAGGGGGCGGACGACCCGCAGGTCGAGCGCGCCGGCCAGCGCGTCGGAGACACCGGGGTCGGCGGTGTCGGCGTTGGTGTGGGCCACGTGCAGCGCGATGTCGTTCTTGATCAGCGTGTGCACGACGCGGCCCTTGAAGGTGGACGCCGCGACCGTGGTCGTCCCGCGCAGGTACAGCGGGTGGTGGGTGACCAGCAGGTCGACGCCGAGCTTCACCGCCTCGTCGACGATCTCCCGTACGGGGTCGACGGCGAACAGGACCCGGTGGACCTCCTGGTCGGGATCGCCCACCACCGTGCCGACCGCGTCCCAGGACTCGGCCCGCTCGGCGGGCCACAGGTTCTCCAGCGCGGCGATGACTTCAGACAGACGGGGCACGGGGAAAAGGCTACCTGGCCGTTCTGTGCGGATGTACCGCCTCCGCCCCGGCCGGGCCCGCTCAGCACAGGCGCCGCCGCACCCTCAGCTGAATCGCTTCTGCGCCACCCGTATGTGTGAAGCCGACGTCCACCGGTCCCCCGCCCGTGCGTACGAAACTAGCTTCGTCGCCGGAGGTGACCGAACGATGACGGCCTGTGCGATCGAACCCCCTTCGACCGACCGGTCCGGCGAGGGCGACGGTGCGCCGGGGACGGGGTGCGCCATCACGGCGGACGGCGCGTACGCCGCCCGTCTCGCGCCGGACGGTGACTCCTGGTTCCCGGAGCGCTGGACGCTGGACGGCCCGGAGCCGTACGCGGTGCCGCTGCCCGGCCACCAGCCGGAGGAGCCCGGCACCCGGGTGCAGCCGATGGGCGACGGACGGGTGCTGATCCACCGGCTGGTGGAGGAGCACCGGCACACCTTCGGCCTGCTGTACCCGACCGGGCCGGGCACCGGCGAGCTGCCGCTGGGCGCGGTGGAGTGCCCGGAGCCCGGCACCCGGCTCACGCTGCTGCCCCCGGCTCCGGGCGGGGAGCGGGCGTACGCCCTGGCCGTCGGCCCCAGGGCCACGGCGGTGTGGCTGGTGGCGGGCGGCGCGCCCGGGCCCGAGCGGCTGACCGAGGTTCCGGGGCGCTGCTCGGGCGGGGTCTGGCTGGACGCCACCGGGCGGCTGCTCGCGCTGGACCGGGAACTGGACGGGCGCACCAAGACGGTGGTGGTGGACCTGGGGCGCGGCGGCGAGGTCTCGCCCCTGCTGCAGATCACGGAGGGCAGCGACGACCGGCTGCTGCTGGCCGATCCGGACAGCGGGCTGCTGCTGATCTCCTCGGACGCGCCCTCGCCCGGGCAGGAACGATTGGGCTGGGGGGTCCTGGGCAGCACGCTGCCGGTGCGCTTCCCGGAGTGCCTGCGGGTCCCGGACTGCTCGGTGTCGCCGTTCGCGATCCAGCCGGGGCAGGTGCTGATGCCGGAGAGCTGCGCGGTGGCGCTGCGTGTCGAGGGAACGTCCGGCGGCTGGGTCGGCGTCTGGCGGCCGGCCGAGCGGCGGGTGTGCCATCTCCCGGCTCCTCAGGGGTGGTTGACCGGGTGCGGGCTGTGGACGCGGGACGGGGTGCTGCGGCTGCCGTACGCCACGGGGGAGGTCCCGTGCGGCGTGGCGGAGCTGACGGCGCCCTGGGGGGAGACGGGGGCGGCGGGGTCGGGGGTTCCGGTCCGGGACGGCACGGCCGGCGAGGCGCTCGAGGTGCCCCGGCGGACGCCGGTTCCGGAGCCTCCGGAACCGGTGACGGTCCGTCCGGTTCCCCTGCGGGAGGCACCGCTTGGACGTCTTGTAACGAAGTAGTGCCGGTCGGCGTGCCCGCCTGGATCCGGCCGTGGGTGGGTTGGTTACACTCGCCCGGCTGTAAAAAGATCATGTTGACGGGGTGAATTCTTCCGATGAGCGACACCAGCACGACTCAGCCGCTGCCTGCCGACTCTCAGGACGCGGACGGCCACGGCCGTCACCGGGGCCCGGTCGCGGCCCGGGACGGTGACATGGCTCCGCGTGGGCGTCACCGCAAGCCGGCCGAGGAGACCGCCGAGGCGGCTGCCTGACGGCAGTGGATGAGGAGGGGCTCCCCGTCGCACGACGGGGAGCCCCTCCTTCGTTCCCGGGGAGAGCCCCTCTTCGTTCTCCGGCGTGCACCTCTTCGGACCCTCAGGAGTGTCCGACGACGGTGTCGGCGAGGACGGGTGCCTCGTCCCGGTCGGCGGCGCTCACGGCCACCCGCACGGCGCCCTCTCCCCGCCACATGCGGATCCGCAGGGTCTCCCCCGGGAAGACCACCCCCGCGAACCGGGTGTCGTACGACCGCACCCGGCTCGCCTCGCCGCCGAGCAGCGTGTCGACGACCGCCTTGAGGGTCATGCCGTAGGTGCACAGGCCGTGCAGGACGGGCCGTTCGAACCCGGCGGCCCGGGCGAACCCGGGGTCGGCGTGCAGCGGGTTCCAGTCGCCGGAGAGGCGGTAGAGGAGGGCCTGGTCCTCGCGGACCGGCAGGTCGACGGTCCGGTCGGGCCGGCCCTCGGGCGGGTCGGAGCGGGTCGAGGGGCCGCGGTCGCCGCCCCAGCCGCCCTCGCCGCGCAGGAAGATCCGGGCGTCGCCGCTCCACAGCGGGCCGTCGGCGTCGGCGGCGTCGGTGCGCAGCACGAGGACGGCCGCGTGACCCTTGTCGTACAGGCCGGCGACGCGGGAGGTCGCGGTGGCGGTGCCCCGCGCCGGGACGGGGCGGTGGACCGTGAGCGACTGACCGCCGTGCAGGACGCGGGCCAGGTCGACCTCGATGCCCGGGGTGGACAGGCCGCTGATCACTCCCGGCGGTCCGCCGCCCGCGACGGTGGCGAAACTCGGCAGGACCTGCAGCCGGGACTCCAGGGTGTAGCGCAGCTCGCCGGGGTCGGTGGCGGGCACGCCGGCGCCGATGCCCAGGTGGTAGAGCAGGACGTCCTTCGCGGTCCAGGTGATCTCGCCGGAACGGGGCTCGGCGGCGAGGGCCTTGGCTGCGTCGATGGGCATGGGACTCCTGAGCTGAGGTCGGCCGGCCGGAGTGGAACGCGTTCCAGTGCGGCGCCCTCTGTATAGCCGAGCGCCCATGGGTTGTGAAGGCTCCGGATGCCGGGCCGGACCGGCACCCGTGACATTTGTCCCGCCCGAGTCCGTACGCGCGGACCTGCCGTGCGCGGGCGCCCGGTTCGTACGCTGGCCGTCGTACCGCCGCGGGGCGGTGACCGTTCGATCGGGGGACGAGAGACATGTCGTGGTGGGCGCGGACAAGAGGCGTACTGCGGGAGCGGGGCCGGGCGCGGTCCCGTCGCCGGGCGGACATCGCGCGCTGCCGGGCCGACCGGAGGAACGGCGTGGACGCGGCCGTCGACCACCCGGGCCCGCCGCCCACCGGCTTCTCCCTGCTGCCCTGGCTGCTGATGGGCCTCGGCTCCTTCTCCAACCTGCTCCAGGGCGAGACCCCGAACCCGTGGATCGGCGGCCTGGGCCTGCTCGCCTTCAACTCCCTGTACGTCTACGTCACCTTCCGGTCCTTCGACCGGGACCGGCGCCGGGCGCCCTCCACCCGGGCGGCGCTGGTGCTGATGGGCCTGCTGACCACGGCCCTCGGGCTCGGGTACGGCGGGAGCTGGCTGATGTTCTTCCCGCTGCTCGGGCTGGCGACCGGGGCCACCCTGCGCGGTCCGTGGCTCGGCCGCGTCGGTCTGCTCCTCACGGTGTACGCGGGTGCCGTCTCCGCCGTCCGCGACGGCTGGTCGGACGCCGCGAACATCGCCTACGCGACGTTCCTGTCCAGCATGGTGACCGCCGCGATCCTCGGTCTGTCCGAGGCGGTGCGGGAACTGCGCGCCGCCCGGGAGGAGCTGGCCCGGCGGGCGGTGGAGAAGGAGCGGCTGCGCTTCTCGCGCGATCTGCACGACCTGCTCGGCCACACCCTGTCGGTGATCGTGGTGAAGTCCGAGGCGGCCCGGCGGCTGGCCCCGCGCGACATGGACGCGGCGCTCGGCCAGATCGGCGACATCGAGTCGGTGGGCCGGCAGGCCCTCACCGAGATCCGGGAGGCGGTGACCGGCTACCGCGAGGGCAGCCTGGCCACCGAACTGGCCCGGGCCCGCTCGGCGCTGCTGGCGGCGAGCGTGGAGCCGGAGGTGCGCCGGTCCGGGACCCCGCTCACCCCGGCGGCCGAGGCACTGCTCGGCTGGGTGGTGCGCGAGGCGGTCACCAACGTCGTCCGGCACAGCGACGCCACCCGCTGCGAGATCAGCGTCGAGGGCGCCGTCGAGCAGGCGCGGCTCACCGTCACCGACAACGGCACCGGCGGGGCCGCCCCGCGCGCCGCGGAGGGCATCGGCGGCACCGGACTGACCGGTCTGACCGAGCGCCTCGCGGCGGCGGGCGGCTCCCTCAGGGCCGGCCCGTCGCCGCGCGGCGGCTTCACGGTCTCCGCCGAACTCCCGTTGGAGCCGGCCGGGACGGCTGCCGTCGGGGCGGCTACGGCGCCCAGGGAGGGCTGACCGCCCAGTTCACGTCGTCGCTCCACGAGGTGCCGCTGTCCCAGGCGTTGGAACCGCCGTCGCTCGCTATGTAGAGGTCGTGGTCGTAGTGGCGCAGATACCGCGTCGGGTAGTTGTACGAGGCGAACGAGGTTCCCGTGCCGCTCCTGCCGGTGCGCGGGCAGAAGGTGGCGTCGGCCCGGAACTGGGCGGTGCCGTCCATGGGCTGCCGCCGGAGCCGGTAGTCGAAGTGGCGCAGGAAGTCGCCGGGGTAGTTCCGCGACTCGAAGGAGACGCAGGCGGCGTCGGCCAGTCCCCGGCGCACGATCCAGGTCGCGTCGTTCCTGTCGAGGCTGGAACTGCCCGGCGCCACCGCCGAGATGACCGCGGCGTCGTTCCGGTGGCGGACGTACTCGGTGGTGCAGCACGAGGTCGTCGCGCGCAGTGAGATCTCCGAGGCGGGCGTCAGGGCCCCGGTGCTGCCGGTCGGGCCGCCGTAGCCGGCGGAGACGATGCCGGCCTGGACGGCGTCGTCGGCGGCGTCCGTGGGGATGCCGGAGGTCATCACGCCCTCGAAGAAGGAGCCGATGGAGCCGTTGCTGTTGTCGCCGCCGGTGCCGAGGACGATGGCGCCCTCCTGGTGCATCGGGGAGTAACCGCCGGCGGTGGGCTCACCGCCGGAATAGGTGGTCGTGAGTCCGCCGGATTGCGCGTTGCCGTATTTCAGCGCGAAATGGTTCTGCCCGTTGTTCTTCAGCAGCGCGGTCACGAACGGTACGGGTCCGGTGCCGGTGTTCGAGGTGTTCCTGCTGTACCCGGCGTCCGACTGGAACAGCCCGTTCTCCAGGTCGGCCTGCACCCAGGGGCCCTGTCCGTAGCAGGGCGCGAACCAGCACTCGGTGCCGAAGCTGATGGCGTCCATGTGGCCGTTGCCGGTGTCCGTGTTGTTGGTCTCGGCGTTGCCGTAGTCGAAGCAGCAGCGGTTGTTGACGTGGGTGCCGGAGGTGACCATGTACATCCCCTCGGCCTGCCCGTTCACGGCCACGCCGGAGGTGGAGTTGTCCCGGTAGCCCATGCCGGCGGAGATCTCCAGGCCGTAGACCTGGTGGCCGCCGACCGTCACCGGAAGGGCGTCCGCGGGCGCCCCCACGTCGGCCGCCCCGGCCCCGCCCGCGCCCTCGATCGTGAGGTCGTTGTGGCGCGGGGACTGGTCGTGGATCTCGGTGATGACGCAGGTGGTGCCGGAGCAGAAGGCGTCCTGGGCGGCCGCGTCCGCGTAGCCGCCCGCGGTCAGCAGGCCGATGTCGGCCCTGGCTCCGTCCCTGGCCCGTTGCACCTGGTACAGCGGGCCGTTGTACGAGGAGTACAGGGCGCGGACGAGGCTGTGCGCGGCGACGCAGGGCGTGCCGGCGGCGCCGTAGACGTCGCAGGGCAGGGAAGTCGCGGCGGCTGCGGGCGGGGCGCCGGTGCCGAGCAGCAGTGCGGCGAGGGCGGCGCACACCGCGAGGACGCGGAACGCGGCGCTTCTCGGCCGTCGGGGTCGGGGGCGCGCGGGAGTGGGGGACACGGGTGCACCTCGGTCGGTTGTGGGGAAAGTGCGGATTCCGTACCTGGTGAGCGGTGGTGCGCGATCGACCGGTCGGTATACCGGACATCGTTCGACCGAAATACCGAACCAATTCGGCCGTCGAAATACCGAACAATTACCTGAAATGCAGAGGCGATTGTTTGCGCATTACTGAGGGCCCGTCAACCCCTTTGGTGACGAACGAGGTGGAGCCTTTATGGGTGGCCCTGGCTATCCTTGGCCCGTGAACGGCATCCGAGTCCTGCTCGCCGAGGACCAGGGCATGATGCGCGGGGCCCTCGCCCTGCTGCTCGGCATGGAGGACGACATCGAGGTGGTCGCCCAGGTGTCGGCCGGCGACGCGATCGTGGAGGCGGCGCTGCTGCACCGGCCCGACGTGGCCCTGCTGGACATCGAGCTGCCCGGCATCAGCGGCCTGGACGCGGCGGCCGCGCTGCGGGAGGAGGTGCCCGGCTGCCGGGTGCTGATCCTGACCACCTTCGGCCGGCCCGGCTATCTGCGCCGGGCCATGGAGGCCGGTGCGGCCGGTTTCCTCGTCAAGGACGGACCGGTGGAGGAGCTGGCCGCGGCGGTCCGGCGGGTGCTGGGCGGGGAGACCGTGGTCGATCCGGCGCTGGCCGCGGCCGCGCTCAGCGCGGGGCCGAATCCGCTGACGGCCCGTGAGCGCGAGGTGCTGACGGCGTCGGCCGACGGGGCCACGGTGGCCGACGTCGCCGGCCGGCTCCATCTGTCCGAGTCGACGGTCCGCAACTACCTGTCCTCGGCGATCGGCAAGACCGGCACCCGCAACCGCGCGGAGGCGGTCCGGGAGGCCCGGCAGCAGGGGTGGCTGTGAGCCGCGCGAGAGCCCCCGAGGTGCGGTGGCTCACTTCCGACGGCTGACGGGGGGTCAGAAACCCATGGGTGGGTCAAGGATTCGTTAGGGGCGCGAAGCAACGGAATAGTTGCCCGTGCATACGAGGTTTACCCGGCACTCATGTCACCCGGGAGGCCGAACTCAATGACGCACACAACGACCGACCAGCCCGGCCGGAGGGCGAGCGGGGCCGTGGTCCCGGTGCTCGCCTTCGCGGGCATCGTGGTCGCGGTGATGCAGACCCTGCTGGTACCGGTCATCAAGGACCTGCCGCAACTGCTGGCGACCGCTCCCAGCAACGCCACCTGGGTCCTCACCTCGACCCTGCTGTCCGGCGCCGTGGCCACCCCGATCATGGGCCGGCTCGGCGACCTCTACGGCAAGCGCCGCATGCTGGTCCTCAGCCTCGCCGTGATGGTGGCGGGCGCCCTGGTCAGCGCCGTGACCAGCACGCTGCTCACCATGATCGTCGGCCGTACCCTGCAGGGCTTCGCCATGGGCGCGATCCCGCTGGGCATCGGCCTGATGCGGGACATGCTGCCGCGCGAGCGGCTCGGCTCGGCCATGGCCCTGATGAGCTCCTCCATCGGCGTCGGCGGCGGTCTCGCCCTGCCCGCCGCCGCCCTGGTCGCCCAGCACACCGACTGGCACGCCCTGTTCTACGGCGCGGCCGGGCTCGGCGCGCTCGCCATCGCCCTCACCCTGCTCGTCGTGCCCGAGTCCCCGATGCGCGCCAAGGGCTCCTTCGACCTGCTCGGCGCGCTCGGCCTGTCCGCCGGCCTGGTGCTGCTCCTGCTGCCCGTCACCAAGGGCAGCGACTGGGGCTGGTCGTCCGGTACGACGCTCGGCCTGTTCGGCGCCTCCGTCGCCGTGTTCGTCCTGTGGGGCCTGTACGAGCTGCGCGTCCAGGCGCCCCTGGTCGACCTGCGCACCACCGCCCGCCGCGAGGTGCTGCTCACCAACCTGGCCTCGATCATGGTCGGCGTCAGCTTCTACGTCGTCTCGCTGGTCCTGCCCCAGCTCCTCCAACTGCCCAGCGCCACCGGCTACGGCCTCGGCAGGTCCATGGTGGTCGCGGGCCTGTGCGTGGCCCCGCTGGGCCTGACGATGATGTTCACGGCGCCGGTTTACGCCCGCCTGTCGGCCCGGTACGGCCCGCGGACCACGCTCATCACCGGTCTGCTGATCATCGGCATCGGCTACGGCGGCGGTCTCGGCCTGATGGACGCCGCCTGGCAGACGATCGTCACCTCGGTCGTCCTCGGCGCCGGCATCGGCCTCGCCTACTCCTCCCTGCCCGCGCTGATCATCGGCGCGGTCCCGGCCTCGGAGACCGGCGCCGCCAACGGGCTCAACACCCTGATGCGGTCCATCGGCACGTCCGTCTCCAGCGCCGTCATCGGCATGGTGCTGGCCAACACGGCGAACGACGTGGGCGGCGTCGCGATCCCCACCATGCACGGCTTCCGCGTCTCCTTCCTCATCGCCACGGCCGCCGTGGCGGTGGGCCTGCTGCTCGCGGTGTTCCTGCCCAGGGCGCCCCGCCCGGCCCAGCACACCCAGCTGCGCGCGAGCAGCGAGGAGGAGGCCGGCATCCGGCACGCCGAGGAGGTCCTGCGCGGCTTCCGCGGCCGGGTGCTGGACGCCGCCGGCACCCCGGTCGCCCGCGCCAAGGTGACCCTGATCGACCGCCGGGGCCGCCAGGCGGGGGCCACCCTCTCCGGGGAGGACGGCTCCTACGCGCTCGCGGTGCCCACCGAGGGGCCGTACGTGCTGGCCGCCCGGGCCGCCGGGCACGGGCCGCTGGCCTCGGCCGCGACGCACGCCGGCGACGACCGCCCGGTCGACCTGGACCTGCCCCTGCCGGCCGGCGCGGCCGGCGCCTGACGCGGACGCCGGAAAGGCCCCGGACGCCCGAGAGGCACGTCGTACCCGCACCCCCTGTCGTCAGCCGGCAGGGGGTGCGGCAGCATGGGGCGCCCAAAGACCCCACGGCCGGGTGGACCGGATACGACCGCACCCGAGTCCGGCGCGTCCGGCACGACGCGTCCAGCACGACGCACCGAGTACGACCGAGAGGAATCCCCATGCCCGCGGCACCCAAGCCCGAGATCCTGGCCGCGTTCGAGGCGGCGAAGGGCTTCATGCCCGCGGACGAGGGGCTGGCGCTGTACGCGGCCGCCGCCGAGGCGGGGCGGCTCGGGCTGCCGCTGCTGGAGGTCGGCACCTACTGCGGGCGGTCCACCGTCCTGCTGGCGGACGCGGCCCGCGAGGCCGGCGTCACCGCGCTGACCGTGGACCACCACCGGGGCAGCGAGGAACAGCAGCCGGGCTGGGAGTACCACGACGCGGAGACCGTCGACCCCGAGATCGGTCTCATGGACACGCTCCCCACCTTCCGCCGCACCCTGCACCGGGCGGGCCTCGAGGAGCACGTGGTCGCCCTCGTCGGCCGCTCCCCGCAGATCGCCGCGATCTGGAACTCCCCGCTCGGCCTCGTCTTCGTCGACGGCGGCCACACCGACGAGCACGCCACCGCCGACTACGAGGGCTGGGCGCCGCACGTCGCGGAGGGCGGGTTCCTCGTCATCCACGACGTCTTCCCGCACCCCGAGGACGAGTTCACCGGACAGGCCCCGTACCGGGTCTACCTGCGGGCCCTGGAGTCGGGCGCGTTCACCGAGACCGCCGTGACCGGGTCGCTGCGCGTGCTGCGGCGGACCGGCCCCGGGATCTGACCCGGCGGGATCCCGGGCGGCACCGGGGCGTTCGCCCGTTGGGACCCACCGCCATGTGAGCGTCCCGCACGGCGGTTAGGGTGGCAGACGTGTCGTACGTAGGACCGGACTTCGATCCCCCGCAGCCGCGCCGGCCCCGGCGCGGCCCGCTGACCGTCGCGCTCGCCGCCCTCGTGCCCGGCGCACTGCTCGGCTGGCTCGTGTACGAGACGGTGGGCGGTTCGGGCGGGTCCTCCGGCGGCGCGGTCTCCGCCTCCCCCGCCGCCTCCTCCGCCGGCGCGTCGGCGCGGTCGGCACCGCCGGCCGCGCCCTCACGGACCGGCGACTCCGCCCACGACGCCAAGGATCCGGGCCCGGCGGCGGGCAGTTCGGGCCCCGCGGTCTCCGGCGCGCTCAAGGGCAAGGTCGTCGTCATCGACCCGGGCCACAACCCGGGCAACTTCCAGCACCCCACCGAGATCAACCGCCAGGTGGACATCGGCACGAACCGCAAGGAGTGCGACACCACCGGCACCTCCACCAACTCGGGTTATCCGGAGGCCCGGTTCACGCTGGACGTCGCGCACCGGCTGCGCACCCTGCTGGAGCGGCAGGGCGCCACCGTGAAACTGACGCACGACGGCGACTCCCCGCCCTGGGGCCCGTGCGTCGACGAACGTGCCCGCATCGGCAACACGGCGCGCGCGGACGCCGCCGTCTCCATCCACGCGGACGGCTCGGCGGAGGGCAACCGCGGCTTCCACGTCATCCTGCCCGCGTCCGTGCACGCGGGTGGCGCCGACACCCGCCCCATCGTGGGCCCTTCCAAGGACCTGGGCACGCGCATCGCGGGCCGCTACCTGCGGCTCACCGGCGAGCCGCCCTCCAACTACGTCGGCGACGGCACCGGTCTCGTCACCCGGAAGGACTTGGGCGGTCTCAATCTGTCAACGGTTCCCAAGGTGTTCATCGAGTGCGGCAACATGCGCGATACCAAGGACGCGGCGCTGCTGACCAGCGGCGCCTGGCGGCAGAAGGCGGCGCAGGGAATCTCTGAGGGAATCGTGAGTTTCCTGCGCGGGTAGCGATCGGCAGGTCCATCCGGGCGGACAGTGTGATCGTGCGGGCGATAGTGTCGTCCCTACGATGAGGGGCCACCCCTGCGCTTCACACCGGGACCTGGAAACGACTTGGTGACAGCGACGCCTCCTCCGACGACGAGACGACCTACGAAGGACCTGCTGAAGTGAATATCCGCTCCCTCACTCGAGGCGACGGCGTGGTGATCGGAGCAGCGGTGTTGCTGTTCATCGCGTCGTTCCTCGACACGTTCGACAAGTCCGGCGATGGCGCCCCGAACGCCTGGGACAACCTCGGCCTGGTGATGAGCATGTACGTCGGCGGTATCGCCGGCGCGGTCCTTGTCGTCGTCGCCCGGGCGCTCCCGCAGCCGCGCAAGGTGATCGGGCTCGACCTCGGCCAGGTCGGCGTCGCGCTCACGGTATTCGCCGCGTGGACCTCGTTCTGGACCATCATCGACCCGCTGGGTTCGTTCAGCGACAGCTTCGACAGGCTCGACGTCGGCGCGGGCGCCGGCCTCATCCTCGGCCTCATCGCCGCGCTGCTGCTGGCCGCCGCCGCCATCGCCACGCCCCTCGTCCCGCCCCTGCAGGCCGCGCTGGTCCCGGCTCCCAAGCCGGCCGCCCCGCAGCCCTACGGCGCCCAGCCGCCCGGTGGTTACGGCTACCCCGGTGCCCAGCCGCAGCCGGGTCAGCCCTACGGCGCGCAGCCGCAGCCGGGCCAGCCGTACGGCCAGACCGCAGCTCCGGCGGCCGCGGCGCCGCAGCCTGCCGGCGGGGACTTCTCGCCGTTCTGGTTCGCCGTGCCGGCGACCCGCCCGCTGTTCGCCGAGGACGGCAGCGCGGCGCCGATCGCCGAACTGGCGCCCGGTACCTGGTACCTGGCCGTCGAGCAGCGCGGTGCCGCGCTGGTGGCGCAGACCCAGGACGGCCGCCGCGGCGTCCTGCAGGACACCTCGGGGATCCAGCGCGGCTGAACCGCCGCCCCACCCCGCACGCACGGCCCCTCACCCTCACGGGTGGGGGGCCGTCGCCGTACGGCCCTGCGCCGCGACATATGTGACGCGTCGTCAATCACGGGGTCTCGGCGACGGAGCCGGGTGTCGCCGGTGAACGACCGCCCTAGGAACCGTTCTTGACCTCGGACAGGGACGGCACCTTGTTCTTGACCTCGGCGCCCGCGTTCTTCCCGGCGTCCTTCACCTGGTTGATGATGTCGTTGAAGTCGTTGGCCGCCCCGCCGTCGCCCTTGCGGAGCTTGGCGGGCAGGTTCTTCAGCGACTCGATGCCCGCCGTGATCGGTGCGATGGCCTTGGAGAGGGTGGGATCGCCCTTGGCGTTGCGCGCCGCCGCCTTCAGGCGGTTGTACGCGAACGCGCCCGCGAGGCCCGCCTTGACGAGGGTCAGCCTGCGGCCGTGCGCGCCCTTCTTGAACTTCCCCGCCTTGTAGGGCTTGTAGATCCACTGGTAGACGGCTCCGGCCGCGAGGCCCGCGTTCGCCACGAACCGGGTCTTGGCGAACTTCTGCTTCTCGGCGGAGGTGCTGGGGCTGGGCTCGGCCGCCGCGACGGCGGCCGTCGGGTTGCGCTGCGAGGTGCCGTGGCTCGAGGCGTAGGCCGTGGAACCGGCGAGCAGGGCACAGCAGAGGGTGAGGGCCACGGCGATGTGGCGTATCGGTACGGGCACGGTGTCCTCCCGTGGAGGTGTCGCGTTCGGTCCGTGTGCTCCGTGGAGCCGTGTGACCTCACGCACCTCATCCGAAACATGGGCATTTCGCGCAACACACGCATCCCCCACGGATTCGGCACGCCGCGTGACCGTACGGCGACCCGGCGTGCCGTCGCCCGCGTCAGTCGCAGCAGTCGGGGTCCAGCCCGGACGGCAGGTACTGCCCGCCGAAGACCGCGCAGGTGGCGTCGTGGCCGCCCAGCGCGGCGACGGCCAGCAGCAGTGAGCCCGCCGTCCAGGTGGTGAGCTCGCGCGGCCATATGGCGTCGTCGTCGAAGACGTAGCCCGTCCAGTACAGGCCGCTCTCCGCGTCCCGCAGGTGCTGCACCGACTGCAGGATCTCCAGCGCCCGGTCGGACTCCCCCATCGCCCACAGGGCCAGGGCGAGTTCGCAGGACTCGCCGCCGGTCACCCAGGGGTTGGGGACGACGCAGCGCACGCCCAGGCCCGGGACGACGAAGCGGTCCCAGTCCGCCTCGATGCGCTCCTTGGCCTCGGCGCCGGTGAGCGCGCCGCCGAGGACCGGGTAGTACCAGTCCATCGAGTAGCGCTCCTTGTCGAGGAAGCGCTCGGGGTGCCGCTGGATGGCGTGGCGCAGCGCCCCGGCGGCCAGCTCCCAGTCCGGCTGCGACTCCTCGCGCTGCTCGGCGATGGCGAGGGCGCAGCGCAGCGCGTGGTGCACGGAGGAGCTGCCGGTGAGCAGGGCGTCGGCGGTCGGGGTGCCGTCGTCGTCGCGGCGCCAGCCGATCTGGCCGCCGGCCTGCTGCAGCCGCAGCACCCACTCGACCGCCGCGTACACGGTGGGCCACATCCGGTCCAGGAACGTGTCGTCGCCGGTGGACAGGTAGTGGTGCCAGACGCCCACGGCTATGTAGGCGACGAAGTTGGACTCGCGGCCGCGGTCGGTGACGTCGTCGTGGGCGCCGTCGGCGTAGGCCGCGTACCAGGAACCGTCCTCGTTCTGGTGGGCGGCGAGCCAGCCGTAGGCCCGCTCGGCGGCCTCGTGCTCGCCGGCCGCGTCCAGGGCCATCGCGGCCTCGGTGTGGTCCCACGGGTCGAGGTGGTGCCCGCGGAACCAGGGGATGGCGCCGTCCTCCCGCTGCACGGCGAGGATGCCGCGTACGGTCGCGGCGGCCTGCTCGGCGGTGAGGACCCCGGGCAGGACGAGGTGTTCTGTCCGGGGGGTGGTCACTTGGCGGCCGCCTCGGAGGTCTCGTCCACCCGCGGGAGGTGGGGCTTGGTGGCGTAGACGACGAAGCTCTTGCCGATGACCGGGTTCAGCGCCTGCTCGGCGATCCGGGTGGCGAGGGGCTTCTTCATGATGTCCCAGACCAGCAGCTTGTGGTACGCCCGCACCGGCAGCGCCTTGTCGTTGTCCACGCCGAACGCGCACTTCAGCCACCAGTAGGGCGAGTGCAGGGCGTGTGCGTGGTGGCTGCCGTACGGCCGCAGGCCGGCCTCGCGGACCCTGCCCAGCAGTTCGTCGGCCTTGTAGATGCGGATGTGGCCGCCCTCGACCTCGTGGTAGGCGTCGGACAGCGCCCAGCAGACCTTCTCCGGCCCGTAGCGGGGGACCGTGATGGCGATGCGGCCGCCGGGCCGCAGCACGCGCACCATCTCGGCGAGGACGCCCTTGTCGTCAGGGATGTGCTCCATCACCTCGGAGATGATGACGACGTCGAAGGACTCGTCGGGGAAGGGCAGCGCCAGGGCGTCGCCCTCCATGGCGGTGGCGGTGGCGCCGGCCGGTGCCTCGCCGGCCTCCTTCATGGCCGCGAACCACTTGGCGACCTCGCGGATCTCCTCGGCGTTCTGGTCCAGGGCCACGACCTGCGCGCCGCGCCGGTAGCACTCGAAGGCGTGCCGGCCGGCCCCGCAGCCGAGGTCCAGGACACGGTCGCCGGGGGCGAGCGGGAACCGGGAGAAGTCGACGGTCAGCACGTGGCCCTGCTTTCGCGGTCGGAGGTTGCGCGGTCGGAGGCGAGTGGTTCGCGGATGACGGCGGCGGGCGGGGTGCCGCGCCGGTCCCGGGCGTCCGTGCGGCCGTCGCGGCCGGCGATGGCCTCCCGGTAGCGGGCCACCGTTCCCTCGGCGGCCCGGGCCCAGGTGAAGCGGCTCAGCACCCGCTCGCGGCCGGCGCGGCCGAGGCGCGCGCGCAGCGCGGGGTCGCCCAGCAGCCGGACGAGCCCGACGGCGAGGGCTCCGGCGTCACCGGGCGGCACGGCGAGGCAGGTCTCGCCGTCGCGTCCGGCGACCTCGGGGATGGCGCCGCCGGTGGTGGCGACCAGGGGGGTGCCGGTGGCCATGGCCTCGGCGGCGGGCAGCGAGAAACCCTCGTAGAGCGAGGGCACGCAGGCGACCTCCGCCGAGCGGATCAGGTCGACCAGCTCGGCGTCGGAGATGCCCTTGACGAACTCGACGGCGTCCTCGAGGCCGTAGCGCTCGATCGCCTGGGCGACCGGGCCCTCCGTGGGGCGCTTGCCGACGACGACGAGGTGGGCGGCCGGGTGTTCGGTGCGCACCTTGGCGAGCGCCTCCACCAGGAAGACCAGGCCCTTGAGGGGGACGTCGGCGCTGGAGGTGGTGACGATCCGGCCGGGGACCTCGGCGACGGCGGGATTCGGCGCGAAGAGGTCGGTGTCGGCGCCGATGTGGACCACGTGGACGCGGTCGTCGCGGACGCCGAGGTGGTCCACGATCTCCTGGCGGGAGCTGCCGGAGACGGTGAGCACCGAGGGCAGGCGGCGGGCGACGCGCTTCTGCATCCGGGTGAAGGCGTACCAGCGGCGCACGGACAGCCGGCGCTGCCGGCTCCCGGCCGCGTCCAGCTCCAACTGCCGGTCGACGGTGATGGGGTGGTGGATCGTGGTGACCAGCGGGGCGCCGACGTCGCCGAGCAGGCCGTAGCCGAGCGTCTGGTTGTCGTGGACGACGTCGAACTCGCCTCGCCGGGCGCGCAGATGGCGCCGGGCGCGCAGCGAGAACGTGAGCGGCTCGGGGAAGCCGCCGGTCCACATGGTGGCGACCTCGAGGGCGTCGATCCAGTCCCGGTACTCGTCGCGCCCGGGGGTGCGGAAGGGGTCGGGCTGGCGGTAGAGGTCGAGGCTCGGCAGCTCGGTGAGGCTCAGGCCCTCATGTCCCTCGTCGAGCACGGGATAGGGCTGGGAGCCGATGACCTCGACGCGGTGGCCGAGGCGGGCCAGCTCGCGGGAGAGGTGCCGGACGTAGACGCCCTGGCCACCGCAGAACGGGTTCCCCTTATAGGTGAGAAGCGCGATGCGCAGCGGTCGCCCGCCGTCTGCTGCGAGCTCCGGTCGGGGCCCCGCCTGACTGGCCTCAGCGGTCACTCCGGGCCCCCTTCTGCCTGCACTCTCCCGCGACACTATGACGGGACGCTAATCTAGAACAAGTTTCAGACTTGATCGTTCAAGAGGCTCTGAATCTACCGGCAGGTAGGAGCCCTGACAGCAGTGGATCAGGTGATTCACGCCACGGCGCGAACCTCCCGCCATGCTGGATGATCACGTGTCCTACAGATGTCCTCACCGACTGTCACGGAGCGGGACCCATGCCTGCGGAATCCAAGCTGGAAGCCGGGAGTGTCCGGCCCCCCACGGCGCCGCTGACCGAGCGGCAGGAGGCCCGCCGCCGCCGGATCCTGCACGCGAGCGCGCAACTGGCGAGCCGGGGCGGTTTCGACGCCGTGCAGATGCGGGAGGTCGCCGAGTCCTCGCAGGTCGCCCTCGGCACCCTCTACCGCTACTTCCCGTCGAAGGTGCACCTGCTGGTCGCCACCATGCAGGACCAGCTCGAGCACATGCACGGCACCCTCCGCAAGAAGCCCCCGGCGGGCGACTCGGCGGCCGAGCGGGTCGCGGAGACCCTGATGCGGGCGTTCCGGGCCCTGCAGCGCGAACCGCAACTGGCGGACGCGATGGTCCGCGCCCTCACCTTCGCCGACCGCAGCGTCTCCCCCGAGGTCGACCAGGTCTCGCGGCAGACGACGGCGATCATCCTCGACGCGATGGGCCTGGACCACCCGACCCCGCAGCAGCTCTCCGCGGTCCGGGTCATCGAGCACACCTGGCACTCGGCCCTGATCACCTGGCTGTCGGGCCGCGCCTCCATCGCCCAGGTGAAGGTCGACATCGAAACGGTGTGCCGGCTGATGGACCTGACGGAGCGGGAGGCCGGTCCGAGGGGGCACTGAGGGCGGTTCCCGGGAACACTCCGGAGCGCGAAACGGCCGTGACCCCGGTCACCGGGCCCGTGTGCTCACGGCCACTCATCGGCCCCCGCGGGGCTGCCGGTAAAGTGGCGGCGTCGTCATCACACCCGTACGGGGGGAAGCCGGTGCAATTCCGGCGCTGACCCGCAACCGTGAGCCGTTCGTTCCTCCGACGGTGAGCCGGAACGCCTCGTACGGAACGTTGACCGGCTCGCGTGCGCGGCGGCCCGCCGCGCACGGCACCGTCGAGGTCTACGGGGCCGAGCCGCCCGGGGTGTTTCCCGTGCGCTGCCGGTTCCCCCCGCAGGAGAGGCAGTCGCCGACCATGAACGTCCGCCGCAGTGCCGCGGCTCTCGCCGCCATAGGCGTGCTGGCCGCCGCCGCACCCGCCACGGCCGCCGACACGTCCCCCTCCGCCTCGCCCAAGGCGGCGGTCCCGTCGGGGCTGTTCGGCAAGTCCGACCCGACGTACGACGGCGTGTGGCGCCAGTCCCTCGCCCTGCTCGCCCAGCGCACCCTCGGCTACCGGCCGGCCGCCTCGGCCGTCGACTGGCTGGTGGGACAGCAGTGCGCCAAGGGCGGCTTCGCCGCGTTCCGGGCGGACACGGCCAAGCCCTGCGAGGGCAAGGGCGGCGCCCAGCCCGACACCAACAGCACGGCCGCCGCCGTCCAGGCCCTGCAGGCGCTCGGCGGACACGACGCCGAGGCACGCCGCGCCCTGGTCTGGCTGAAGAACGCGCAGAACCAGGACGGCGGCTGGGGCTACACGCCGGGCAGCCCGAGCGACACCAACTCCACCTCGGTCGTCGTCGGCGCCTTCGCCGGGGCCGGGGAGGACCCCGCCAAGCTGCGCGCCGACAAGGGCACCCCGTACGAGCTGCTGAGCTCGCGGGCGCTCGCCTGCGACGAGGACGGCGGTGGCGCGCTCGCCTACCAGCCGGACAAGAAGGGGCGCCTGGTCGCCAACGCGGACGCCACGGCGGCCGGTGTACTGGGCGCCCTCGGCAAGGGGTTCGTGAACGGGCCCGCCGAGGCCCGCGCCAAGGCCCCCGCCTGCTCCTCCTCCGGCAAGGCCACCGAGACCCGGGTCGCGGACAACGCCGCCGCTTACCTCACCCACGCCGTCGCCGGGTCCGGCCACCTCAAGTCGGCGCTGCCCGGCGCCGAGGACCAGCCCGACTTCGGCAACACCGCGGACGCGGTCGTCGCGCTCGCGGCGGACGGCTGGAGCGCGCAGGCGAAGAAGCCGTACGCCTGGCTGGAGAAGAACGCGGCCGGCTGGGCCCGGCAGAGCGGCCCGGCCGCCTACTCCCAGCTCATCCTCGCCGCGCACGCGGTCGGCGCGGACGCGCGGCACTTCGGCGGCACCGACCTGGTGCGGTCGCTCAACGCCACCGGTCCGGCCCCCCGCGCGGCGGCCCGCGCCGAGGCGCCCGGCAAGCGGGCCGAGGACGACTCGAACACCGCTGTCTGGTGGATCGTCGGCGTCGGTCTCGTGGCCGGCATCGGCATCGGGTTCCTGCTGAGCGGCCGCCGGAAGAAGCAGCAGCCGTGACCGCCGTCCGCCGTGCCGCCGTCCTGCTCATCGCCGCGTTCGCCGTCCTGGCCGGCGCGGCGCAGGCGGAGGCCGCCGGGTACCGCTACTGGTCGTTCTGGGAGCGGACCGGCGGGCACTGGTCGTACGCCACCGAGGGTCCCTCGACCGCCCGTCCCGACGACGGCGCCGTCCAGGGCCTGCGCTTCGCGGTGAGCGAGGACTCGCAGGACGCGACCCGGCCGCGCGGCACGGCGGACTTCGCCACGATCTGCGCCGGCACGCCCGCGAAGGCGGGCACGAAGCGGGTGGCCCTGGTCATCGACTTCGGCACGCCGGCCGACGCCCCCTCCGGCGAGACCCCGCCCGCGCGCCGCACGGCCTGCGCCCGGGTCTCCCCCGACGCGACGACGGCCGAGGCGCTGGCCTCGGCCGCCAAGCCCCTGCGCTACGACTCCAACGCCCTGCTCTGCGCGATCGCCGGATACCCGCACAAGGGATGCGGGGAGCAGGTGTCGGCGGCGGAGAAGCCGGCGAAGGCCACGGAGAAGCCCGAGCCGGACGGCGGTCCCTCGCTGGGGCTGCCGATCGGTGTCGGCGTGGTCGCGGTGCTGGCCGGGGCGGCGGTGTGGCAGTCCCGGCGGCGGCGCGGGAATGCGTAGCCGCGTCAGCACCGCCACCGCGGCCACCGCGCGGGACGCCGGCCGCACCGGCGAAGCCGCGGAGGGCCGTGCCGCCACGAGCGCGGGAGGCGACCCCGCCCCCGCCGCGGGCAGCCGTGCCGCCCGGACGGTGCGGCCGGACGCGGCCGGGGCGAGGGAGGGCCGGCGGACGCAGGCCGCCCCCCTCCGGCCCCGGCACGGCCGTGCGCCGCTGCATCCGGGCGCCTGGTGGCTCTGGTCCCTCGGCCTCGGCACCGCCGCCACCCGCACCACCAACCCCCTGCTCCTCGCCCTGCTGACAGCCGCCACGGGCTATGTGGTGGCGTCCCACCGCTCCCCCTCCCCCTGGTCCCGCTCCTACGCCGCCTTCGCCAAGCTCGCCGTCGCCGTGCTCCTCATCCGCCTCGCGTTCACCGTCGCCCTCGGCTCCCCCATCCCCGGCACCCATGTGCTGGTCGCCCTCCCCGAGATCCCGCTCCCGCACTGGGCCCAGGGCATCCGGCTCGGCGGCCGGGTCACCGCGGAGGCGCTGCTCTTCGCCGGTTACAACGGACTGAAGCTGGCCACCCTGCTCATCTGCGTCGGTGCCGCCAACGCCCTCGCCAGTCCGGCCCGGCTGCTGAAGTCGCTGCCCGGCGCGCTGTACGAGGTGGGCGTGGCCGTGGTCGTCGCGCTCACCTTCGCGCCCCACCTCATCGCCGACGTCCAGCGGCTGCGCGCCGCCCGCCGGCTGCGCGGCCGTCCGGACCGGGGCGTACGCGGCCTGCTCCAGGTCGGACTGCCGGTGCTGGAGGGCGCGCTGGAGCGCTCGGTCGCGCTGGCCGCCGCGATGGACGCCCGCGGTTACGGCCGTACCGCCGAGGTCCCGGCCCGGGTGCGCCGTACGACGACCGCGCTCACCCTGGGCGGGCTGCTCGGCGTGTGCGCGGGAACGTACGGGCTGCTGACCGCGGAGGGCGGCACGTACGGGGTGCCGGTGCTGGGCGCGGGGGTCGCCGCCGCGCTGGCCGGCCTGCGCCTGGGCGGCCGCCGCTCCCCGCGCACCCGGTACCGGCCGGATCCGTGGGGGGTGCGGGCGTGGCTGGTCGCCGGCTCGGGCGCCGGGGTCGCGGCGCTGCTCACGCTGGCCGCCGTACGCGATCCGGACGCGCTGCACCCCGGAGTGGTCCCGCTGGTGGCGCCCACCCTCCCCCTGTGGCCGGCCGCGGCCGTACTGCTCGCGCTGCTGCCCGCCTTCGTCGTACCCAAGCCCGTCGAGGAGCCGTCGTGATCCGCTTCGAGGATGTCAGCGTCACGTACGAGGGCGTGGGCGAACCGACCGTCCGGGGCGTGGACTTCGAGGTGCCCGAGGGCGAACTCGTGCTGCTCGTCGGCCCGTCCGGGGTCGGCAAGTCGACCGTGCTGGGCGCGGTCAGCGGGCTGGTGCCGCACTTCACCGGCGGCACCCTGCGCGGACGGGTCACCGTCGCCGGCCGGGACACCCGCACCCACCGGCCGCGCGAACTCGCCGACGTGGTCGGCACGGTGGGCCAGGATCCGCTCGCACACTTCGTCACGGACACGGTGGAGGAGGAACTCGCCTACGGCATGGAGTCGTTGGGGCTCGCTCCGGAGGTGATGCGGCGCCGGGTGGAGGAGACCCTGGACCTGCTGGGCCTCGCCGACCTGCGCGATCGTCCGATCGCCACGCTCTCGGGCGGGCAGCGGCAGCGGGTCGCGATCGGCTCGGTCCTCACCCCGCATCCCCGGGTCCTGGTCCTGGACGAGCCGACCTCGGCACTCGACCCGGCCGCCGCGGAGGAGGTGCTGGCCGTGCTGCAGCGTCTGGTCCACGACCTCGGTACGACGGTGCTGATGGCCGAGCACCGGCTGGAGCGGGTGATCCAGTACGCCGACCGGGTCGTCCTGCTGCCCGCCCCCGGCGCCGCCCCGCTTCACGGCGACCCGGCCGAGGTGATGGCCGTGTCCCCGGTGTACCCGCCGGTGGTGGGCCTGGGCCGGCTGGCGGGCTGGTCTCCGCTGCCCCTCACGGTCCGGGACGCCCGCCGCCGCGCCGCCCCCCTGCGCGACCGCCTCACCGGCCCCCGGCACCCCCACACCGGGGAACCGCCGACCGAGCCCCCGGCCGACCACCCCCTTCCGGGCACACCAACCGGCGCCGACACCCTGCCGATCGACACGCCCGCCGCCGACGCCCCGTCGCCCGTGGCGAAGGCCCCGTCGCCCGTGGCGAAGGCCCCGGCTTCCGACACCCCGCCACCCCGGCCGACCGGCCCCCAGCGCCTCGCATCCGAGCCGAACAGCCCGGCCGGCTCCCCCGCCCAGGCGGCCGAACCGGCCGACACGCCCAGCGCCGACGCTCCGCCCCCCGAGCCGGAGGCCCCGGCTTCCGGTGGCGCGCCCGCGAATCCCCCCGCTCAGCTCCCCTCGCCCAGGCGCGGCCTCTTCCGGCGGGCCGCAGCCGAGCCGCTCCGTCGTCCCGCCCCGGGCAGGCACAGCGGCTCGGCACTGCCCGCCGACGAACCGCGGCGCACCGGCGCCGCCCCGGCGTCCGGGCGAGGCATCCCGGCCCACGCGCCCGCCCCCGAAGCGTCCCCCGCCCTTCCCGCCCCCCGGCGCCGTCTCTTCCGGCGTGATTCCGCACCCCTCGGATCGGGCTCCGCCGTCCCGCGGGTCGCCGAGGTCCGGGGACTCGGAGTCCGGCGGGGGCCGGTCACCGCGCTGCGGCACGTCGATCTGAGCGTGGCGCGGGGTGAGACGGTCGCGCTGATGGGGCGCAACGGTGCCGGGAAGTCCACCCTGCTCGGCTCGCTGGTCGGTCTGGTGGAGCCCACCGCCGGCTCGGTGCGCGTCGGCGGAGCCGTCCCGCACCGCACCCCGCCCCGGGAACTGGTCCGCCGGGTCGGCCTGGTCCCGCAGGAGCCGCGGGACCTGCTGTACGCGGACACGGTCGCCGCCGAGTGCGCGGCCGCCGACCGGGACGCGGGCGCCGAGCCGGGCACCTGCCGGGCGCTGGTGTCCGAACTGCTGCCCGGCATCAGCGACGACACCCACCCCCGGGACCTGTCCGAGGGGCAGCGCCTGGCCCTGGCCCTGGCGGTCGTGCTGGCCGCCCGCCCTCCGCTGCTCCTGCTCGACGAGCCGACGCGCGGCCTGGACTACGCGGCCAAGGCCCGGCTGGTCGCCGTACTGCGCGCACTGGCCGCCGACGGGCACGCCATCGTCCTGGCCACGCACGACGTGGAACTGGCCGCGGAGATCGCGCACCGGGTGGTGCTGCTCGCCGACGGTGAGGTGATCGCCGACGGCCCCACCGCGGAGATCGTGGTCTCGTCGCCGTCCTTCGCCCCGCAGGTGACCAAGATCCTCGCCCCGCAGCGATGGCTGACGGTGTCCGAGGTCCGGGAGGCCCTCGTATGACCCCCTCTCCCGCTCCCCGCCCGGTCCGGGCCGTGCGGCTCGGACCGCGGTCCGTCGCCGCACTGGGCCTGGTCAGCGCGGTCGGTGTGGTGGCCTTCTTCTGGCCGTTCCTCGCTCCGCCCGCCTCACGGCTGAGCGCGCACGCCGAGGACGCCCCCTGGCTGTTCGCCGGTCTGCTGCTGCTGATGATCGCGGTCGTGGCCGCGACGATCTCCGAGTCCGGCCTCGGCCCCAAGGCGGTCGCGATGCTGGGCGTGCTGGCCGCGACCGGCGCGGCCCTTCGCCCGGTGGGCGCGGGGACGGCGGGTATCGAGCCGATGTTCTTCCTGATGGTGCTCAGCGGCCGGGTGCTCGGCCCCGGCTTCGGTTTCGTCCTCGGCTCGGTGACGATGTTCGCCTCCGCGCTGCTCACCGGCGGGGTCGGCCCGTGGCTGCCGTTCCAGATGCTGGCGATGGGCTGGTTCACCATGGGAGCCGGGCTGCTGCCGGGGCAGACCCGGCTGCGCGGCCGGGCCGAACTTCTGCTGCTCGCCGCCTACGGCTTCTGCGCGGCGTTCGCCTACGGCACGGTCATGAACCTGGCCGGCTGGCCCTTCATGGGTTCCGGCACCTCGAACATCGCCTTCGACGCGCATGCCTCGGTCGCCGCCAACCTGGCCCGGTTCGCCGCCTACTGCCTGGCCACCTCGCTCGGCTGGGACCTGGGACGGGCGCTGTGCACGGTCGTACTGACCCTCGCGCTCGGTCCGGTGCTGCTGCGGGCGCTGCGCCGGGCCACGCGGCGCGCCGCTTTCGAGACCGCGGTCACGTTCGACGCTCCCGCTGGGTGAGGACACGTATCCGGACCGTCAGGCCTCCGGTGAAGCACCCCACATGACGCAGGTCACCTACGATCCGGGGTAGTACGGTCATTTGTCCGATACGTCCCCTCGTGCACCCCTTCCGACCTGCACTTTGCGGCGTGGACCACAGGGGCGCGCGACCCCGCCGTTCCGGCCACAACTAGTAAAAGGGGTCATTGCGGACACCCCTCGCGGCTGTTTCTCTGGACGACGTCGCCAGGCGCCACAGCCCGAAAGGGCAGGGGCGCCGACGTACGCGGCCTCCCGCCCGGCGGGTGGCCCCGGCATACGGGCGATCCCCCGTCCCCGACGCAAGAGGTTCTCCGTGTCCGTCTCCTTCATCCGCCGCATCGCCTCCCCGAAGAAGGCCCTCACGACCGTCGCCGTGGCCGCCGCCACCGCCGGTATGGCACTGTCCGCGGCGCCCGCCCAGGCCGCCACCGACTCGGTCTCCTCCGCCCAGACGATCGCGCACAAGATGATCCCGGACGCGACGCAGTACAACGCCTTCAGCAAGATCGTCGAGCACGAGAGCGGCTGGAACCCCAGCGCCACCAACAGCTCCTCCGGCGCCTACGGCCTGGTGCAGGCCCTGCCCGGTTCGAAGATGGCCTCCGCCGGTTCCGACTGGAAGACCAACCCGGCCACCCAGATCAAGTGGGGCCTGGACTACATGAACTCCCGCTACGGCAGCCCGGCCCAGGCCTGGAGCTTCTGGCAGGCCAACGGCTGGTACTGAGCCACCCGCGGCACCCGCACCGCACGCGCGCACCCTCGCCCCGCCCGGCGAGGGTGCGCGCGCGTGTCCGCACCTCCCGCGGCGCCTCACGGAAGGCGCCCGCCGACCGGGTGACCATGGTGGGCCTGACATCAGTCCGGCCGACCGGAGGAAGCATGACCGCGCCCTCGCCCCACGCGCCGGAGCCGGAGACGCGAGGGGTGCGGCTGGTGACCGTACTGCTGGCGCTGACCGTGGTGAGCGGCCTGATCGACGCGGTGAGCTACCTGGGCCTTGGCCGGGTCTTCACGGCCAACATGACGGGCAACGTGGTGGTCCTGGGCTTCGCGGCCGCGGGCGCCCCCGGCTTCTCGGTCCCGCTCACGGCGACCTCCCTGGCCTGTTTCCTGCTGGGCGCGGTGGCCGGCGGCCGGGCGGCGGCACGCTTCGGCGGCGGCTCCCGGCGCGGGTGGGCCCGCCGCATCCTGGCGACGGAGGCGGTGCTGCTCGGCGGATCGGCCGCGGTCGCCTTCGCCTGGCCGGGCACGACCGCCACCCGGTACGCGCTGATCGCCCTGACCGCCTTCGCGCTGGGCCTGCGCAACGCGACCGTCCGCAAGCTGGGCATCCCCGATCTCACCACCACGGTCCTCACGATGACCCTGACCGGCCTGGCCTCCGAGTCCCGGCTCGGCGACGCCACCGGCCGCCGCTCGCCGCGCCGCACGGCGGCGGTGGTCGCCATGGTCGCGGGCGCCTGCCTGGGCGCCTGGCTGGTCCTCCACCACGGCCTGGGCGTCCCCCTGCTGATCGCGGCGGCGGTCTCGGGGGTGCTGGCGGCGGTGACCTCGGGACGGGAGTGAGCACTCACGACCGCACTGACACCGGCACCGGCACCGGCACCGGCACCGGCACCGACACCAGAACGCAAAGACCTCAAATGTCACATACCCCCCTCTTTCGTGCGAGCGGCGAACCGGCGAACGGGCTCCGGTTGCCCCGATCGGGCGCGAGAAGGATCACAGCGCCGGGCCGGCATGACCCGCTCCGATCGGGCAGGAGTACCTGCATACGCGCCCTTTAGCTGCACTATGCATCGACTCGCGTACGTGACGTAAGCAGGCGAAGTCCGCTTATCGTCGTTTTTCGGCCTGCTGTCCGACACCGCCGTCGCCCGGGCCCTGTCCCTGTCCCCGTCGAAAGGTAGGCGAGCTCCGTTTTGGCGACCGCCACTGCAGTCCCCCCGCATCTGAAGACCTCGCGGGCCACCAAGGCCCACGCCGACGTCACCGTCACCGACTCCGCCATGGTGAAGCGCGCCGTGAAGGCGGCCGCGCTCGGCAACGCCATGGAATGGTTCGACTTCGGTGTCTACAGCTACATCGCGGTCACCCTGGGCAAGGTCTTCTTCCCGTCGGGCAACCCGACCGCGCAGCTGCTCTCGACGTTCGGCGCCTTCGCCGCGGCCTTCCTGGTCCGCCCGCTGGGCGGCATGGTCTTCGGCCCGCTGGGCGACCGCGTGGGCCGCCAGAAGGTCCTCGCCCTCACCATGATCATGATGGCGGCGGGCACGTTCGCGATCGGCCTGATCCCGTCGTACGCCTCGATCGGCGTCGGTGCGCCGCTGCTGCTCCTGGCCGCCCGCCTGGTGCAGGGCTTCTCCACCGGCGGCGAGTACGCCGGCGCCTCGACGTTCATCGCGGAGTACGCGCCGGACAAGAAGCGCGGCTTCTTCGGGAGCTGGCTGGAGTTCGGCACGCTGGCCGGCTACATCGGCGGTGCGGGCCTGGTCACCCTCATGACGGCCCTGCTGTCCACGCACGACCTGCTGGCCTGGGGCTGGCGCATCCCGTTCCTGATCGCGGGCCCGATGGGCATCATCGGCCTGTACCTGCGGATGCGCCTGGAGGAGACGCCGGCGTTCGCCGCCGAGGTCGAGAAGGCGGAGGCCACCCGGCCGAAGGTGCCGCTGCGCGAGATGGTCGCGGGCCAGTGGAAGGCGCTGCTGCTGTGCATGGGCCTGGTGCTGGTCTTCAACGTCACCGACTACATGCTGCTGTCGTACATGCCGAGCTACCTGACCAGTGAGCTGAAGTACGACGAGACCCACGGGCTGCTGGTCGTGCTCGGCGTGATGGCCCTGATGATGATCGTCCAGCCGTTCGCCGGTGCGCTGACCGACCGGGTCGGCCGCCGTCCGGTGATCGCCGCGGGCTGCGCGGGCTTCCTGCTGCTGTCCGTCCCGGCCCTGCTGCTGATCCGCCAGGGCAGCCTGCTCGCGGTGGCCCTGGGCATGGGCGCGCTGGGCCTGCTGCTGGTCTGCTTCACCGCCGCCATGCCGGCCGCGCTGCCCGCGCTCTTCCCGACCCGGGTCCGCTACGGCTCCCTGTCCATCGGCTTCAACGTGTCGGTGTCCCTGTTCGGCGGTACGACCCCGCTGGTGGTCACGGCGCTGATCGGCGCCACCGGGAACATGATGATGCCCGCGTACTACATGATGGCCGCGGCCGTCGTGGGCGGGTTCGCCGTCTGGCGGATGTCCGAGTCGGCGGGCCGCCCGCTGCCGGGCTCGGCCCCCTCGGTGGAGCGGTAGACGTCGGTCACCTTCGAGCGGCCCCCGGAGCGTTGAGCGCCCCGGGGGCCGCTCGCGTCCCGGGCCGCGCGGACGCCGGGGCCGGCGGGACCCGGGGCCCTCACGGCCGCCGCGCCGGGCCGCGTCCCGGAACCGTTCCCCCACCGGCCCCGTCTGCAGCCCCGTGAGACGCGCCCGGACTTCGACTCCGCTGCCGGCCCTGAACCGCGCACGGCGGTCGGCGGCGCGCCGCCCCGGGTGGTCTTCGCCGGCCGCCTCGCCAGGCCGTCCGGCGCGCTGGGCGGGCCAGCGGCCGGGACCCCGTACCTGACGGCCCTCGACCAGCGGTTCCCCGAGCCCGCCCGGATCTCCGGCGACCACGAGCTGCGCCGCGCGGCCGCCGACACCCCCGTCCAGCAGGTGTTCTACGAGGACCGGCTGCGCGAGGTGGCCGGCGTCCCGGCGTGGCTGCTGACCGTGGGCGGCGGACTGCTGCCGGCCCTCGCGGCCGCCGCGCTGCTCGTCGTACGCCACTCCCGGCGGCCGGTGACCGCCCCGCCGCCGGTGACCGCCCCGCCGCCGCTCCCCCCGTCCGAGCCCCTCGGCTGAGACGATGCGGGGGAAGGCCCAAGGAGCCCCGGGCGGAGACTCGGGCGGACACTCGGGAAAGGCAGCAGACGCATGAGCTCGCAGCTCTGGGACGACGTCGACTTCTACTTCAGCAGCCATCTCGCACCGGAGGACGATGCGCTCCAGGCGGCCCTGCGCGACAGCGAGGTCGCCGGGCTGCCACACATCAGCGTGACGGCCACCCAGGGCAAGTTCCTCCAGCTGCTCGCGGAGATCCAGGGCGCCCGGACCGTCCTGGAGATCGGGACGCTCGGCGGTTACAGCACCATCTGGCTGGCCCGCGCACTGCCGGCCGACGGCAGACTGATCTCGCTGGAGTACAGCGCGAAGCACGCCGAGGTGGCGACCCGCAACATCGCCCGGGCCGGCCTCGAACGGATCGCGGAGGTGCGGGTGGGTCCGGCGCTGGAGTCGCTGCCCAAGCTCGCCGACGAGAACCCCGCCCCCTTCGACCTGGTCTTCATCGACGCCGACAAGGCCAACAACGCCCACTACGTGGAGTGGGCGCTGCGGCTGTGCCGGACGGGCAGCCTCATCGTGGTGGACAACGTGGTGCGCGGCGGCCGGGTCGTCGACGCCGACAGCAGGGAGCCGGACGTGGTCGGCACGCGCGAGGCCGTCGAGCTGATCGCCGCCCACCCCAGGCTGAGCGGGACGGCGGTGCAGACGGTGGGCAGCAAGGGGTACGACGGATTCGCGGTGGCCCGGGTCCTGGGCTGAGCCCGCCGGATGCCCCGCCCGGGGGCTCAGACCTCGTGGTAGAAGCCGACGTTGACGCTGCGCGGCGCGGTGCGGTCCTGGACGACGACCTCGCCGGAGCCGCCGCGCGGCAGCGTGACGGCGGCGCCGTAGGAGACGGTCTGCGCGTACTCGCCCACGATCAGCCGTACTTCGGCGGACGGCTCGGTCTGCGAGCCGCGCAGCCAGGAGAGCTGCCAGGCGCCGTCGGGGCCGCACCGGAACTCCAGGTGGACGCGGGAGACGAACAGCCAGTCCTCGGGGGTGACCAGCCGGCACACGGACGCGTCCCGGCCCACCCGCAGCACGGCGCCCGGCTCGCTGGGCGCGTCGGCCATCGTCATGCCGGCGGTGGCGCCCGTGTCGGCACCGGAGACGGTGGCCATGGTCAGTTCGAGCACGTGCGTTCCCCCTGGAGATGCTGCGACGTCGAAGGAGCGGCGACGTCGGAGACGTTCATGCGCGGTGGCCGTTTGCCGCACCGCCGCCGCATGATAAAACGCCCGGCCTGGCCGCGTCCGGCACAATGGGTTCATGACCGAGCGAAAGCCACCGGGTGTTCCGTTCGAGTCCTGGGTCGACAAGCAGATCCGGGACGCGCAGGGGCGCGGTGAGTTCGAACGGCTGCCGGGCGCGGGGGAGCCGCTGCCCGCCGACCTCGACTCCACGTACGACGAACTGTGGTGGGTCAAGCGGAAGATGGCCCGTGAGGGTCTCGCGGTACTGCCGCCGGCGCTGGCCCTGCGCAAGGAGGCGGAGGACGCGCTCGTCGCGGCCTACGCGGCGCCCACGGAGCGGATGGTCCGGAAGATCATCGACGATGTCAACGTGAAGATCCGCGACATGATGTTCAAGCCGCCGCCGGGGCCGTTCCTGGGCAAGAAGCCGTACGACGTCGAGGAGGTCGTGCGCGAGTGGCGGCAGCGCAGGAACGCCACCACCCGCGCGGAACCGGGCCCGGCGGGCTGAACCGGGCCCGGGGTCCGCGCCCGGTTCCGGGCCGTCCGGCGGATCACACCGAAGGCCCCCAGTGCTGTGGCCGGAAAGGTTTGCCGGGAAGCTCGCGGCGTCCGGTGCGGTGCATCGCAAGGCGGAGCATTGCCCGCGTACTGGATGTACTCGGGTGATGCGACAACGCGGCGAGGTGCCGGGCCGGGCGTCGCGAGCCGGTGAACCTCTCCGGTCGCAGCACTAGAGGTGGAGCAGGCGGTCGGCCAGCTCGCGGTAGTCCCGCAGGGCCAGACGCAGTTGCTCGGTGTCCGTCCCGTGGCCCGGGACGTTCTCCTCGCCGTTCTGCCAGGACGTGCGCAGCGTCCTGCGGCGCCGGTTCACGGCCTCGCCGAACCGCGCGGCGATCTCCTCCAGCGTCCGGTCGGCCTCCTCGACGGCCGAGCGCGGTTCCTCCACGAACCCGGCGAGCGTCTGACGCAGCTGCGCCTCCCACTTCTCCGCCTCCTCGGCCGCGAGAAGCGGGGCGTGACCACCGGAGTCCCTGCCCTCGTTCCGGGACCGGCCGGTGTCGTCCGTACGGGGAGTGACGGCCCCCGAGTGACCCGTGCCGGCCGTCAGGCCTCCGCCCGTCGCCGCGTCGTCTCCCGTGATCCCGCCCGGAGCCGGTGCCGCGTGCCTGTCGCCGGTCGTCCGGTCGCCCGCCCCGGAGGCGCCGAGCGCCCCCTCGCCGCGCGTACCCGTCCCGAACTCCCGCCGCCCCGCCACGCCCGCGCCTTCGGCGGCGCCGGTGCCGGGGGTACCGGTGCCGGGGGTGCCGGTGCCGGGGGTGCCGGTGCCGGGGGTGCCGGTGCCGGGGGTGCCGGTGCCGAGGGTGCCGGTGCCGAGGGTGCCGGTTCCAGGGGTGCCGGACTCGGTGGTGCCCATCGCGGGGGTACCGGCCTTGGAGGTGTCCATGGCGGGGGTACCGGCCTCGACGGTGCCCCTGTCAGGGGTGCCCGTCCCGGGGGTTCCGGGTCCCGGGGTTCCGGTCCCGGTACGGCCGACGCCCGCCGCGCCCGTGCCGGCGGCCCCCGCCGTCCCGGCGGCGGTCGCGCCCGGGTGGGCCTCCGCGCCGTCCCGCGGCAGGCGATCGTCTCCCGTCAGCCCCTCCCGGCCGCCGGCCTCGCCGCGGAGCAGGCCCGCTCCGCCCTCGGGGCGGTGCACCGACTCTCCCCGCGCGGGCTCGTCCGTGAGCCGCTCACCGACCCGGCGCTGTTCGTCGGGGCGCCGTCCGGCACCGGTGACGTCGCCTTCGGCCGGGTACCCCTCGGCACCCGCCGCCGCATCGCTGTTCCGCGCCATGGTCAGACTCCCCTCGGGTGGCTCTTGCCGAACATGCCCGGCTTGCCGGACGGCTGGTGCCGGGTGTCGTCGCCGGTACCGGTGGCGACCTCGGAGTGGTGGCCGGTCGCCCGGGCGGAGTCGTTCATCAGGTCGTCGAAGAGGGCACGCGCGTCCATCAGAGCGGTACGCAGCTCCTCGGTTCCGGCGGCGGACTCGCCCGCGCCGCCGCCCGGTCCGGCCTGGCTCACCCGGTGCACCCGCCGGTAGCCCTCGACGTGGTGGGCGTGGTGCACGGACAGCGCGGCGAGCTGCTCCTCGTAGCGCCCGCCCTCCGGGTAGCCGCGGAAGGCGGCGAGGTCCGACAGCAGCCGGTCGGCCTCGGCAACCGCCTCCCGGGGCGCCTCAACGAACCGCTCCTGCACGGCCGTCCAGCGAGCGCTGTACTGCTCGCGCTCGGCGGGCTCCAGGGGGCGTTCACGCAGCTTGCCGTGGCGCTCCAGACGCTCTGTCAGCTCTCGCTCGGCGGCCTTGGCGTCGCCGTTGTGCCGGGCCACGGTCCGCTGGTACTCGGGCCCGAAGCGCCGCTTCAGGTCCGGTCCGCCCTGCCGGCCGCGGCCGCGCATTATCAAGGTGGCGGCGAGGACCAGGGCCGCCACGACCACGATCACTGCAATGATCATGCCTGTTGACATGGTTGCCTTCCGGAATCGGACCGGCCCCGCTGGCCGGCTCTCCTTCCGTGTGACCCGGAAGTCAGCGCACAAACGGTGGGTCAACGGCGAAGCCGCGCACGCATATCAGGTTGCGGCCTCCCTCCGCCGACGGCGCACAATCGCCGGCATGACGTGGACGATCGCCCCGGAACCGTACGACTCCCCGGCCGCCGCCGCCCTGTGGCGGGCGTACTACACGGAGGTCAGCGACCGCTGGTACCTGCTGCACGAGGGGCGGCGCACCGCTCCGGACGAGCTGGAACGGGAGATCGCGGCCCACACCGGAGCTGAACTCGCCGCGCCCACCGGGCAGTTGCTGCTCGGCCGGTACGACGGCGAGCCGGCCGGTTCGGCGGGCGTACGGCTGCTCGGCCCGGACACCGCCGAACTCACCCGGGTGTTCGTGCTGGAGGGGATGCGCGGCCGGGGCGGCGCGGCGCTCCTGGTGGCCGCCGCCGAGGAGGCCGCCCGCGCCCTCGGCGCCACGGCGCTGGTCCTCGACACCCGCGGCGACCTGGTCGAGGCCCGCGCCCTGTACGCCCGGCTCGGCTACGCGGAGACGGCACCGCACAACGACGACCGGTACGCCGAGCACTGGTTCCGCAAGGAACTGCCGGAACCCGTCAACCGGGGTTGAGCACGGAGCCGTTGTGCGGCCGCTCGCGTTCCGAGCCGCACAGTTCGCCGGTCAGCTCCTTCACCAGCCGGGTGAGGTCGGTGGACCGGCCTGGTGCCCACCAGTCGCCGAGCAGTTCGGCCAGGGACTGCTCGCGGGCCGCGGCGAGCCGTTCGGCGACCTCGCGGCCGGACGCGGTCAGCACCAGGTCCAGTCCCTCCCGCTCGGCCAGGCGCCGCTCCTCGACCTGCCGGGCGGCGGCCAGGACGGCCTGCAGCGGCACGGGACAGCGCTCGGCGAGCACACCGGGCTCCACCGAGCCGTACCTGCGGATGCGCAGCAGCAGCCAGCTCGCGGCGGGCAGCAGGTCGTAACCGGCCCGCTCGGTGATGTGGCGGTAGACCTCATGGCGGCCCTCCCGGGTGCCGAGCACGGACAGCGCGCGGCTCACCTCGTCGTGGGAGGAGCGTTCGACCGGGTTCGGCGGGATGGTCTCGGAGGCGTCCGGCGCGGTGACCGAGCCGCGCAGCCGGTCCTCCTTGAGGAACCACGCCAGGAGGAATCCCAGGGCGGCGACCGGGGCGGCGTACAGGAACACGTCGGTGATCGCTGACGCGTACGCGTGCAGGGCCGCCGGGCGCAGCGGGGCCGGCAGGGCGGCGATGCCGCGCGGGTCGGCCTTCAGGGCGTCGGGCGTGGCACCGGGCGGCAGCCGGACGCCGCGGAAGGCGTCGGCGAGCTTGTCGGCGAGGCGGCTCGCGAACACGGTGCCGAAGATGGCGACGCCGAAGGAGGCGCCGATGGACCGGAAGAAGGTGACACCGGAGGTGGCGACGCCCAGGTCCTCGTACGACACCGCGTTCTGCACGATGAGGACCAGGACCTGCATGACCAGGCCGAGGCCCAGGCCGAAGACGAAGAAGTAGGAGCTCATCTCGGCGGTCGAGCTGTGCTCGTCGAGCCGGTGCAGCAGGAGCAGGCCGATGGCGGTCACGGCGGTGCCGGCGACCGGGAACACCTTCCAGCGGCCGGTGCGGCTGACGATCTGCCCGGAGACGGTGGACGACAGCAGCAGGCCGACCACCATCGGCAGCATGTGGACACCGGACAAGGTCGGGGAGATGCCGTGCACGACCTGGAGGAAGGTCGGCAGGTAGGTCATCGCGCCGAACATGGCGAAGCCGACGATGAAGCTGATGACGGCGGCCAGGGTGAAGGTGCGCAGGCCGAACAGCTTGAGCGGCAGCACCGGTTCGGCGGCCCGGCGTTCCACCGCGACGAAGGCGACGGCGAGCACGACACCGAGCACCGCGAGCCCGATGGTCTGCGGCGAGCTCCAGCCCCACGTCGTCCCGCCGAGCGAGGCGACCAGCACCAGGCAGGTGGCGACCGAGGCGATCAGGACGGTGCCGAGGTAGTCGATGACGTGCTGGGCGGCCCGGCGCGGGATGTGCAGGGCGGTGGCGATCACGACGAGGGCGACGATCCCGACGGGCAGGTTGACGTAGAACACCCAGCGCCAGCTCAGGTGCTCGGTGAACAGCCCGCCGAGCAGCGGTCCGAGCACACTCGTGGCGCCGAACACGGCGCCGAACAGACCCTGGTACCGCCCACGATCCCGTGGCGGCACGATGTCGCCGACGATCGCCATCGACAGCACCATCAGCCCGCCGCCGCCCAGCCCCTGCAGCGCCCGGAACGCGATGAGCTGCGGCATGTCCTGGGCCATTCCGCACAGCGCGGACCCGATGAGGAAGATGACGATCGCGGCCTGGAACAGCTTCTTGCGCCCGTACTGGTCGCCGAGTTTGCCCCACAGCGGGGTCGCGGCCGTGGAGGCCAGCAGATAGGCGGTGACGACCCACGACAGGTGCTCGAGCCCGCCCAGGTCGCTGACGATCGTGGGCAGCGCGGTCGCCACGATGGTCTGGTCGAGAGCGGCCAGCAGCAGCCCGAGCAGGAGCGCGCCGATCGAGACGAGCGCGTTGCCGGAGACGTGCTCGGCGGCCGTCGCGTCCTTCGCCGTGCCGTGCGTGTCCAGGGCCATGGAGACCTCCCGGGGCTCGATGCGCCTCCATCCATCCTGAGCGGTGTCACCACTTATGGCCCGTTGAGCCCCGTGGTTGTCCCGTTGACTCCTGTGGTTGTGGAGAAAGTCTGCATATCCTCTGAAGCTCGCGAGGGGACGGGGCGAACACATGACGGAGTCGAGCGGCCACACCTGCCCGGAGTGCGGCGCGCCCAGAGGACCGGACCACACACCGTCGTGCGACTGCACGCTGCGGGCGTCCGAGGCACTGCGCGAGACGCGCACGGCCGAGGCGGCCGCGGCGGAGGACTTCGACCCGCTGCGCATACGGCCGTACGTGGAGGTGGGGGGCTCCGACGGCTCGGCCGCCGAGCCGTCGGAGGAGGAGACCCCGCCGGACGAGGCCTCGCGGAGAGGGAGGGCTTCGGCGGACTCGGAGGCCCCGGCGGGTGGGATGGCCCCGGCGAGTGGGGAGGCATCGGCGGGCCCGGGGGGCTCCGCGGACGGGACGGTCTCCGCCGACGAGGGGCGCTCTGCGGGCCGGAGTGCCTCGGCAGGCAGGCCGGTCTCGGCGGGCGAGGCGACCTCCGCGGGCCCGGGGGCCTCTGCGGACAGGGCGGTCACCGCTGAAGAGGAGACCGCGGCGGGCCTGAGGGCCCCCGCGGACAGGACGGCCCCCACGGGCGAGGAGACCTCGGCGAAGGTCACGCCGGTGAGCGGACCGGCGGTGGAGGCGGGCGTCGCGTCGTACGGACCCGGTACGAGGGAGTTACAGCCGTTCGCGGACTCCGGCGGGGAGCCGTATCCGGCCCCGTCCAGACCCGCCGGCCCTGGCCGCCGGCGCCGTACGGCCCTGCTGTGCGTGGCGGGCGCCGGTGTGGCGGTGGCCGCCGTGGGTCTCGCGGGCGGACTGTTCTCCTACCAGGAACCGACCCGGGACCGGTCGGCGCCGCAGGTGCGCGAGAGCGTGCCGGAGGAGGCACCGACGTCACCGGGTTCCGCCTTCTCGCCGGAGCCCGCGTCTCCGTCGGCCGCCCGTCTCCCGGCCCCTTCGCCCTCCACGCCCGCCCGGGCGACCCCCTCGACGTCCCGCGCCTCCCGTCCGGCCCCCTCGGGCACGGCGACGCGGAGCCCAGGCCCTGCCGCCACGGCCCTGGTCCTGCGCCGCGGCGACCAGGGCCTGGAGGTCATCGACCTGCAGACCAGGCTGAGCGCGCTGAACCTCTACCCCGACCACATCGACGGCGTGTTCACGCGCCCGGTCGAGGACGCCGTACGCACCTACCAGCTGGCCCGCGGCATCAGCGGCGACACACTCGGGGTCTACGGCGCGGCCACCCGGGCGAAGCTGGAGTCGGAGACCTGGTAGCCGCGACGCCCTGCGCCGGGCCCGCCTTCACTGAGGACGTACACCTCGGGCGGGGTGCGGGCTCCGAGGGCCGGGCCCTCGCGACGGGAGGCACGGGGCACGTACGGCCCCGCGCGGCTGTGGCCCCGGGGCACGTGCGGCAGCGCTCGGCTGCGGCCCCAGGACGCGTGCGACGCCGAGCGATCGGAGCCTCGGGGGACGAGCCGGTGCGGCGGCTCAGGTCAGGTGGAGCCGGATCGTTCCGTTCCCGGCGGGCTCCACCCGGACCCGGGTCAGGTCCGGCACCACGACGTCAGGCCCGTGCGAGGCCGCGCGCGGCCCGACGCCGACGACCCGCATCCCCGCGGCCCGTCCGGCCGCGATACCGGCCCCGGAGTCCTCGAACACGACGCAGTCCGCCGGGTCGACACCCAGCTCCGCCGCGCCCTTGAGGAACCCCTCGGGATCGGGCTTGCTCGCCCCCACCGACTCGGCGGTGACGCGCACGTCGGGCAGCGGCAGCCCCGCCGCCGCCATGCGGGCGGTGGAGAGGGCGACGTCGGCGGACGTCACCAGGGCGTGCGGGACCCCGCTCAGGGAGGCGAGGAAGGCACCGGCTCCGGGCACCTCGACCACGCCGTCCATGTCGGCGGTCTCCTCGGCGAGCATCCGGGCGTTGTCGGCGAGATTCCGCTCCACCGGCCGCCCGGGCAGCAGCACCGCCATCGAGGCGTGACCCTGCCGCCCGTGCACGACCTTCATGACCTCGTCCCCGTCCAGCCCGTGCTCCTCGGCCCAGCGCCGCCAGATGCGCTCGACCACGGCGTCCGAGTTGACGAGGGTGCCGTCCATGTCGAGCAGGAGGGCGCCGGCGGTGAGGACGGTGGGCGTGTCGGTGGCCGGCATCGGCGACTCCTCCTTGGGGCTCCCCGGGAAAGGCGTGAAGGGGCCGGACCGGGTGGGGGCGGAAGACAAAACGGCCCCGCCCGCCGGTCAGGGAAAACAGGCGGGAGCCACTTTGTTTCTCCACGGTACAAAACATGTCGCGGTACCGCCACCACCGCCGGCGAGGCTTCACCGTCCGTTCGCTCAGCCGGCGACGGCCTCGTACAGGCTCCACACGCCGAGGCCCAGCATCAGCAGCGCCGCGATCTGCGTGATCAGCCGCAGCGGCACCCGCTTCATCAGGGCCTTTCCGCCGACGATGCCGAGCCCGGCCACGGCCCACAGGCCGAGGACCGCACCGATGCCGACGGAGAGCGGATCGTCGTAGCGGGCGGCGAGGTTGGCGGTCATGATCTGGGTGAGATCGCCGAACTCGGCGACCAGGATGAGCATGAAACCGGTACCGGCGACCTTCCAGAAGGACTGGTCGGCGGGCTTCTTGATCTCCTCCTCGCCCTCGTCCTTCTTCAGCAGCAGCACCGCCGCTCCACCGAGGAAGAGCACGCCGGTGAGCGCGTGCACGATCTGCTGCGGGAGCAGGGTCAGCACGCTGCCGGCCGCGACGGCGAGCACGACGTGCACCAGGAAGGCGGCTGCGACGCCCGCGAAGACGTACGAGGCGCGGTAGCGGGTGCCGAGGACGAGGCCGGCGAGCGCGGTCTTGTCCGGCAGTTCGGCGAGGAAGACGATGCCGAAGACGATCGCCGTCACGGTGATGCTGATCAAGGTTCCTCAATCGGTCGGGGCTGCCCCACCGAGAGTGCTGTACCTCACAAAGGACACCTCGGCACGGCAGCGCACTCGGCGCCCGCGCCTCGGGGGCACGGGCGTGCACTGCTTGCCGAAGGTCTCGCTGGGCGGTCCACGCGGGATCCGCCTCCGGGCGCCGGCTCAGGCTCGCTGAGCAGTATGTCGACGGTCCGGCGAAGAGCTACTCCCCTTCTGCACCGTCCATCGTACGGGACCGAAAGTTCAGCCCCGAACCTTGTCGTGTCATGCGCACGACACTAACTTCTAACCGAGCGCTCACCAACCGGCAATACGGCAGCGCGAGCATTCCCACGCCCGCGCTCCAACACCCCCACCCCACAAGGGAGTTCGCATGCCCCGGTTCTACGCGCGTCGACGACTGAGCATACTCGCAGGCCTCAGCGCACTGGTAGCCTCCGTCGCCCTCCTCAACGCGCCGAGCGCCTCCGCGGCCCTGCCCACGCCGGTCAGCGGCGCCACGGCCCGCAGCTACCTCTCCCAGCTGACCGTGGCCACCGAGAACCGCACCGGCTACAGCCGCGACCTGTTCCCGCTCTGGATCACCATCAGCGGCAGCTGCAACACCCGCGAGACGGTCCTGAAGCGGGACGGCTCGAACGTCGTCACCGACTCCTCCTGCGCCGCCACCAGCGGCAGCTGGTACTCCCCGTACGACGGCGCCACCTGGACCGCCGCCTCCGACCTCGACATCGACCACCTCGTGCCGCTGGCCGAGGCCTGGGACTCCGGCGCGAGCAAGTGGACCACCGCCCAGCGGCAGGCCTTCGCCAACGACCTGACCCGCCCGCAGCTCCTCGCCGTCACCGACAACGTCAACCAGGCCAAGGGTGACCAGGACCCGGCCACCTGGATGCCGTCCCGGACCGCGTACCGCTGCACGTACGTCCGCGCCTGGGTGCAGGTGAAGTACTACTACGACCTGTCGGTCGACTCGGCGGAGAAGTCCGCCCTGACGAACTACCTGGCGAGCTGCTGACCGCCGGCCCCCCACAGCCCTCTCCGGCCGCCACGAACAGGCGGCCGGGGAGGGCGGCGGTCAGCGCACGCCCCGGGGCCGCGCCCGCGTGCCCGGACCGCTACGCCGGCCGACGCCGCACCAGGAACCCGGCCGCGGCACCAGCGCCGACCAGTGCGGCCACCGAAACCCCGGTGGCCAGCCAGGTGGCACCCAGCCAGCGGGCCCCGAAGTAGCCGAGGGCGACGCTGTAGGCGGCCCAGGACAGGCCGGCCAGTGCGGACCAGGGCACGAAGTCACGGGCCCGGCGGTGCGCCGCGCCCGCGCAGAAGGACACCACCGAGCGGCCGGCCGGCGCGAACCGGGCCAGCACCACGAGCGCCCCGCCGCCCCGGGACAGCGCCTCGCCGAGACGTTCCTGCGCCACGGTCAGCCGGCGGGAGCGGCTGATCGCCCGGTCCAGACGGTCCCCGCCGCGCCAGGCCAGCCGGTAGGCGGCGAAGTCACCGAGGAGCGAGGCGGTCGCGGCGGAGAGGATCAGGGCGAGGATGTCCGGCACCTCGTGCGGGACCTGCCCCGTCGCGGCACCCGAGCCCGCGGCCGCCGCCGTGGCCGCCGTGATGACGAGGACACCGCTCGGCAGCACCGGCAGGAAGACGTCGAGCAGCACCGACAGGGCCACCATGACGTAGATCCATGGGCCGGCGGCCAGCGACCCCAGGCTCTCCCACACGACTGCTCCCCGTTCCCCCGTGACTCCCCCCGATGACAGCCATACAGCGTACGCCGCGGGTGTGACAGGAGGCTCTCAGGGGGCGCACGTGATCGTCACCCCGTTTTTCACGCCCTTCACACCCGGCGGGCCCGACAGCGCCCCGCCCCGCTCGGGAGCGGGGTGGGGCGCCGTGTCCGTATGCCCTGCCAGGACACCTTGATGCAGGGCCCGGGCGAGCGGATCAGGCGGCTATCGGAGCCTGCTCGGCGGCGGGCCGGCGCGTCGTGGCCGTACGCCGGGTCACCAGCCGGTCGAGGCCGAAGGCACCGGAGCCGGTGAAGACCAGCAGCAGGAACGACCAGCAGAACAGGACCGACAGCTCGCCGCCGTTCTGGATGGGCCACAGGGCGGCCTGCTGGTGGACGTCGAAGTACGCGAACGCCATCGAGCCCGAGGCGACCAGCGCGGCGCCGCGGGTGCCGAGGCCGAGCAGGACCAGACCGCCGGCGACGAGCTGGATCACGGCCGCGTACCAGCCGGGCCAGGTGCCGGCCTCGACGGTTCCGCCGTGGGTGCCCATGGCGCCACCGAGGACGCCGAACAGCGAGGCGGCGCCGTGCACGGTGAACAGCAGGCCGACGACCATGCGGAACAGCCCGATGGCGTACGGCTGGGCGGAGTTGAGACGAGCGGACATGAGGGGGGTCTCCTCTTCGGTTCGGTCGGGCCGGCCGGGGACGGGCCGGTCGTGGGGGCGGCGGTACCGAATGGAGACCCAGGTTAGGTGAACCTAATTGATGCTTGCAAGTTCAACATTTGGCCATGGTTTCGCGTCCGCTCACGGCCCCCTTCCGGGCGCGAGCGCACGTAGCGGGGCCCTCGCCGCCGCGACGCGGACCGAAAGTGTGACCGAATCCACTCCTTGCACAGCTACCCGTCGCCGCCACTCGACTCACGCCGGACACGGCAAACTCCGCGCCAACTACCTTGCGATCAGCGTCATGTGACGAACCATCAGATCTCTGTCGGACCCGAGACCGACGGCATCGACCCCATCCCGGCAGAGGCGGCGCGGCACCGGCACGGGACAGCACGACCCGCCCGAGCGGCGACCCGCCTGCCGCCCGGGGCACCCCGGCACCCGGGGAGCGGGCCCTACTCCGCCGCCGTCCGCACGGCCCGCCCCCGCACCTCCAGCCCATCGAGCAGCTCCGCCGTGGCCGCAGCCACGGCCTCCACGGCCCGCTCGAACACCTCGCGGTTGTGAGCGGCGGGCGCCCGGAACCCCGAGACCTTCCGCACGTACTGCAGCGCGGCGGCGTGAATGTCGTCCTCGGTGGCCTCGTCGGGCAGTACTGGCGGGCGCAGCGTCTTGATACTCCGGCACATGCCCCCAGTCTCACGCAACGCGCACACCCCTGCGAGGATCACGCCGAAGGCGGCCACCGAACCCCGGGGCCGACCGACGAGAGGAACTCCCTCATGACGACGAAGCAGACCCCGAGGACCGCACAGGCCGAGCGGACGGAGCAGCCGGAGCGCACGAGGCGGACCGTGGCCGTACTGGGCCCCGGCGGCGTCGGCGGCCTCCTCGCCGCCCTCCTGTCCCGCTCCGGCCACCGCGTCGTCTGCCTGGCCCGCGAGGACACGGCCGACACCCTGCGCACCGGCGGAATCCGGGTCCGCAGCCGCCAGTTCGGCGACTTCACCGCACCCGTGGAGGCCGACACCGAACTGCGTGAACCGGTGGACGCCTGCCTGATCACCGTCAAGCACACCGGTCTGGACGACGCCCTCACCCGGGTCCCGCCCGCCGCGCTCGGCGACGCCCTCCTCGTACCGCTCCTCAACGGTGTCGAACACCCCGCGGCCCTGCGCGCCCGCTACCAGCCCGGCCTCGTGGCCCCGGCGGTGATCCGGGTGGAGGCGACCCGGACCGCGCCGGGCGTGCTGGAGCACGACAGCCCCTTCACCGAGATCGACCTGGCGAGCGACACCGCGCCCCGGCCCCGCCTGAACGCCCTCGCCGCGATCCTGTCCGGCGCCGGCCCCACCACCGGGGTCGTCGAGGACGAGACGGCGGCACTGTGGGCCAAGATGGCCTTCCTCGCGCCCCTCGCCCTGCTCACCACGCGGTACGGCGTCCCTCTCGGCGAGGTGCGCACCCGGCACGAGGACGAACTGCGCTCACTGGTCGGCGAGACGGCCGCCGTCAGCCGCGCCTGCGGCGCCCCCGCCGACCCGGCCGCGGCCCTGGCCCGCTACGCCGCCTTCCCGGCCACCACCAGGTCCTCCATGCAACGCGACGCCGAGGCGGGCCGCCCGCTCGAACTCGACGCCATCGGCGGAGCACTGCTGCGCGCGGCGGACCGGCACGGCGTGGCGGTGCCGGTGGCGGCGCGGCTCGTCGCAAAGCTGCGCGAGAGCGGCCACTGAGCCGATCACCCGTTCGACTGAACCTCGGGAACGGCCTCGCCATTCAAAATCGAACAGACGTAGCATTGCCGCGTGGGTACGTCCTATGACTTTCCGAGTGACCTGCTCGCCGGTCAGGAGGAGCTGCACCAGATACGGGCCGAGCTGTCGGCCCTGCTGAAGCGGCTCCCCTGGTCCGTCGAGCCGTTGGACGGCTTCAGCGACGACAGCGGGTGGCGCAGGATCGAGCGGTCCGCGTCCCCCGGGTGGACGGAGGACGAGCAGGCGGAGGTGGAGAAGATGCGGCAGCGAGAGCACGAGCTCGCGGTGTTCGTCAGCACCCACCGCTACTGGTCGGACCTCTCCGGCCCGGACCGGGTGGACGCCCGCAGCAGGCTGAAGCACGCACCCGAGACGCCCGAGAAGGAGCGGACGGAGCAGAGCTGACGCGCCCCGGGCAGCCGGTGCGCACAGGTGGGCCCCGGCGGGTGTACCGCCGGGGCCCACCACGTCACGGCCCGGGAGGGCCGGGCCGAGCCGGGTCAGCGGGCCGCCTAGGCGAACACCACGAGGTAGCCGTTGCCGCCGTTGACGCCATTGACGCCGGCGCTGCTCGCCGGGACACCGCCGTTGCCGCCGTCACCGCCGCTGCCGTCCCTCCCGGGAGGCGCGACGATGCCGTCGACCGCGGCCCCGCCCGCGCCGCCGGTCGAACCGGAGCCGGACCGCCCGTTCGCGCCGGTCCGGTTCACCGCCACGGCGCTGGTGCAGTAACCGTTGCCACCGGGGCCGCCGGCACCCGGTGTGCCGGGGCCGGTCAGGCCGGCCCCGCCGGCGCCGCCGCCCCCACCGCCGGTGGCGGTCAGCAGCGTGGTGTGGCTCGTGGAGGTGAAGGTCGTCGCGCCGCCGGTGGTGCCGTTGGTACCGCCCTGCGCGGCGCCGCCACCGTTGCCGCGGGTGCCGCCGACGCCCAGGGTCACCCGGTACTGCTGACCGGGGTTGACGTTGAGGACGCACCAGGTGAACCCACCGGCACCGCCTCCCCCGCCACCGCCGCCCGCCCGCGTCCCGACGGCACCGCCTCCGCCTCCCCCGCCACCACCGGCCCCCCAGGCCTGGACGTGGATCTGGGTCACCCCCCGGGGCGGCGTGAAGGTGCCGTTCACGGTGTACTCCCGCACCCCGTGGATGACCTCGGGCAGCACCGGGCCGGCACTCGGCGTCGGACCGCCGGCCGCGTGCGCGGCGGGCGAGAGGGTCAGCACCTGACCGGCGAGCGCGGCCGCGGTCGCGGCGGAGCCGAAAAGGACCCGGCAGCGGACACCGGACCGCCGGGCAGTGACGTTCGGACCGTTCACGTGTTGTCATCCTTCCCCGCGGCGGGCCCACAGCTGTCGCGAAGCATGAGGGGGGAGATCTGGGGAGCACTGCAGAACGGCCCGCAGGCCCATCGCACTTCCACCGCGCGGCCCCCGCACCCCGGCGAGGCGCCGATTGACCCGCGCAGGTGATCACCGAGGCCCGCCCGGGCGACAGCCCCACCCAAGACGGAAGGCCCAGTCCCCTCCGCGGAGGGGACTGGGCCTTCTCACATCCTCGTGGTGGGCGCGGACGGTTTCGAACCGCCGACATCCTGCTTGTAAGGCAGGCGCTCTACCGCTGAGCTACGCACCCGGGACAGTTCGACAGCCTACATTGTCCCGACGCCTGCCCTGCAAGCCCGCGCGGGCGGGCAGACAGCACGCAGCCATTCCTGGAAGTTGAGCGGTCATGGCCCCTGTGGCCAGGGCGCATGCTCAACCGCGTGCCCCGAGCGGTCCTGGGCACGCTGGTCTCCCGCGTTCGCTCCGTTCCCGGGCCACGCGGATCCTGTCCGGGGTCCGGGGGAACGGGGGCGGGGTCCCTCGCGACTCCCGGACTCCGCTCCGGCCTGGGCGGTCCGATGCCCCGCACGATCACACCGGTCGTGCGGGGGCGGTGCCGTCCGTCGCCGGATCGGATGCCCGAGGGCGCGCCGTCCGATCGCCACGGCCGCGGCGTCGTGACGAGTCGTTCTGCGGGTAGCCGTCGTGAGCGGCCGCTGCCAGTGCCGGGCTCCCCACTTCGAGGTGTACGCCGGGTCCACCGCGACGATCGCGATGTCCTGCTCGGCGGCCATGGATACGAGGCGCGCCCTGAGTCGCGCGGTCGGGAAGCGCGACACGAGACGCCGGAACCGCTTGTTCGCGCCGTACCGCTCCCGGCCCGCGCCGTCGGTGAAGTGCAGGTCCTCGACCGCGATCGCCGCCGCTCCGCAACGCCGGGTGAAATGCAGCAACCGGGTCAGCGCATGCCGGAGCTGGGCGTCCCGGTGCGACGCGCCACCCGACATGTCGTAGGGGAAGCGCCGGGGTCCGCCCACCGGGTTGCCCCGGGTGTCGAGTCGCCAGACGGCGAGATGGTCATCGTTCATGTCCACCGCTACCACACCACGGGCGAGGGCTGCCGAGAGCGGCAACCGCGGAGCTGCCGCGCGCTGCCACGAGGCGGTCAGGTACCAGCGGCCGCGTGCGGCGTCGTGGTGAACGCGGTAGGCGACCGCGCGGTGCACGGTGATGCGGTCCCGCCATTCCCCGGCCCGGTGCGTGAACGCCACGGCGGCGTCCAGCACGTACCGTCCGTGCGGGGCGTTGGCCAGGTGACTCAGGGCGGCGGGCAGCCTGATCGAGAGCTGCCCGGTCCCGGTGACGCGGATGGTCTCGTTGCCGCAGCGCTTGCCGGACTCCCCGTCCGCCGTCAGGAACATACGGGCGGCCCGCCACCGCTCACCCCAGGCCGGCCGGCTCAGGCCCGCCCGGTCCAGGTGGTGACGCAGGCGGGCGAGGTTCTTGCCACCGCGCACCACACGCACCCGGCCATCCGTCCAATCCCCTTCCAGCGATCCCAGCCGGTCCCTGAGAGCGTGAAGACGGCGGGACTTCGCATGCCACTCCGCACGGCCGGCGTATCCGCGTACGGCCCCGGTCCGTCTGTCGGCCCCGGCACCCAGCGGCCGGGCCAGCCGGCTCCCGATCCGCTTGATCTCACCCCGCAGCCATGCCATCTCCTCGGCCTGCCCACGCCGGGCCAGCGCCCACTGATCGTGCGTCGCCCCGGTGATGGTGCCCGCCCAGCGCGCGGAGGTGTCCCCCGTCAGCGCCCGCTTGCGCCCGGCCCGGTCGGCGGCGTCCCGTCCCAATCCCCGCCGCGACCTCTCCGCCAGGTCCCTCGACGCGAGCGAGCCCAGGAACATGCCCACCTCGGTGAGCACGGCGGCGTCCGCCCGCGTCACCCGCAGCCGCGTCCGGATCGAGACGCCGGTGGGGCCGGGTACGACGAACGGGCGCGCCGGCGTCCGCAGCTCTCCCACTCGCCCCCCTGAGAAGACCGGCCTCGAAGAATCCCCTGTCGCCTTCAACGACGGCTCGCCGGAAAGGTCACTCGTTCGAAACGGGAACCCGTGCCCTCCCACTGAAAGTCGTGGACCGTCCGGCGAACTGACGGGCTCGTGTGTTCGTCTTCAACAGGTGGGAGAATGACACCAGGTAGGGCGGACCACAGCACGGGAGAGGGATGTGACGGCGACACCGGGCACGCCATCCACGCAGTCGTACCCGCCGTCGCCGACCGGACGGACCCGGCGTGGGTTCGCGGGGGCGCATGACGTCCTGACGCTGATGAGTGTGCCGGTGATGGTCGCGCTGGTGCTGCCGGCCGCGTTCGCCGGGGGCGGCACCCGGCGGTGGTTCGGCGGGCGGGCGGAGAGTCAGCGGGCCGAGGCGCAGGCCGCGAAGGACGCCGCGGCCGCGGCGTTCTACGAACTGGACACCGCCCAGCGGGATCTGCGGATCTCGGTGGAGACCATCACGGCCGTGGACGACTCCCCCGCCGCCCGGCGCGCGGTCGCCGACTTCGCCGCGCTGGGCGCGCGGATCGACGAGGTCAGTCAGCGGTACATCCAGGCCGTCGACGCCCACGACCTGGACCGCGACGGTCTGGAGGCCGCCACGGCCGCCCGAGCGCGGAGCGAGCTGACCGCCGCCAAGGACGAGCTGGTGCGGGTCAAGCAGGAGCTGGACCGTTTCGGCAGCTCGCTGGGGCCTTTGCTGGGCAAGGCCGAGACCCAGTTGGCCCGCCTCGCGCCGGCCGTGGAGCGGGCCCGGCAGGCGCTGCTGGGGGCGAGCAACGCGCTGGACACCGTACGGGGGAAGGGGCTGGCGGCGGACGATCTCGCCGCCCGGCTCGCGGCGCTGTCCCCGGAGCTGACGAGGCTGAATCAGGGGGCCGGGCAGCACGGGGTGGCGCCGACGCTGGAGCGGGCCGAGCGGGTGCAGCGGGAGGCCGCCGCGATCCGGGCCGAGGCGGAGCGGCTGCCGGAGCGGGCGGCGGAGATCGATCACCGGCTGGTCAGTCTGCGCACCCGTGCGCAGGCGCTGACCACCCGGGCGGGGCAGGTCGATCCGGTCCTCAGTGAGCTGCGGCGGCGGTTCGCGGCGGCGTGCTGGCAGGATCTGCAGCAGGTGCCGGCGCAGGCCGCGGAGAACGTGCGGCAGGCCGAGCTGAAGCTGCGCGAGGCGCAGACGGCGCGGGAGGCGCAGCGGTGGGCGGACGCCACGTCGCTGCTCTCGACGGTGCGGGCGCTGCTGAACGGTACGGACGAGGCGGTGTCGGCCGCCGGTGACCGGCTCGCCCGGCTGAACGCGGTGCAGAAGGATCCGCAGGCGGAGACGGAGCGGACCCGGTTCGCGATCCGGGATGCCCAGCGGCTGGCCATGACGGGGCGTACGACGCCCGAGCTGCGGCATGCGCGTCCGCTGGACGAGGCGGTGGGCCGCCTGGAGCGGGCGGTGGGGTCGCTGGAGGGTCGGCACCCGGACTACTGGCACTTCCTGACGGAGTTGGAGGCGGTGCGGCAGGCGGTGGCCGGGGTGGTGTCGCGGATCCGTGAGGAGCGCGGGGGCGGCGCGGGCCGCTGAGGCGGGTCCCCGGTGTGGCCGCGGGTCGCCGAGGTGCCGGGTGTTCGGTGTGGCTCCGGGGTGCCGGTTCGTGTGGTGGCGGTTCGGGGTGGGCGGGCGGATGCTGGATGGATGGATGGCCTCCGTTAGCGCCCGGAGGGAGCGGACATGGCCACACACGCAGTCAACACGAAGCGGCGGATCCGGTTCGACGAGCATCTGCCCGTCGATCACCGTCTGAACACGGTCTACCGCGTCGGGGCGGCCCTGATCGGCGCGTTCCTGCTCGTCTTCGGCATTCTGGGGCTGATCGACCAGATCGGTTTCTTCAACACCGGCGGTGACAGGGTCATCGGGCTGAACACCAACGGCACGCTGAGTGTGCTGTCCATCGTCGTCGGGGTGATCCTGCTGGCGGGCATGGTGATCGGCGGGAACGTGGCGTCGACGCTGAACATGGTGTTCGGGGTGCTGTTCCTGCTGAACGGCTTTCTGAACCTGGCCCTGCTGGACGGTGAGTACAACTTCCTGGCGTTCCGGATCCAGAACGTGTTCTTCAGTTTCATCGTGGGGCTGCTGCTGATGACCTTCGGGATGTACGGCCGGGTCGGTTCCACCTTGCCGCCGGACAATCCGTACTACCGGGCGCGCCATCCCGAATCGGCCGCCGGATTCGCGGAGCGTGAGCGCGGGGCGGGTGGCACGCCGGTGGCGAAGTCGCTGCCGGGCAAGGAGGAGGGCGGGTCCGACCGTCCCGGTCTGCGGTGATTCCGGGGCGGGTGCCGGTTACTCTGGGCGCATGCCTCGCTATGAGTACCGTTGCCGTACCTGCGGTGACACCTTCGAACTGAGCCGTCCGATGGCGGAGTCCGCCGCCCCCGCCGCCTGCCCGGCGGGCCATGACGACACGGTGAAGCTGCTGTCGACGGTGGCCGTGGGCGGCACGGCCGGCGCCCCGGCCGCGGCGCCGAACGCCGGCGGCGGGGGTGGCGGCTGCTGCGGCGGGGGCTGCTGCGGCTGATCAGCGGGACGGGCCGGCCGGTGTTTCGCCCCGGGCGGCCCGCAGGAACTCCCGGGTGATCCGTTCGCCGGCGAGCACGCCCCGTTCCGGCAGGGCGGTGATGGCCGGCGCGGTCCACTGGCTGTCGGCCAGTTCGCCGTGTCCGGGGCGCCAGCCCCGGTCGGCGGCGAGGAGCAGGTCGGCGTCGAGGAGGGAGTCCCCGGCGGCGAGGGTCAGCTCGGCTCCGGTGCGGCGGGCGACCTCGCGTACGGCCGCGCTCTTGGTGAGCGGCTTGGGGACGGCGTAGATCTTGCGGCCCTGGAGGGAGACCGTCCAGCCGCGGTTCTCCGCCCAGGCGGCCAGTTCCTTCATCCAGTCGTCGGGGAGCAGTTCGCGTTCGACGACGAGGTAGGCGAAGAGGTCCTCGGCGATCCGGTGCTTGCGCACCCAGACGGGGTCGGCGGTCCGCATGAGGTGGTCGCGGATCTCGTCGAGCGGCGCGCACTCGTCGGCGAGGCGTGCCAGTACGCGCGCGTGCCAGTCGTGGTCGGTGGCCCCGTCGACCAGCAGGTGTCCGCCGTTGGCGCAGATCGCGTAGGCCGGCTGGGGTCCGGGCAGGTTGATGCGCTGGTACTGCTTGCGGGTGCGGGTCGTGGTGGGTACGAAGACGGCCGTGTCGCCGAGGTCGGTGAGCAGCCGGGCGGCGGTCTCGGTCATGTAGGACAGCGGTCTGCTCTCGTGGACCTCCACGCAGAGCAGCCGGGGGGCCCGTGCGTCGGGCATGGTCAGGGCGAGGGCCGCGGCGGAGTAGATCAGTGTGCGGTCGAGGTCGCTGGCGACGAGTACCGGCATCAGACGTTCACCGCCCGGCCGTCGGCGCCGGTGGCGCCCCGGGTGTACTTGGGGTGGATGAGTCCGACGCAGGTGTAGGGCAGTTCGGCGACCTCCTCGACGGGGACGCCGCGTTGTCCGGCGAGCAGGCGTACGTGGTCGAGGTCGGGGCCGGCGCCGGCTTTGGCGAGGATCTTCCAGGGCACGCGGCGCAGCAGTACGCGGGTGGTCTCGCCGACGCCGGGTTTGACGAGGTTGACGTCGTGGATGCCGTACTCCTCGCTGATCCGCTCGACGGCCCGCCAGCCGGCCCAGGTGGGGGTGCGGTCCTCGGTCTTGAGTTCCTTGACGGCGCTGTCGACGGTGTCGGTGACGTTCTGGAAGCGGTCGCTGACGGTGTCGAGGAAGGCCATGGAGACGTCGGCGCCGGCGAGTTCGCGGTAGTACTTCGCGCCGTGGAAGTCGTGCGCGCCGACCAGGTCGGCGCGCAGGACGGTGCGGGAGATCAGGCCGGAGACGGTGGAGTTGAGGCAGGCGGAGGGGATGAGGAAGTCCTCTCGGGTGCCGTAGGTGCGTACGCAGGAGCCGGGGTCGGCGAGGACGGCGATCTCGGGGTTGAAGCCGGTGATGCCCTCGGTCTTCTCGAACTCCTCTATCGCTTCGGCGAGTTCGCGGGTGATGGCGCCCTTTCCGGTCCAGCCGTCGACGAAGACGACGTCGCGGGGGTCGTGGTGGGCGGCCAGCCAGCGCAGGGCGTTGGCGTCGATGCCGCGGCCGCGGACGATGGAGACGGCGTAGTGCGGGAGGTCGAGGCCGTGCCGGAACCGGGCCCAGCGGCGCATCAGGATGCCGACGGGGGTGCCCGCGCGGGCGAGGGAGACCAGTACGGGCCGGGGTGAGTGCTCGTCGAGGACGGTCTCGGTGACGACTCCGACGGCGTGTGCGATGCGGGTGGCCGAGGCGTCCAGGGCGGCGTGGAAGAGCTGCTGGTACTGCTCGCTGGGCTGGTACTCGACGGGGAGCGACTCGGCGTAGTGGGCGCCGCCGCTCTGGATGGCCTCCTCCCGCTCCTCGGTCGGTGCTTCGAGGGTGACGTCCGAGAGGTCCCGCAGCAGCCAGCCGACCTCGTCGGGCGGGTACGAGGAGAAGGCGGGGCCGCGGAGGGGCTCGGGCAGCATGTCCGGCCTTTCGGGGGTGGTGGAGGCGGGCGCGGGGACGTGGGAGGGGACGACGGCGAGCAGGACGTGCGGGGTGTGGGCGGCGAGGCGGGCCGTCAGGCCGTCGGGGGCGTGCAGTGCGGGGGTGTCGGCGGCCGAGTCGACCACGGCGACGACGGCGTCGAAGCCGGCGCCCGCGACGTTGTAGGCGTAGCGCTCGCCGGAGCCGTCGGCGGGGTCGTCGTGGGCCGGGAAGACGAGGCGGGTGCGGATCGCGTAGCCGGGGTCGTCGACGGCGAGGACGGGTGAGCGGGTGGTGGTGGAGAAGCGCACCCGGGTTTCGGGGGCGATCTGTTCGAGTTCGCGGGCGAGGCGCAGCGGGGCGTACATCAGTTCCTCGAAGCCGAGTACGAGGACGTGCCGGGCGCCGGTGGGCAGTGCTTCGGCGAGCCGGGCCGCCATGGCGGGCAGGGCGGCTTCCAGGCGGGCGCGGTGCGCGGGGGTGAAGCCGTGGCGGCCGCCGTCGGGCAGGCCGTGGGGCCAGTCGAGGTCGACGCGGGTGATGCGGCCGCGGGGCGGTCCGGGTGTCTCGTCGGGCCGGGCGGTCTCGTGCCGTGCGACCAGTTCCTGGCCCTTGGCGAGGACGTCGTCGGGCAGCCGTACGGTGCCGGAGGCGGCGGCGACCAGGTCGACGCGGGCGCCGATGTCGTCCGCGAACCGCTGCAGGCGGGCTGTGTCCTCGGGTGAGCGCATGTCGACCAGGGCGACCACCACGTACCGCTCCCGGGGGTGGCGGGTGTGCAGGTCGGTGATGGTGTTGAGGACCGTGTTGCCGGTGGAGAACTCGTCGTCGACCAGGACCAGCGGGCCGTCGCCGGCGAGCAGGGCGGGGTCCGCGGGGAGCAGCAGGTGGGAGGTGGCGTGGGAGTGGGACTCCTCGAAGCCGCCGGCGGGGGCGATGCCGGTCACGGGGCGGCGGGTGGAGTGCAGGTACGGGGCGAGGCCCAGGCCGTCGGCGACGGCGTGGCCGAGGCCGGTGGCGGTCTCCGCGTAGCCGAGGACGACGGCGGAGGCGGCCGCCGTCTCGCCGAGCAGCGCGCGGACCCGGCGGCCCAGCCGGAATCCGTGGCCGTAGACCACGGAGGGTGACTGGGGTACGTGTTTGCCGAGCACGTTGGAGACCAGCAGGTGGGCCCGCTTGGGGTTGCGGCGCAGCGCGAGTCCGAGCAGGTCCGGCAGCCCGTCGTCGCCCTCCAGTCCGACTCCGAGTCGCTCGGCGACCCAGCTGCCGGACCAGACCCCGTCGTTCACTGCGTTGTTCATGCGTTCCTTGGGTTGGGAGGGGTCAGCCGGTTATTCCGGCGGTGAGCAGTTCGACGAAGCCGACGTCCTCGCCGGCCACGCCGAACACCTCGGCGCGCAGCAGGGTGCGTTCGGCCCAGGCGCGGTGCGGTTTCACTTCGTTCATCTTGTTCGTGTAGGCCGACCGGAGTACACCCCCGCCGCCGCGTTCCGGCCGGAGGATGTCCGCGGCGTCGCTGAACTCCTCGTGGCTGACGACTGACAGCGCGTGCACGGGCAGGACGTGGGAGGGGTGGATGCAGGTCTTGCCGAGCAGGCCGTTGGCCTGGTCGAGGGAGATCTCCCGGAGCAGTCCGTCCATCGCGTGTTCGATGAGCTTCTCGCGCAGGTCGACGGCCTGCACCTCGAGGAAGGGGCTCTGCCGCAGCTGTGGCTTGAACATGCGCTCGGGGACCCGGAAGTACTCCCAGACGGGGCCGGTGACGGTGAAGCCGCTGCCGTCGGCGCGGCCCAGCATGTTGACCACGTCGGCGATCACGGAGGCGACGATCTGGACGTCGTAGGCGGTCATGTCGGGGGCCCGGCGCAGGCCGTAGGAGGAGCAGAAGTCGGTGACGCCGAGGCGCAGGGCGAGGACCCGGTCGCGGTACCTGCCGACGGCGCGGGCGATGCCCTCCAGGGTGTCGACGCGGCTCTCGCGGTAGAGCAGCTCGGGCGATTCGAGGACGGGCATGGCGAAGAGCCGGCGTCCGCTCTCGCTCTCGGCGCGGGCGAGGGCCTCCAGGAAGGGGTTGCCGCTCTCCTCGGTGAACTTGGGCAGGACGAAGCCGGATAGCAGCCGCACGGTCGGTCCGAGACGCCGTACGAGGTCGGGGATCTGTTCGGGGGCCCGCACCCGGATGAACAGCAGGGGCGGTTCGGTTCCCGTACGGGAGTCGAGGTCGGCGAACTGCCGGACGAGGTTCTCCTCGCCTGCGGCGACGTCCGCGTCGCTGATGGAGTCCTCCAGGCACAGCACCATCGAGACCACGCCGTTGCCGGCTTGTTTGACGATGTCGTCGGCCAGCTGCGGCCGGGTGGCCGGGCTGTACAGCGTGGCGCCCAGGGCCGCGGAGAGCAGCCGGGCCGGGGAGTCGGCGGTGAACTCGCACGGCTCCTGATGGAAGAGACGCTTCCGCACCTCGGGGGCGATGTGCCCGAAATGACGCATACGGCTCCTTAGGGGTCCGGGTCGGACCTCTGGATTCGGTAAAGGGTGGCCGGTAATAGTACGTAGGGATCGATGTCGGGGGTTCCCACCGGGCATGAACTTCCGGTAACCGGCCCGCATCGGCGCCACCACACCCCGCATTGTCGTGGCCAGGACCCAGAAGGCAGGATGACCGCATGACGCACGCGATGCTGAAGGGGTCCAACGTCCCGCTCGAGGCCACCACGGTGCGCGCCGTGCTGCGCTGGACGCCCGGGCAGGGGGTTCCGGACGTGGACGCCTCGGCGCTGCTGCTGGGCCAGGACGGCCGTGTGCGCTCCGACGAGGACTTCGTGTTCTACAACCAGCCCCGGCACCCCTCGGGGAAGGTCTGGCGGCTGGGCAAGAAGCGGGCCCCGGAGGGCCTGACCGACACCATCCAGTCCGATCTCGCCGGTGTGGAGCCGGGTGTGGGGCGGGTGCTGCTGGTCGCTTCGGCGGACGGTGTCTCCTTCGACCAGGTGCCGGCGCTGTGCATCCTGCTGTACGACGCCGCCGTCGCCGACGGCGAGCCGCTGGCCCATTTCGAGATCAAGCCGGAGACGGGTGCGGAGACCGCCCTGATCTGCGGTGAGCTGTACCGGCGCGGCGAGGGCTGGAAGTTCCGCGCGCTGGGTGAGGGCTATTCCAACGGTCTGCGCGGCCTGGCCACGGACTTCGGCATCTCGGTGGACGAGTCGGAGGTGGACGAGCCTCGGCAGGCTCCGCCGGAGACGACGTCCCAGCCGCTTCCGCCGGAGCAGCCGACGACGGCGGTGCCGTCCCAGCCGGCGTACGGCTATCCGCAGACGGCGTCGCCCCAGCAGCCGGCGTACGGCTATCCGCAGCCGACCTCGGGGCTGCCCGCCTACGGTTATCCGCAGGCCCAGCCGCAGCCGGTTTCGGCGGCTCCGCTGGACCCCGACTTCCGGCTGCCGCCCCAGGGGCCGCAGTTCATCGGCCGGTAGGGGCTACTGCTCCACCTTCGACTTGTAGCCCCGTCCCCAGGTCAGTCCCCAGCCGTACAGCCGGTCGAGTTCGCCCTGGAAGCCGTAGACGAACTTGACCTCGCGCCGGACGACCAGTTCCCCCTTCACGTTCTCGATCATGACGACCGCGCAGGACCGGGCCTGGGGGTGGCGTTCGTCGAGGCCTATCTCGATGCGGGGGCCGTTGCTGGGGTAGAGCGTGACGATGGCGTGCGTGCGGTCGAAGGCCGGTGTGCGGTCGTAGATGTACACGAACACCAGCAGCCGCTTGATGGCGTCCCGATGGTCCAGGTTGACGTACATGGTCTCGCCGGACGCCGAGCCGAACCGGTCGTCGCCGCTGAGCTTGATGTACGGCGGTGCGTTGACGTCGCCGAGGTAGCCGCCGAGGGGCTGGACGACCCCCTTGGTGCCGTCCATCAGCTCGTACAGGCAGCCCAGGTCGAGGTCGACGTTGACCATGCTCTCCCCGTGGCCGAGCACCTCCGGTGGTTTCAGTGCCCGGAAGGGGTGCCGGAAGAGGCTGGTGCGCTGGTTGACGTCGAAGTCGGAGGTCCGCATCCGCCAGGTCAGGTTGACGCGCAGGTGGCCGGTGGCCGCGTCCTGTTTGGTGAGGGACACCTGCTGGTGCCGCCTGGTCAGTTCGATCGCGTTGCTCGCGGCGCTGCCCGAGTCGAACTCGGCGGTGCGCCCGCCGCGCAGCCCGTCGAAGAATCCCATTCCCGCCCCCAGGTACTCGTCTCGAACGCCGTCGGGGCGGCCGACCACGTCGGCCGCCCCGATCAGAGCGTTCCTCACGGCGCGGGGCGTCACACCCCGTCACGTCCCTGATCTTGCCCGTAGGGGGCGCCCACCGGTCCGATCCGGACGCGGGCCCCCAGGGGCTCACCAGGGCCGTCAGACCCCGGAGGAGACCTCCGCCTTCTCGTCGGTGCCCTCGCCCGCGGCCGCGAGGGCGCGGTTGCGGCGGACGGAGGACCAGAAGGACCAGGCGATCAGGACGACGCCGACGAGGCCGGTGATGACCTCGTTGATCTCGTACTGGATGGTGACCATGAGGATCACGGCCAGGGCGCCGATGGCGTAGTGGGCGCCGTGCTCCAGGTAGACGTAGTCGTCGAGGGTGCCCTGGCGGACCAGGTACACGGTCAGGGACCGGACGTACATCGCGCCGATGCCGAGGCCGAGCGCCATGAGGACGATGTCGTTGGTGATGGCGAAGGCGCCGATCACACCGTCGAAGGAGAAGGACGCGTCCAGGACCTCGAGGTAGAGGAACATGAAGAACGCGGCCTGGCCGGCCAGGACGACCGGCGAGCGCTTCTTGCCGGCGCGCGCGGCCTCTTCCTCCTCCTCGTGCTCACGCTCCTCCTGCTCCTCGAGACGGTCCTCGAAGAAGCCGGAGAGTCCGCCGACGATCATGTAGGTGATCAGGCCGGCGATGCCGGCGATCAGGACCGTCTGCGCCTTGTCGACGTGGGCGCCGCCGTGCTGGTGGGCGTGGGTGGCGAAGGTGAAGGCGGTGATGAGCAGGACGATCAGCGCGATGCAGACCGACAGCATGTCGACCTTGCCGAGCTTGGCGAGCGGGCGCTCGATCCAGCGCAGCCACTGGATGTCCCGGTCCTCGAAGATGAAGTCGAGGAAGATCATCAGCAGGAACATGCCACCGAACGCGGCGATCGCCGGGTGGGCGTCGGTGACGAGCTCCTGGTAGCGGTCCTTGTTGTTGAGCGCGAGGTCGACGGCCTCGATCGGGCCCATCTTGGCGCTGATCGCGACGATGACGACGGGGAAGACCAGCCGCATGCCGAACACCGCGATGAGGACGCCCACGGTGAGGAAGATCTTCTGCCAGAAGGCGTTCATCTTCTTCAGGATTCCGGCGTTGACCACCGCGTTGTCGAACGACAGCGAGATCTCGAGGATGGCGAGGATCGCCACGATCCCGAAGGCGGTCCACCCCCCGTAGAACGCGGCCGCGACCAGGCCGAGCGCGGTGACCGCGAACGACCAGCCGAAGGTTTTCAGAAGCACTGGCTACCCCATCGTGTTGTGGGGGCACCTCCCAGACGATGTCTGGGGGGAGAGTTTCCCCCGCGCCGTACTCGGCTTTGCTAAATGTTGACCACGAGTCTAGAGGGGCACTGCGCCATCAGGGGCGGTGAGGGGACCTCCGTCACAACACCGCAGGTCCCCGCCTCGTGCCGTCAGCGCACCTTGACCCCTCGAAGATCACGGGCGCGGGAGAGGTGAACCCGGAAGCCTTGTGCGCACGCGCCGCGTCCGGCTTCAGGAGACGTTGACTCCGAAGTCCAGGGCGATGCCCCGCAGCCCCGACGCGTACCCCTGGCCCACGGCCCGGAACTTCCACTCGCTCTGGTAGCGGTACAGCTCGCCGAAGATCATGGCGGTCTCGGTGGAGGCGTCCTCGCTCAGGTCGTAGCGGGCCAGTTCCTGGCCGTCGGCCTGGTTGACCACGCGGATGAACGCGTTGGAGACCTGGCCGAAGGTCTGGCCGCGCTCGTCGGCGGCGTGGATCGAGACGGGGAAGATGATCTTCTCGCACTGGAGGGGGACCTTGGTCAGGTCCACCAGGATCGACTCGTCGTCACCCTCGCCCTCACCGGTGAGGTTGTCGCCGGTGTGCTCCACCGAGCCGTCGGGGCTCGTGAGCTGGTTGTAGAACACGAACCAGTCGTCGCCCAGCACCCGGTTCCCGGCGCCGCACAGCAGGGCGCTGGCGTCCAGGTCGAAGGGGGCGCCGGTGGTGGAGCGCGCGTCCCAGCCGAGCCCGATCATGACGTTGGTGAGGTTCGGTGCGGCCTTGGAGAGGGAGACGTTGCCTCCCTTGGCGAGCGTGACGCCCATGATGCTGGTCCTCCCCTAGTGGTGCTTCTTTGGTTGTCGTGCACTCCCCCAAAGGGGGCACCCCCGGGCGCCGCACGGGAACCGTGCGGCGCCTGACGCCGGTGCTGTCGTACGTGTCAGACGTTGACGCCGAAGTCCTGCGCGATGCCGCGCAGGCCGGAGGCGTACCCCTGGCCGATGGCGCGGAACTTCCACTCCGCGCCGTGCCGGTAGAGCTCGCCGAAGACCATCGCGGTCTCGGTGGAGGCGTCCTCGCTGAGGTCGTAGCGCGCGATCTCCTGCTCGCCCGCCTGGTTCACCACGCGGATGAACGCGTTGCGGACCTGACCGAAGGACTGCTGGCGGTTCTCGGCGTCGTAGATCGACACCGGGAAGACGATCTTCTCGACGTCGGCCGGGACGCCCGCCAGGTTGATCTTGATCTGCTCGTCGTCGCCCTCGCCCTCACCGGTGATGTTGTCACCGGTGTGCTCGACGGAGCCGTCGGGGCTCTTGAGGTTGTTGAAGAAGACGAAGTGCTGGTCGCTCGCGACCTTGCCGGCGTTGTTCAGCAGCAGCGCGCTGGCGTCGAGGTCGAAGTCCGTGCCGGTCGTGGTGCGCACGTCCCACCCCAGACCGACGATGACGGCGGTCAGGCCCGGGGCCTCCTTCGTCAGCGATACGTTGCCGCCCTTGCTGAGGCTGACTCCCACGGGTCCTCCATGTGGTGTTCGGGGGCGGGAAGCCCCGTCGTGCTTCGGATATGGGATCAACGTGCCGATCCTAGTGACGGGTTCCCGCTCTCCGCAGGCCCTGGACCCGGAGGATCACAGGGTGTCGAGCGCCTTCACGTACTCGTTCAGGTCCCGGGCGTCCGGCAGGCCGTTGACCACGGTCCACCGCACGACGCCCTCCTTGTCGATGACGAAGGTGCCCCGGACGGCGCAGCCCTTGTCCTCGTCGAAGACGCCGTAGGCGCGCGAGACGTTGCCGTGCGGCCAGAAGTCGCTCAGCAGCGGGTACTCCAGGCCCTCCTGCTCGGCGAAGACGCGCAGGGTGTGGATGGAGTCGTTGGAGACGGCGAGGAGCTGGGTGTCGCGGTCGGCGAACTTCGGCAGGTTGTCGCGCAGCTCGCACAGCTCGCCGGTGCAGACGCCGGTGAAGGCGAAGGGGTAGAAGAGCAGCACCACGTTCTTCTCGCCGCGGAAGTCGGCGAGGTTCACGGTGCGGCCGTGGTTGTCCTTGAGCTCGAAATCGGGCGCCTTGTCGCCGACCTGGATCGCCATCGTCGTGCATCCCTTCGGTGGGCCGTTCGGGTCAGAGCGCGGCAAGCGCTCGGTTCCACCCTACGCAGCGATCACCGGGGGGCACGCGGCGGCCGGACCGGGCCCTCGGGCCCGGTCCGGCGACGGTCACTTCTTCGACTTGGCGGCCTTCGGCGTCGCCAGACGGCTGCCGCTCCAGTCCTTGCCGACGCTGACGCTCTTCGACGCGGTCAGGCCGGCGGTCGTCGCGGCCTCCGAGATGTCGCTCGGCTCCACGTACCCGCTGCGGCCGGTCTTCGGCGTGAGCAGCAGGATGGTGCCGCCCTCCTCGATGTACGTCGTGGCGTCGACGAGCGCGTCGGTGAGGTCACCGTCCTCCTCGCGATGCCACAGCACGACGGCGTCGGCCACGTCGTCATATTCCTCGTCCATCAGGTCGCCCTCGACGGCTTCCTCGATGGCCTCGCGGAGCTCCTGATCGACGTCGTCGTCGTAGCCGATCTCCTGGACCACCTGCCCGGGCTGGAACCCCAGCCTGGCGGCAGGGTTCGTCCGCTCCTCCGCGTGGTCCGCGGTCGCGCTCACGGTTTGCCTCCTGATCAGTCTTGGTGAATATCTCAGCCACGCGCGTGCGCGAAGCATTGGCCGTAGTCCACACGGGCGGGACGGATCGCGCAAGTACCCGGCCGTACGGACCGCCGAAACGGTGACGATCCCGGCCGTGTCGGCGCAACTCCTGGCACCGTATCCCGATTCGTCGAGACCCACATCACACGCTTGTGCCCGCTTTGTTCCATTCGGAATCATCCGGCCGAACGGCTCTCGAACAAGTTTGGCAAGCCTGTCACACCCCGGGCGTATCGTTGCGTTTTGACCGACCCTGTGTGCCGGTTACCCCACGGTAGAGATGACGTACGTCTTCCCGAGGTACACGATGGGGAACGGTGTAGGCACGAGTGAAAAAGTGGCCCTCCGACAGGTAAGGAACAGCGTGGCTTCCGGATCCGATCGCAATCCGATCATCATTGGCGGCCTTCCGAGTCAGGTTCCTGACTTCGATCCCGAAGAGACCCAGGAGTGGCTCGACTCCCTCGACGCCGCGGTCGACGAGCGCGGCCGGGAGCGGGCCCGGTATCTCATGCTCCGCCTGATCGAGCGGGCCCGCGAGCGGCGCGTGGCCGTGCCCGAGATGCGCAGCACGGACTACGTCAACACGATCCCCACCAGGGCCGAGCCGTTCTTCCCGGGCAACGAGGAGATCGAGCGCAGGATCCTCAACGCGACCCGCTGGAACGCGGCCGTGATGGTCTCGCGCGCCCAGCGCCCCGGTATCGGCGTCGGCGGCCACATCGCCACCTTCGCCTCCTCCGCCTCGCTGTACGACGTGGGCTTCAACCACTTCTTCCGCGGCAAGGACGAGGGCGACGGCGGCGACCAGGTCTTCTTCCAGGGCCACGCCTCCCCCGGCATCTACGCGCGCGCGTACCTGCTCGACCGCCTCACCGAGAAGCAGCTGGACGGCTTCCGGCAGGAGAAGTCGAAGTACCCCGACGGGCTGTCCAGCTACCCGCACCCGCGCTCCATGCCGGACTTCTGGGAGTTCCCGACGGTCTCCATGGGCCTCGGCCCGCTCGGCGCGATCTACCAGGCGCGGATGAACCGCTACATGGAGGCGCGCGGCATCGCCGACACCTCCAAGTCGCAGGTGTGGGCGTTCCTCGGCGACGGCGAGATGGACGAGCCCGAGTCGCTCGGCCAGCTGAGCATCGCCGCGCGCGAGGGCCTGGACAACCTGACCTTCGTGGTCAACTGCAACCTCCAGCGCCTGGACGGCCCGGTGCGCGGCAACGGGAAGATCATCCAGGAGCTGGAGTCGGTCTTCCGGGGCGCCGGCTGGAACGTGATCAAGCTGATCTGGGACCGCTCCTGGGACCCACTGCTCGCGCAGGACCGGGACGGCGTGCTGGTCAACAGGATGAACACCACGCCGGACGGCCAGTTCCAGACGTACGCGACCGAGACCGGCGCGTACATCCGGGATCACTTCTTCGGTGACGACCACCGGCTGCGCGCGATGGTCGAGAACATGAGCGACCACCAGATCCTGATGCTGGGCCGCGGCGGTCACGACCACCGGAAGATCTACGCGGCGTTCAAGGCGGCCGTGGAGCACAAGGGCCAGCCGACGGTCATCCTGGCCAAGACGGTCAAGGGGTGGACGCTGGGCCCGAACTTCGAGGGCCGCAACGCCACGCACCAGATGAAGAAGCTGACGGTCGACGACCTCAAGCGCTTCCGCGACCGGCTGCACCTGCCGATCTCCGACAAGGAGCTGGAGTCCGGCGCGCCGCCGTACTACCACCCGGGGCGGGACTCCGAGGAGATCCAGTACATGCACGACCGGCGCCAGCAGTGCGGCGGATACGTGCCGACCCGGGTCGTCCGCTCGAAGCCGCTGGCACTGCCGGACGACAAGGCGTACGCGACCGTGAAGAAGGGCACCGGTCAGCAGTCCATCGCGACGACCATGGCGTTCGTGCGGCTGCTGAAGGACCTCATGCGGGACAAGGAGATCGGCAAGCGGTTCGTGCTGATCGCGCCGGACGAGTACCGCACGTTCGGCATGGACTCGTTCTTCCCGAGCGCGAAGATCTACAACCCGCTCGGCCAGCAGTACGAGGCGGTCGACCGTGATCTGCTGCTCGCGTACAAGGAGTCGCCGACCGGCCAGATGCTGCACGACGGCATCTCCGAGGCGGGCTGCACGGCCTCCCTGATCGCGGCCGGCTCCGCCTACGCCACGCACGGCGAGCCGCTGATCCCGGTGTACGTCTTCTACTCGATGTTCGGTTTCCAGCGCACCGGCGACCAGTTCTGGCAGATGGCCGACCAGCTCGCGCGCGGATTCGTACTGGGCGCGACCGCGGGGCGTACGACCCTGACCGGTGAGGGTCTGCAGCACGCGGACGGCCACTCGCAGCTCCTCGCCTCGACCAACCCGGCGTGCGTCGCCTACGACCCCGCCTACGCCTACGAGATCGCGCACATCGTGCAGGACGGCCTGCGCCGGATGTACGGCGGCGACGCCGAGCACCCGCACGGCGAGGACGTCTTCTACTACCTCACCGTCTACAACGAGCCCATCCAGCACCCGGCCGAGCCGGCGAACGTGGACGTCGAGGGCATCGTCAAGGGCGTGTACAAGCTGAGCGAGGGCACCGGCGGCTCGGTCCCGGCGCAGATCATGGCGTCCGGTGTCGCGGTGCCGTGGGCGCTGGAGGCCCAGCGGCTCCTCGCCGAGGAGTGGAACGTCAGGGCGGACGTCTGGTCGGCGACCTCGTGGAACGAGCTGCGGCGCGAGGCCGTGGACTGCGAGCGGCACAACCTGCTGCACCCGGAGGAGGAGCAGCGGGTGCCGTACGTGACGCGGAAGCTCAGCGGCTCCGAGGGGCCCTTCGTGGCCGTGTCCGACTGGATGCGGTCGGTGCCGGACCAGATCGCCCGCTGGGTGCCGGGCACGTACCAGTCCCTCGGCGCGGACGGCTTCGGCTTCGCCGACACCCGGGGCGCGGCGCGGCGGTTCTTCCACATCGACGCGCAGTCGATCGTGGTCGGGGTGCTGACCGAGCTGGCCCGGGAGGGCAAGGTCGACCGGTCCGTGCTGAAGCAGGCCATCGACCGGTACCAGCTGCTGGACGTGTCGGCGGCGGATCCGGGTGCCGCGGGCGGCGACGCGTAGCACCGCACGGCCCGTGACAGGGCGCTGGGCACGAGGGCGGCGGAGTTGGAGTCTCCGCCGCCCTTACCTCTTCTTTACGATGCGGGCATGGAGACGAATGCCGCGCAGGCGCGGTGGGAGCGGCTCACCCAACGGCCCCTGCTGGCACTGACCGTGGCCTTCGCGGTCGCGTACGCCGTGCCCATCGTGGACGGTTCGGCGGGCCACTCGCTGACGGCCCTGTGCACGGGGGTCGAGTGGGTGGTGTGGGGCGCCTTCGCGGTGGACTACCTCGTGCGGCTGGCGCTCGCGCCCCGGCGCAGGGAGTTCGTGCGCCGGCACTGGCCCGATCTGTGCGCGGTGGTCCTGCCGATGCTGCAGCCGCTCAGGCTGCTGCGGCTGGTGTCGACGCTGCTGCTGGTGGGGCGGCGGGCACGGATGGCTCCGCAGATCCGGCTGACGACGTATGTCGTGGGGTCGGTGATCGGACTGCTGATGTTCGGGTCGCTGGCGGTGCTGTCGGTGGAACGGGAGTCCCCGGACGGGAACATCCGGACGCTGGGTGACGCCGTGTGGTGGTCCTTCACGACGATGACGACGGTGGGGTACGGGGACCACGCGCCGACCACCGGGCTGGGGCGGATGATCGCGGTCGGGCTGATGCTGTCCGGGATCGCGTTGCTCGGTGTGGTGACGGCGAACATCGCGGCGTGGTTCATCTCGCGGTTCGAGAAGGACGACGTGGAGGAGCGGCGGCAGACGGAGGCGATCGCCGCTCTGGCGGAGGAGGTGCGGTTGCTGCGGGCGGAGGTGGCCCGGCTGACCGGGGAGCGGGAGGGTCAGCGGCGGTGAGGGGCGGCTCCGCCGGTCGGCCGGGGTCGGCTTGGCCGCGGTGCGGTGCGGGGCGGACGGGCCCGCGGTGCCGGGCGGCCGGCCGAGCCCGGTCGGCTGGTTGCCCGTGCCTCGGTGAGCGCGGGGCTCGACCGAGCCGGGGTTCGCGTCCGTGCGTCAGCGGGGGCCGGACCGAGCCGGGGTTCGCTGTCGTCCGTGCCTCGGTGGGCGTCGCGGTGTTCCGCCTGTCCGCGCTCGCGGGGCGCCTCCCCACGCTCGGCTTCGCTCGAGTGAGGGAGAGACCCCCATCGCCCACCCGTGCCGCCCCTGCGGCGCGCCTGCCGCAGTTCGGGGACGACGACGCCCGCGGCTCCGACGGGAGCCACGGGCGTTGGCCGGAGACGGGCTCAGAGGAGGCCGTGGCCCCAAGTGGCTGCGCCCGCCAGGGCGATGAGGGACAGCAGAGTGTCGATCGCACCCAGGACCAGGGCGACCACGGCCGGGATGTTGCGGTCTGCGGACCACTTGCGGCCCATGGACTGCCAGCCGCAGAACATCGCCACCGGGCCGAGGATGATGCCCAGTGCGAAGAATCCGGCGACCGCGCAGACGGTACCGATGATGCCGAGCGTCGCACGGTCCGGCCCGGTCCGCTGCCACGAACGGCCGCGTGACCGGGGGTACCCGCGCGTTCCGTGCCCGAAGCCAGCCATCATCAACTCCCTCATGGTCATGGTCAGTTCGGCCTCGATGGGCGGGTACCCCGGTTTTCCCGGGACAGACCTGCGCGCGCTGCCCCCCTCCAGCAGCGCGCGCCGCGGCCCGGCGGTCCCCGCATGCCCTGCGGAGGACCTGACCCACTGTGACCTGCGGCGCGCACCCGGAGCGAGGGATCTTGAGCGGAGTCACCCTGATGAGCGAACTCCGCCGGGAACGGGCATGGAACGGGGCGTCAGATGTGACCGACGCCCGCGCCCGCCTCCGCGTTCTCGCCCCGCTTGGTGAGGAACGCGACCAGCACCGCGACCGCCGCCACGCCCGCCGCGACGAGGGAGGCGAGGCTCATGCCGGAGATGAAGGTGTCGTGGGCGACCGTGGTGATCTTCGCGACGAGGGCCTCGGGCATGCCCTTGGTCACCGGCGCCACGCCCACCTGGACCGCCTCGGAGGCCTGGTCGAGCTGTTCCGGGGTCAGCTTCGGCAGTCCCGCGCCGGCCCAGTTGCCCGGCAGCTCGCTGTCCACCCTGGAGGCCATCACCGCGCCCAGCACGGCCGTGCCGAGGCTGCCGCCGATCTGCATGGCCGCCTGCTGCAGGCCGCCCGCCACACCGGACAGCTCCATGGGCGCGTTGCCCACGATCACCTCGGTGGCGCCGACCATGACCGGCGCGAGGCCGAAGCCCAGCAGGGCGAACCAGACGGACATCAGGCCGCTGCCGGTGTCGGCCTTCAGCGTCGACATGCCGTACATGGCGACGGCGGTGGCCGCCATGCCGCCGGCCAGCGGGATGCGCGGGCCGAGCTTGGTGATCGCGGCGCCCGCCAGCGGGGAGCCGACGATCATCATGCCGGTGAGCGGAAGCAGGTGCAGGCCCGCGTCGATGGGGCTCATGCCGTGCACGTTCTGGAGGTAGAACGTCACGAAGAACAGGCCGCCCATGAAGGCGATCGCCATCAGGACCATCAGCACGACACCCGCGGACAGCGGGATCGAGCGGAACATCCCCAGCGGGATCAGCGGCTCGGCGACCTTCGTCTCCCAGACCGCGAACAGGACGAACAGCAGCGCCGAGGCACCGATGAAGCCCCAGGTCTTGACGTCTCCCCAGCCCCAGGTCGGCGCCTTGATGAGCGCCCACACCAGGCAGAACATCGCGCCCGACAGCAGCACGATGCCCGGCAGGTCGAAGGAGCGCGGCGCGTTCTCGGCGCGGTGGTCCAGCAGGATCAGCAGGCCCAGCAGCAGGGCGATGACGCCGACCGGCACGTTGATGAAGAACACCGACTGCCAGTTGACGTGCTCCACGAGGACGCCGCCGAGGATCGGGCCGGCCGCGGTGGAGGCGCCGATGACCATGCCCCAGATGCCGATCGCCATGTTCAGCTTCTCGGCCGGGAAGGTGGCCCGCAGCAGGCCGAGCGCGGCCGGCATCAGCAGTGCGCCGAACAGGCCCTGGAACACGCGGAAGGTGACGACCGCGGCGATGCTGTTCGACAGGCCGATGGCGCCCGAGGCGGCGGCGAAGCCGGTCACACCGATCAGGAAGGTCTGCCGGTGGCCGAAGCGGTCACCCAGCTTGCCCGCGGTGATCAGACAGACCGCGAGAGCGAGGAAGTAGCCGTTGGTGATCCACTGGACGTCGGCGAAGCTCGCGCCGAGGTCCTTCTGGATGGCCGGGTTGGCGATGGCCACGATGGTGCCGTCGAGGGCCACCATCATGACGCCTACGGCGACGGTGATGAGGGTGAGCCATGGGTGGCCGCGCAGCCCCGCGGCCGGGGCCGGCCCCGACGGGTCGGCCGATGCCCGGTCCCCCGGCCCCGTCGTGTCGATGGTGGTCTGACTAGTCATACCTTAGAGGCTAGTGTCAGTCGCTGACAGTTGACAAACCAATTCACAAGTCGGTAACTGACAGGACACCAGCGCATAGCCTGAGCTGGAAGGACATTTCACGGGAGAGGCCGATGGAGACGCTGCGCGACCGCAAGAAGCGGCGTACTCGGGAGGCGCTGCTGCGGGCCGCTCTCGAACTGTTCACCACGCAGGGCTACGAGCACACCACGGTCGACGAGATCGCCGAGGCCGTCGACGTCTCGCAGCGCACCTTCTTCCGCTACTTCGCCGGCAAGGAGGAGGTGGCCTTCGCCGTCCAGGAGATGACGGAGGCGCTCTTCGTGGAGTCCGTACGGGCGAGACCCGCGCACGAGGCGCCTATGGAGGCGCTGCGGCAGGCGGTCCTGGAGGGCTGGGAGGCAATACAGGAGACGGTCGAGTCGGCCGTTCCGGTGGAGCTGTACCTGCGCATGTACCGGACCATCGAGTCGACGCCCGCGCTGCTCGCCGCGCATCTGCGGCGCTCCGTGGCCACCGAGGAGACCATCGCGCGGCTGCTCGCCGAACGGGAGGGCGTCGACGTGGACACCGACCCCCGTCCGCGCCTCGCCGTGGCCGTGTTCGGCGGGGTGATGAGGGTCACCGAACGGCAGTGGTGCACGGGTGACGACTTCAGCCTGGAGGCGATCCGGCATCTGACCGCTTCGTACCTGGACCAGTTGGGCTCGGCACTGACCGGGAACTGGCGTACGGGCTGAGGACGTCACGGGAGCGTTCGGCGGTTACCGAAACGTGATACCCATCACTCGGTTACCCCGAGACCCTCCCGTTCTCCTAGTGTGTCCTCCCAGTGACTTCCTTCGACACCTCCCCGCCGCTCAACGTCTGGCGCGCCATGCTCGCGCTGTCCGTCGTGTTCGTGATGCTCGCGACCACGGGCTGGACCGCCCTGCACACCCACCGGGAGTCGACCGCGCTGCAGCACTCACTCGACAAGTGGGAGCACGGCACCCTGCACGGACGTGCCCTGCCGGACCCCGAGGCGGCCCCCGCGCGCCTCACCCGGTTCTTCGCCTCGCTCACCGCGCACGAGCGCGACCGGCTGGCCCACCGCTATCCCCTGGCGGTCGGCAACATGAACGGCGCCCCCGCCAAGCTGCGCTACCGCGCCAACCACATCGCGCTGGGCCAGGCGCGTGCGGTCGAGCGCGAGCGCATGCACGACAACCGGATCAGCAGGGCGGGACAGCAGGACGCGGGCCAGCGGATGGAGCGCTACGAGGCGCTGATGCGTCCCGGCCGGCACATCCTCGCCTTCGACCCCGCGGGCTCGGGCCGGGTCGCGGAGGTGTTCGGCAACCTCACCAGGGCCGACCGGATCTCCGTCGTCGTCCCCGGTGTCGACACCGACCTGCTCACCTTCCAGCGGACGTACCGCAAGTACAGCGCGCCGGTCGGGATGGCCAAGGCCCTGTACGCGGCCGAGCGGACGGAGAGCCCCTCGACGCGCACGGCCGTGATCGCCTGGGCCGACTACACCGCACCGGACGGACTCGGTGTGGACGCGGCCACCGGACTGCGCGCCGAGGAGGGCGCCGTCCGGCTGAACGCGCTGCTGCGCGGCCTGCCCGGCCGGGCGCCGGTGTCGATGTTCTGCCACAGCTACGGCTCGGTGGTCTGCGGCGTCGCCGCGCACGGCATGCCGGGCCGGGTGTCCGACCTGGCGGTGGCCGCGAGCCCCGGCATGCGCGCCGCGAGCGCCTCCCGTCTGGGCACGTCGGCCCGGGTGTGGGCGATGCGGGACGCCAGCGACTGGGTGCAGGACGTGCCGTACCTGGAGCTCGGCGGGCTGGGCCACGGCGCCGATCCGGTGTCCTCGGCGTTCGGCGCGCGGGTCCTCTCGGCCCATGACGCGCAGGGGCACAGCGGCTACTTCCAGCCGGGCACGGACAGCCTGCGCAACCTCGCGCACGTCGGCGTCGGCAAGTACGACGCGGTGACGTGCGCACACGAAGACGATGCCTGCCGGGCGGATCTGCCCCGCACGAAAACGGTCGGACGCGCGTAGAAACAGCAGGAAGTGCGGTCTGCGCGGGTGGCGACGGAGGAGCACGTGCCGCATACGATGAGCCGCATGGGTGACGTACTGGCGGGTTTTCATGCCGTCTGGGAGTTCGAGTCCGACTCCGTGCTCATCCGCTACGAACGGGGGATTCGGACACCCAGGCTGTTCCAGGCGCTGGGCGAGCGGCGCATCCCGCTGGCCGCGGTCGAGGAGGTGACCCTCACTCCCGGCAGACGCGGCTCCGTCGTACTGCGGCTGCGGCCGCGCCCCGGCGCCGATCCGCTGATGGACGCGGCGGCCGGGCAGTTGCGGGAGGGCTCCGACCCGTACCGGCTGGTGCTGCCGGCCGAGCGGGCGACCCTCGCCGAGTACTACGCCGACGAGCTGAAACCGCTGCTGACCGAGTCCGGGCCGGAGCCCGCCGAGCGTTGTCTGGTGGCCGCCCCCGAGGCGCCGCTGCAGTTCAAGGCGTACGACGGGAAGGCGACCTTCGACGGGACCGCCGTGCAGTTCCGCTGGTCCTGGACCGGTGCGTCCTCGGCGAAGTGGAAGGCCGGGGACCAGAGTTGGCCGGTCGCCGACCTCAGCGCGGTGGAGTGGCGCTCGCCGGAGGTCTTCGAGGGGCATCTGCGCCTGGTACCCCGCGACGGCGGCTCCACGCGTCCCGCGCAGCCCGACCAGGATCCGGCGGCCGTCGTCTTCGGCCTCGGCTACGGGCCGGTGCACGAGTCCCTGCCGTTCGCCGCCGCCGTCCTCGCGGCGCTGCGGACCAGAGGCCCGGTACCGGTGGCCCCGGTCCCGTCCCGGCGGGACCCGGCCGACATCGCGGAGCGCATCCGGCATCTCGGGGAACTGCACCAGGCGGGCCTGGTCACCGACGAGGAGTTCTCCTCGAAGAAGGCCGAGTTGCTGGCCGAGCTGTAACGGGCCCGTGCGGCGGCGGCAGTCCGCGCCGCGCGGCCGGCGGGTCAGCGCTCCGTGGCGTAGAAGCTGATCTTCCGGTCGAGCACCGCCAGCGTGTCGTGCAGTTCGGCGATCCGGGCCAGGACGTTCCGGCGGGTCGACTCGAGCAGTTCCTGGCGCTCGGCGTAGGTGCTCTCGCCCTCCCGCACCAGCTCCGCGTACCGGACCATGTCGGCCACCGGCATGCCGGTCAGCCGGAGCTTGTTCACGAACTCCAGCCAGTCCAGGTCCCGGTTGCTGTAGCGGCGCTGACCGGTGTGCGAGCGGTCGACGTGCGGCATCAGGCCGATCCGCTCGTACCAGCGCAGCGTGTGGGCGGTCAGCCCGGTGAAGGCGACGACCTCGCTGATCGTGTAGCGGTCCTGGCCGTCGGGGCGGGGGTGGCGTCGGGGCGGGGCGGAGCAGATGTCGGCGGGGGGCGCTCCCCCGGCGGCCGCTGGCGTGGTCTGCATCACCGTCATGCCCCCAACGCTATGGCCTTGGAGTGCACTCCAGGCAAGCGGCTCCGGTGAGAAAGCGGTGTGGGGAAAACGGCACGACGGGCCGGGGGCGCGGTGGCTAGCGTGCCCGGTATGAGTCTCGTACGCCGGGCCGAGCCCGAGGACGCCGCGGAAGTGCTGCGGCTGCGCCAGGTCATGATCGACTCGATGTCCCGGGCCGACCGGTCCACCGACTGGCACGCCGGGTCCCTCCCCACCCTGCGGGCGAGGCTCGCGGAGCGGGAGGGGGACTTCACGGCCTTCGTGGTGGACCATCCGGAACGGCCCGGGGCGCTGGCCGCGCTGGTGGCCGGCACGCTCGACTACCGGATCGGCCGGGCGGGCAACCCCCTCGGCACCGTCGGCTACGTCTTCAGCGTCGCCACCGACCCCGACGCCCGTCGGCGCGGGTACGCGCGCGCGTGCATGGACGCGCTCCTCGGCTGGTTCCGTGAGCGCGGCGCCGACCGGGTGCAGCTCACCACGTCCGTGGAGGGCGCGCCGCTGTACGCCTCGCTCGGCTTCCGGCCCAAGCCCGACCCGTTGCTGGAGCTGTGGCTCTGAGCGCATAGGCTCGGCCCCATGTCGTTGAACAGCCTGGCGTCGATCGAGAACTGGCCGGTCCCCACCGCCGCGGCGGGCGTGGTCCGCGCGGACGGCACGGTCGTGGGCACCCACGGCCCGGCCGGCAGGCGGTTCCCCCTCGCCTCGGTCACCAAGCCGCTGGCGGCCTACGCCGTGCTCGTCGCCTACGAGGAGGGCGCGGTCGAGCTGGACGAGCCGGCCGGCCCGCCCGGCGCCACGGTCCGCCACCTGCTCGCGCACACCTCCGGGCTGGCCTTCGACGAGCACCGGGTGATGGCCCCGCCCGGAGAGCGGCGGCTGTACTCCAACGCGGGGTTCGAGCAGCTCGGCGACCATGTCGCCAAGGCCACGGAGATCCCGTTCGCCGAGTATCTGCGGCAGGCGGTGCTGGAACCGCTGGGCATGACGTCGACGACCCTGGACGGCTCCCCGGCGAAGGACGGGGTGTCCACGGTGGAGGATCTGCTGCGGTTCGCCGCCGAGGTCCAGGCCCCGCGGCTGCTCGATCCCCGTACCGTGGCCGCGGCGATGAGCGTGCAGTATCCGGGGGTCAAGGGGGTGCTGCCGGGATACGGGCACCAGAACCCCAACGACTGGGGGCTGGGGTTCGAGATCCGGGACTCCAAGTCGCCGCACTGGACGGGGTCTTCGTCGTCGCCGCGGACGTTCGGCCACTTCGGGCAGTCCGGTACGTTCCTGTGGATCGACCCCGACGCGGGGGCGGCCGGCGTCGCGCTGACCGATCGGGCGTTCGGGCCCTGGGCGGTCGAGGCGTGGCCGGTGTTCACGGACGCGGTGCTGGCGGAGTTGCGGGCCTGAGGTCCGCCGGTGCCGGTCGGCCGGTGTTCCCGTCGGCCCGGCGTCCAACGGGGTACCGCCGCGTTCAACGGCGTGCCGCCGCGTCAAGCGGCTAGAGCATCTCCCACATCAGCAGTTCCGCCGGCGTCACCGCCACGGCGTCCAGCCCCTCGGCGTCCGTGACGCGGGCCGAGTCGCCCTCGCCCAGGGTCTCCCCCGCCAGCGTGATCCCGCCCCGGACCACGTGGACGTACACATGGGGCGCGTCCGGTACCGCCGTCCGCTCCCCCGGTGTCAGGCGGCGCACGTGCAGCATCGCGCCGGCGGCCGGGAGGGCGTAGGGGGTGGAGTCGGCGATGCCGGGGATGATCTCGTAGGACGGGTCGCCGCCCGGCTCCAGCGGGGCCAGCCACATCTGGACGAAGGTCAGCGGGGTGTCCGCGTCGTTGCGTTCGACGTGGCGGACGCCCGCCGCGGCGGCCAGGTGCTGGACGTCGCCGGGGCGTACCTTCGTCTCGTGGCCCGTGGAGTCACGGTGGGTCAGTTCGCCCTCGACCACCCACGTCACGATCTCGGTGTGGCTGTGCGGGTGCTCGTCGAAGCCGGCGCCGGGGGCGAGCCGCTCCTCGTTGCAGGCGATCACCGCGCCGAAGCGGAGGTTGCCGGGGTCGTAGTGCGGGCCGAAGGAGAAGGCGTGGCGGGATTCGATCCCCGACTCCGGATCCCCGCCGCGGTAGCGCTCACCGGCGCGCCGTACGTCCATCACAGGCACCACCGTAGACCGCGCACGGCACCCCGCCGACGCATGGTCCCGTCCCGATAAGGCAGTCTTGTCCCCGTGCCCGAACCCGAATCCCGTAGCGGCGAACCCGCAGCGCGCTCCGTCCACCAGCACTCCGCGACCCTGAAGCGGCTCGAGAAGTCCTCCGGGAGTCTCGCCGCGCAGGCCATCGCGCGCATGGACGAGACCCTGCCGTGGTACCGGGCCATGCCGCCGGAGAACCGTTCCTGGATCGGGCTCGTGGCACAGGCGGGCATCGCCGCGTTCACCGAGTGGTTCCGGTACCCCGACGCGCCGCAGGCCATCTCCACGGACGTCTTCGGGACGGCGCCCCGCGAGCTGACCAGGGCCATCACGCTGCGGCAGACGGTGGAGATGGTGCGGACCACCATCGAGGTGATGGAGTCCGCCATCGACGAGGTGGCGGCCCCCGGAGACGAGAGGGTGCTGCGCGAGGCGCTGCTCGTGTACGCCCGGGAGATCGCGTTCGCCACCGCCCAGGTGTACGCCCAGGCGGCCGAGGCACGCGGTGCCTGGGACGCGCGGCTGGAGTCGCTGGTGGTCAACGCCGTGCTCAGCGGGGAGGCCGACGAGGGGGCCGTCAGCCGGGCCGCCGCGCTCGGCTGGAACTCCCCCGACCACGTGTGCGTCGTGCTCGGCACGGCGCCCGACGGGGACAGCGAGCTGACCGTCGAGGCCATCCGGCGGGCCGCGCGCCACGCCAAGCTCCAGGTGCTCACGGGGGTGCTCGGGGACCGGCTGGTGGTGATCGCCGGCGGCAGCCCCAATCCGCTCGCCGTCGCCAAGTCGCTGATCGGGCCGTACGCCGCCGGGCCGGTCGTCGCCGGTCCCGTCGTGCCCGACCTGCTGGCCGCGACCCGGTCCGCGCAGGCCGCGGCGGCGGGTCTCAAGGCGTGCTTCGCCTGGCAGGACGCCCCGCGCCCGGTGCTGGCGGACGATCTTCTGCCGGAGCGGGCCATCGCGGGCGATCCGGGCGCGCGCGAGCAGCTGGTGGAGGAGATCTACAGACCGCTGGAGGAGGCGGGGTCGGCACTGCTGGAAACCTTGAGTGTCTACCTGGAGCAGGCGAGCAGCCTGGAGGGCGCGGCCAGAATGCTGTTCGTTCACCCGAACACCGTGCGCTACCGGCTCCGACGTGTGACAGACGTCACCGGATGGTCCCCCTCGGATGTACGATCCGCGTTCACGCTGCGGATCGCGCTGATCCTGGGGCGTCTGGCCGACGGTGAACCCCAGGCCTAGGGTTTTGTCGGAGGCCCACAAAACCCCTCCGTGTTCTTCGTCCCTGTCCCCACGGGCGGCTTCGGCCGTCTCCAAGAGAGAGTGTGAGAGTGCTCGTACTCGTCGCTCCCGGCCAGGGCGCCCAGACGCCCGGCTTCCTGACCCCCTGGCTCGAACTCCCCGGTGCCGCGGACCGCGTCGCCGCGTGGTCGGACGCCATCGGCCTCGACCTGGTGCACTACGGCACCCAGGCCGACGCCGACGCCATCCGCGACACCGCGGTGGCCCAGCCGCTGCTGGTCGCCGCCGGGATCCTGTCCGCCATGGCACTGGGTGACATCTCGGAGATCGCGCCCGGCGCGGTCGCCGGCCACAGCGTGGGCGAGATCACCGCCGCCGCCTTCGCGGGCGTCCTGGACGACACCGCCGCTCTCGGCCTGGTCCGCCGTCGCGGGCTCGCGATGGCCGAGGCCGCCGCGATCACCGAGACCGGCATGTCGGCGCTGCTCGGCGGTGACCCCGAGACCTCCGTCGCGCACCTGGAGAAGCTGGGTCTGACCCCGGCGAACATCAACGGCGCGGGCCAGATCGTCGCCGCCGGCACGCTGGAGCAGCTCGCCGCGCTGGCCGAGGACAAGCCCGAGGGTGTCCGCAAGGTCGTCCCGCTGAAGGTGGCCGGCGCCTTCCACACGCGCCACATGGCCCCCGCCGTCGACGCGCTGGCCGAGGCCGCGGCGCGGCTGGCGCCCGCCGACCCGAAGGTCCCTTACGTCTCCAACAAGGACGGCCGCCAGGTCGCCTCCGGTGCCGAGGTGCTGGACCGGCTGGTCGGCCAGGTCGCCAATCCGGTGCGCTGGGACCTGTGCATGGAGACGTTCAAGGAGCTGGGCGCCTCCGCGCTCATCGAGGTGTGCCCCGGCGGCACGCTGACCGGTCTGGCCAAGCGCGCGCTGCCCGGTGTGCGCACGCTCGCCCTGAAGACCCCCGACGACCTCGACGCGGCCCGCGCGCTCATCGCCGAGACTGCGACACCTGCCGCTGACGCGGCGAGCGCCTGACAAGGAGCCCAAGACCCATGTCGAAGATCAAGCCCAGCAAGGGCGCCCCGTACGCGCGCATCCTCGGCGTCGGCGGCTACCGGCCGACCCGCGTGGTGCCCAACGAGGTGATCCTGGAGAGGATCGACTCGTCCGACGAGTGGATCCGTTCGCGCTCCGGCATCGAGACCCGGCACTGGGCGGGCCCCGAGGAGACGGTCGCCGCGATGTCCGTCGAGGCGGCCGGCAAGGCGATCGCCGACTCCGGCATCGACGCCGAGCAGATCGGCGCCGTGGTCGTCTCGACCGTCTCGCACTTCAGCCAGACCCCGGCCGTCGCCACCGAGATCGCCGACAAGCTCGGCACGAACAAGGCCGCCGCCTTCGACATCTCGGCCGGCTGCGCGGGCTTCGGCTACGGCCTGACCCTCGCCAAGGGCATGGTGGTGGAAGGTTCCGCCGAGTACGTGCTCGTCATCGGTGTGGAGCGGCTGAGCGACCTCACCGACCTGGAGGACCGGGCCACGGCCTTCCTGTTCGGCGACGGCGCCGGCGCGGTCATCGTCGGCCCCTCGCAGGAGCCGGCCATCGGCCCGACCGTGTGGGGCTCCGAGGGCGACAAGGCGGGCACCATCAAGCAGACGGTCTCCTGGGACCGTTTCCGGGTCGGCGACCTCGCCGAACTGCCCCTCGACAGCGAGGGCAACGTCAAGTTCCCTGCGATCACGCAGGAGGGCCAGGCGGTGTTCCGCTGGGCCGTGTTCGAGATGGCGAAGGTCGCCCAGCAGGCGCTGGACGCGGCCGGAATCAGCCCGGACGACCTGGACGTCTTCATCCCGCACCAGGCCAACGTGCGGATCATCGACTCGATGGTGAAGACGCTGAAGCTGCCGGAGCACGTCACGGTCGCCCGTGACATCCGTACCACCGGCAACACCTCGGCCGCCTCGATCCCGCTCGCGATGGAGCGGCTCCTGGCCACCGGGGAGGCGAAGAGCGGCGACACCGCGCTCGTCATCGGATTCGGGGCGGGTCTCGTCTACGCCGCCACGGTCGTTACCCTCCCCTAGGCACTCCGTGCCGGATCTTGCGTCCGGCCCGGTGCAAACTGCCACAAACCGTCTGGATTATCGAAGAAGGAGCGCCTGACATGGCCGCCACTCAGGAAGAGATCGTCGCCGGTCTCGCCGAGATCGTGAACGAGATCGCCGGGATCCCCACCGAGGACGTCCAGCTGGACAAGTCCTTCACCGACGACCTGGACGTCGACTCGCTGTCCATGGTCGAGGTCGTCGTCGCCGCCGAGGAGCGCTTCGACGTGAAGATCCCGGACGAGGACGTCAAGAACCTCAAGACCGTTGGTGACGCCACCAACTACATCCTCAAGCACCAGGCCTGAGTCTTTTCTTAGGCCGTCAGGCTGCTAGGCCCCGCCACCCGGCGGTGGCGCCGTCGAATCCCGTTTTCCGTTGGAGAAAGAATTCCCGTGAGCCCGACCAATCGCACCGTGGTCGTCACCGGTATCGGCGCAACCACACCGCTGGGTGGCGACGCAGCCTCGTTCTGGGAGGCCCTGATCGCCGGCAAGTCCGGTGTCGGCCCGCTCGAGCAGGAGTGGGCTGCCGAGCTGCCGGTCCGCATCGCCGCGCAGATCGCCGTCGAGCCCGGCGAGATCATCCCCCGCCCGCAGGCCCGCAAGCTGGACCGGTCCGCGCAGTTCGCGCTGATCGCCGCTCAGGAGGCCTGGAAGGACGCCGGTTTCACCGCCAAGGCCGGTGAGGACGCGTCCGTCAACCCCGACCGTCTCGGTGCGGTCATCGCCTCCGGCATCGGTGGCGTGACGACGCTCCTGGACCAGTACGACGTGCTCAAGGAGAAGGGCGTTCGCCGCGTCTCCCCGCACACCGTGCCGATGCTGATGCCCAACTCCCCGGCGGCCAACGTCGGTATCGAGCTGGGTGCCCGCGCCGGTGTCCACACCCCCGTGTCGGCCTGCGCCTCCGGCGCGGAGGCCATCGGGTACGCGATCGAGATGATCCGCACCGGCCGTGCGGACGTGGTCGTGGCCGGTGGTACCGAGGCCGCCATCCACCCGCTTCCCATCGCCGCCTTCGGCAACATGATGGCGATGTCCAAGAACAACGACGACCCCGAGGGCGCGTCGCGTCCGTACGACGCGGGCCGCGACGGCTTCGTGCTCGGCGAGGGCGCCGGTGTGATCATCCTGGAGTCCGAGGAGCACGCGAAGGCCCGCGGCGCCCGGATCTACGTCGAGGCGGTCGGCCAGGGCATCTCCGCCGACAGCCACCACATCACGCAGCCGGAGCCGTCCGGCAACGGCATCGCGCACGCGCTGCAGAACCTGCTCGACAACACGGACCTGAAGCCGGCCGAGATCGTGCACGTGAACGCGCACGCCACCTCGACGCCGCAGGGCGACGTCGCGGAGATCAAGGCGCTGCGCAAGGTGTTCGGCGACGACGTCGACCACATGGCCATCTCCGCCACCAAGTCGATGACGGGTCACCTGCTCGGCGGCGCGGGCGGTATCGAGACCGTGGCGTCGATCCTGGCGCTGGTGAACCGTACGGCTCCGCCGACCATCAACGTGTCGAACCTCGACCCCGAGGTCAACGCGGACGTGGTGACCGGTGAGGCCCGCGAGCTGCCCGAGGGCCGGATCGCCGTGCTGAACGACTCGTTCGGCTTCGGCGGGCACAACGTGGTCCTGGCCTTCCGGACCGTCTGAGCGCACACGTGAGGAGCCCCCACCGGCCGGTGGGGGCTCTTTCGTGTGTCTGGCGGGTCCTTCGGCGTGTCCCGGGGCTCCCGCGTGGTCCGCGCGGGTCCGGAAGGGCTCAGACCACCTGGTGCAGCCAGCGCACCGGTGCTCCCTCGCCCGCGTAGCGGAACGGCTCCAGCTCGTCGTCCCAGGGCTTCCCGAGGAGCTTGGCGATCTCCGCCTCCAGGTCGGTCTCCTCGCGCTGGGAACGCGTCAGCGCCGCGCGCAGCCGGTCCTCGGGGATGAGGATGTCGCCGTGGATGCCGGTGACCGCGTGGAAGATGCCGAGGTCGGGGGTGCAGCTGTAGCGCTCGCCCTCGGCGGTGGCGCAGGGCTCGGCGGTGACCTCGAAGCGCAGCAGGTGCCAGCCGCGCAGGGCGGAGGCCAGCTTGGAGGCGGTACCGGCCTGGCCCTGCCAGGAGAACTCCGAGCGCCAGGTGCCGGGTGCCGCGGGCTGCCGGATCCAGTCGAGGCTGACGCGCGTGCCGAGCACCCCGGCGACGGCCCACTCGACGTGTGGGCACAGCGCGCGCGGCGCGGAGTGCACGTACAGAACTCCACGTGTCGTCACCGGAACCTCCGGGCAGAGCGGGACATCTTGCGGACTGGCGGGGCGGCCAGGCGCGACGGCCGCGTTGATGGCGAGGCTACCCTGCGGCGGGGCAAGGAGTGTGACGTACCGTCGGTCCCGGTGCCAGGAAACCCGTGCCATTCACCCAGGGGGACGCTTGTACGGGGGTGCGGCGTTCCCGGGTCCCCGGTCCGGGAACCCTCGCGCGTTGTCATGGGAGGGTGCACCGCACCGTCGACCGAGGGGAGCAGCCAGGATGCGCGAGCGAGGCCACCGGGTCCGGGGCGCCGTCGCCGTCATGGCGGCGGCCGTCCTGGCCCTGACGGGATGTGACGCCTTCGGCGGTGGCGGCGCCGGCGGCAAGAAGGACTCCGGTGCGGCCGCCTCCCGGCCACCGGCCAGGCCGGCGCCGGTGTGGGACCGCAGCCCGGCCTCGATCGCCGCGGTCGGCGACTCCATCACCCGGGGCTTCGACGCGTGCGCCGTGCTCTCCGACTGCCCGGAGGTGTCGTGGGCGACGGGCAGCGACGCCGGCGTGGACAGCCTGGCGGTGCGGCTGCTGGGGGCGCGCGGGGCGGCGGAGCACAGCCGCAACTACGCGGTGACCGGCGCCCGGATGTCGGACCTGCCGGGGCAGATGGCCGGAGCGATCGCCGGCCGGCCCGAGCTGGTGACGGTGATGATCGGCGCGAACGACGCCTGCCGCGCGTCGGTCTCGGCGATGACCCCGGTGGAGGACTTCCGGGCGGACTTCGAGGCCTCGCTGGCCAGACTGCGCACGGCGCTGCCCAGGACGCAGGTGTACGTGGCGAGCGTGCCGAACCTGCTGCGGCTGTGGTCCCAGGGGCGGACGAACCCGCTGGGCAAGCAGGTGTGGAAGCTGGGCATCTGCCCGTCGATGCTGGCCGAGGCCGACGACCTGACCGGCGTGGCCACGCGGCGCCGGGAGAAGGTGCAGCGGCGGGTGGAGGACTACAACGAGGCGCTGCGGACCGTGTGCGCCAAGGACCGACGCTGCCGCTTCGACGGGAACGCGGTGTTCGACTTCCGCTTCGGCACCGACCAGCTCAGCCGCTGGGACTGGTTCCACCCGAGCCGCGACGGGCAGGCACGGCTTGCCGAGATCGCGTACCGCACTGTCACCGCGCGGAGACCCTGACTAGGGTTTCCCACATGAGCGAACTTTTCTGCACACTTCCCGACGGCGCGCCGGTGCACCGCTGGACGCTGGAGCGGGCCGGGGTGCGGGTTCGGGTGCTGTCGTACGGCGGGATCGTGCAGTCGGTCGAGGTTCCGGACCGGGACGGGCGTACGGCCGACGTGGTGCTGGGCTTCCCCGGGGTGGAGGGCTACCTGGAGCATCCGGAGCCCTATCTGGGCGCCCTGGTGGGGCGGTACGCCAACCGGATCGCGGGCGGCCGCTTCGCGCTGGACGGCCGGACGTACGCGCTGCCGGTGAACGACGGGCCGAACTGTCTGCACGGCGGGAAGCGCGGGTTCGACAAGCGGGTGTGGGAGGCGGAGCCGGCCGGGGACGGCGTCCGGCTGCACCGGGTGAGCCCGGACGGCGAGGAGGGCTTCCCTGGCCGGCTGGAGGTGTCCGTGACGTACACGCTGGACGACGCCGGGTCGCTGCGGATCGCCTACGAGGCCGTGGCGGACGCGCCGACGGTGCTCAACCTCACCAACCACGCGTACTGGAACCTGGGCGGTTCCGGTCCCACGGGCGGTCACGAACTGCGGCTCGCCGCCTCCCGGTTCACCCCGGTGGACGCGGACCTGATCCCCACCGGGATCCTCCAGGACGTGACCGGGTCCCGCTTCGACTTCCGCGCGGCGCGCGAGGTCGGTTCCGGCTACGACCACAACTTCGTACTGGACAAGGGGGTGACGGACGCCGCCGAGGAGGTGGCCGAGCTGCACGACCCGGTGTCCGGGCGGGTGCTCACGGTGGCCACGACCGAGCCCGGGCTCCAGTTCTACACCGCCGACCACCTGGCCGCGCCCTTCGCCCCCGGCGAAGGCGTCGCCCTGGAGACCCAGCACTTCCCCGACTCCCCGAACCGCCCGGACTTCCCGGGCACCGTGCTGCGGCCGGGCGAGGTGTTCCGGTCCGAGACGGTGTACGGCTTCTCGGCGCGCTGAGAAAGGGACGAGCCCCGGTCCGGAGGTCAGGTTTCCGGACCGGGGCTGTCCACGGGGGGACTCGTCCCGGTCCGACGGTAATCGCCGCGCCCGCCCGAAGGCCCGCCACGGCCCTCCGCACGGCGATCCCGTACGAACCCTTCACATCCGGCCGTGCCGCGGCGGCGCCGCGCCCGGCGCTCCGGCGGGCGCGGGGGCCGCGGCTTCAGGAGGGGATCGGTTCGTCCGCCTCGGCGCGGGTGCCGTCGGTGGTCTCCTCACCCAGGAGGTCGCGGGCCAGCAGGGTGGCGCCGGCCACCGCGCCCGGCATCAGGAAGACCGCGACGAACGGGAGCAGGAAGGACAGGCCGAGCGGGGTGCCGAAGCCCCAGACCAGGGTCTTGCGGGAGCGGAGCAGGGTGAGGCGGGCACGCAGGTCCACGCCGCGGCGCTGGAGGGCGATGGCGGTCAGTTCCTCGGTGAGGAAGAAGCCGGTGACGAAGAAGCCGATCACCGGGACGACCGTCTGGCCGACGAGGGGCAGGAAGCCGGCGGCGAAGAGCAGCACGCCCCACAGCAGCGCCCTGACCAGGATGCGCAGGCTGTCCCGGCCCGAGATCCACAGCTCGCGCCAGAGCGGCAGGCCCGACTCCGGTGCCGTGCCGTCGGGCGAGGCGTCCTCGTCGACCTTCTCCGAGAGGCTGTCGTAGAAGGGCTGGCCGATCAGCAGGGTCAGGGCCGTGAAGGTGAGGACGGCCAGCAGCAGGCCCAGGGCGAACAGGACGGCCGTCAGGAAGCCCCGGAACAGGCCCTGCCAGGGGCTCCCCCAGCCGTCCGCGAACGGGGTGGCCCAGGCGACCCCGTCCTCGCCCCACACGGCGAGCACGACCAGCGCCGCCGCGTAGAGGACCAGCGTGATCAGGCCCGGCAGCAGGCCGAAGCCGTACTGGCGGCCGTGCCGGGCGACCCAGCGCTGGCCCGCCACGAGATAACCGAAACCCACCCCGAGATCGCGCATGGCGAAGACTTTACTAAGTCTCAGGCGCCCAGCATCCGCCGCAGCAGGTCCCGCAGGGACCGGCGCTCCTCGTCGGAGAGCCCGGCGAGGGGCTCACGCGCGAAACGCAGGCCCTCGCGCAGGTCACGGGCGACCCGGCGGCCCTCGTCGGTGGCGGCGGCCAGCTTCACCCGGCGGTCCGCCGGGTCGGGGCGGCGCTCCGCCAGCCCACGGGACTCCAGCCGGTCGACTATCCCGGTCACGTTCGACGGCTCACACTTGAGTTTGTGGGCGAGCTTGCGCATCGGCAGCGGCTCCAGCGACAGCAGGCTGAGCAGGCGCGCCTGGGGGCCGGTCAGCGCGTGTGCGGCCGCCGCCTCCTCGTAGTCCGCGTAGAAGCGGGCCACGACGTCCCCGATCAGCTCGACGACCTCCATGGTCAGCTCGTCGGGGCGGCGGGTGTTCGGTGGTGTGGCCATGCCGTCCAGGATACCGGGTTACTTGACATCATGAAATATTCAGGCCCATTGTTGTTTCAGGTACTGAAGTAAATGAAAGGCGACCCCCCATGATCAACCGCGAGTGGCACCTTCTCAGCCGTCCGGTCGGCTGGCCGAAGCCCGAGGACTTCGCCCTGGTCGAGACGCCCGTCCCGACCCCCGGCGAGGGCCAGGTACTGGTGCGGAACGAGTACCTCTCGGTGGACCCGTACATGCGCGGCAGGATGTCGGCGGCCAAGTCGTACGCCGCCCCGTTCGAGCTGAACAAGGTCATGCAGGGCGGCGCGGTCGGCGAGGTCGTCGCCTCCGAGGCCGAGGGCGTCGCGGTCGGCGACCACGTCCTGCACTTCGGCGGCTGGCGCGAGTACGCGGCCGTGGACGCGAAGAGCGCCGTCAAGGTCGACCCCGGGGCCGCCCCGCTGTCGACGTACCTCGGCGTGCTCGGCATGACGGGTCTGACCGCGTACGCGGGCCTGCTGCGCACCGCCTCCTTCAAGGAGGGCGACATCGTCTTCGTGTCCGGCGCCGCGGGCGCGGTCGGCAGCCAGGTCGGGCAGATCGCGAAGCTCAAGGGCGCCTCGCGGGTCATCGGCTCGGCGGGCTCCGACGAGAAGGTCCGGCTGCTGACCGAGGAGTACGGCTTCGACGCCGCCTTCAACTACAAGGACGGCCCGGTGGGCGAGCAGCTCCGCGCGGCCGCTCCCGACGGCATCGACGTGTACTTCGACAACGTCGGCGGGGAGCACCTGGAGGCCGCCATCGGGTCGCTGAACCTGGGCGGCCGGATCGCCGTCTGCGGCATGATCTCGGTCTACAACAACACCGAGCCGGCCCCCGGGCCGCGCAACCTGGCCCGCCTCATCCAGACCCGCGGCCGCATCGAGGGCTTCCTGGTCGGCGACCACTACGACCTGCAGCCGCAGTTCGTCCAGGAGGTGGGCCCCTGGGTCGCCTCGGGCGCGCTGAAGTACCGCGAGACCGTGGTCGAGGGCATCGAGAACAACCTGGAGGCGTTCCTCGGGGTCCTGCGCGGCGACAACACCGGGAAGATGATCGTCAAGCTCTGACGCCGGCCCGGACTTTCCGGCATGCGGTAACTTCATTCCGAAATCCGTCGTCGATCGTGGGCGCGAGTCGCGGCGGACCGAGGAGGAGGACAACCGCATGCCCATTCAGCAGTCCGACGTCCTGTACACGGCCGTCGCCACCGCCGAGAACGGCCGCGACGGCCGCGTCGCCACCGACGACGGGAAGCTCGACGTCGTGGTGAACCCGCCGAAGGAGATGGGCGGCAGCGGCGCCGGCACCAACCCGGAGCAGTTGTTCGCCGCCGGGTACAGCGCCTGCTTCCAGGGCGCGCTCGGCGTGGTCGCCCGGCAGGAGGGCGCCGACGTCTCCGGTTCGACCGTCACCGCCAGGGTGGGTATCGGCCGGAACGAGGACGGCTTCGGGATCGTCGTGGAGATCTCCGCGGACATCCCGAACGCCGACGAGGCCACCGCGCGGGCGCTGCTGGAGAAGGCGCACCAGGTGTGCCCCTACTCGAAGGCGACACGCGGCGACGTCACCGTGACGCTGGCCCGGTAACGGTCGTTGCGCACGACGGCGGCCGCGTCCTTGGACGTGGGACGCGGCCGCCGTCCGTCGTACGCCGTCTCATCCGGCCGTCAGCGCCGCCCGGTGGACGGCCGCCGCCAGCCGGCCGTTCTCCGCGGCCGAGCCGCCCGGGAACGCGCACCGGCGCCTGGTGTAGCCGTAGGCGAGGCCGCTGCGGGGATCGGCGAAGGCCTGGGAGCCGGCGGCGCCGCTGTGGCCGATCGCGCCCGCGCCCAGGAAGGGGTGCCAGGTGTCGGCCGTGTCCTGGAAACCGAGGCCGTACGACTTGTGGGCCCGGGCCACCAGGTCGTACCCGGTGGAGTGCGGCTGCCCGAACTCCGCGACCGTGTCCGGCTTCAGCAACGGCGCCTTGCCGTCGACCTCGCTGATCATCGCCGCGTACATCCCGGCCAGACCGCGTGCCGAGGCGACACCGCCCACCGACGCCGGGCCCCGGGCGCGGACCGCGCGCTCGTTCGGCAGCGACTCCAGGTCGGTCGGCTCGGCGGCGTGCAGGTTGTAGGCGATCGAGCCGAGGGTGTGCGGCCCGCGCGGCAGCGCGTCGAGCACCGCCCGCTGCTCGGGGGTGGGCAGCATCGGCAGGGTGGTGCGGAAGCGGCCCTCGCGGGAGACCGGCAGCCCCAGGTGGAAGTCCAGCCCGCAGGGGATCCGCACGCGCTCCTCGTACACCTCCTGGAGGGTGCGCCCGGTGGCGCGGCGGACGACCTCGCCGGTGAGGGCGCCGATCACCAGGGCGTGGTAGCCGAAGGCCGTGCCCGGCCGCCAGAACGGCCGCTGGTCGGCGAGGCGTTCGGCCAGCGCCCGGTCGTCGGCCAGCTCGGCCGCGCTGAAGCCGGTGTCGGTGCCGATGAGCCCGGCCCGGTGCGCGAGCAGCTCGCGCAGGGTCAGCGCGCCCTTGCCCTCGGCCCCGAACTCCGGCCAGTAGTAGGTGACCCTGCGGTCCAGCTCCAGCGTGCCGTCCTGCACCAGCAGGGCCACGACGAGGTGCGCGGCGCCCTTGGTGGACGAGAACACGCCGTACAGCGCGTCGCCGTCGGCGCCCTCGCCGGCCCACAGGTCGACGACCCGCCGGCCGTGCACATGGGCGCACAACTGGCCCTCGTAGTCGTCCCGCTCCTCGGCCACGAAGGCGGCGAACTCCTCGCGCACCGCCTCGTAGCCCTCGGCGACCGTGCCGTGCACGGTGATTCCCTGCGTCATCCGCTCTCCTCGGCCGAGCCGCTCGCGCGTCGCTCCCTCTGGTACACACCACCCGCTCCGTCACCGGGTGTTCCCGGGATCGGTACGGCGAGGCGTGCCCGTTCGACTCAACCGGGTCGAGCGCGGACCGGTTTCTCCGGTCTAGGTGCACCACCACAGGAACCGGTTGCACGACCTCGTCGGGGAGGCGGTGGGGGTCGGATCCGAGGCCGTGGGCCCGGCGGTGGGGGTGGCGGTGGGCTGGGCCGACGGCTGGGCCGGCGGGGCCGCGGTGGTCGTGCCCGCGCCCGAGGTGGCGGACTGGGCTGCCGTGCCGTCGGCGGCGGGGGACTTGGAGGGCTTGTCCTTCGGGGACTTCGACGCGGACGCCGAGGCCGACGGGCCGGTGGAGGACGAGGTGCTCGGTGCCGTCGTGGGGGCGGCGGTGCCGTCGGCGGGAGCCGCCGAGCGGTCCGGGGACGCGGAGGCGGCGCCGCCGTCGGCCGAGGTGTCCCCGGCCGACGCCGAGGTGTCGCCGCCGAACGGGGCGAAGGGGGCGTCCGTGCCGAGTTCGGCGATGCTCAGCGCGCCTGCGGCCAGCACGAACCCCGTGGCGACCAGCACCGTACGGCGCCGCCTGCGCCGGTGCGCGGCGGCCTTGCGGTCCCGGCGGCTGGCGTCGCCGGGTCCACCGGCGGCCTCGCCGGCCACGGCTCCCCCGCGGCCCCGGCCCCGGCCCCGCGACTGACGCCGGGCGGCACGGCCCACGGGCTCGTCGTCGGCCTCGCGGTCGTCGTACTCGTCTTCGTGGTCGCCGTACTCGTCCCGGCCGCGGGCCTCGTCCCGGTCACCGTGGTCGTCCCGGCCGGCGTGCTCCTCGTGGGCCCCGTAGGCGTCGTACCCGTCGTCCCGGGCGCCGTGATCGTCGTGCCCGCCGTGGTCGCCCGCGGTCACCTGCCCGCCGGTGCCGGCGTGGTGCCCGGCCCCGCCCTCGTACGTGTACGCGTCCGGGACCGCCGTGGCGCCGGACTGCCGCGGTACGCGCACGTCCTGGGCCGGGCCCGGGTGGGTGAAACCGCCGGAGTCCCCCGGTGCGTAGGGCGCGGGATACCCGCCCTGCCCGGCGTAGGCGTGCCCCGCCGGGGCACCGGTGTGGGCCTCCTGGCCGTACGGGCCCGCCACCGCGCCCGCGTGCCCGGGCGCGACGAACGCGTCCGCGCGCGGGGCGGAGGGCTGGGCCGGTGCGCCACATCCCGGGCAGGCCAGGGCGCCGTTGAGGTGCCGTTGGCACGGGTGGCAGAAGTCCATGACGCCGGAAGACTAGATTCCCCGCCGGTCACGTAACCAGGCACCTCTGTGAAGGTTTCGTGCGGGACCGAAAAGGTTCTCGAAAGTCATGTCGAAACTGTTACCTGTTCGACCCATTGACACCTCCGCCACGGCGTCCTTACTGTCACGCCAGCATTTCGAACGAGTGACGAAATCTCGAACAGCTGAAGGGCAACTGCCGTGCGCATCACCGGAATCAGCACGCACGTGGTCGGGACACCGTGGCGCAACCTGACCTACGTCCAGGTGCACACCGACGAGGGAATCACGGGAGTCGGCGAGACCCGGATGCTGGGCCACACCGACGCGCTGATCGGCTATCTGCGCGAGGCGGAGGCCAACCACATCCTCGGATCGGACCCGTTCGCCGCCGAGGACCTGGTGCGGCGGATGAAGTACGGCGACTACGGGCGGGCCGGCGAGATCGTCATGTCCGGCATCGCGGTAGTCGAGATGGCCTGCTGGGACATCAAGGGCAAGGCGCTCGGCGTGCCGGTGTGGCAGCTGCTGGGCGGCAAGGTCACCGACCGGGTCAAGGCGTACGCCAACGGCTGGTACACCACCGAGCGGACGCCGGAGGCGTACCACAAGGCCGCCCAGGGGGTCATGGAGCGCGGCTACCAGGCGCTGAAGATCGATCCCTTCGGCACCGGTCACTTCGAGCTCGACCACGAGCGGACCCTGTACGCGGTCTCCCTCATCGAGGCCGTGCGGGACGCCATCGGACCGGACGCCGAGCTGATGCTGGAGATGCACGGCCGCTTCTCCCCCGCCACCGCCGTCCGGCTGGCGAAGGAGATGGCGCGCTTCGAGCCGGCCTGGCTGGAGGAGCCGTGCCCGCCGGAGAACCTGAAGGCGCTGGAGAAGGTGGCCGCCAAGACGGACATCCCGGTCGCCACCGGTGAGCGCATCCACGACCGCATCGAGTTCCGCGAGCTCTTCGACAGCCAGTGCGTCGACATCATCCAGCCCGACGTCGGCCACATCGGCGGCATCTGGGAGACCCGGAAGCTGGCCGCCACCGCCGAGACCCACTACATGCTCGTCGCCCCGCACAACGTGGGCGGGTCGGTGCTGACCGCCGCCTCGCTCCAGGTCGGCTTCACCTCCCCGAACTTCAAGATCCTGGAGCACTTCAACGACTTCGCCGACGCGGACATCAAGAAGGTGGTCAAGGGCGCCCCGGAGGTCGTGGACGGCTACTTCCACCTCTCCGACCGGCCCGGGCTCGGCGTCGAGCTGGACACCGACGCGGCCGCCGAGTTCCCGCAGCAGCAGGCCCGGTTCGACCTGTGGGCCGAGGGCTGGGAGCAGCGCAGGCCGAAGGACACGAAGTGACCGCGGCGGGCGCGCAGGTCCTGATCGAGGCACCGGGCGTCCACCGGGTCGAGGAGCACACGCCCCGGCGGCCCGGCCCCGGCGAGGCGCTCGTCGCCGTCCACGCGGTGGGCATCTGCGGCAGTGACCGCGAGGTGTACCAGGGCAACCGGCCCGCAGGGTACGTCCGTTACCCGCTCACGCCCGGCCACGAGTGGTCCGGGACGGTGCGGTCGGTGGGCGCCGGGGTGCCGGACGGCCTGGTCGGCCGCAAGGTCGTCGGTGAGGGCTTCCGCAACTGCCAGGTGTGCGACCGCTGCCACGCGGGCGAGACGACGCTGTGCACGGCCGGGTACGAGGAGACCGGGTTCACCCGGCCGGGCGCCATGGCGGCCACCCTCACCCTGCCGGCCCGGCTGCTGCACCCGCTGCCGGACGACGCCGACCTCACCGCAGCCGCCCTGCTGGAGCCGGCCGCCTGCGTCGCGGCCGCCGCGCTGAAGGCCCGGGCCCTGCCCGGCGAGCGGGTCGCGGTGGTCGGCACGGGCACGCTCGGGATGTTCGCGGTGCAGTTCCTCAAGGCCGTCTCGCCGGCGGAACTGCTGGTCGTGGGCACCGGGAACGACCGGGAGGCACTGTCCCGGCGGTTCGGGGCGAGCGACTTCCGGCTGAAGGACCAGCCGCTGCCCGCCGACTTCGACGTCGTGATCGAGACCGCCGGGTCCGCGTCCGCCGCGGGCACCGCGGCCGCGCTGCTCAGGCGCGGCGGACGACTGGTCCTGACGGGCATCCCGGCGCCGGGCGCGGACGGGCTCGACCCGACCGACCTGGTCGTACGGCAGTTGGAGGTGCACACCGTCTTCGGGGCGCCGCCGGACGCCTGGGCGCACGCCGTGCGGGTCTTCGGCGCCGGCCTGCTCGACCCGCTGCCCCTGGTCACCCACGAGCTGCCGCTGACCGAGTTCCCCCGGGCCATCGAGCTGGTGGGGGCCGGTGATCCGAAGGTGGGCAAGGTGCTGCTCCGCCCCTGACCGTACGCCGGCCGGGACGTGACCCGACGGTGCCCCGGCCGGCGTACCGCCTTTTTCGTGCCCAGAGCCGCGAACCTTGTCCGAAATACCGAACACGAAGGACAGCCAGTGACCGACGCTTCCGCTCCGGCAGCCCGCAGGCCCGGCGAGCAGGTGCTCGCCGCACTCGGCCTGGACGCGCCCGCCCTCGACCCCGCCGACACCTCCGCCCACGGCTTCCCGGGCGGCGGCCGCTGGCGCACCGAGATTCCCTCCTGCGAGGGTCCCGAAGCGCTGGCGGTCGTGCTGAAGGAGGCCTCGCGCCTAGATGTGCCGATCCACCGGATCAGCCAGGGCAGCGGCGTGTGGATGCTCACCGACGCCGAGATCACCGAGATGGTCGAGGCGACCGCCGAACGGGACATCGAGCTGTGCCTGTTCACCGGCCCGCGCGGCACCTGGGACATCGGCGGCTCGGTGCGCTCGGACTCACGGGGGGCCGGACTGCGCGCCCGGGGCCACGACGCCGTCGCCGGCTGCGTCGAGGACGCCGTCCGCGCCACCGGACTGGGCGTCAAGTGCCTGCTGATCGCCGACGAGGGCGTGCTGTGGACGCTGCACCGGGCACGTACCGCCGGGATCATCCCGGCCGACACCACCCTGAAGGTCTCCGCGCTGATCGGCCCGGTCAACCCGGCCTCGTACGCGGTCTACGAGCGGCTCGGCGCCGACTCCGTCAACGTGCCCAGCGACCTGACGCCGGCCCACCTCACCGAGATCCGCCGGGTCTCCGGCGCCCCCATGGACATGTACATCGAGGCCCCCGACGACCTCGGTGGCTACGTGCGGATGTACGAGGTCGCCGAGCTGATCCGGCGCGGCGCACCGCTCTACCTGAAGTTCGGCCTGTCCAAGGCTCCCGGCATCTACCCGTGGGGCACCCACCTGCGGGACGTGACCCTGGACACCGCCCGGGAGCGGGTGCGGCGCGGCCGGCTCGCCCTGGACCTCCTCGCCCGGCACGGCGCGGACGGCGACATGGCGCCGCTCGGCTCCCGGCTGCCCGGCACGCTGCACCGCTTCCCCAGCACCGTGTGACCCCATCCCGACGACGAGAAGAACCAGGACGGATCATCATGCTCAACCGCAGAGCCGCACTCGCCACGATGGCCACGGCAGCCTCGCTCGCCCTCACCCTGACCGCCTGCGGCCAGGACAGCGAGGGCGGCAGCGACCCCAAGGGCGGGGACGCCAAGGGCGGCACGATCGGCATCGCGATGCCGACCAAGTCGTCCGAGCGCTGGATCGCCGACGGCAGGAACGTCGAGAAGAACCTCCAGGCCAAGGGCTACAAGACCAAGCTGGTCTACGGCGAGGACGACCCGGACACCCAGGTCTCGCAGATCGAGAACCTGATCACGCAGGGCGTGAAGGGCCTGATCGTCGCGGCGATCGACAACAAGTCGCTGAACAACGTGCTCCAGGAGGCCGCGGACGCCCACATCCCGGTCATCGCCTACGACCGTCTGATCCTCGGCACCAAGAACGTCGACTACTACGCCTCGTTCGACAACGAGAAGGTCGGCAAGCTGCAGGGCCAGTACATCGTGGACCGGCTCGGGCTGGGCAAGGGCAAGAAGGGCCCGTTCAACCTCGAACTGTTCGCCGGCTCCAACGACGACAACAACACCAAGTACTTCTTCGGCGGCGCGATGAGCGTGCTCCAGCCGTACATCGACAAGAAGCAGCTGGTGGTCCGCTCCGGGCAGACCGCGCTCAACAAGGTCACCACCCTGCGCTGGGACGGCACGACCGCGCAGAAGCGCATGGAGGACATCCTCACCTCCTCCTACAAGAGCGGCCGGGTCGACGCGGTGCTCTCGCCCTACGACGGCATCTCCATCGGCATCCTGTCGGCCCTGAAGTCGGACGGCTACGGCTCCGGCAGCAAGGCGCTGCCCGTCATCACCGGCCAGGACGCCGAGCTGGCCTCGGTGAAGTCGATCATCTCCGGCCAGCAGACGCAGACCGTCTACAAGGACACCCGGCAGCTCGCCAAGGTCGCGGCCACCATGGTCGACGACGTCCTGCAGGGCAAGAAGCCGCAGGTCAACGACGTCAAGACCTACGACAACGGCAGCAAGGTCGTGCCCGCCTACCTGCTCCAGCCGGTCAGCGTCGACAAGTCCAACTACAAGCAGGTCCTGGTCGACGGCGGCTACTACACCGAGTCCGAGCTGAAGTAACCCGCCCGCTACCTACGGATTGGAAGGCACGACCATGGCGGGACCCGTCCTGGAAATGCGCTCGATCGTCAAGACCTTTCCCGGTGTCAAGGCGCTGTCGGACGTCACCCTGGCCGTCCGGCAGGGCGAGGTCCACGCCATCTGCGGGGAGAACGGCGCCGGCAAGTCGACCCTGATGAAGGTGCTCTCCGGCGTCCACCCGTACGGAAGTTACGAGGGAGACGTCCTCTTCGAGTCGGAGGTCTGCCGGTTCAAGGACATCCGGGCGAGCGAGCAGCACGGCATCGTCATCATCCACCAGGAACTGGCGCTGGTGCCGTACCTCTCCATCGCGGAGAACCTCTTCCTCGGCAACGAGCACGCCAGGCGCGGGCTCATCAACTGGAACGAGACCCTGCGGCACGCCACCGAGCTGCTGCGCCGGGTGGGCCTGGACGAGCACCCGGAGACCCGCGTCGTCGACATCGGCGTCGGCAAGCAGCAGCTCGTGGAGATCGCCAAGGCGCTGTCGAAGCAGGTGAAGCTGCTCATCCTGGACGAGCCGACCGCCGCGCTGAACGACGATGACAGCGGCAAACTCCTCGATCTCATACTGGAGTTGAAGAAGCAGGGCATCACCTCGATCATCATCTCCCACAAGCTCAACGAGATCCGCAGGGTCGCCGACTCGGTGACGATCATCCGGGACGGCCGGTCCATCGAGACCCTGGACGTGAAGGCGCCGGAGACCACCGAGGAGCGGATCATCGCGGGCATGGTCGGCCGCGACCTCGACCACCGCTTCCCGGAGCGCACCCCGCACCAGCCCGAGGAGGGCGCGGCACCGGCACTGGAGATCCGCGGCTGGACCGTGCACCACCCGATCGACCAGCAGCGCAAGGTCGTGGACGACGTCTCGCTCGAGGTGCGCCGCGGGGAGATCGTCGGCATCGCGGGCCTGATGGGCGCGGGCCGCACCGAACTGGCGATGAGCGTCTTCGGGCGCGCCTACGGCCGGTACGCGGGCGGCACGGTCCTGAAGGACGGCAAGGAGATCCGCACCAAGTCCGTCGCGGAGGCGGTCGGGCACGGGATCGCGTACGTCACCGAGGACCGCAAGCACTACGGCCTGAACCTCATCGACACCATCAACCGCAACATCTCGCTGACCGCCCTGGCCAAGGTGGCCAAGCGGGGCATCGTCGACGAGCACGAGGAGCGGCAGGTCTCCGAGGGCTTCCGCAGGACGATGAACATCAAGGCGCCGACCGTGTTCGAGCCGGTGGGCAAGCTGTCGGGCGGCAACCAGCAGAAGGTCGTCCTCAGCAAGTGGATCTTCGCCGGCCCCGATGTGCTGATCCTCGACGAACCGACCCGCGGCATCGACGTGGGCGCCAAGTACGAGATCTACACGGTGATCGACCAGCTCGCCGCCCAGGGCAAGGCGGTGGTCTTCATCTCCTCCGAGCTGCCCGAACTGCTCGGCATGTGCGACCGCATCTACACGATGGCCGCCGGGCGGCTGACCGGTGAGGTGCCGCGGGCCGAGGCCACGCAGGAAGTTCTGATGCGCCATATGACGAAAGACACGCAGGACCAAGAGGTGACGCGATGAGCACGGATGTGACCGCCAAGAGCCCGGCTCCCGCGCCACCGGGCGGGGGCGGAGCGGCCGCCGGCAAGGGGCTGCTCCAGGTGATGCTGGACGGCCTGCGCCGCAACATGCGCCAGTACGGCATGCTGATCGCGCTCGGCCTGATCGTGGTCCTCTTCGCCGTCTGGACGGACGGGGACCTGCTGCTGCCCCGCAACGTCTCCAACCTGGTGCTGCAGAACAGCTACATCCTGGTCCTCGCGATCGGCATGATGCTGGTGATCATCGCCGGGCACATCGACCTGTCGGTCGGCTCGCTGACCGCGTTCGTCGGCGCCTTCGCGGCGGTGCTCACCGTCCAGCACGGCGTCTCCTGGCCGATCGCGCTGGTGCTGTGCCTGCTGGTGGGCGCGGCGGCCGGCTCGGTCCAGGGCTATCTCATCGCCTATCTGGGCATACCGTCCTTCATCGTCACCCTCGCCGGGATGCTGCTGTTCCGCGGTCTGACGGAGATCCTGCTCAAGGGCCAGACCCTCGGCCCGTTCCCCGACGGGCTGCAGAAGCTCGGCAACGGCTTCCTGCCGGAGACCGGCCCGGACACCAACTACCACAACCTCACCCTGCTGCTCGGCCTCGTGCTGATCGCGGCCGTGGTGTGGCAGGAGGTCCGGGACCGGCGCCGGCAGCAGGAGTTCGCGCTGGAGGTGCTGCCCACCCGGCTGTTCCTGCTCAAGCTGACCGCCCTGGTCGCCGCGATCCTGGTGCTCACCCTGCTGCTCGCCAGCTACAAGGGCGCCCCGATCGTGCTGATCATCCTCGGCGCGCTGGTCGTGGGCTACGGATACGTCATGCGCAACGCGGTGTTCGGCCGTCACATCTACGCGATCGGCGGCAACCTGCCGGCGGCCAAGCTGTCCGGCGTGAAGGACAGGAAGGTCACCTTCCTGGTCTTCCTGAACATGGGCGTGCTCGCGGCCCTGGCGGGTCTGGTGGTCGCCGCCCGGCTGAACGCGGCCTCACCGAAGGCGGGCGTCAACTTCGAACTCGAGGCGATCGCCTCCTCGTTCATCGGCGGCGCGTCCATGAGCGGCGGTGTCGGCACCGTCCTCGGCGCCATCATCGGCGGTCTCGTCCTCGGCGTGCTGAACAACGGCATGAACCTCCTGAGCGTCGGCACCGACTGGCAGCAGGTCATCAAGGGCCTGGCCCTGCTGCTGGCGGTCGGGTTCGACGTCTGGAACAAACGCAAGTCCGGTTCGTAAGTCAGCTCGGGCCCCGCCGGTTCACCGGCGGGGCCCCTTCCTTTCACGGGAGCCGCAAGTGGAACTGAACAGACGTACGGTCATTGCAGGAGCAGCGGCGGCGGGCCTCGCCGCCACCACCCTCGGCGGCACCGCGCAGGCGGCCCCCGGCCACCGGCCGGTGAAGGAGCTCTTCGGCCGGCTGGCGGACGGCACCAAGGTGTACCGCTGGTCGCTGGAGAACGGCGGCATCCGGATGAAGGTGCTCTCGTACGGCGGCGTCGTGCAGACCCTGGAGGTCCCGGACGCCCGGGGCCGGCACGCGAACGTGGTCGCGGGCTTCGACGACATCGACGACTACGTGGCGAAGAGCCCGTACTTCGGCGCGCTGATCGGCCGCTACGGAAACCGCATCGGCGAGGGGCGGTTCACCCTCGACGGCAGGAGCTACCAGCTCTCCGTCAACGACGGCGTGAACAGCCTGCACGGCGGCGCCAAGGGCTTCGACAAACGGGTGTGGGACGTGGAGCCGTTCGCCGACGGCTCCGACGTCGGCCTGCGCCTGTACTACACGAGCGTCGACGGCGAGATGGGCTATCCGGGCACGCTGCGGTCGAAGGTGACGTACATCCTGACCCGGCGCGGCGAGTGGCGCATCGACTACGAGGCCACCACCGACCGGGCCACCGTCGTCAACCTCACCAGCCACGTCTACTGGAACCTGGCCGGCGAGGGCAGCGGCACGATCGAGGACCACGAGCTCACGATCGCCGCGGCCCGGTACACCCCCACCGACCCGGGTCTGATCCCGACCGGTGAGCTGGCACGGGTCGCGGGCACCCCGTTCGACTTCCGCCGCGCCAAGCCGATCGGCCGGGACATCCGGGCCGGGCACGAGCAGCAGGTACTGGCCAAGGGCTACGACCACAACTGGGTACTGGACAAAGGCGTCACGGCGCGGCCCGAGCACGTCGCCACGCTCCGCGACCCGCGCTCCGGCCGCACCCTGCGGATCGCCACCGACCAGCCGGGCCTGCAGTTCTACTCCGGCAACTTCCTCGACGGCACGCTGACCGGCACCGGCGGCCGCACCTACCGCCAGGGCGACGCGCTGTGCCTGGAGACACAGCACTTCCCGGACTCCCCGAACCACGCCGCCTTCCCGTCGACCGTGCTCCGGCCCGGGCGGACCTACCGGACGGCCACGGTGCACACGTTCGGGGCGTGAACCGCGGGCGGGGCGTGAACCGGCTCACACCACGCGTGAGTTGAACGCCACTGACGCCCCCTTCGTATCCATGGGTGGCCCGTGCTCCCCCGCACGGGCCACCCTTCGACGGAGGTCCTCTTGCCTGACAACGTCACCTCGTTGTTCCGCAACACCGCCGCGCACAGCCCTTCGATGGCGGCGCTGACGCGGGAGAGCGACGGGTCGGGCCCGGTGGACTTCTGCATCCCGTGCAACCCCTACTTCCCCACCCCCGCCATGTTCGAGGAGATGGCGGTCCGGCTGCGCGAGATCATCACGTACTACCCGAGCAGCGCCGACACCATCACCGCCGAGCTGTGCGGCCTGCTCCAGCTCCCGCCGCAGTGCGTGGCGATGGGCAACGGCTCCACGGAGCTGATCACCTGGATCGACCACCTGCTGGTCCGGGAGTCGCTGGCCGTGCCGGTGCCCACCTTCGGCCGCTGGACCGACCAGCCGATGGAGACGGGCAAGCGGGTCGACATGTTCCCGCTCCAGGAGGCGAACGGCTTCGGCCTGGACCTGGCGCAGTACGCCGAGTTCATCCGGGCCCGGGGCACCCGGGTGGCGGTCGTCTGCAATCCGAACAACCCCGACGGCGGGTACCTGCACAAGCAGCAGCTCGTGCAGTTCATGGACGCGATGGCCGACCTGGACCTGGTGGTGGTCGACGAGTCGTTCCTGGAGTTCGCCGACGCCGAGGCCGAGCCGAGCGTGGTGCAGGAGGCCATGCTCCGCCCGAACGTGGTCGTGCTGCGCAGCCTCGGCAAGAACTTCGGGCTGCACGGCATCCGGTTCGGCTACCTCGTGGCGAACCCGGCCCTGGCCGGCCGGGTCCGCTCGATGCTGCCGAAGTGGAACCTCAACTCCTTTGCCGAGCACGTGGTGTTCATGCTGCGCGAGCACGGCCCCGAGTACGCGCAGAGCCTGCTCCAGGTGCGCCGCGACCGCCTCGACATGGCCAGCCACCTCTCCGCGCTGCCCGGCCTCACCGTCTACCCCTCCCAGGGCAACTTCCTCTTCGTGCGCCTGCCCGTCGGCGCCGAAGGCACCGTGGTCCGGGACCGGCTGCTCACCGAGCACCGGATCCTGGTCCGCGAATGCGGCAACAAGATCGGTTCGTCCAGCCGCTTCCTGAGACTCGTGGTGCGCCCCCAGGTCGACGTGCGTCGCCTGGTGTCCGGCCTGGAACAGGTGCTCTACGGGACCAGGAGGGGAGCCGCCGTACCCGAGCTGGGCAACGGGACCAGCTACAGCTCGGGTACGGCGGCCGTGGACCGGCTGATGAACGAGACCAACGGAGCCGGTGTGCAGGGACTGGCGGCACAGGCCGCCGGCACCGGCCCCGCCCCGGCCGCCGGCACCGGTGTGCCGCTCCCCGCCGCCACGCCGATGGGCGGCGGGATGCCGATGCCGGCGGCAGCCCAGGCCCCTCCCACCGCACCCGCACCCGCTCCCGCACCCGCACCCGCACCCGCACCCCAAGCTCCGGCGCCGGTCCCCCTCCCGGCGCCGGTCCCCATGCCCCCGCCCGCGCCGATGGCCCCGGCCCCCATGGCCCCGCCGCCGGTCGCGGTGCCCGCTCCGGCACCGACACCGACACCGATGCCAGCCCCGGTGCCCGTACCCGTCCCGGCGCCCGCCGCCGTGGGGCCCACCCCGCCCGGTGTCCCGGCGCGCGGCGGTCTCACCGCCGCCCAGGTGCGCGGCATGACGGCACCGGCGACACCGGCGCCCGCCGCAGGCCTGACCCCGGCCCCGGCGACCGGCTGGCCCAACGCCCAGAGCTGGCCGAACGCGGCGGGGATGGGGCAGACGGGCTAGCGGATGCTCCTCGGCCGGGCCGGGCCGGGCCGGTGTCCTTGACCGTCAGAGACTCCGGGTGGTCAGGCGCTTGCCGTTCGGGCCGAGGAGGATGAGGTTCCACGCGATGGCGCCGTCCCCGTCGTCGCCGTCCCACCAGGCCGCGAACGTGTCGGCGAGCCGCTTGGCGTCGGCCCGGACGTTCCTGCCGGTACAGGTCGCGGTGAGTTCGACGTCGTAGTCCCGGTCGCCGAGGTGGACGAGGACCACCCGACGCACGTGCCGGGCGGGCTGCTCCCCTCCGTGCGCGGCGGCCCAGCTCCGGAACCGGGCCAGAAGGCGGGGGTCGGACTCGCGACGCGTCACCGGCCGGGCCGGCGGATGACGTCCGGTCCCCGACATCACGGCCTGTTTGCAGCCCAGCACCCAGGCACCGCGGTCCTTTCCCACCACGTCCTGCGGCCCGGCCGTGAGGGACCGGCGGACACAGCCTCCCCACACCACCTCGCGGACCGCCGCGCCCTTGCCGCCGTCCTCGAAGAGCCGTTCACCGGTCCGCCACCCGGCGTCGTACGCCGATGCGTAGCCGTGCTCGGCGCCTGCAGGGGACGAGGCCGGCTCCGGCTCCGCACCGCTGCCAACGCCGCTGCCGCAGGACACGGCGAGCACGCCCAGTAGAGCCGACGCGGCCGTGAGCCCGAACGGCCGTGCCCGTGCGGGTGTGTCCACGCCCCGCGTCCCCCCTCGATGCCTGACAGTCCAACCAGGCAGAGCGGTCTCACGAGGCCCTGGTTGCCTTGCGGACTCGCCTTCGCGTTCGGGCGGTGTCGCCCGCCTCGTGGACGAGGCCGCCCCTTGACACATAGCAGCCAGGATGCCTAAAAGTCTGAAATTCCCTTTTTCGCAGCAAGGTAAACAGTTGGTGATTGACATGTGATCATCAGGCAAATAATCTCCACTCGATCTTGCCATCATCGCGCGCGCTCGCGCCGCAGTGCGCGTGCAACTTGTGATGCATCCGGAGGGGACCTCGCGTTCAAAATGCGCCAAATTGCCGCTCCTGCAGGCATGGCTTCCGCGCTCCTTCTCGCCCTGGCACCCAGCGCTGCCGCAAACTGGCAGAGCCATATCACGAGTGCTGGTGCCGGCTTCACGTCGAGCCGCTGGGAGGATGAGAGCTACAGCGAGGTTCGCTTTAAGAACTGCACGCAGGAATATGCTTTCGGGAAGTGGGTGAAGGTCGCCCTCTGGGAGGACAACGCTCTTTCGCCCGACACCAACCATGGCACCAAGACCTTCACCAACTGCTTCAACGGTACCGAGGCCGTCAGCGCCGGCGAGTGGACGGGCCTCTCTCTCGACGGCTACTACTTCCGCCTGCAGGACACCGATGGCGGCCTTCTCAATGTGGGCGTGGTCGCAATCGACACAACCCAAGCCGATTAGTCGTATGCGATAAAGAAGTCAAGAGAGGGGTGTTTCGTCTGCCGACACACCCCTCTGCCATCCCCCAGAGAGATTCCTGTGCGTATAAAAACCCTACTGTTCGGCAGTAGTGCGAAATGGGCGGGCCCGGTCGCCGTTGCGCTGTCGATTTTCTACTACTACGGAAGCGGGGTGTCGCGGGAGTCCTTCGGATATTCGCCGACTTTGGTTTCTTCCGCCCTGGGCACCATGTACGCGGCTGCCTACGCTTTCGCTTCCGCACTCGCGGTATGGGAAAGCGCACGACTGAAGAAGGCGGGAATCTGGGCCATGGGATCGGTCCGCTCTCGATACCGTGTGACGTGGAACGGCATCGTTCCCGTCCTGACATCCGCATGGATCATGCTGGTCCTGCCGGTCGTTCTCGCTCTGGGAAGCGCCGGTGTTCCGCCCACTCCGGCCAGCCTGGGCCCGTTGGTCATGGCGATGCTGCTGTGCGTGGCGCACGCCACGATCGGTTTCGGCATAGGTCTTGTCGCACCACCGGTCATAGCCGCCCCGTTGATGGCCGTACTCGTCTGGGTGCTCGTCGCCTTCTCTTGGTCGACCGACGCCTTCTGGATGCGGCACGTGTCCGGTCAGTACCCCACGACCCTGATGTTCGGTGAAGCCGCAACCTACGGGTCCCTCCTGCCGCATCTGCTGCTCACCGGGGGAATCGCGGTGGCGGTCGCCCTGCTGTGGCTGCCGCTCCGGTCCCGGCTCGTCCGTGGGGCGCTCGCTGCCGCGGTGGCCGTCACCTGCCCGGTGCTCGCTGTCCAGCAAGTGCGGGGATGGGAGGCGAACCCGCCTCTGCTGACCGGCCAGGCACCCATGGACTGCGCCGGAGACGCGCCGAAGGTGTGCGTGCCGCAAGCCAGTCCGGTGCACGTCGGCACAGTACGGAAAGAGGCGGCATCGGTCCTGGCCGACCTGCACGCCGCGGGCTTTGCCGGAACACCGGAGCTGATAGTCGACCGCCTGGGCGACGGCCGGTACCCCCCGCCCTCGACGGTGGACACCTGGCGGGTGGGCATCACGAGCGGCACACGGGAAGGTGAACTGCGCTATCGGCTCACTCAGGCCGCCGTGCGCTTCCCCTGCCTCCGCGTCGACCCTGTGCATGGCAACGAAGTGATGCTGTGGGCAGCCACCGTCACGGGCGAGGAGTCCACCTACAACGCGCACATGAAGCAGAGGGGACGGACCTTCGCCGGGGAGAAGGAAGTCCGCCGGACCGTGCGCCGCATTCTGGCTTCCGAGCCCCGCGAACAAGGCAAGTGGTATCGCCAGAGCCTCGCCGCCGGCTGTCGGCAGAGCTCATGATGTGGTGGGTGAAGGCTCGGCGCGCCCACACCGTGCTGCCGGCCGCACTGGTGCTCTACGTGCTGCTTCTGGTTCTGTTTCAGGGCGATTCGGTGGCACTTCCCTCTCTCACCGGCGGATCGACCCACGTGGTCCTCGCACTGTTCATTCCGGTTCCTCTGGTGTCCGGCCTGGCGATGTGCCTGGACACGTGTCTGCCCGCCGCCGAGAGCACGGCGATACGCCCGGTCCGGTATCTGGATGGAGGTCTGGTGGCCGCCGTCGCCGTCACCGCGACGATCACGAGTGCGCTGACGGCTGTGTCGCTGGGGGACGCGGTGATCGGGACGGTCGGGCGGAACACCCTGTTCCTGACCGGGCTGATGCTCATCGCCCGCGCGCTGTTCGGCCGGCCCGGCGCGCTGCTGCCCACGGCCTGGATCCTCACGGTCTGCCTCTGTGGTTTCCGGCCCGGCAACGACGCCTATCCCTGGACCGTCCTTCCTGAACCTCTCGGTGCGCTACACGCCGCTGCCGGAGCGCTGCTGATGTTCGGCGCCGGACTCGTGGTTCAGATCCGATACGCGAGGAAGCCCTCATGACTCTCGAGCTGATCTCCTGCACCTACGGCTACAGCCACGGCCTCAGGCGGCGCAAGAGAACCGTACTCAGCGACTTCGACTACCGGCTGCCCACAGGGCTGACGATTCTGCTGGGTCCCAACGGCGCCGGAAAGTCCACCCTGCTCAAGCTTGCCGCGTCGGTGGTGCGCCCCGACAGCGGCAGGGTCGTCTGCGACGGCATCCCCGGTACGTCGAAGGCGTTCCTGCGGACCGTCGCGCGGATGCCGCAGGACATCGTTCCCATGCCCGGCCTGACCGCACGCGAGTACGTCGCCTACGTCGGCTGGCTGAAGGGCATGAGCCGCAGTGACGCCTGGAAGGCGGCGCGCCGCGTGCTGGCCCGGGTGGAACTGACGGAGCAGAGCGACAACAAGACGGGAAACCTGTCGGGCGGACAGTTGCGGCGAGTCGGTGTGGCCGCCGCTCTCGTGCACGGTGCGCGGGTTCTCCTGCTCGACGAACCGACCGCCGGCATGGATCCCCGGCAGCGCAGGGTGTTCCGGGACCTTCTGCGTGACCTCAGCGGTGAGGTGAGCGTCCTCATGTCCACGCACGACGTCGCCGATCTGGCCGAGGACGCCGATCACGTCACGGTCCTGGCCGAAGGCCGGATCCTGCACTCGGGCAGCACGGACACCTTCCTCGCTTTCGCCCCCGTCGGCACAGCCGCCGGCCGGCAGGCGGAGGGTGCCTACACGGAGCTGCTCACGCGATTCGGATAGGCGACGACTCACCGCTGCCGCCGCGCCGGCCACACCGGCATGTCGACCTCGGCCCGCACGGTCTTGCCCGGCGGGTCGCCGTCGATCACCTCCCACCGGTCGGCCAGCGCGTCGACCAGCACGAGCCCGCGCCCCGTCTCCGCGAGCGGCGCGGGCTCGCCCACGTCAGTCGGGCCGGGCGGACGCCGGTCGGCGCGGGTGTCGGTCACTTCGACCCGCAGGCTCCCGGGCAGGAGGGAGAGCGTCAGCTCGAAGTCCCGGCCCGGTACGCGGCCGTGGGTCACGGCGTTGGCGGCCAGCTCCGCGACGATCACGGCGACGGCGTCCGATGTCCCGCTGCCGCTCGGAATGCCCCACGCGTCGAGTTGGGCGAGCGCGAGATGCCGGGCCAGGCGGGCCCCTCGGGGAGTCGAACTCAGGCGCTGAGTGAACGTACGTACGGTGACCGGGGCGGAGGGGGTCGCTGGTGCTTCCATGCGACCAATGTGGCGGCCGCCGAACGGACTTCACCAGGTCCGGCGCGCGTACGCCGCGCGAGCGTACGCGGTCACGGACTGGACAGTACTCGTGACCGCCCGTGACCATGGGTGCGGGAGGTGACCACGTTGGTCGACGGGCGGTTGGGCGAGCCGGAGTCCTCGGACAGCATGCGGACGTTCGGCGCGGTGGTACAGGCGCTGCGCGAGCACCACCGGCTGAGCCGGGAGGAGTTCGGCCGGCACGTGGGCTTCTCCAAGCACACGGTCGCCTCCGTCGAACTGGGCAGGCGCATGCCAGACGTGGGCTTCGTGGAGGCGGCGGAGGGGGTACTGGGAAACACGGGGGCGCTGCGCAGGGCGGCGGGGTGCCTTGAACGGCAACGCGGGTTGGCCACCTGGTTCCGGCAATGGGCCGGGCTGGAGAAGCTGGCAATCACTCTCTACACCTACGAATGCAGGATGATTCCGGGGCTCCTGCAGACCGAGGCGTACGCGCGCGCTCTGTTCACCGAGCAGCTTCCGCCGCTGGACGACGAGCAGATCGAGGCCCAGTGGGATGCTCGTTCGGATCGGCAACAACTGTTGAGCCAACGGCCGAACACGGCGTTCAGCTTCATCCTGGAGGAGCACCTGTTCCGACGAAGCATCGGCGGAGCCGAGGTCACTCGCCAACTCATCCACCACGTGTTGGACATCGGCGAGTTGCGTAATGTGGAGATCCAGATCATGCCCACGATGCAGGCGTCGCACGCTGGGCTAGCCGGCCCGATGCAGCTGCTGGAAACGCCCGAGAACAAGTGGTTCGCCTACTGCGAAGGCCAGCGAGGAGGTCTGCTCGTCACCGACCCGAAGGAAATCAGCATCCTCCAACGGCGCTATGCCAGGATGCGCTCACAGGCTCTTACGCTGGAAGGCTCCCGGAGCCTGTTGCGGCAGATGCGAGGAGACCCATGAGCGCGTCCGAACTTGCCTGGTTCAAGAGCAGCTACAGCAGCAGCGGCGACGGTGATTGCGTGGAAGTCGCCCTGACCTGGCACAAGTCGAGCCACAGCAGCGGCTCCGGCGACAACTGCGTCGAGGTCGCCCCCACCCCCGCCGTCATCCACGTCCGTGACTCCAAGGACAGGGAGGGCGGCCGGCTCGCCCTCTCCCCTCGCGCCTGGGCCGACTTCCTCGACCACGCCGGCACGGCCCGTTAGCGGACGCGCCTAGCTGTGCGGGCACTCCTTCCAGGCCAGGTGGTACACCGTGCTGATGTCGCCGTCGGTCGAGTCCATCGTCATGAAGCTGACCTTGCCCGGGTTGGCGCTGCCCGCGCTCACCCGCAGCTCGGTGTTGATGTTGAAGTTGCGCAGCACCCCGCAGGGCGCCCAGACCAGCTGGGCCCAGTCGGTCTGGTCGGTGGCCTGCCAGTCGTCGTTGTAGGCGCCGCTGAACGGATGCGTCTTGGCCGCGGTGCTCGAGGAGCCCTGGAAGTAGTACGACGCCTTCTGGGTGGCGGTGGCGCCGGGCTGGAGGGAGAGGAAGCCCCGGTAGTCCGCGCTCGCGACCGCGTAGGTGAAGCCCTGCGGGACGTGCACGACGAGGTTGAGCTGGCAGTTCTTACGGAAGGCCGTGGGGTCGGAGTTGCCGCCGGCCTGCGCCAGGTAGTCGCTGTAGGTCACCGTGAAGGCGGTGTTGTCCGGGGAGACGGCGACGGCGGCCGTGCCGGCCGGACAGCCGGAGCCGTTCACCGTGGCGACGTCGATGACGATCTTGTCCGGGGGCGGGTCGTCGAAGACGGACGAGGGGGACTGGGCGGGAAGCGCGGTGGTGAGCAGAGCGGCTACGGCGCCGCTCAGCAGGAGTCCACCAGCCATGGTTTCTCCAGGTTGTCGAGTGGGGGGTGCGACCTCCGACCCGCCCGTTCACCGTTGAAGAAACTGTGTTGGACCTGTGAAGGACGGGGAGGCGAGGGGAATCGTAGGAACCCCCGCTCCGGCCCGGCAGGGCGAACTCCGGCCATTCACATCAGGCTTTTCACGCACCGCACTCCGGCGCCCCGCCGGCCCTCAGGGGTTCTCCCAGGCCGCCGGTTCCGCCGCCAGCGCCCGCACCGGTTCGGGCAGGGCGCCGGCCGCGAGGTCGGCCACGGTGACGCCCTCGAGGATGCGGCGCACATTGGCGCGCAGGGCGATCCACAACGGGAGCAGGGGCTCGGCCGTGCCCGTGTACGCCAGCCCCGTCGGGCGCTCGCCGCGCACGGAGACGATCGGGCCGTCCACCGCCCGGATGACGTCCGCCACAGTGATGGCGGCCGCGGCCCGGGCCAGCCGGTAGCCGCCGCCCCCGCCGCGCCGGCTGTCGACGACCCCCGCCCGCCTGAGGTCACCCAGGATGCCCTCCAGGAACTTGTGGGGAATGTCCTGCTCGACAGCGATTTCCTCTGCCTTCACCGGGCCGTTACCCTCCCGTACGGCCAGCTCCAGAACCGCCCGTACCGCGTAATCCGCCCGCGCCGAGATCCTCATGGGTCCATTGTGGGGCGTGTCTCCGTGGAGAATGGCCGGACCGCGCCCCCGTAAGATCGCCCGGGAGGATCCACCTTGGCGCTCAGCAGACGTACCTTCAGTGCCCTGGCCGGCTCGGCCGCGCTCGGCTTCGCCCTGGGCGGCAGCGGCGGCCCCGGGGCGCCCTCGGCGTTCGCGGCGCGCAGCGTGCCCACCGGTCCCGCGCCGGCCCCGCCGGCCGCCGACGGCGAGCGCCACACGATCGGGTACGACGCCTACTCGCTCCTGGTCGACGGCAGGCGCCTGGTGGTGTGGTCCGGCGAGATGCACCCCTTCCGGCTGCCCAGCCCCTCCCTGTGGCGCGACGTGCTGCAGAAGATGCGGGCGCACGGCTTCAACGCCGTCAGCATCTACGTGGCGTGGAACTACCACTCCCCCGCCCCCGGCGAGTACGACTTCACCGGCGTGCGGGACCTGGACCTGTTCCTGCGCATGGCCACCGAGACCGGGCTCTACGTCCTGCTGCGGCCCGGCCCGTACATCAACGCGGAGGTCGACGGCGGCGGCTTCCCGGGCTGGCTGACGGCGGCCGAGGGCAAGGCCCGCACCGCCGCCCCGGCCTATCTCCGCCACGTCGACGAGTGGCTGACGCGGGTGAACCGGATCGTCCGCCGGCACCTGTTCACCCAGGGCAGGGGCACGGTCCTGCTCTACCAGATCGAGAACGAGTACGACTCCCACGTCGACGAGGCGACCGGCCGGGACTACATGTCCCATCTGTACCGGAAGGTCCGCTCCGACGGGATCGACGTCCCGCTCTTCCACAACGACAAGGGCCGCAACGGCCACTGGATCCCCGGCTCGTTCGACACGGGCGGGGAGAAGGGCGGCTGGCTGTACGGGTTCGACGGGTACCCGTCGCCGGCCCAGGTCCCGCCGGACTGGGGGCACTACGGGCCCGGCGGTCTCACCGGCGGCGCCACCGCCTCGCCGCACACGCCCGGCTTCGTGCCCGAGTTCGGCGGCGGCTGGTTCGACCCGTGGGGCGGCGCCTGGTTCGACGGCAAGGGGTACGCCGAGGCCCGGCGCACCCGGGACTCGGCCTACGAGCGCCGCTTCTACCTCACCAACCTCGCCAACGGCATCACCCTGCACAACGTCTACATGACCTTCGGCGGCACCTCCTGGGGCTGGCTGCCCGCGCCGGTCGTCTACACGTCGTACGACTACGGGGCGGCCATCGACGAGGGGCGCAACGTCACCGAGAAGATGGCCCCGATGCACCAGCTCGGGCATCTGATGCGGCGCGTGCCCGACTTCGCGCGGCTGGACCGGGCCGCCGACGTCGAGGCCGAGGGGCTGAAGGTCTACCACCTGACCAACCCGGACACCGGCAGCCATGTGTACGTGGCCCGCAACGACGGCTCGGAGCCGGTCACCACCGACCTGCCGACCCACGAGGGCGGGCTGCGGATCACCGTGCCCGCGCGCGACGCCCGCATGCTGACCACCGGGCTGTCCCTCGGCAGCCGGACGCTGAAGTACAGCACCGCGCAGCCCATGATGTGCCTGACCGCGGGCCGGCAGGAGATCGCCGTGTTCACGGGCCGCCGCGACGACATGGCGGAGCTGGTGCTGAAGTGCCCCGTCGAGCCGTACGTCATGCGCCTCGACCCGGAGGCGGCCTGGGCGTTCGAGGGCGACCAGCTACACGTGAATGTGCCCCTCGGACAGGGCGGCCTGACCCGGGTGTCGGTCGCGCAGGGCGAGAGCGACACCCCGCTGCTGCTGCTCTTCGCCGACGACGCCACCTCGGTGCGCATGTTCCCCTACGACACCCCGGCCGGGACGCTGCTGGTGTACGGCCCGGCACTGCTGCGCCACGCCGAGGTGCGCGGCTCCGAGGTCCATCTGACGGGTGACGTCACCGGGACGACCAGCGTGGAGGTGTGGGGGCCGCGCGGCATCACGAGCCTGGTGTGGAACGGGCGCAAGGTGCCGACCCGGGTCACCATGTCCGGCAGCCTCATGACGACCGGGCTGCTGCCCGCCGCGCCGCAGGTGACGCTGCCCGCGCTGGGCGGCTGGCGGACGCGGACGGAGAACCCGGAGGCGGGCCCGAACTTCGACGACTCGAAGTGGCGGGTCGCCGACCGGACCGCCTCGCACAGCAGGACGCCCGTCCCGAAGGGCGGGCCGGTGCTGTTCGCGGACGACTACGGCTTCCACTACGGGGACGTCTGGTACCGGGGCACCTTCACGGACGCCTCCGGCCTGGAGGAGGTCTCGCTCGCCTACACCACCGGCACCCAGGGCCTGCTGATGGCGTGGCTGGACGGGGAGCCGCTGGGCACCCACCGGATGCCGGTGCCGGACAAGAACACCACCATCCGCAAGGGGAGCTGGGACGCCACGGCGGTGTTCCCGGTGGCCGAGCGGCTGCGCGGGTCCGGCCGGCACGTGCTCTCGGTGCTGGTCCGGCGCATGCAGCACGACCAGGACGGCAAGGCGCAGGACACCCACAAGGTGGCCCGCGGGCTCACCGCGGCCCTTTTCAAGGGGGCCTCGCCAAAGGTGACGTGGCGCATCCAGGGCGAGGCGGCACCGGACCCGGTGCGCGGGCCGCAGAACAACGGCGGCCTGTTCGGCGAGCGGGAGGGCTGGCACCTGCCCGGCTTCCCCGACCGGGACTGGAAGCGGGTCGGCTTCCCGCGGTCCGAGCGGCGGCAGGGCGTGACCTGGTACCGGACCACGTTCCGGCTGTCCGTACCCGGCGACATCGACGCCTCGGTCGGTCTGACCCTGGAGGACGACCCGAACCGGGCCTACCGGACGCAGATCTTCCTCAACGGCTGGAACATGGGCCAGTACATCAACAACGTCGGCCCGCAGCACACCTTCGTGCTGCCGAACGGCATCCTGCGCACCCGTGGCACCAACACCCTGGCGCTGGCGGTCCTGTCGGAGTTCACCACGGAGTCCGGTCCGGGCAAGGTGGGCCTGACCCTGCTGGGCAGGGCGGCCGGCGGGACCCCGGTGGACCCGGTGCCCTCACCCGGCCGCTGAGCCGGGACGCTGTGCCAGCCGGATCACGTTCCAGGACAGCGGCTCCAGCACGGCGGTGAGCACGCCGTCGGTCAGGGCGGTGCCGGGCACCTGGTGCGGGGTGACGCGCTCGGGGTCGTCCAGGGTGTTGCGGGCGTCCGGATCGGCGTCCGCGAGGGCGCTGTGCTCGGTGACGGCGGTCAGGCCGAGGCCGTTCAGGGCGACTTCGAGCGGCAGCGGGCCGCCGCGGTCGCGGTTGACGGCGAAGACGGTGACCGTGCCGTCCGCCGCGCGCACGGCGGTGGCGTGCAGCAGGTCGGTCTCGCCGTACCTGCGGGTCTCGTACGTCGGCGAGTCCACGCGGACGTCGAGGACCTCGCCGCGCCCGTACCGGGAGGCCTGCGCGAACGGGAAGAACGTGGTCTGCCGCCAGGCCGGGCCGCCGGGCTCGGTCATGATCGGGGCGATCACGTTGACGAGCTGGGCGAGGCAGGCCACGGTGACCCGGTCGGCGTGCCGGAGCAGCGCGATCAGCAGCGAGCCGAGGACGACGGCGTCGGTGACGCTGTAGTCGTCCTCCAGCAGCCGGGGGGCCTCGGGCCAGTCGCCCGGGCCGAGGCTCCGTGCGTGCTCCTCCCACCTGGAGAGGTACCAGACGTTCCACTCGTCGAAGGAGAGGTTGATCCGCTTCCTGGACTTCAGGCGGGCGCCGACGTGGTCGGCGGTGGCCACCACGTTCTCGATGAACGACTCCATGTCGACCGCGGAGGCGAGGAAGGAGTCCAGGTCGCCGTCGACGGGCTCGTAGTAGGCGTGCAGGGAGATGTGGTCGACGAGTTCGTACGTCTCCTGGAGGACCGCCGCCTCCCAGGCGGCGAAGGTGGGCATGGCCTGGCTGGAGGAGCCGCAGACGACCAGCTCGACGCCGGGGTCGAGCCGACGCATCGCCCGGGCCGTCTCGGCCGCGATCCGGCCGTACTCCCGCGCGGTCTTGTGGCCGGTCTGCCAGGGGCCGTCCATCTCGTTGCCGAGGCACCACAGCCGGATGCCGAAGGGCTCCTCGTCGCCGTGGGCGGCGCGGAGGTCGGCGAGGGCGGTGCCGGCGGGGTGGTTGGCGTACTCCTGGAGTTCGAGTGCCTCGGCGACGCCCCTGGTGCCGAGGTTGACGGCCATCATGGGCTCGGCCTGGGGGCCGATCTTCCGCAGGAAGGAGATGTACTCGGAGAGGCCGAACCGGTTGGTCTCGGTGGAGTGCCAGGCGAGGTCGAGCCGGCGGGGGCGGTCCGCGACGGGGCCGACGGAGTCCTCCCACCGGTAGCCGGAGACGAAGTTGCCGCCGGGGTAGCGGATCGTCGTCACCCCGAGTTCGCGCACGAGGCCGAGGACGTCGGTGCGCAGGCCGTCGGCGTCGGCCGTGGGGTGGTCCGGCTCGAAGACGCCCGTGTAGACGCAGCGGCCGAGGTGTTCCACGAAGGAGCCGAACAGGCGGGGGTTCACCTCGCCGACGGTGAAGGCGGGGTCGAGGGTGAAGCGGGCGGTGCGCTTGCTCATGGGCGCCTTTCGGGGTGGGTGTCCGCCGGCACCGGCGGGTGCGCGAGGACGACGGTCGGCTGGCGGCCCGGCGATCGGAACGCCGTCCCGGTCACGCGGGCACGCGTGACCGTTCCGGTGCCTCACCCCGCGAACGCCGGCTGCGGCACTCCCCGCCCGGCGCCCGGCACCACCAGCACCGACCCGGACACCGGGTGCGGCGCCGGCAGTCCGACCCGGGCGGTGGTGACGTACAGGTCGCCCAGGTCCGCCCCGCCGAACGCGCAGGCGGTCGTCAGCGGAGCCGGCACCTCGACCACGAGGTCCAGCTCACCGCCCGGCGTGTACCGCCGCACCGCGCCCCCGCCCCACAGCGCCACCCACACGCAGCCGTCCGCGTCGACCGTGAGCCCGTCCGGGAACCCCGCCCCCTCCTCGATCTCCACCAGCGTCCGCCGCCCGCGGACGGCACCCTGCGCGTCGTGGTCGAAGACGTCCACCCGCCGCGTCGGGGTGTCGGCGTAGTAGAGCAGCCGGCCGTCCGGGCTCCAGCCCAGGCCGTTGCTGACGGTGACCTCGGGCAGCACCGTCCGCACGTCGCCGTCGCCGGTGAGCCGGGTCAGCGTGCCGCCGCCCGCCGCCTCGTCGTAGCGCATCGTGCCCGCCCAGAGGGACCCGTCCGGGGCCACCGCGGCGTCGTTCGCGCGGCGGCCCGGTACCGGCTCGCGGTGCAGCCAGCGGAAGGCGCCGTCCGGGTCCAGCAGCGCGACGCCGTCGCGCAGGTTCAGCACCAGACCGCCGCCCGCCCTCGGCTTCGCCGCGCCGACGTGCTGCTCGGTGGTGCGCACCGTGCGGCGCCCGGAGGCGGGGTCGTAGGTGTGCACGCGCATGCCGAGGACGTCGACCCAGAGGAGGCGGCCCGTCGCCGGATCCCAGGTCGGGCCCTCGCCCAGCTCCGCCTCGGCCCGCACGGCGACCTCGTAGGACGCCCCGCGCCGGGCCCTCACGCCGTCCCCCGGTGGCCCAGCCGCTCGGACAGCTCCGACGCGCCCTTGGCGGCCAGTTGCTCCAGTTCGGCGCGGCGCTCCTCGCTCCAGCGGATCATGGGGACCGAGATGGACAGCGCGGCGACCACCTTTCCGGCGCGGTCGCGCACCGGGGCCGCCACACAGGACACGTCCGGGTTGGACTCGCGGCTCTCCACCGCGATGCCCCGCTCGCGGATCTCCGCGAGGGCCTCGCGCAGCGCGCCGGCATCGGTGATGCTGTTGGGCGTCATCGCGGCCAGTTGCGCGCCGTCCGGTATCCGCGCGGTCAGCTCCGGCTCGGGCAGCGAGGCCAGCAGCATCTTGCCGACGGAGGTGCAGTGGGCGGGCAGCCGGCGGCCGGCGGCCGACACCATGCGCACGGCGTGCGTGGAGTCGACCTTGGCGATGTAGATGACGTCGGTGCCCTCCAGGATGGCCACGTGGACCGTCTCGTCGCAGGTCTCCGCCACCGAGCGGGCCACCTGCTGGCCCTCGGCCGCGAGGTCGAGCTGCTCGGCGTACCGGCTGCCGAGCTGGTAGGGGCGCACCCCGAGCCGGTACCGTCCGGGCTGATCCGGCACGGGCACGATGTACGCGCGCGCGGCGAGCGTGGTGACCAGCTCGTGCACGGTGGTGCGCGGCAGTTGCAGCTTGCGCACGATGTCGGGGGCGGAGAGCGTCCCGTCACCGTCGAGGAACAGCTCCAGAATGTCGAGAGCCCGGGTCACGGCAGGCACGAGGCGTCCCACGTCCGGCCCCCTCCCTTGGGTTAAGCGCCTGTGTTCGAGATTTCAACAGGCGATCGGCATGACGAACACAGGCTAGCCATGCGGGGTTGCCCGGGCAATGGGCCCGACCGCCTCCACGGCACCATGGGTGTCATGGGTATCGACTTCCAGCTCGTGCTGCTGCGCCGCATGGCCGACCACAACCCGGACCTGGTCGACGCGGCGCGGCGGCGGCTCGGGGCGTCCGTCGCGGAGCTGCGGGAGGCCAACAAGCGCTGGCAGGCGATGGTCCGCTCCCCCAGGTCCCGGTCGGCCGCCGCCCGCTACCGGTCGGTCCTCGGTGAGCCGGAGTCGGTGCTCGCGCGCCGCCTCGGGGACGTCGACTGCGAGGCCAGGCGGTGGCTGCTGCCGCTCTGGCCGGACCTGCGCTTCGAGGTGCTGGTCTCCCCGGACGGCGCGGTCTGGAACGAGTGGCTGGTCCGCGCGCCCGGAGCGCCCGCCCCCGCCCTGCGCACCCTGGACGACCTCACCCCGTGGTCCTGCACGGTCGACGAGGCCGCCCGCGCCTTCGCCCCGGCCCGTCCGCTGGAGGGCACGGCCCCCACCCGGTGGGGTCTGGCCTTCACGGCACCCGGCCGGGACGGCGCCCGGCACGAGGTGGCCGCCGAGTTCACCTGGGGGCTGCTCCAGCGGACGGCGGTCCGGGACTGAGACTCAGTCGTCGAAGGCCATGGCCCTGGACCGCTTCTCCCAGCCGGCGACGTCCTCACGGACCTGGTCGAGGTGGGACAGCACGGCGCTCACCCCGTCGTCGCCGAGCGGCAGCCGCAGCGGGGTCCGCTCCGCCTCCAGCGCGGCCAGGATGAGGGCCGCGGCCTTGGCCGGGTCGCCGGGCTGCGTGCCGTCGCCGTTCGCGACCAGGCCGCGGGTCTCGGCCACCTTGGCGTACAGCCCGCTGTCCGCGCTCACACCGGCCCGGGCGGCCTCCATCAGCGAGGTCCGGAACCCGCCCGGCTCCACGATCAGCACCTTGATCCCGAACTCGCGCACCTCGTCGGCGAGCGCCTCGGACATGCCCTCCAGCGCGAACTTCGTCCCGCTGTAGGCCCCGAATCCCGCGAAGGACATCTGCCCGCCCATGCTGCTCATCTGCACGATCGCGCCCGAGCGCCGCTCCCGCATGTGCGGCAGCACCGCCCGCACCAGGGCCGCCGGGCCGAAGAAGTGCAGTTCGAACAGGTCCCGCAGCTCCTGGTCCGTGGTCTCCTCGACGGCACCCACGTGGGTGCGCCCCGCGTTGTTGACCAGCACGTCGATCCGCCCGTGCCGCGCCACCACGTCGCGCACGGCCTCCTCGACCGCGGCGCCGTCCGTGACGTCCAGCCGCAGTGCCTCCACCTGGTCGGGATGCGCGGCCACCAGCCCGGCCAGTGCCTCCGGGCGCCGGGCCGCTCCGATCACCACGTCCCCGGCGGCGAGCGCCGCCTCCGTGATGGCCCGCCCGAAGCCGCTGCTCGCGCCGGTCACCAGCCATACCTTGTTCATGGCAACTCCCCGTGAGGTCACGTTCTTTCCGGTACCGCTTCCTTACGTGGAACAGCCTGCCGGGAGATGTCGTTGCCCGTCCAAGACCTTCGGTGATAACCAACGGTCATGACGACGGACGTCCATTCCCGGGACCTGCGCTACTTCGTCGCGGTCGCCGAAGAGCTGCACTTCACCCGGGCGGCCGAGCGGCTGTACGTGTCCCAGCCCGCACTCAGCAAGCAGATCCGTTCCCTGGAGGGGCAGTTGGGGGCCGAGCTGCTGCGCCGCGACCGGCACGGGGTGGCCCTGACGGCGGCCGGCGAGGCGCTGCTGCCGCATGCCCGGCAGGTGCTGGCCGCTCTGGCGGAGGGCGCGGCGGCCGTGGAGGCGGCGAAGGCGGCCCAGCGCAGCACGCTCGTGGTGGGCATGAGCACCAGCCCGGGCCGGGGCGGGATGCTGCCGGCCATCCGCTCCCGCTTCACCGCCGCGCATCCGCGGGCCGGCATCCGGCTGCGGCAGGTGAGCTGGGACGACCCGACGGCGGGCCTGGCCGACGGCAGCGCGGACGTCGCCTTCGTCTGGCTCCCGCTGCCCGGCGAGGAGCGCTACGCCTGGACGGTGCTCGCCGAGGAGCCCCGCCTGGTCGCCCTTCCCGACACGCATCCGCTCGCCGCCCGTGAGGGGATCGACTTCGCCGACCTGCTCGACGAGCCGTTCCTCGCCCTGCCGAAGAGCGCCGGTCCGCTGCGCGACTACTGGCTCGCGCTGGACGCCCGGGCGGGCCGGGCACCGCGGGTCGGAGCGGAGATCGCCGGGGCCGAGGAGACGTACGAGGCGCTCGTCGCCGGGCTCGGCATCTGCCTGGTGGCCGCGGGGAACGCCCCGCTGATCACCCGGGAGGGGGTCACCACCCGGCCGGTGCGGGGCGTCGGCCCCAGCCGCTACGCCCTGGCCTGGCGCCGAGAGGACGGGGACCGGCCCCTGGTCCGGGCCTACGCCGAGGCCTGCCGGGCCACGGCCGGGCTCGCGGGGTCCTGACGGTGCGCCGCGAAAGTCCCTGGGGGGCGTCTCCCCGATCTTCGTGGATCAGGCCGCGGCGTCCGGTGCGGTGCCACGGCGTGCGGCCGAGTCGCCCTCGTACCGGGCGTACGTGGGCGATTCGGGCGTGCGGCGAGGTGCCGTGCCGGGCGTCGCGGACCCGCGAAGATCGGGGAGACGCCCCCTAGACCCCCGCCGCCGCCAGGATCACCTCCGTGACCCGCGGCAGGGAGGCGGGGTGCAGGAAGAGGAAGAGGTTCGGCTCCACCAGTTCGAGCTCCATCACCCGGGGCAGGCCGTCCTCGCCGTCGACGAGGTCGACGCGCGCGTACAGCAGGCCGGGCGAGCCGGGCACGGACGCCAGCGCCTTCTCGGCGACGGCGAGTTCGGTGTCCGTGGGCTGCCAGGGCTCCAGCTCCGGGTGGGCCACCTTCTCCGCGTCGTACGGGGTGCCGGGCGCGAGGACGGCGCCCTTGCGGCTGGCGTGCAGCAGGCGCCCGCCGAAGAACTGCAGCGCCCGTTCCCCGCTGACGTCTATGTTCCGCAGATACGGCTGCACCATCGCGGTGAAGCCCTCCGCGTGCATCCGCGCGAGCTGCCGCACCGCCGTCTCGTGCCGGTCCGGCGTGTAGCGGGCGGCGAACCGGGCGCCCGCGCCGGAGGTCGGCTTGATCACGTACTCGTGCCCGCCGGGCAGCTCGGCCGGCTCGCCCGGGGCGATGTAGCGGGTCTCGACGGTCGGCACGCCGGCCGCCGCCAGCTCACCGAGGTAGCGCTTGTCGGAGTTCCAGCGGACCACGGCGGCCGGGTTGGCCAGCCGGGTCAGGCCGCCGACCCGCTCGACCCACGCACCGAACTCCCCGGCACGCCAGCTGTAGTCCCAGGTCGAGCGGATGACGACGAGGTCGTAGCCGGCCCAGTCGGCCGCCGGGTCGTCCCAGTACCGGGCCTCCGCGTCGGCCCCGGCCTCCCGCAGGGCGCGCACCAGCACCGGCAGGTCGCGGTCCTTGCCGGGCCGGTCGCCGGGGTCGTAGGTGGCGAGGGCGATACGGGGCACGGCGGGCTCCATGGCGTACGGCGGTTCGATCAGCTGCGAGGCTAACAACCCCGCCGGGAACCGGGACAGCCCATTTGACCTTCACCTTCGGGGAAGCCCCAGCATCGGTGGCGGAAGCGAGGAACGCGGCGTCCTTCCGGACGGCGTTCTCCTGACGACGGGATTCCTGTGGAGCTGAGGTCCGTATGGAGCTGCTGACGATCGGCGCCTTCGCCAAGGCGAGCCGGCTGTCGCCGAAGGCGCTGCGGCTGTACGACGAGCTGGAGTTGCTGCGGCCGGCCCGGGTCGACCCGGACACCGGCTACCGCTACTACGCCGTGGAGCAGCTCCGGCGGGCCCGGCTCGTGGCGTGGCTGCGGCGGCTGGGCATGCCGCTGGCCGAGATCCGCGCGGTGTGCGCCCTGGACGCGGCCGAGGCCGCACACGAGGTCCGGGCGTACTGGGCGCGGGTCGAGGCGGAGACGGCCGTACGGCGGGATCTCGCCGCGTTCCTCGTGGACCAGCTGACCGGAGAGTCGAGAAGGGACCACACCACCATGCTGGAACTGCGTTATTCCGCCCACTCCGACCGCGGGCACGTCCGCCCCTCCAACCAGGACTCCGTGTACGCGGGCCGCAGGCTGCTCGCCGTCGCCGACGGATGCGGCCCGGCGGGGGCACCCGCGAGCAGCGCCGCCATAGAGGCGCTGAGGTTCCTGGACGAGGGGGAGGCACCGGGCGCCGGCGACGTGCTGAACCTGCTGGAGGACGCGGTGCGTTCCGCCGGCGAGGCCGTACGGGACCTGGCGGACGGCAGCCCGGAGGTCGGCAGCACGCTGACGGCGCTGCTGTGGACGGGCTCGAAGCTGGCGCTCGTGCACATCGGGGACTCGCGGGCGTATCTGCTGCGGGACGGCGGCCTGTTCCGGATCAGCCACGACCACAGCGTCGTGCAGTCGCTGATCGACGAGGGGCGGCTGAGCCCCGAGGAGGCGGAGAGCCATCCGCAGCGCGCCCTGCTGCTGAAGGCGCTCGGTTTCGGCGGTCCGGCGGTGGCCGCCGATCTGCGGCTGCAGGAGGCCCGGGCGGGCGACCGGTACCTGCTGTGCTCGGACGGTCTGACGCGGGTCGTGGCCGACGCGCGGATCAAGGAGCTGCTCACCGGTGAGCCGGACTCCGAGCGAGCCGTACGGGCACTGATCGACGCGGCCAACGCGGCGGGCGGCCCCGACAACGTGAGCTGTGTCGTGGCCGATGTCGTCCTTTCCGCCGCGCCGTCGGTCCCCGTCGGGTAGAAGTCGCCGTATGGCGACCGACGACACCGACGCGTACGGCGAGACGGCCGGGCTCCCGCCCCTCGTGCGGGACGCCCTGGCCGCCGCCCGCGCCCACGGCTTTGCCCACTCCTGCCGGCCCGAGCAGGGCCGCCTGCTGCACGCGCTGGCGGGCGGGGCCGGGGCCCGGATCGGGGAGACCGGCACCGGGCTCGGGGTGGGGCTGGCCTGGCTGGCCTCCGGGGCCCGGCCGGGCGTGCGGCTGTACAGCGTGGAGCGGGACCCCGAGCGGGCGCGGCTCGCCGCCGGGGTCTTCGCCGGCCGGCCCGGGGTCACCGTGCTCACCGGCGACTGGCGGCGGATCGCGGAGCGCGGCCCGTTCGACCTGCTCGTCCTCGACGGCGGCGGGCAGGGCAAGGTGCCCGGGGACGAACCGGCCGACGTGGCCGAGCTGCTCGCACCCGGCGGGACGGTCGTCGTCGACGACTTCACCCCGGCCACCGGCTGGCCGCCGCTGCACGAGGGCGTGGTGGACCGGGCGCGGCTGCACTGGCTCGGGCATCCCGCGCTGCGCTCGGCCGAGCTGCGGCTCGCTGCGGATCTGAGCGCCGTCGTGGGAACGCGGCGGCTGGTGTAGGAAGGGAGGACCGAAGCCCCCGAGTCCTAGGAGTGCGCCGCGTGTCCTCCCTCTTTCCCGCCCTGGTGGACGGTCCGGGCAAGCGCAGCGACAGGGGGGTGCCCCCGGACGAGGTCCGGGAGAGGGTCGCCCTGCGGTTCGGCGAGCGGTCGCTGACGTACGGCGCGCTCGCGGGCGCCGCGGGCGCGGTCGCCGCGCGTCTGGGCGGTGCCGGCCGGGTCGCCGTGTGGGCGACCCCGGAGCTGGAGACCGCCGTCGCGGTCACCGGCGCGCTGCTCGCCGGGGTGGCCGCGGTGCCGCTGAACCCTAAGTCGGGCGACAAGGAGCTGACGCACATCGTCTCCGACAGCGCGCCGGGCCTGGTCCTGGCCGCACCCGGCGCGGAACTCCCCTCCGCCCTGGACCACTTGGAACGGCTGGACGTCGACGCCGCCGATGCCGCCCCGCCGCCCGCGGAGCGGGCCGGGGACGGCGACCCCGCGCTCGTCGTCTACACCTCCGGCACCACCGGCCCGCCCAAGGGCGCGGTCGTCCCGCGCCGGGCCCTGGCAGCGACGCTGGACGCGCTCGCCGACGCCTGGCAGTGGACGGACCGGGACGTACTGGTGCACGGGCTGCCCCTGTTCCACGTGCACGGGCTGGTGCTGGGCATCCTCGGCCCGCTGCGCCGGGCCGGCTCGGTGCGGCACCTGGGGCGGTTCAGCACCGAGGGCGTGGCACGCGAGCTGAACGACGGCGCGACCATGCTGTTCGGGGTGCCGACGATGTACCACCGCATCGCCGAGGCCCTGCCCGGCGACCCGGAGCTGGCCAAGGCGCTCGCCGGGGCCCGGCTGCTGGTCTCCGGCTCGGCCGCGCTGCCCGTGCACGACCACGCGCGGATCGCCGCGGCGACCGGCCGGCGGGTCGTCGAGCGGTACGGGATGACCGAGACCCTCATGAACACCAGTGTCCGGGCCGACGGCGAGGCAAGGGCCGGAACCGTCGGGGTGCCGCTGCCGGGGGTGGAACTGCGGCTGGTGGAGGAGGACGGGACGCCGATCACCGAGTACGACGGGGAGAGCGTCGGCGAGATCCAGGTGCGCGGCCCGAACCTGTTCACCGAATACCTGCACCGGCCCGACGCCACGGCCGCCGCGTTCACCGCCGACGGCTGGTTCCGCACCGGCGACATGGCGGTGCGCGAACCCGACGGCTACGTCCGCATCGTCGGGCGCAAGGCCACCGACCTGATCAAGAGCGGCGGTTACAAGATCGGGGCGGGTGAGATCGAGAACGCGCTGCTGGAGCATCCGGGGGTGCGGGAGGCGGCGGTCACCGGGGAGCCGGACGCCGACCTGGGCGAGCGGATCGTGGCGTGGATCGTCCCCTCGGACCCGCAGGCGCCGCCCTCCGACGCGGAGCTGGCCGACCACGTGGCCCGGCGGCTCGCCCCGCACAAGCGGCCGCGCGTGGTCCGTCACCTGGACGTCCTCCCCCGCAACGAGATGGGGAAGATCATGAAGCGGGCGCTGGTGGCCGATGCCTGAGCGGCTGTCGGCACGGGAGTTCCTCGCCCTCGTCGCGGACGAGGGGAGTTTCCGCGAACTCTCCTCCGCCACAAGGAGTTACCGGACCGACGGCCCCCTCGCCTGGGAGGGGTACGACGCCGCGCGCGCCTCCGCCGCCGCGCGCACCGGCGAGGAGGAGTCCGTGGTGTGCGGCACCGCGAGCGTCGGCGGCACCCGGGCCGTGCTGCTCGCGTTCGAGTTCGGCTTCCTCGGCGGCTCCCTCGGCGAGCGCACCGGCGACCGGCTGGAGGCCGCCTACCGGCACGCCCGCGCCCACCGGCTGCCGGTCGTGCCGCTCGTCGCCACCGGCGGCAGCCGGATGCAGGAGGGCATGCTCGCGCTGACCCAGCTCCAGCGGGTGGCCCGCGAGTCGGCGCTCACCCGGGACGCGGGGCTGCCGCAGATCGCGGTGGTGCGGGACCCCACGACCGGCGGCGGCTGGGCCACCCTGGGCGCCGGGGCCGACGTGATCCTGGCGCTCCCGGACGCCCAGGTGGGCTTCGCCGGTTCCCGGGTGCGGCCGCCGGACGCCGACCCGGCCGCCTACACGGCGCAGGCGCAGGTGGCCGCGGGTTCGGCGGACGCGGTGGTGCCGCCGGCGGAGCTGCGGGAGACGCTCGGCCGCTGGCTCGGGCTGCTCACCAGCCCGGCACGGGAGGCACCGGCGCCGCACGCCCTGGGCGCGCCCGCCCTGCCGGACACCGGCTGGGAGGCCGTCGTACGGGCCCGCGCCCCCGAACGGCCGCGCGCGGCGGCCTACCTGGACGCCTACTTCACCCGCCGGGTCACCCTGCGCGGTGACCGCTGCGGCGGCAGCGACCCCGAGGGCGTGCTGTGCGGCTTCGGCGAGCGGGACGGCCGTACGGTGGCCTACGCGGCGCAGACGGGTGCGGCGACCCGGCCCGCCGGGTACCGGACCGCGGCCCGGCTGATCCGGCTCGCGGACCGGCTGGACATCCCGGTGCTGACCCTGGTGGACACGCCGGGCGCGGCCAACGACGCCGAGGCCGAGCGGCAGGGCGCCGGGGCCGCGATCGCCGAGGTGTTCGGCGCGGTGGCGGCCGCCCGGGTGCCGATCACCACGCTGGTCATCGGTGAGGGCGGCTCCGGCGGTGCGCTCGCGCTGGCCGCGCCCGGCAACACCTGGGCCACCCCGGACAGTTACTTCTCGGTGATCGCCCCGGAACTGGCGGCGGCCATCCTGAAGCGCCCGCCCGGGGAGGTGGAGGCCACCGCGGGGCAGCTCCGCATCCGCCCCCAGGATCTCGTGGAGCTGGGCGTGATCCGGGGCATCATGTACCACCCCGGTCCCTGAGGCCCGCGCACCGGGCCGCGGAGCGGGGGCGGCCCCGTGAACCGCCCCCGCTACACCGGCTACCGCACCCCCACCGCCCGGGTGATCTCCTGGGTGACCGAGCCGCCCCTGTCGTCGTGGGCCGAGGCCCGCAGCGAGACCTGGGTGGCGTCGCGGGGCACGCTCAGGGTGCCCTCCCAGGAGGCGTTCCGGTCCGCGGTGAGCCGGACCGTCCGCCAGGTGGTGCCGCCGTCGTAGGACACCTCGAGCCGGCCGCCGCCGAGGGTTCCGCCTCCGGCGGCCTTCGCCACGTACGAGGCGGCGATCCCGACCGGTACGCGGTGCCCGGCGGGCACCGTGCCGGCGAGGTCGGTGTCGACGTCGAAGGCGAGGTTGATCAGCGGCAGGTAGGTCCAGCGGTCCTCCGGGGTGGCCGCCGACCGGAACGTCCACTCGCTGTGGCCCTCGGTGCCGGGCTTCCAGAGGGCGGGGTCCAGGGCGGTGTCGGTGACCACCTTGTAGGTGTGCTCGTCGGCGGGCGCGTCCCACACATAGGCGCCGGAGCCGGGGCGCCGGGCGACGAGCGTGCCGTCCAGGTAGACGGCGGTGGTCTGGGTCATCCCGCTGCCCTCGCTCCACACGTCGCCGAAGCCGGTGTGGTCGGGGCCGGAGTCGCCCCAGCCGGGGGTGTTCAACTGGATGACGTTCCCGGCGCGTTGCTGTCCCCAGCCGAGACCGGTGCCCAGCCACGGGTGCCACACCGGCCGGAACCAGTCCTGTTCCGGCCGTGATCCGCCGTCGTAGCGCACCAGTCCGCTGCGCTCCTCCAGCGCCCCGTCGCGGACGGTGACGGACTCGTGCCAGAGCTGGCCGGGGCCGGTGGAGACGTAGTCGGTGCGCTCGGCGGGCAGGTCGACGCGCTCCTGGAAGCCGAGGCCCACGGGGAAGGTACCGGTGATCGAGTACCGGAACTCACCGCCGCTCACCGGCTCCGCGGCGTGGAACCGGGTGTGCACGGCGGCCAGTTGACGGCCGGAGGGCGCGTAGGTGAGGTCCCGGTCCGGGATCGCGCCCGGGTGCCCCTCGGACAGGTCGTACACGTACGGGGAGTTGCGGGTGCCGGTCATGTCGACCTTGCCGGCCGCCCGCAGCCGGGCCGCGTCCGCCGCGCTCACCGTGGCGATCTGCAACGGCCGGTCGGCGTTGTCGTCCGTGCCCCACCAGGCCATCAGCCGGCCGGGGGCGTCGTCCGTGACGAACAGCGCCTTGGCGCCCGCGTCCTGGGCCGCCTGGGCCAGCGCGGCCGGGTCGGCGCCGTCGGCGAGGTGCGCGAGCACGGCCCTGCCCTCGACCCCGGTGAACGGCCCGTCGCCGACGTCGGTCAGCGGCAGCCTCGTGCGCCCCTCGGTGAGCGAGCCCCCCGCCTGCACGGTGGCCTCGCCGATGCCCCTGACCTCCAGCAGCGGCTTGGCGAGCCGCCACACGGTCCGGTACTCGAAGGAGCCCTCGGTGACCTTCGCGGTGGGTGCCGCGAAGACGCTGTCGTAGGTGAGCGGCACCTGGACCGCGCCGAACAGGTCGGCGCCGTTCGCCTTCCGGTCGTACTCCATGAGGAGCTGCCGGGTCTCGGTGCGCCGGCGGACGTCCGCCTTCAGCTCGCGCAGTTTCCGTCCGTCGAGGGTGACGTCCTGGTCCCGGTCGAGGGTGATCTCGGGGGCGGCGAGGAAGCCGAGGCCGAGCGAGTCGGCGCCGTGGCTGCCGCGTACGTCGAGGAAGGAGGCCAGGCTGTAGGTGCCCGGCTTCAGCCGCAGCTTCAGGGTGCCGGAGTCGCCGACGTGCGCGGGCTGGGCGTCCTCGCCCGCGGCGAGCCGCTGCACGGCGAGGTCGGCCGCGGTGGCCGCGCCCGCGCGGTCCTTGACGTGGACGGTGAGCGTGTACCGCTCCTCCTCCTTGACCAGCCCGAACACGGTGTGTGCGACCGGGGTGCCGTCCGGCGCGGAGGCCGTGACCTGCCCGCCGCTCTCGCCGACCGGGGCCTTCGAGCCGTCGCCGGTGACGGTGGTGGAGGCGGTGCCGTGCGCGGGGACGGTCAGGGCGGAGTCGGCGAGGGTGGCGAGGCCCTCCGGACCGCCCTCGACGGCCAGCGTCAGCCGTACGTCCGCGTCGGAGGAGTTGCGGTAGGTGAGGGTGCGGGTGACCGGCTTGTTCGCGTCGTACGGCCAGCCGTAGAAGCCGAGGTCGGCGCTGCCGGTGGCGGTGACGTCGGCCTTGACGGCGTCCGGCACGCTGACCCGCCCGGCGCCGAGCGTGTACGGGGACGCGTCCAGCCGCGTGGAACTGGACATCAGCGCGTCCTTCAGCCGGGCGCCGGACCAGTCCGGGTGGGCCTGGGCGAGCAGGGCGGCCACCCCGGCGACGTGCGGTGTCGCCATGGAGGTGCCGCTCATCGTGGTGTACGGCCCGCTGCCCTCCACGAGCCCGGAGCGGGCGGCGAGGATGTCGACACCGGGCGCCGAGAGGTCCGGCTTGAGGGCGTTGTCGCCGTACCGGGGTCCGGCGCTGGTGAAGTAGGCCGCCTGGTCGCCGGAGTCCACCGCGCCGACGGTGAGGGCGGCGTCGGCGGCGCCCGGCGAGCCTATGGAGGAGCGGGCGCCGGCGTTGCCGGCCGCGACGACGAACAGGGCGCCGGTCTCCGCGGAGAGCGTGTTCACGGCCTGCGCCATCGGGTCCGTGCCGTCGCTGACCTCGGTCGAGCTCAGGCTCATGGACACGACCTTGGCGCGCACGTCCCGCGCCGCCCACTCCATGCCCGCGATGATCTGCGACTCGCTGCCCGAGCCCTGGTCGCCGAGCACCTTGCCGACCGCGAGTGTGGCCCCGGGCGCGACGCCCCGCTCCTTGCCGTCGGAGGCGGCACCGCTGCCGCCGACGGTGGAGGTGACATGGGTGCCGTGGCCGTTGCGGTCGGCGACCTCCTCGCCCTCGATGAAGCTCCGGCTGTCGGTGACCCGGTCCTTGAGGTCGGGGTGGGTCAGGTCGGCGCCGGTGTCCAGCACGGCGACCGTGACGCCCTTGCCGGTGAGGCCCGCGTCCCAGGCGGACGCCGTCCCGATCTGGGCGTTGCTCTCGGCCATGTCGGCCCTGACGCGGCCGTCGAGCCAGACCTTGTCCACGCTCCCGCGCCGGGTGAAGGACCGCCAGAAGGTCCGCCCCCGGGCGGCCTCGACGGCGGCCCCGCGCAGGCTGGGCAGCGACCGGGTCCGCTCGGCGCCTGCCGGGGTGGTGGCGCGCGAGCCCTTGCCGTAGGTCACGATCAGCGGCAGCGCGTCCGCCCTGGCGTCGGTGAGCCCCTGCCGGATGAGCCCGCTCACGTCGAACAGCCGCCGGTCCAGGCTGCCGGCCCGCAGGTACGGCCGCGCCTCGTCCGGCACGACGGTGATCTCACCGCCGTTCATCTGGGTCCGCACGGCACCGGTGGCCCCCTGGGGCCGCCGCACGGTGACCGTTCTCCTCCCCTGTCCCAGGTCGGTGACGGTCACCTTGTCGCCGGTGACGAGGGTGACGGTGGTGGCGGTGTCCGGGGTGCGCCGTGCCGCGGTGACGGCCTGCTGCGCGACCGCCGGCCCGTTCGGCAACAGGGCGATCACAAGCCCCGCCGACAGCAGGGCCGCCCCGCGTCTGACTGGTCCTCTGGTCATCCACGCCTCTTCTCGTGTCGAGCGCGTCGAGTGCTGGGACGAGTGTCATGTGCCGCGTGGGACAAGGGTGTTGACCGGTCCTGGCGGAAAGGCGTCCTGGCGGCTTCCCGCCAGCGGCGGCCGGGGCGGGCGGCGGAACCGGGGACACGGCCGGTGGTGTTCCGCCCCGTGGGAGCGGGCCGCGGCGCGAGGGCACCGGGGGCGGAGCGCGCTATGGGCGAACCGCGCGGTGCGGACCGGTGCGGACCGGTGCGGACCGGGGCGGCCGCCCGGCGACCGGCTCGGACGTCGTGGGGGCGGGCTCCTCCCCCTCTCGCACGGTGGGCGGACCCGCTGAACCGTGGCCCCGCGTCGAACCCCCCATTCAGCGGCGCCCCGCCCGGCCCCCTCCCACAGGCGCGCCGTCGGCGTCCCCCGGAGAGTGGGGAGGAAGCCACCGTCCGGCCTCCAAGGCCCTGCGCACTCGGGAGGATCCGCCGTGACCGTAAGCCTGGAGCAGTTGCGTCGCTGCCACTTCGCCGTCGACCTGGGCGCGGCCCGTACCCGGGTGTACGTGAAGGGTGCCGGGATCGTCGTCGACCAGCCATCGGTCGCGGCCGTGAACACCCGGACGGGCGCGCTGATCGCGGTGGGCGAGTTCGCGGAGCAGATGACGGGGCGGACACCGGGATACATCAAGGTCGTGCGGCCCATCTCCGGCGGCACGGTGGTCGACATCGAGATGGCCCAGCGCATGCTGCGGCAACTGCTCGGCGAGAAGGTGCGCCGAGCCCTGCGCCGCAAGCCCCGGCTGCGGGCGGCGGCCTGCACCCCGCACGACGCGGACCCGCTCGCCCAGCGGGCGACGATCGAGACGCTGGTCGGGCTGGGGGCGCGCCGGGTCGAGCTGGTGGACACGCTGATCGCGGCCGCGGTGGGGTGCGGACTCCCGGTGGAGCAGCCCGAAGCGACCATGATCATGGTGTGCGGGGCGGCGGCCACGCAGGTCGCCGTGCTCTCCCTCGGCTCGCTGGTCACCGCCGAGCGGGTTCCGGTCGGCGGGGAGGCCGTCGACAACGCCATCGTGCAGCACCTGCGGCTCGAACACCGGTTGCTGCTGCCGAGCCAGGCGGTACGGCCGCTGCAGCTCGCGCTGTCCGGCAGCGGGCTCACCCCGGACGGCCCGACGCTGACGGAGATCCACGGCCGGGACGTGGTCACCGGTCTCGCCCGCAGTGTGCGGGTCAAGACGGCGGCCGTCCGCAACGCCATCCAGACCCCGTTGACCTCGGTCCTGGACGGCATCGGCAAGGTGCTGCGCGAGTGCCCGCCCGACCTGGTGGCCGACCTGGCCGACCGCGGGCTCGTGATGGTCGGCGGCTCCGCCCTGCTGCCCGGCCTGGACCAGATGCTGCGTCAGGCGATCGGCATCCCGGTGCACATCGCGGAACGGCCGGAGCTGTGCGCGGTCCAGGGTCTCGGCGCCATGCTGGAGGGCAACGTCGAACCCCTCGTACTGAACCCGCGCGCCGCCTGAGCGGGTCGGCTGCCGGGACAAGTAGCCGCGGACCGTCGTCCCGACTCCGCCGCGTGCGTTCGGACCAGGCCGGACAGCCGCTCTGACCGGAAGCAGCCCGCGGGTCGGCCGCGGACTGCAGGTCGGCTGCCGGACGGCCAGGCGGCCCCGGCCCCGGATCTCCAGCAGCACCTGGCCACCCTCCCCCGGCCCACCCGTGAGCGCGTCCATGTCGTCGCCGTGGACCACGCCGTCGGTGGGCCGGCTCCGCGGTGATCGGGGAGAGGTCCGCGGGCCGCAGCCCGGTCGGACCGAGCCGGCGGCCGCGCTCGGTGACCGGGTGCGGAGCTCCGGCGAGCAATGCGCGCGCCCGTCCAGGCCCACCGTGTACGCGCCCGCTCGTCCTGGCCCCCGGTGCCGTGGAGCCACAGGACGGGACCTCGCGGCCCCGGAACGCCGTGTTGATGAGAGCCCGGTGCTGGGCACGGGCGGGCTGCTCGGCGGCGCCGCGGCCCGCCCGCACCGGCTCGCCGGCGATGCGCACGCCAGGGTGATCCGGCCCGGACAGCGTCCGGCCTCCCCTAGGTCCAGGCCGCGCACGGCGTCGGCGTCGGCGCCCGGCGCGTTCCGGATCGGCCGCGGCTTCTCCCCGGGCGCCGCGACCGCGACCGGTTCACCGGTGGCCTGGGCGGGCGCGCACGCACGGCACGGTGCCGGTGCCGGTGAGGTACCGCTCGGTGCCCGCGTGGACGAGGGCGGGGCGCGCGAAGGGTCCCGGGGGCCGTGGTCATGACGTCGGCGGGGCAGGGCGGCACACCGCGGCCGGTGGTGCGGCGGCGGCCGCCGGGGGCCGCCGCCGGCTCCGGCACGCTCACGCCGCCTCACCACGGCACCGGGCGAGCCCTGTAGGCGCCCAGGTGCCGTCGGGCGGGGGTGTAGGCGCCGGGACGCCAGGGCAGGCGAGGGGCGAGCCACGAGGACCGAAGCAGGGCGGAGACATGACCTCAGGGGCACGAGACCCGCACGCCGGAGCGCCGCAGGCTCTGGTCGTGGAGGGTCGGACGGTACGTGACCGGGCTTTACTCCAGGCGCGTGGGGAACTGGTGCACGACTGCGCGGACACACTGGCGAGAGCCCTGGCGGCCCTTCCGGCGGACGTCGCCCGGGTCGAAGTGGACACGAGCGGCGTGTCCTTCATGGACACCTCGGGTCTGCGGTTCCTGGACGTGCTGGGCGAGTACGGGCGCCGGCGCGGCGTGCCGGTCGCGCTCACCGGATGGCAGGGACAGCCGCGCCGGGTGCTGGAACTGGTGGGTCTGGACGGCACCGACCCGCTGACGGCCGCGCCGTTCGCCGGTTCGCGCGCCCGCAGCGGCTCCGCGATGGCCCGTGAGCGGGCCGAGCAACTGCGGCTGCTGCGGGCCGAGGTGGCGCAGTTGCGGCACGCGATCGAATCCCGCCCGGTGATCGACCAGGCGCGCGGCGTCCTGATGGCCGCTCACTCCTGCACCCCCGAACAGGCCTGGCACATCCTGCGGGAGGCCTCCCAGCGCACCAACACCAAGCTGCGCGAGGTGGCGGCCGCGCTCGTCGCGACCACGGCGCCCGGCGGTCCCGCGCCGCCCGGGGCCCTGCGTGCCGCGCTGCGCGCGGCGGTGGCCCGCCATGTGCCGCCGGCCCGCGACGACCGGTGACGGCGGGCGCGGCGATCAGTACGGGAGGATGCGCCCGGAAGGCGTCCTGCGGTCGATCTCCTGCTCGCGCGGGGCGGGCCGGCGAATGACACGTACCCGGATACGACGGTCCATGACGCCCTCCTCCTGCCGGCGCCGCCCCCGCGGCGGCTTCCGGTAGGAGGTCCGTGCCCAGCGCAGGGCATGTCCAAGCCAAAATCACGGCAAGTCATGACCGTTCGAGGGCTGTTGACCGAACCGCTTGACGAACCCGAACCATTTGTCCGGCCGAAGGCGGGCCGCACGGCGGACCATCGCGGCGAAGGAAGACGTCGCCGGCCCGGCGCCGGATGATGAGACGTTTCTGCGGGAGTAGTACTGAGTGGGGCGGGTGGGACTCGAACCCACGGCCGACGGATTATGAGTCCGCTGCTCTAACCGGCTGAGCTACCGCCCCATAGCGGCGTGTCGCGTACATGTGTGCGCGCCGTCTGCCGCAGCATAGCCGCTCATACGATCTCCTGCTTCGGATGGTCGGCTTCCGCGCTGCTTCCTGACCTCGAGGACTTCACCAGGTAGGCGGCGGTTCCCAGGGACATGAAAAAGGACCCCGTAGGGTCCTCGTTCAACGCGCTCCCCCGACTGGACTCGAACCAGTAACCTGCCGGTTAACAGCCGGCTGCTCTGCCAATTGAGCTACGGAGGACCGAAGCTCCCCCGACTGGACTCGAACCAGTAACCTGCCGGTTAACAGCCGGCTGCTCTGCCAATTGAGCTACGGAGGATCGCCTCGTTGCATCGAACGCACCTACCTGGGTATTCGCCAGGGGGCGGGCGCTCGCTGCGACACATACATTAGCGCAAGCAGGGGGGTGCTCCGCCAATCGGTTCTCCCCGGCGCCGACGCCGCACCAGAGACCTCAGACAAAGGGAAGGGTGGCAGCCATGCGCTACCGGCTTACGTTCCTCGCCGGAGTGGCCCTCGGTTACGTGCTGGGCACGAGGGCCGGACGCGAGCGCTACGAGCAGCTGAAGAAGTCCGCTCGCCTGATCGCGGAGAATCCCGCCGTGCGGAGCACCGCGGAGACGGCGGCCCAGCAGGGCCGCCAGTACGCGGGCAAGGCGTTCCACACGGTCAGCGACAAGGTGGGCGACCGGGTCCCCGCGTCGGTGGCCCAGCGCGTGCGTTCGCTGCGCGAGCGCAACGTGAACGGGACCCCCGAGGACGACTGGGGAACGAGCAACACGTAACGCTCCGGCGGCACCACTGCGCCCAGGGCCGAAGCAAGCGCCGCGATGCGGCAGAATTTTCGCCATGGGGATAGTCGCCGGCTTGGACAGCTCACCCGATTTCACGCGCATCGTGGTCTGCGACACGGACACCGGAGCCGTGCTGAGGCAGGGGTATGCCCCGCACCCGGTCGAAACGCCGGACGGCGGCGGCCGCCCCAGCGACGTCGACCCGCAGGCCTGGCTGCTCTCCCTGGGCGAGGCCGCGGGGGGCGGGCTGCTGGAGGGCGTGCAGGCCATCGGGGTCTCGACCCAGCAGAACGCGCTGGTCCCGCTGGACGCCCAGGGCAACACCGTGCGGCCGGCGCTGGTCGGCGGGGACAAGCGGGCACAGGTCGCGGCGGCCGACCTGGTCGACGCACTGGGCGGCCGGGAGGCCTGGGCCCAGGCCGTGGGGTCCGTGCCGCAGGCCGCGCAGCCGGTGACCAAGCTGCGTTGGCTCGCCAAGAACGAACCCGAGAACGCGCAGCGCACCGCCGTGCTGCTGCAGGCCCACGACTGGCTCGTCTGGCAGCTCCTCGGGCGGCCGGTGCGGCGGACCACCGACCGCGGTGGCGCCTCCGGCACCGGGTACTGGTCCGCCGCCGGCGGCGGCTACCGGCCCGACCTGGTCGAGCTGGCGCTGGGCCACCAGGTGATGCTGCCCGAGGTGATCGGCCCGTCGGACGCGGCCGGCACCACCCCGGAGGGGCTGCTGATCTCCGCCGGCACCGGGGAGACGATGGCCGCGGCCTTCGGGCTCGGGATCGGGCTCGGGGACGCGGTCGTCTCCCTCGGGGCGTCAGGGTCCGTGATGGCCGTGCACCCCGAGGCGCTCACCGACCAGTCCGGGATGATCACCTCCCTGGCCGACGCCACCGGCATGCACCTGCCGGTCGTGACCACCCTGAACGCGGTGCGCACCCTGCGCGGCACCGCCGAACTGCTCGGCCTGCCCGACCTGGAGAGCCTGTCCGATCTGGCGATGAAGTCGACGCCGGGGGCGCACGGGCTGGTGCTGCTGCCGTATCTGGAGGGCGAGCGGACGCCGCAGCTTCCGCACACCGCGGGCACGCTGGCCGGACTGCGCCGCGAGTCCATGAAGGCCGAGCATCTGGCGCGGGCCTCCTTCGAGGGCATGCTGTGCGGGCTCGCCGACGCGCTGGACGTGCTGCGCGGGCGGGGTGTCGAGGTGCGGCGGGTCTTCCTGCTCGGCGCGGCCGCCGAGCTGCCCGCCGTACAGGCGGCGGCGCCGTCGCTGTTCGGCGCGCAGGTGGTCGTGCCGCAGCCCGCGGACTACGCGGCGATCGGCGCGGCCCGGCAGGCCGCCTGGGCGCTCGGCGTGTCGCAGGGGGCGCTCGACCCGCGCACCCCGCCGGCCTGGCACGGCGCCGCGGCGCAGGTGCTGGAGCCGGGTGAGGACCTGGCCGTGGGGCAGGCGGTGCGTCAGCAGTTCGTGTCGGTGCGGGAGCAGACCCATCCGGGAGCGTTTCGTCCGTGACCTCCCGAAACCTCCGGGGCGCGGGAGCACGCCGATGGCTTAATCGGTTGAGGTAACGCGGGTGGAGTGTCCGACGATAGGGGCGAAGGGCACATCGACCAGCCCCTGTCGCCGACTCCGAGAGACGTAGCGTGCTCATACGACTTCTGCGGACCTATCTCAGGCCCTACAAGAAACCCATAGCGCTCCTGGTGCTGCTGCAGTTCCTGCAGACCTGCGCCACCCTCTACCTGCCCACGCTCAACGCCGACATCATCGACAACGGTGTCGTGAAGGGTGACACGGACTACATCCTGTCCTTCGGCGCCCTGATGATCGGCGTCTCGCTGGCCCAGGTCGTGTGCAACATCGGCGCGGTGTACTTCGGCGCCCGGACCGCTTCCGCGCTCGGCCGGGACGTGCGCGGCGCGGTCTTCGACCGGGTCCAGTCCTTCTCCGCCCGTGAGGTGGGTCACTTCGGTGCGCCTTCGCTCATCACCCGTACGACGAACGACGTGCAGCAGGTCCAGATGCTGGCCCTGATGTCGTTCACCCTGATGGTGTCGGCGCCCATCATGTGTGTCGGCGGAATCGTGCTCGCGCTCGGTCTCGACGTCCCGCTGTCCGCGGTGCTCGTCGCGGTCGTGCCGGTGCTCGGCATCTCCGTGACGCTGATCGTGCGGCGGCTGCGACCGCTGTTCCGGTCCATGCAGACGCGGCTGGACACGGTGAACCGGGTGCTGCGCGAGCAGATCACCGGCAACCGGGTGATCCGCGCCTTCGTCCGGGACGAGTACGAGCAGGGCCGGTTCGGGAAGGCCAACGGGGACCTGACCGAGATGCAGATGGCCACCGGCCGGATGCTCGCCCTGATGTTCCCGATCGTCATGACGGTGGTGAACGTGTCGTCCATCGCGGTGGTCTGGTTCGGCGCCCACCGCATCGACAGCGGCGGGATGGCCATCGGTGACCTGACCGCGTTCCTCGCCTATCTGATGCAGATCGTCATGTCCGTGATGATGGCCACCTTCATGTTCATGATGGTGCCGCGCGCCGAGGTGTGCGCCGAGCGCATCGAGGAGGTCCTGGGGACCGACTCGAGCGTGGTGCCGCCGGCCGCCGCGGTGACCGAGCTGCGCCGGCACGGGCATCTGGAGATCCGGGGCGCGGGCTTCCGCTATCCGGGTGCCGAGGAGCCGGTGCTGAAGTCCATCGACGTGGTGGCCCGGCCGGGCGAGACGACCGCCGTGATCGGCTCGACCGGCAGCGGGAAGTCGACCCTGCTCGGCCTGGTCCCGCGGCTGTTCGACGCCACCGAGGGCGAGGTGCTCGTGGACGGCGTGGACGTCCGCGAGGTCGACCCCGCGCTGCTCGCCGCCACCGTCGGGCTCGTGCCGCAGAAGCCGTACCTGTTCGCCGGGACGGTCGCGACCAATCTGCGCTACGGCAGTCCGGACGCCACCGACGAGGAGCTGTGGCAGGCGCTGGAGGTGGCGCAGGCCAAGGAGTTCGTCAGCGACCTGGAGGGCGGGCTCGACGCACCGATCGCGCAGGGCGGCACCAATGTCTCCGGCGGTCAGCGGCAGCGGCTCGCCATCGCCCGCACGCTGGTGCAGCGCCCGGAGATCTACCTCTTCGACGACTCCTTCTCCGCGCTGGACTACGCCACCGACGCGGCGCTGCGCTCCGCGCTCGGCCGCGAGACCGCCGAGGCGACCGTGGTGATCGTCGCCCAGCGGGTGGCCACCATCCGGGACGCGGACCGGATCATCGTGCTGGACGAGGGCCGGGTGGTCGGCACCGGCCGGCACCACGAGCTGATGGCGACCAACGAGACCTACCGGGAGATCGTGCTCTCCCAGCTGACGGAAGCGGAGGCCGCCTGATGGCCGGGCCCATGGGACGCATGATGGCCGGGGGCGGCCCCGACCAGCGCTCGATGGACTTCAAGGGCTCGGGCAAGCGGCTCGTCGCCCAGTTCAGGCCCGAACGGGTCACCATCTACGCCCTGCTGCTGTGCGTGGTCGTCAGTGTGACCCTGAGCGTGCTCGGCCCGAAGATCCTCGGCAGGGCCACCGACCTGGTCTTCGCCGGCATCGTCGGCCGGCAGATGCCGGCCGGGGCCACCAAGGAGCAGGTGCTCCAGTCGATGCGCGAGCGCGGCCAGGGCCAGATCGCGGACATGCTCAAGGGCACCGACTTCACCCCCGGCCAGGGCATCGACTTCACGGCCGTCGGGCACGTGCTGCTGCTCGCGCTCGGCACCTTCCTGGTCGCCGGCCTGCTGATGGCGGTCGCCACCCGGCTGGTCAACCGGGCCGTGAACCGCACCATGTACCGGCTGCGCGAGTCCGTGCAGACGAAGCTGTCGCGGCTGCCGCTGTCGTACTTCGACAAGCGCCAGCGTGGTGAGGTCCTCTCCCGGGCCACCAACGACATCGACAACATCGGCCAGACGCTGCAGCAGTCGATGGGCCAGCTCATCAACGCGGTGCTGACCATCATCGGCGTGCTGGTGATGATGTTCTACGTCTCCTGGCTGCTGGCGCTGGTCGCGCTGGTGACCGTGCCGCTGTCGTTCGTGGTCGCCACCCGGGTCGGCAAGCGGTCGCAGCCGCACTTCGTGCAGCAGTGGCGCACCACCGGCAAACTCAACGCCCACGTGGAGGAGATGTACTCCGGGCACACGCTGGTGAAGGTGTTCGGACGGCAGGAGGAGTCGGCGAAGCAGTTCGCCGAGCAGAACGAGGCGCTGTACGAGGCCGGGTTCCGGGCGCAGTTCAACAGCGGTGTCATGCAGCCGCTGATGATGTTCGTGTCGAACCTGAACTATGTGCTGGTGGCGGTCGTCGGTGGCCTCAGGGTCGCGTCGGGCGCGCTGTCGATCGGCGATGTGCAGGCCTTCATCCAGTACTCGCGGCAGTTCTCGATGCCGCTGACGCAGGTCGCGTCGATGGCGAACCTGGTGCAGTCGGGTGTCGCCTCGGCGGAGCGGGTCTTCGAACTCCTGGACGCGGAGGAGCAGGAGGCGGACCCGGTGCCCGGCGTGCGGCCCGAGGAACTGCGCGGACGGGTGTGCCTGGAGCACGTGTCGTTCCGGTACGACCCGGAGAAGCCGCTCATCGAGGACCTGTCGCTGACGGTGGAGCCCGGGCAGACGGTGGCGATCGTCGGCCCGACCGGTGCGGGCAAGACCACGCTGGTCAACCTGCTGATGCGGTTCTACGACGTCTCCGGCGGGCGCATCACGCTGGACGGGGCGGACGTACGGCGGATGTCCCGGGACGAACTGCGGTCCGGGATCGGCATGGTGCTCCAGGACACCTGGCTGTTCGGCGGCACCATCGCGGAGAACATCGCCTACGGCGCCTCGCGCGATGTCACCCCGGGCGAGATCGAGGAGGCGGCCCGCGCGGCCCACGCGGACCGGTTCATCCGCACCCTGCCCGACGGGTACGACACCGTGATCGACGACGAGGGCTCCGGGGTCAGCGCCGGTGAGAAGCAGCTCATCACCATCGCGCGGGCGTTCCTGTCCGACCCGGTCATCCTGGTGCTGGACGAGGCCACGAGTTCCGTGGACACCCGTACCGAGGTGCTGATCCAGAAGGCGATGGCCAAACTCGCGCACGGGCGGACCTCGTTCGTCATCGCGCACCGGCTGTCGACGATCCGGGACGCCGACACCATCCTGGTGATGGAGAACGGCTCGATCGTCGAACAGGGCGCGCACGCCGAGCTGCTGGCGGCCGACGGAGCCTACGCCCGGCTGTACAAGGCGCAGTTCGCCCAGGCCGTGGCCGAGGTGGACTGATCCACGGCGGGGGCCGCTCACGCGGTGAGCGGCCCCGGTCAGTCCAGGTAGCCCCGCAGCTGGTCGGCGAACGTGTGGTCGCGGAGCTTGTTGAGGGTCTTGGACTCGATCTGCCGTATCCGCTCCCGGGTCACGCCGAACAGGCGCCCGATCTCCTCCAGGGTGCGGGGCCGGCCGTCGGCGAGGCCGTAGCGGAGCTGGACGACCTTCCGTTCGCGCTCGCCGAGGGTGGAGAGCACGGCCTCCAGATGCTCCCGGAGCAGCAGGAACGCGGCCGACTCCACGGGGCTCGCGGCGTCGCCGTCCTCGATGAGGTCGCCGAGGGCCACCTCGTCCTCCTCGCCGACCGGGGCGTGCAGGGACACCGGTTCCTGGGCGAGCCGCAGCACCTCGCGGACCCGCTCGGGCGCCAGGTCGAGCTGGGCGGCGACCTCCTCGGGGGCGGGCTCGTAGCCGCGTTCCTGCAGCATGCGGCGCTGTACGCGGACGACCCGGTTGATCAGTTCCACCACGTGCACCGGCACCCGGATGGTGCGGGCCTGGTCGGCCAGGGCGCGGGACATGGCCTGCCGGATCCACCAGGTGGCGTAGGTGGAGAACTTGTAGCCGCGGGCGTAGTCGAACTTCTCCACGGCCCGGATGAGCCCGAGGTTGCCCTCCTGCACCAGGTCGAGCATGGTCAGGCCACGGCCGACGTAGCGCTTCGCCACGGACACCACCAGCCGCAGGTTGGCCTCGATCAGGCGGCGCTTGGCCATCCGGCCCATGACGACCAGGCGGTCCAGGTCGTGCGCGAGCCGGCTGTCCAGGTCGGGGGTGCTGCTCAGCTTCTCCTCGGCGAACAGCCCGGCCTCCACCTTGCGGGCGAGGTCGACCTCCTCGGCGGCGGTGAGCAGCGGGATGCGGCCGATCTCGCGCAGGTACTGGCGGAACAGGTCCGCGGACGGGCCGCCGGTCTCGGCCCGGGCGGCGGCCGCGGGCCCCGCGGGCTCGGCGGCCTCCTCCGGCTCCTCCGCCAGCGCCTCGGCGGGTGGCTCCGCCGGCTCACCGGTCTGCTCCTGGCCCGCTTCGGGGTGGCCGATGGCGCGGCTCTGCGGGGGGACGGCCACGAGGACTCCGGACTCCGCGCCGGGCCCGTCGGCCGTGGCGCCGGCGCTGCTGTCGGTCTGGGTGAGGGTCTGGGTCTGCACGGGGGGCGACCTCCAGGATGATCGCTGCTCGGAGGGTTGCGGCAGCGGTGCTTCGGGAGCGGAGAGTCGACGGCATGCGCTCCTGGGGCAGGCACCGGGGACTCGGGCACCGCACCCAGTGTGGGGTAAGACACATCGCCGCCACGAGGGTCGTGCGGTGACTTTTTGCGTCCGGTCCGTGACTCGGCGGTTATCCGGTCGGCCGGACTATGCGGCCGGCAACTGCGGGCCGCCGGGGCTCCCGGGGCGGCCGGGGCCGGCCGCTCACAGGGCGGAGGCGCCCCGTTCGCGCAGGGCCTGGTCGTACTGCTGGAGGACCCACATCTCGTTCTGCACGGCGGCCAGTTGGGCCGGGTCGCCGCCGCTGGAGAGGCGGGTGAGCTGGGACTGGATGTCGCGGATGCGGCGCTCCACGGCACGGCGCCGGATCTGCACCAGCACCGTGCCGGCGTACGTCTCGTCCACCGTGCGGCGCAGGATCGGCTCGACGGCCAGCTCGGTGACCATGGCGCGGGCGGTGTCGTCGGGCGCCGCGTCCCGGACCCGGACCAGGTACCCCTGCCCGTCCTCGACGCCGTACTCGGCGCCGCCCGCCTCCGCGATGGTCTGGCGTACGGCGGCGTAGGGCGGGGCGGTGAACTCGTCCACGCCGTACGCGTCGAAGGCCGGGGAGACCAGGTCGGGGCGCTGGAGGGCGAGCTTGAGCAGTTCGCGCTCGGCGGCGTAGACGGGGTTGCGCAGGGTGAGGGCCGGGCCGGACGGGGCCGCGGTGCGCGGTCCGGTCTCCCACTGCTGCTGCGGGCCGCGCGGCTGCTGCTGCGGGCCTCCCTTGCCGCGCTCGCGGGCCCAGCGGGCGAGCTGGGCGACCCGCTTGACCACGAACTGGGTGTCGAGGATGCCGAGCATCCCGGCCAGCTCGACGGCGACCTCGTGCTGGGCGCCGCTGTTCTTGATGCGGGCGACGATCGGGGCGGCCTCGTCCAGGGCGGCGGCCCGGCCGGCCGGGGTGTCCAGGTCGTAGCGGGCGACGATCTGGCGCAGCGCGAACTCGAAGAGCGGGGTGCGCGGTTCGGCCAGGTCGGCGACCGCCTCGTCGCCCTTGGCCAGGCGCAGCTCGCAGGGGTCCATGCCGTCCGGCGCGATGGCGATGTAGGTCTCGGCCGCGAACTTCTGGTCGTCCTCGAAGGCGCGCAGGGCCGCCTTCTGGCCGGCCGCGTCACCGTCGAAGGTGAAGATCACCCGGGCGGAGCCGTTGTCCATGAGGAGCCGGCGGAGGATCTTGATGTGGTCGCCGCCGAACGCCGTGCCGCAGGTGGCGATGGCCGTGGTGACCCCGGCCAGGTGGCAGGCCATGACGTCGGTGTAGCCCTCGACGACGACGGCCCGGCTGGACTTGGCGATGTGCTGCTTGGCCAGGTCGATGCCGTACAGGACCTGGGACTTCTTGTAGATCGCCGTGTCGGGCGTGTTCAGGTACTTCGGCCCGTTGTCCGCCTCGTACAGCTTGCGGGCGCCGAAGCCGACGACCTCGCCCCCGATGTCCCGGATGGGCCACATCAGCCGGCCCCGGAACCGGTCGATCGGGCCGCGGCGGCCTTCCTGGGAGAGGCCGGAGAGGATCAGTTCCTTGTCGGTGAAGCCCTTGCCGCGCAGGTACCGGGTGAGGTGGTCCCAGCCCTGGGGGCTGTAGCCGACGCCGAAGTGGACGGCGGCGGCCTGGTCGAAGCCTCGCTCGGCGAGGAACACCCGGCCGGTCTCGGCCTCGGCGCCGCCCGCGAGCTGTTCGGCGTACCACTGGGCGGCGATCTTGTGCGCCTCGACCAGGCGGATGCGCTCGCCGCGCTGGTGGGCGGGGTTGTACCCGCCCTCCTCGTAGCGCAGGGTGATGCCGGCCTGGGCGGCGAGCCGCTCCACCGCCTCCGAGAAGGAGAGGTGGTCCACCTTCATGACGAAGGTGATGGTGTCGCCGCCCTCCTGGCAGCCGAAGCAGTGGAAGAGTCCCTTGCTCGGGCTGACCTGGAAGGACGGCGACTTCTCGTCGTGGAAGGGGCAGAGCCCCTTGAGGTTGCCGCCACCGGCGTTGCGCAGCTGGAGGTACTCGGAGACCACGGCGTCGATCGGGACCGCGTCCCGTACCGCCTTCACGTCCTCGTCGTTGATCCGTCCTGCCACGCTGCGATTCTACGGGGGCGGGGTGACAGGATCGGCGCCCGCGGAGATCAGGGTGCGAGGCCGTCGAGGGGTACGTGGGGGTCGGCGAGCGCGTCCGTGTCCACCCGGGCCCGGGAACGGATGAGGTTCTGGATCGGCTCTGTGACATCCCACACGTTCACGTTCATCCCGGCCAGGACCCGGCCCTCCCGGACCCAGAACGCGATGAACTCCCGCTTGCCCGCGTCGCCCCGGATGACCACCTCGTCGTACGACCCGGGCGGTGCCCAGCCGCTGTACTCCATGCCCAGGTCGTACTGGTCGGTGAAGAAGTAGGGCACGCGGTCGTAGGTGACGTCCTGGCCGAGCATCGCGCGGGCGGCGACCGGGCCGCCGTTCAGGGCGTTGGCCCAGTGCTCGACGCGCAGCCGGGTGTCGAACAGGGCGTGCGGGAAGGAGGCGACGTCACCGGCCGCGTGGATGTCCGGGTCGGACGTCCGCAGCCGTTCGTCCACCACGATCCCGCCCCCGTGCGCCCGGTCGGCGAGCTCCAGGCCCGCCGCCTCGGCGAGGGCGGTCCGCGGGGCCGCGCCGATCGCCGCGAGCACCGCGTGGGCGGGGTGCTCCTCGCCGTCGTCGGTGCGGGCGGCGAGGACCACGCCGTCCTGGCCGGCGATCTCGGTGAGCCGCACGCCGAAGCGGAAGCGGACGCCGTGGGCGCGGTGCAGCTCCGCGAAGACGTTGCCCAGCTCGGGTCCGAGGACGCCGTGCAGCGGGGTCGCCGCCGGCTCGATCACGGTGACCTCGGCTCCGTACTCGCGGGCCGCCGCCGCGACCTCCAGGCCGATCCAGCCGGCGCCCGCGATCACCAGGTGCCCGTTGTCCCGGCCGAGCGCGGCCAGGACGCCCTTGAGCCGCTCGGCGTGGGCGAGGCGGCGCAGGTGGTGCACGCCCGCCAGGTCGGTGCCGGGGATGTCGAGGCGGCGGGGTTCCGCGCCGGTGGCCAGCAGCAGCTTGTCGTAGTGGACGAGGGTGCCGTCGTCGCCGAAGCGCACGGTCTTCGCGGCGCGGTCGATCCGGTCCACGGTCTGGCCGAGGTGCAGCTCGACGTCGTTGCGCGCGTACCAGGCGGGCTCGTGCACGAAGACGCTGTCCCGCTCCTCCTTGCCGAGCAGGTAGCCCTTGGACAGCGGGGGACGCTCGTACGGGTGGTCGCGCTCGTCGCAGATCAGTATCACCCGGCCGGTGAAGCCCTCCGCACGGAGCGTCTCGGCCGCCTTCGCGCCGGCGAGGCCGCCTCCGACGATGACGAATGTCTGATCCGCGTCGACCACTTGATGCCTCCTCGTAAGGGTGCCGCCACATGCGAGCGTCCCGCACCGGGCGGGCCGCGGGAAGAGGGAGTGCCCCGATCAGGCCACTGGGGGGGCACTTTCCCGCTGGATATGCCCCGTCAGTCTCGCGTGCAGCGAGCGGGCGGAGGCGTCGGTCAGGGAGGCGATCTGGTCGACGATCACCCGCTTGCGCGCGTGGTCGTCGGGCGCCTCGTCGAACAGGGCCCGGAACTGGGGGTCGAGGCCGTCCGGCGCGCGGACGGTGAGCGCCTCGGCCAGCTCGGCCACGACCACCCGCTGGTCGGCGCGCAGCACCTCCTGCTCGGCGCGCTGCATGACGAACCGGTCGGCGACCGCCTTGAGCACCGCGCACTCCATGCGGGTCCCGCGGGGCACGACGAGTTCGGCGCCGTAGCGGGTGAGCCGGCCGCCGCCGTACGCGGCCCGGGTGGCGCCCTCGGCGGCCAGGCAGAACCGGCCGATGAGCTGGCTGGTGGCGTCCTTGAGCCGGGCCTGGGCGACGGCCGTGCCGTCGTAGCCGTGCGGCCACCACTCCTGGTCCTGGAGCCGGTCGAGGGCCTCGGCCAGCTCGGCCGGATCGGTGCCCGCCGGGACGTACCGGCCGACGGCGACCGCGAAGACCGCCTGCCGCTCGGGTTCGGCGTGCAGGCAGTCCGGGTCGATGTGGCCGGCGTGCAGCCCGTCCTCGACGTCGTGCACGGAGTAGGCCACGTCGTCCGACCAGTCCATGACCTGCGCCTCGAAGCAGGTGCGGGTGCCGGGGGCGGTCTTGCGGACCCAGTCGAACACCGGGCGGTCGTCCTCGTACACGCCGAACTTCACGGACGCCGGGTCGCTGGGGTGGGCGCCGCGCGGCCAGGGGTACTTGGTGGCGGCGTCGAGGGCGGCGCGGGTGAGGTTGAGGCCGACGGAGCCCTCGGGGGTGAACCGCTTGGGCTCGATGCGGGTGAGCAGTCGGAGCGACTGGGCGTTGCCCTCGAAGCCGCCGCAGTCGTCGGCGAACTCGTTCAGCGCCTGTTCGCCGTTGTGGCCGAAGGGCGGGTGGCCGAGGTCGTGGGAGAGGCAGGCGGCCTCGACCAGGTCGGGGTCGCAGCCGAGGGCGGCGCCCAGCTCACGGCCGACCTGGGCGCACTCCAGGGAGTGGGTCAGGCGGGTGCGGGGGCTGGCGTCCCAGGCCTGGATGGGGGTCCCCCCGCTCGGGCGAAGTTGGGAATGGGGGAGGGTCCCCGGTGTGACCACCTGGGTCTTGCCGGCCAGGCGGCGCAGGGCCGCGGAGTGCAGGACGCGGGCGCGGTCGCGCTGGAAGGCGGTGCGGCCCGGTCGTTTGTCGGGTTCGGGTGCCCAGCGTTCGACCGACGTCGGGTCGTAGGCCGGGGTGGGTGCGGTGCCGTCGCCTGTGGTGCCTTCCATGACTCGACACTACGGGGCGGTGGTGACAATCGGGGGGTACGGGGCGCCCGATCGCCCGCCGGGGCGTGTCGAGTTGCTGGTTCCGCCCCCTGGCCTCAGGCCGACGCCAGATCCGCCGCCGTCCGTGCCCGCGCCAGGTCGTAGCGGTGCAGGACCAGGCGGGCCATCGCCTCGTGGGCGCCCAGGGGCTCGGCGGCGATCCACGGCGCCGCCTGTGCGCACTGGGTCGCGAACCGGCCCGGCGCGGTGAAGCAGGAGGCGATCGCCACCCGGTCGCGGCCGCGGGCCGCCAAGGCCCGCAGTGCCGTGGGGACCGTCGGGTTCGCCGCCGAGGCGTAGGCGGGGACGACCGGGACGCCGAGGCGGTCGGCGAGGAGGCGGGCCGTGCGGCGGGTGTCGGCGGCCGAGTCGGGGTCGCGGGAGCCCGCCGCGGCGAGGACGACCGCGCCAGTGCGGCGCGTGGCGGCGTCCTGGGCCGGGGGCCAGCCGGCCTCCAGCAGGCGGGCGTGCAGGGTGTCCACCAGCAGCGGGTGCGGGCCCAGCGGGGCTGCCACGCGGGTGCGTGCGGGTGAGGCGGCGGCCATCTCGGGGATGTCCTGTTTCACGTGGTAGCCCCGGCCGAGGAGCAGCGGTACGAGGATCGCGGGGGCCGCTCCGAGTGCGGCCAGGGTGTCCGGGAGCAGGGGCTCGTTCAGTTCGATGTGGCCCAGGTGGACGGGGAGACCGGGGCGCTGCTCGCGCACCCGGTCCCGCAGGGCCCGTACGGTCAGCAGCGCGCGCGGGTCGCGGCTGCCGTGGGCGACGAGGACCAGGGCGGGCGGGGCAGGGGCCGGGACGGGACGGCCGCGTCCGCTCGGCGACACGAGCCGGAGCCGGTCGGCGAGCCGGCTGCTGATGCTGTTCATGAGGTGCGCCGCGCTGTCGAGGTGGAGGGTGGACTCGTCGCTGAAGGGGTTCGACGCCGTCATGGGACGATCCTGACGTGGGTTCGTTGCGCCGCCGTTGCCGGCCGGTCACGGGTATTTTCCGCGGCTTCACCCCGTTCGGATGCGCGGTGTGAGGACGGACCGCACCGCCGGGGCGAACCGGATCTCCGTGATCAGCGTCCTTCAGGTCGGAATCGACACACAGGGGGACCGCATGAAGACGCGCCGACCGCGGCTGCCGCGCACCCGCACGGGGTGGCGGCGGCTGGTGCAGGCAGTGATGGCCGGGTGCGTGCTGGCGCTGCTGCCGGCGACCTGGCTGTACGTGTCGACGGCGGACCGGCTGCGGAGCGCGGCGGACGTGCCGCGCACCGAGGTCGCGGTGGTGTTCGGGGCCGGGCTCTGGGACGGGGAGCCGTCGCCGTACCTCGCGCACCGCCTGGACGCGGCGGCCGGGCTGTACCGGCAGGGGCGTATCGAGGCGGTCCTCGTCACCGGGGACAACAGCCGCGAGGACTACGACGAGCCCGACGCCATGCGCGCCTATCTGACCCGGCACGGGGTGCCGGACGCGCGCATCGTCAGCGACTACGCGGGCTTCGACACCTGGGACTCGTGTGTGCGGGCCAGGAAGATCTTCGGGGTGGACCGGGCGGTGCTGATCAGCCAGGGCTTCCACATCCGGCGGGCGGTGGCGCTGTGCGAGGCGGCGGGAGTGGACTCCTACGGCCTCGGGGTCGACGCCAAGCACGACGTCACCTGGTACTACGGCGGCACGCGCGAGGTGTTCGCCGCGGGCAAGGCACTGCTGGACGCGGTGTTCGAGCCGGATCCGCGGTTCCTCGGTCCGAAGGAGCCCGGCGTGGCCCGGGCGCTCGCGTCCGGCCGGTGACCGGGGCCTCACGGCGGGCCGGCGGGCGCGGGGAGGTCCGCTTCCCGGCCGTGTAACAAGGAGCCGCCGCGGGCCGTAACACTGCGGAAGCACGCTGGTCGGCATGGAGACCACCTCGACGCCCACCCACTGCCCGTACTGCGCCCTGCAGTGCGGGATGAACATCACGCCCCTGCCCCAGGGGGGCGTCGAGGTGACCGAACGGCCGGACTTCCCGGTGAACCGGGGGGCACTGTGCGGCAAGGGCCGGACGGCCGCCCAGGTGCTGTCACCGGCGGCCCGGCTGACCTCGCCGCTGGTGCGGTCCGGAGGGCGACTGGTGGAGGCGGGCTGGGACGAGGCGCTGGACCGGATCGCCGGTGCGCTGTCGGGGATCCGCGCGCACAGCGGGCCGGACGCGGTGGGGGTATTCGGCGGGGGCGGGCTGACGAACGAGAAGGCGTACGGGCTCGGCAAGTTCGCGCGGGTGGTGCTCGGCACCTCGCAGATCGACTACAACGGCCGGTTCTGCATGTCCTCGGCGGCGGCCGCCGGCACGAGGGCGTTCGGCCTCGACCGGGGGCTGCCGTTCCCGCTGGAGGACATCCCGCGCACCGGCTGCGTCGTCCTGGTCGGCTCCAACCTCGCCGAGACGATGCCGCCGTCGCTGCGCTTCTTCAGCGAACTGCGCGCCAACGGCGGCACGCTGATCGTCGTCGATCCGCGCCGCACGAGGACGGCGGAGCAGGCCGATCTGCACCTGGCGCCCCGGCCGGGCACCGACCTCGCCCTCGCGCTGGGCCTGCTGCACCTGGTGGTGGCCGAGGGACGGACGGACGAGGAGTACATCCGGGAGCGCACCTCCGGCTGGGAGGAGGCCCGGGCGGCGGCGATGGCGCACTGGCCGGAGTACGTGGAGCGGATCACGGGGGTGTCCGTTCCCCAACTGCGGCAGGCGGTGCGGATGTTCTGCGAGCCGGAGGCCGCGATGGTGCTGACCGCGCGGGGGCCCGAGCAGCAGTCCAAGGGGACGGACACGGTGGGCGCGTGGATCAACCTGTGCCTGGCGACGGGCCGGGCGGGCCGTCCGCTGTCCGGGTACGGCTGCCTGACGGGGCAGGGCAACGGGCAGGGCGGACGTGAACACGGCCAGAAGGCCGACCAGTTGCCCGGCTACCGCAAGCTGGACGACCCGGCGGCGCGGCGGCACGTGGCCGGGGTGTGGGGCGTGGACCCGGACAGCCTGCCCGGCCCCGGGCGCAGCGCGTACGAGCTGCTGGACGCGCTGGGCACGGACATCCGGGCTCTGCTGCTGATGGGGTCCAACCCGGTGGTGTCGGCGCCGCGCGCGGCCCATGTGGAGGAGCGGCTGCGCTCGCTGGACTTCCTCGCCGTGTGCGACGTCGTCCTCTCGGAGACGGCCGAACTGGCGGACGTCGTCCTGCCGGTCACGCAGTGGGCCGAGGAGACGGGCACGACGACCAGCCTGGAGGGCAGGGTCCTGCTGCGCCGCCGGGCCGTCGCCCCGCCCGCCGGGGTCCGCAGCGACCTGGACGTGCTGCACGGCCTGGCCGCCCGGCTCGGCGTGGAGAAGGGCTTCCCGACCGACCCCGAGGAGGTCTTCGGGGAACTCCGCCGCGCCAGCGCGGGCGGGCCCGCCGACTACTCGGGCATCACCTACCGCCGCCTGGCGGACGAGAACGGCGTGTTCTGGCCGTGTCCGGAGAGCCCGGCGGAGCCGGCCGGCGGGACGACGGGGAGCGCCGGGGACGGGACCGCGGAGTGCGACGCGCGCTCCGCCGGCCCCGATGGCCCGCGCCGGGAACCCGGGACCGCCGTCCCGGCCCCGGCCGGCGGCGCCGGACCGGCCGACGCCGGCCCCGCGCCCGCCCCACCCGGCGTCCACCCCGGCACCCCCCGGCTCTTCCTCGACCGATTCGCCACCGACGACGGCCGGGCGCGGTTCGTGGCCGTGGCGCACCGGGCCGGTGCGGAGGAGCCGGACGAGGAGTACCCGCTGCTGCTGACGACCGGCCGGGTGGTGTCCCAGTACCAGTCGGGGGCGCAGACCCGCCGGGTGGCCGAGCTGAACGCGGCCGCGCCCGGCCCGTTCGTCGAACTCCACCCGCGCCTCGCGGCCCGCCTCGGCGCGGCCGAGGGCGACCCGCTGGCGGTCGTCTCCCGGCGCGGCCGCGCCGTGGCTCCCGCCCGCATCACCACCGCGATCCGCCCCGACACCGTCTTCATGCCCTTCCACTGGCCGGGCGAGGGCCGGGCCAACACCCTCACCAACCCGGCCCTGGACCCCACCTCGAGGATGCCCGAGTTCAAGAGCTGCGCGGTACGGGTGGAACTCCTCGGACCGTCGGCCTAGGGGGCGTCTCCCCGATCTTCGCCGGTCCGCGGCGCCCCCTAGAACGCCGGACGGCCCGCGGCCGGGGCCGGTTCAGCGGCGGTCCAGCCAGTCCCCGCTCGTGATCCGCCGCCCCCCGGTCCGCAGGCGGGTGGCGACGGCGGGGGCCGCCAGGTAGACCCAGGCGCGGGTGGTGGTGCCGTCGGGGCGTTCCACGGGGCGGGCGACCCGTTCGTAGAGGTTGCGGGGATCGCCCGGGGTGTACTCCTCCAGGCGGTCGAGTTCGGCCAGGAGCCCGGCGTAGGACTTCCGTGCCGTGGTGACGAGTTCGCCGCTGACCGTGCCGCCCGGCTCCTCGACGGCATAGGGGTAGCCGGGGCCTTCGTACAGCGCCGCGCCCTGGAACCGACCTGGTTCCTCCAGGTCCGTCCGGCCGCGCAGGAACAGGTCGTGGTTGCGCTCGCCGGGCCGGAGGGTGCCGTAGACGAAGAACGGCAGCGGGCCCAGGGCGTCCGGAGTGATCACGGAAACGATTCTCCTCCTACGCCGCCTCCTCACACATCTCCATGAAGGCGCTATGGACATGACATGTCATGGCCCCTTAAATCTCAGTCAGCGCAGCGCCCCCGCCCCCCACGCCTCGAAGGCGCCTCCCCCAAGGAGACAGATGAGTCGGATACGTCAGCACATCCGGGGTTCCCGTCGTCTCGCCACCGCCGGCGTCGCCGCCACCACCGCGGCCCTCCTGGCCGCCGCCCTCTCCCCCGCCGCACACGCCGACGGCCGCCCGACCCGGGCCACCGCCGTCGAGAACGCGGCCTCGGCCCTCGTGGCACAGGCGAAGAGCCTCGGTCTGACCTCCGCCCAGGACACCAGCGTCCGGGACGTGATCGTCGACAGCAACGGCACCCAGCACGTCCGTTACGACCGTACGTACCATCAGCTCCCGGTGCTCGGCGGCGACTTCGTCGTCCACCTGGCGCCGAGCGGTGCCTACCGCGGCGCCGACCGCGCGACCAGAACCAGGATCTCGGTCCCCTCCACCACCCCGAAGCTGTCCGCGCCCCGGGCCGCCGACCTCGCGGTGAACGCCCTGCGGGCCGCCAACCTCGGCGAGAAGCTGCGGCAGGTGAAGGCCAGGCCGGAGCTGATCGTGGACGCCCTGCACGGCGCCCCGAGGCTCGCCTGGCGCACCAACGCCGTCGGCCAGGACTCGCTCGGCAACCCGGTCGCCCGGACCGTGCTGACCGACGCCCTCACCGGCGCCCAGATCGACGCCTGGGACAGCATCGAGACGGCCACCGGCGACGGCAAGGCGCTGTACAGCGGCACCGTGCCGCTGGAGACCACGCAGTCCGGCTCCTCGTACCAACTCAAGGACCCGACGCGAGGCAACACCTACACCGGTGACGCCGAGGGCAAGACCGACCTGTGCTTCTTCGGCATCTGCTTCAGCCGGGCCCCCGCGACCCTGTTCACGGACGCCGACAACCACTGGGGCACGGGCAGCACCGCCGACCGCGCCTCGGCCGCCGTCGACGCCCAGTACGGCACCAACGAGACCTGGGACTACTACAAGAACGTCCACGGCCGCAACGGCATCGCCGGCGACGGCAAGGGCTCGTACAACCGCGTCCACTACGGCAGCAACTACAACAACGCCTTCTGGGACGACAGTTGCTTCTGCATGACATACGGCGACGGTGACGGCACCACCTTCGGGCCGCTGGTGGCACTGGACGTGGCCGGACACGAGATGAGCCACGGCGTGACGTCGAAGACGGCCGCGCTGACCTACTCGGGCGAGTCCGGCGGCCTGAACGAGGCCACCTCGGACATCCTCGGCACGATGGTCGAGTGGTACGCGAACAACTCCTCCGACCAGGGCGACTACCTCATCGGCGAGAAGATCGTGAAGCCCGGCTTCGGCAAGGCCGCCCTGCGCTTCATGGACAAGCCGTCCAAGGACGGCAGCTCCGCGGACTACTGGAGCTCGTCGGTCGGCAACCTCGACGTCCACTACTCCTCGGGCGTCGCCAACCACTTCGCCTACCTGCTGAGCGAGGGCAGCGGCGCGAAGACCATCAACGGCGTCGACTACAACTCGCCGACGTCCAACGGCTCGACGGTCACCGGCATCGGCCGGGACAAGGTCGGCAAGATCTGGTACCGGGCGCTGACGGTCTACATGACGTCCTCCACGAACTACGCGGGCGCCCGCACGGCCACCCTGAACGCCGCCAAGGACCTCTACGGCGCGGGCAGCGCGGAGTACAACGCGACGGCCGCCGCCTGGAGCGCGGTCAACGTCAACTAGGTCACGCCGGCGCGCGCGTTGGGCGGCCGTCCCGGTCCAGTGGGTACCGGGGCGGCCGCCCTCGTCGTGCGCCGCGCGGCACGGCCGGGACGCTTCCGTCGGCCGTGACGGCCGTGACGGCCGGCGGCGAGGCGGGTGCCCGCCGCCACACGGGTACCGGTCACCCGTTCACCCCCGCCCCGCGCGCCATTCGTGTGCTCTTCCCCGAGAACCTCTCACACGCCTCTGACCAGCCATGATTTATCTCCGCTAGCCCGTGTGGGGGTCCCGCGCACCACCCGTTCAGCACGTTCCTGACCCAGCGTCAGCAAGCGCCGCGGCCCGACTGCGATTTTCCTCGGAAGGGCAGGGGCGCGCCCCTGAACGAGTCGGAGGAACGAGACGGACCAGTTCTGGGGAGCACCATGCGACGCACCGCCCGTCTGCTGACCGGTACCGCGCTCGCCGTGGCCACGGCGGGGCTCGCCACGGCCCCGGCCCACGGCGACGCGGCTCCGGCCGCGGCTCGCCTGGGCGCCCCGGCCGAGGCCGGGACCGGCAGCCTGCAGGTGGACCCGGCCACCGCGGTGCCCGGCGGCCGGGTCACCGTGAACACCGCGGCGTGCGGCGGCAAGGGTACGGCGATCGCCGACGCGGGCGCGGTCGGCGCCGGGACCTTCATGCTGGCGCCCGGCACCGACGAGGGCGCGGCGACCGGCGAGTTCCGGGTGCCACCGGGCGCCCAGCCGGGGACGTACGAGATCGTCGCGAAGTGCGCCGCGGGCGACCGGCAGGTCACGGGTGACCTGGTGGTGGCGCTCAGCACGGCGCGCATGGGCGCGGAGCACGAACAGGTGCGGCCGCGGGGAAGCGTGAAGACGGGGGTCGGCGGCGCACTCGGCACCGACCCCGTGCAGACCGCGGCGGGCGTGACGGCTCTGGCCGTCGCCGCCGCGGGCGGTACCTGGCTCCTGCATCGCCGGGCGAGAGGCGACGGGATCTGACGGACACCCTCCGCTGTCCGTCCGCCGGTACCGCACATCCCGCCCCCTCCGGGTCCGACGCCCCTCGCGGCCCGGAGGGGGAGGGGGTCCGCCCCGTGGGGGACCCCACCGTTCTCGAAGGACCCGTTCGGGGTGCGCCCCGGGGAGAGGGGATCTCATGCGCAGAGTCGGGGACACCGCCATAGCCGCCGTCACCGTCGTCGCCCTCGGATCGGGCGCGTGGCTGCTCGCCGGTCCGGGCGCGACGCACGCGCCGCCGCAGCCGGCCGCCGCCGAGGGACGGCCCGACCCGGGCGAGGAACGGCTCGGGGCCACCGCGCTGGCGCCCTCCCCGCCGATCCGCATCCGCATCCCGTCGATCCGGGTGAACGCCCCGCTGACGGGCCTGGGCCTCACCCCCGCGGGCAGCCTGGACGCGCCGCCCGCCGGGAACAAGAACCTCGCCGGCTGGTACGAGGCCGGCACCACCCCCGGCGAGACGGGCACCGCCATCGTCGCCGGCCATGTGGACAACGCCGAGGGCCCGGCCGTCTTCTACGATCTGGGCGCCCTCAGGCGCGGAGCCGCCATCGAGATCGACCGGCGCAACGGCGGCGTGGCCGTGTTCACCGTGGACGCGGTGGAGGTCTACCCGGCCAGCGCCTTCCCCGACGACAAGGTGTACGGCGCGGCCGCGCGGCCCGAGCTGCGGGTCATCACCTGCGGCGGCGGCTACTCGAAGGCCACCGGGTACCAGGGCAACGTGGTGGTCTTCGCCCACCTGACCGGCAGCCGCTGACCACCGTCCCCGAGGCCGGTGCGGTCCGCCCGCCCCGGCATCCGCGCACCTCACAGCCCTCCCCCGGCGCCCGGCGGGACCCTCACACCCCCGGCCCGGCACCGCTGAGGGCAGCGTTCCCCGCGGGAAACAGGGGTGATGCGGCCGGGTAACGTCCAAGCCGCACGCTGCGTTGCATGACCTCGAATACGCGTGTGGTGGTGATCGGCGCCGGCCTCGCGGGCGTACGGCTCGCCCGGCGGCTCGGTGAGCTGGGCACGCCCGCGCTGCTCGTCGGCGAGGAGGAGCACCGGCCGTACAACCGGGTGCTGCTCGCCGAGGTGCTGGCCGGGCGGTACGCCCCGGAGGTGATCTCCCTCCCCGTGCCCGGCGCGCTCCGGCGCGCCCGGGTCACCGGCATCGACCGGGCGGCCCGGCGCCTGCGGTGCGCCGACGGCTCACTGATCGGATACGACACGCTGGTGCTGGCCACCGGCTCCAACCCGGTGCTGCCGCCGCTGCGCGGCCTGTTCACCGCCGGCCAGCAGCTTCCCGAGGGCGTCCACGCGTTCCGCACGATGGACGACTGCCTGGGCCTGTCCAAGGCGGTACGGCCGGGCGCGCGGGCGGTCGTCGTCGGCGGCGGCCTGCTCGGGGTGTCCGCGGCCCGCGCGCTGGCCGTGCGCGGCGCGCAGGTGGTGCTCGCCCAGCAGGCCGAGCGGCTCATGGAGCGCCAGCTCGACCCGAACGCCTCCCGGCTGGTGCTGCGGCACCTGACGGACCTGGGCGTCGAGGTGCACACCGAGTGCCGGGTGCGGGACGTGCGGTGCGTCGCCGGCGCGGTGCGCTCGGTGGAGATGGCCGACGGCTACGCACTCGACGCCGATCTCGTGGTCCTCGCCTGCGGGGTCCACCCGCGCACCGGTCTGGCCGAACAGGCCGGCCTCGCCGTCCGCAAGGGCGTCCTCGTCGACGACGAACTGCGCACCTCCGACCCGCGCATCCACGCCCTCGGCGACTGCGCCGAGCACGACGGCACGGTCTACGGCCTCGCCACCCCGGCCCTGGAACAGGCCGAGGCGCTGGCCGCCCGGCTCGCCGGCGACGCCGGCGCCCGCTACCGCGGAACCCGTTCACTGACCCGGCTCACCCTGACCGGACCCGACTCCCCCTTCGACCTGGCCGCGTTCGGCGAGACCGAGGCCCGCCCCGGCGACGACGTGGTCCAGCTCGCCGACGCCACCCGGGGCACCTACCGCAAGGTCGTCGTCCGCGACGACCGCCTGGTCGGCGGGGTCCTGGTCGGCGAACTCGGCACCGTCGGCGCGCTCGCCCGCGCCTGGGAGGGAGCGGAGCCGCTCCCCGGCGACGGTCCCCTGCTTCACCTGCTCACCAACGACGGAGGCTCCTGATGACCGCCACCCCGGGGGCCACCCCCACCATCGTGCTCGTCGGCCACGGCATGGTCGGCCAGCGCTTCCTGGAGGCGCTCGCCGAGCGCGGCCTGACCGCCACGCACCGCGTGGTCGTGCTGTGCGAGGAGCCGCGTCCGGCGTACGACCGGGTGCAGCTCACCTCGTACTTCTCGGGCCGCACGCCCGAGGAACTGTCCATGACCGACATGCAGTTCATCAAGGACCACGGGATCGAGCTGCACCTCGGCGACCCGGCGGAGACGGTCGACCGCCAGGCGCGGAAGGTGACGGCCCGCTCGGGTCTGGTCGTCGGCTACGACGTCCTCGTCCTGGCCACCGGCTCCTACCCGTTCGTGCCGCCGGTACCGAACAAGGACGCCGTCGGCTGCTTCGTCTACCGGACCATCGAGGACCTCCTCGCGATCGAGGAGTACGCGAGGACCAGGGCGGCCACCGGCGCGGTGGTCGGCGGAGGTCTGCTCGGCCTGGAGGCGGCCGGCGCGCTCAAGGGCCTCGGACTCACCTCCCACATCGTGGAGTTCGCGCCGCGCCTGATGCCGGTACAGGTGGACGAGGGCGGTGGCGCGGCGCTGCTGCGCACCATCGAGGACATGGGCCTGAGCGTGCACACCGGCGTGGGCACGCAGGAGGTCGTCGTCGGCGAGGACGGCGCGGTCACCGGCATGAAGCTGTCCGACGGCTCCGAACTCGCCACCGACCTGGTGGTGTTCTCCGCCGGTGTCCGCCCCCGCGACCAGCTGGCCCGGGACTGCGGCCTGGCGGTCGGCGAGCGCGGCGGCATCACCGTCGACGACCGGTGCCGTACCGTCTCGGACCCGCACGTGTTCGCGATCGGCGAGTGCGCGCAGGCGTCGGACGGCCGGGTGTACGGCCTGGTGGCCCCCGGCTACGAGCAGGCGGAGACGGCGGCGGCGGCCATCGCCGGGAACGAGGCCTCCTTCACCGGCGCCGACCTGTCCACCAAGCTGAAGCTGCTCGGCGTGGACGTGGCCTCGTTCGGCGACGCGCACGGCACCGCCGAGGACTGCCTGGACGTCGTCTACTCCGACTCCCGCGCCGGCCTGTACAAGAAGCTGGTCATCGGCCGGGACGGCACGCTGCTCGGCGGCATCCTGGTCGGCGACGCCGAGGCCTACGGCACCCTGCGCGCGCTGACCGGATCGGTTCCCCCCGTCTCCCCCGAGTCGCTCGTCCTGCCCGCCGGAGCGGACTCGGGGGCCCAGCTCGGACCGTCGGCCCTGCCGGACGAGGCGGTCATCTGCTCCTGCCACAACGTCAGCAAGGGCACCATCCGCGGCGCGGTCACCGAACACGACTGCACCACCGTGCCCGAGGTGAAGAAATGCACCAAGGCCGGTACCGGCTGCGGCAGTTGCGTGAAGGTGCTCGGACAGCTCGTCACCGCCGAGCTGGAGGCGTCCGGTGTCGAGATCGACAAGGGCCTGTGCGGTTGCTTCGGCCAGACCCGCGAGGAGCTGTACGAGATCGTCCACGCCCTGCGCCTCACCTCCTACCAGGAGCTGCTGGACCGGTACGGCCGCGAGGACGCCCGGGGCGGCGACGGCTGCGAGGTGTGCAAGCCGGCGGTGGCCTCGGTCATCGCCTCGCTCGCCCCGGCGATCGGCGCGAGCGGCTACGTACTGGACGGCGAGCAGGCCGCCCTGCAGGACAGCAACGACCACTTCCTCGCCAACCTGCAGAAGAACGGCTCCTATTCGGTCGTGCCGCGCATCCCCGGCGGTGAGATCGCACCCGAGAAGCTGATCGTGATCGGCGAGGTCGCCCGGGACTTCGGCCTCTACACGAAGATCACCGGAGGTCAGCGGATCGACCTGTTCGGCGCCCGGGTGGAGCAGCTCCCGCTGATCTGGGCCCGGCTGGTGGACGCCGGGTTCGAGTCGGGCCACGCGTACGGCAAGTCGCTGCGCACGGTGAAGTCCTGCGTGGGGCAGACCTGGTGCCGCTACGGCGTGCAGGACTCGGTCCGGATGGCGATCGACCTGGAGCTGCGCTACCGGGGCCTGCGGTCGCCGCACAAGCTCAAGTCGGCCGTCTCGGGCTGCGCCCGCGAGTGCGCGGAGGCCCAGTCGAAGGACTTCGGCGTCATCGCCACGTCCAGCGGCTGGAACCTGTACGTCGGCGGCAACGGCGGCGCCACCCCGCGCCACGCCGACCTGCTCGCGCAGGACCTGTCGGACGCCGAACTGGTGCGCCTGATCGACCGGTTCCTGATGTTCTACATCCGCACCGCCGACCGCCTCGAACGCACCTCCACCTGGCTGGAGCGGATCCCCGGCGGCCTGGACCACGTGCGGGACGTGGTCGTGCACGACTCGCTCGGCATCTGCGACGAACTGGAGTCCCTGATGCGAGCCCATGTCGCGCACTACCGGGACGAGTGGTCCGAGACCATCTCCGACCCCGAGAAGCTGGCCCGGTTCGTGTCCTTCGTGAACGCCCCGGACACCCCGGACCCGGTGGTCGCCTTCGTACCCGAACGCGACCAGATGAAGCCCGACCTGCCGCTGCTGTCCATCGGCCTGCGACCGGCCGACGACGTTCTGGAAGGAAGCGCCCAGCGATGACCCTGGCACCCGAGACGACCGATCTGCTGGTCCAGCTCCGGCTGGAGGACGGCTGGTTCACCGTGTGCGACCTGCACCGGCTGGTGCCCGGCCGCGGCATCGCCGCCCTGCTGCCGGACGGCCGCCAGGTGGCGGTGTTCCGGGACCGCGCGGACCGGCTGTACGGCATCGACAACCGCGACCCGTTCGGCGGCGCCGCGGTCCTCTCCCGCGGCCTGACCGGCACCCACCAGGGCCGCCCGTTCGTGGCCTCCCCGCTGCTGAAGCAGCGCTTCGACCTGGAGACCGGGCAGTGCCTGGACGACGAGTCGGTCCGGGTGACGGCGTACCGGGTGCGCCGCGCCTGAGACGGCGGGCTCGACGGGGCCGCCCGGGCCATCGCTGAGCCCGGGCGGCACCGTTCCGTCGCCGTTCCGGCCGGTCAGCTCCGCAAGGAGTCGTACGGTACGCCCGTGAGCCGCTCGGAGGCGGCCCAGAGCAGGGCCGCCGCCTCGTCGTTCCGGGCCCAGGGCGCGCGGCGGGAGGGTGCCGGGGAGCCGCGCCACATCGCGAAGGACGGCCCCCAGAACGAGTCGGGCCGTACCCCGGGCGCGGTCGCCGCGTACAGCGTGGGCAGCGCGCCCGCCTCGGCCGGCTGGGCGAAGATCCGGTTGCCCAGCTCCATCATCCGCTCGGCGCCCCGGCGCCCCTCGGCGCGCGGACCGGCCGTCTGGAGGTTGGTGGCGGCGTACCCCGGGTGCGCGGCGGCCGCGACGACACCGGAGCCGTGGGCGGCCAGCCGGCGGCACAGCTCGTGCGTGAAGAGCAGGTTGGCGGTCTTGGAGCGGGCGTAGGCGGTCCAGCGCCGGTAGTGCCGCTCGCTGTTGAGGTCGCGCGGGTCGATGTTGGCGAGGACGTGCATGAAGCTGGACACGGTGACGATCCGCGCGCCGGGGGTGGCCAGCAGGGCGGGCAGAAGCAGTCCGGTGAGCGCGAAGTGCCCGAGGTGGTTGGTCCCGAACTGCCGCTCGAACCCGTCGGCGGTCGTGCCGTACGGCACCGCCATCACACCGGCGTTGTTCACGAGCAGGTCGAGCCGTTCGAAGGGCAGTCCGGCCGTGAACTCCCGGACGGACGCCAGATCCCCGAGGTCCAGCAGGCCGAGCTCCACTCGGGCGCCCGGCACCTCGCCCCGCAGCCGCTCGACGGCGTCCCTCCCCCGCCTCTCGTCCCGGCAGGCGAGCACCACCCGTGCCCGCTTGCGGGCCAGCTCGCGCGCGGTGACGTAACCGAGCCCGCTGTTGGCACCGGTGACCACAGCGGTGCGTCCGCCCTGGCCGGGCATGTCCTGCGCGGTCCAGCCCATGCGGGTCCCTCCTCACGGCACAGTGCGCACGGACCGACGGCTCGGCCCGGAACTGGCGGCTGCAGCCTAGGCGCCGGCAACACGGTTCCCGCGGCGACATGGCGACCGGAGCGCCGAGGTGGATGCCCCTCGTGGCGGCGCGTCTCGGGTCAGGCTGTCGAATCTGCCGAGGAGGGCGGCGCGCCTCAGGCCGCGAAGCCGGTTCCGGTGGCTCGGCCGGTTCAGGCGCTCGCCCGACACGTGCGCGATGTCAGGGGTGGAAACCCGGCGCTCTGGGGCCCTCGGGTGCACGGGCCTGACGCCCTGTCGCGGTCCGCGGCGATGCGGCCATCGGACCTCCACGGCCGCGTGAGCTACGCAATCATGCTGGCCATGAGACGATCGCGGACCCACCGGGCAGCCGCCACCTATCTACTCCTCCAGGTCGCGGCGGCGGCGCTGGCACTGTGGCTGACCAGACAGTTCCAGGTGGCGAAGCTGTCCGCCACACTCGTCGCCCTCGTCCCGACGGTGCCGGCCGCCTACCTGGCCTGGGCCGCCTACCGCGACGACCGCCGTGAGGCCGCGGCCGATCCGGACGTGAAGGCCACGGCACTGGCCAACTCGGTGGCCGCGGCCGAAACTCTGCAACGCGCCCAGCTGATCGGTCCCGGCGCCCACCGGATCGACCTGACCTTCGCCCACCGCACCGAGCCCGCCAACAACGCCACCGGCGCCGCTCCCCACGGCCGCCTCACCGACATCGTCGCCTACTACCAGGACCTGCACCCGGCCCGACTCGTGATCACCGGGGAACCGGGCGCCGGCAAGACCCTGCTCGCCCTGGACCTCCTGCTCGGCCTGCTCAGCCATCCCCACCGCACCCAGGCCGACCCCGTCCCGATCCGGCTCTCCCTGGCCGGCTGGGACACCGATCGCCCCCTGACCGACTGGCTGGCGGACCAGCTCCACCAGAACTTCCGCGACCACGGAGTGAGCCTCGCCGACGCCGCGGTCCTGGTCGAGCAGCACCGGATCCTGCCGGTCCTCGACGGCCTGGACGAAATGGACACCGATGCCACCCCGGCCGGCCGCCGCCGTGCCGCCCGCGCCCTGCAGCAGCTCAACGCCTACCAGGACCCCACCGGCAGCGCCCCGGTCATCCTCACCTGCCGCACCATCCAGTACGAGCAACTGGCCGCCCTCGACGTGCGGATGCGCGAGGCAGCCCGCATCGAGATCAACCCCGTCACCCCCGCCGAGGCCGCCGCGTATCTGACCGCCCGCAGCACCCGCCCCGACCGCTGGAGACCGGTCCTCGACACCCTCACCACCGCGCCCGGCGGGACCCTGGCCTCGGCCCTGCGCACTCCCTGGCGGCTGAATCTGGCCGCCACCGCCTACGAGGAACGCTACCCTGACACGCTCGCGTACCTGCGCGACCCCGCGGGCCTGCTCACGCTGCCCTCACCCGGCGCGGTGCGCGATCGACTCCTCGCCCTCTACTTGTCCGCCGCGACCAGCCAGCACCCCACTCGTCCCGGGGGCTACCGACCCGACCAGGCCCATCGCTGGCTCGCGGCGCTCGCCGCCCACCTCGCCGCTGCTCCGGCAACCACCGGAAGCGCCACCGACCTGGTGCTCCACCGCCTGTGGCCAATGGCCGGCGCCCGCCGCGTCCGCACCGCCGACACTCTTCTCGCCGTCTTCCTGGCCCTCGCCCTGAGCGCCCTGTTTCTGGCGCGGTTCCACATCGGCTTCTCTCCCCGCCAGCTGACCGGCGCCGCAGCGTTCACATTCCTTGCCCTTTGGTGCGTCTGGCAGGCCAACAGTCCCGTCGTGGGGGACCCCAGGACCCTCCAGCTCCACCGCCTGCGTACTCCCGCCGGTCGTCATGTGATCGCCAAGTGGCTCATGTCCGGGCTCGTGTCCGGGCTCGGTCTCGGGCTCTTGCTCGGGCTCGTGGCCGGGCTGCTGTTCGGATTCGTGGTCGGGCCCTTCGTCGGGTTCGTGGTCGGGCCCGTGGCCGGGTTCGTGGTGGGACCCGTTGCCGGAATCATGCTCGGGCTCGTGGCCGGGCTCTCCGCGCCCCTGAGCGATACACCGCCGACAGATCCTCGCTATCCCATACGAGACGATCTGCTCTTCGGACTTCTGCTCTGGATGGTGGTCGGGCTCACGGCCGGGCTCGTGTTCGAGTTCATGGTCGGGCCCGCCGCAGGGCTTGTGGCCGGACCCGTGGACGGGATCCTGACCGGGCTTCTGGCCGGGCTCGTACCCGGTCTGTACGCGACCGCGGAGGCCGGACGCCGCTACCTGGTCTTCCTCTGCTGTGCCCGGGGCCGCCTGCCCTGGCGCCTGGGTACCTTCCTTCACTGGGCCTACGGCGCCGGCCTGCTGCGCATCTCCGGTGTGGCCTACCAGTTCCGACACCGGGAACTGCAGGACTGGCTCATCGCACACACCGCCCCGGAGGGCCTTCAGGCGTGACATGACAGCCTCCGCGGACACGCAACGCCTGACGCGAGGGCGGTACATGCAGCAGCCCGCGCGGGTCCGCGTGGTTTGTGAGCCTGGATCTACGCGTCGGAGGTACCGCCCCCCGCACCTTCGATTTCGGCGGCGCGTTTTCTCGCATCCTGCACGATGCGATCGGCCTGGGCTCTGGCTTCAGCGATCGCCTGGTCCGACGTCTGCTGCGCGAGTGCAAGCACTCGTGCCGCCGATGCACTCTGCGCGGGCGTTTCGGGTTCATTGGCCTCGGACACGCGTCCTCCCTCGGCCTTGAAAGCAGAGCTCCAACCAATTGAGGTTGCCGTGTCCCCCGCAACCCGATCCTGTTGATCGAGATACTCTTTGAGCTTTTCGATGGCATTGTCGATTTGATTGGGGGTCCGACCATCCGTTCTGAAGTCGTCGAGAGCGTCCACCTCTGACATCTTACGGTCGTCCGAGAAGTCGCGGCCGCCGCCGCTCTGCAGCTCGCTTTCGAGAAAGGCGAGCCTGCGGGCCGCGAAATCGGCTATTTGCTGGTACTTGTCCCTGTCGCGCTCCGCTCGCTCCAGCTGCCTGCGCAGCTCGCTCTCCTGCACTTCAGCCTTTCTGAGTCTGTCGTGCAGTCGCCGCAGATCTTGATCTTCGGACGGGCGGAAGGCCGAGGCGTATTCAAGCGAGTCGATTCTACGATTGAGCTGTGCGACTTCTGCCCGCGCTTCCCCGAGCAGAGCCAGAGCCATCGAGCCGGCCTGCACCGCTCGGAATCTTGCTTTTTCGCTGACGTTGTAAGCGTCCTTCAGGCTATTGATCTCCTCCAGGGCCATGATGGTGCGTTCCTGTGCCGCCACTATCTGACTCAAGGGGTCCCCGGTGACGGGGCTTGGATCTGCGTATCCGCCGTGCGGGGCGGCACTCAGCGGCTGAAATGGGTTCGCTGCGCCGACCTGGTGTCCGTGCGGTTCATGCCGAGGGGGAAATCTAGGTCCCGGATCTCCACCACATGCCCTGAAGGCGGTGGACCACACCTCCAGCAGCTCCAGCGTCTTCTCCCCGGGTATGCGGTGATAGTTCGACCAGATGTGAATCAGCAGTTCAGTGTAAATCCACTTGGCGGGGCGGTTGGTCTCCTGCACCGCATTGGACCAGGTGGTCTTCGAGGGGGCGGCGTGAAAGCCCGGCACCTTCCCCCACAGGTCGTGGCCCATTTTGGCCACTTGATCGAAGGACGGGCCCGATGACCTGAATTTGGCGAGTGCGCATCTGTAGGAGATCCAATCGCCTGGACCTAGGGAGTCGAGTATCTGGGCCCACCCGCTCGTCATCTCGGTGTCGCCTCCCCGTGCGTGGACACCCCGCTGAGGCCAAAGGCCGGCCGACGACCAATGTTGTACACCACCACCCCAAGGCTGTTCAGGTCTATGTCAACACAGCCCGCTCACCTGCACAGATGGGCGCGCGGCCAGTCAGGAGCGTCCTGAGGCCGGTCCCCTCTGGAAGTGACCGTACGAGATCGAACACTCTCTTGGCAGTCGTCCGGAGATCGACGGCGTACGGCCTGAACAGGGAAGAGGGGTGGCATGGAAGTGCCGACCAACACGGTGAAAATCATGGCCCTGGTGATCACGCTCTTGAGCGGGCTTCTCGCGGGCCTGGTGTCCTTCGAGGTGGTTCTTCATCTCAGCGGTGACAACCTCAAGTCACTCGCCTCGGCCGGTGGTGCGTTCATGAGCGTGACATTGCTGGTGAAGGACGCGCATGAGAAGTTGGGCCTGCTGTGACGGCGCATCAGCCCGTAGCTGCGCGGCCTTGGACAACCAGCGCCGACAGACATCATCGCCGCGGATGATGCACGTGGGGGCGGCACCCCCGCACAGGGTGCCGCCCCTTCTTGGTGCGCCGGAGCCGTCGTCGATCGGTGTTGAGGGTCGGGGACCGACGACGGCTCCGGGGCCGGTGGGGGTCAGCGGTGGTCGCTGCCCGCGGACTGAGTGGCCGCCCGGCCCGCTTCCAGGCGGGCGACCGGGATGCGGAACGGGGAGCAGGAGACGTAGTCCAGTCCGGCCTCGTGGAAGAAGTGGACCGACTCCGGGTCGCCGCCGTGCTCGCCGCAGACGCCGAGCTTGAGGTCGGGGCGGGTGGCGCGGCCGGCCTGGGCGGCCGCCTTCACCAGGGAGCCGACGCCGTCCTTGTCGATCGTCTCGAACGGGCTGACGCCGAAGATGCCCTTCTCCAGGTAGGCCGTGAAGAAGCTCGCCTCCACGTCGTCCCGGGAGAAGCCCCACACCGTCTGCGTCAGGTCGTTGGTGCCGAAGGAGAAGAACTCGGCGGCCTCGGCGATCTGGCCGGCGGTCAGCGCGGCGCGCGGCAGCTCGATCATCGTGCCGATGGCCAGCTTCAGCTTGGTGCCGGTCGCCGCCTCCACCTCCGCGATGACCTGGTCGGCCTCGTCGCGGACGATCTCCAGCTCCTGGACGGTGCCGACGAGCGGGATCATGATCTCGGCGCGCGGGTCGCCCTTGGCCGCCTTGCGCTCGGCCGCGGCCTCGGCGATGGCGCGGACCTGCATGGTGAACAGGCCGGGGATGACCAGGCCGAGACGGACGCCGCGCAGACCGAGCATCGGGTTCTGCTCGTGCAGGCGGTGGACCGCCTGGAGCAGGCGCAGCAGGTTCTCGTGCGGCTCCTGACGGGCCTCGGCGAGGGCCACGCGGACGGAGAGTTCCGTGATGTCGGGCAGGAACTCGTGCAGCGGCGGGTCGAGCAGGCGGACGGTGACCGGCAGGCCGTCCATCGCCTCGAACAGCTCGACGAAGTCCTTCTTCTGCAGCGGCAGGAGCTGCTTCAGGGACTCCTCGCGCTCCTCCTCGGTGTCGGCGAGGATCAGGCGCTCGACCAGTTCCCGGCGGTCGCCGAGGAACATGTGCTCGGTGCGGCACAGGCCGATGCCCTGGGCGCCGAAGCGGCGGGCGCGCAGCGCGTCCTCGGCGTTGTCGGCGTTGGCGCGCACCCGCAGCCGGCGCTTGCGGTCGGCGAAGGCCATCATGCGGTGCACGGCCTCGACCAGTTCGTCGGCGTCGTCGGCGCCCGGGTGCATCCGGCCCTCGAAGTACTCCACGACCGGGGACGGGACCACCGGGACCTCGCCCAGGTAGACCTTGCCGGAGGAGCCGTCGATGGAGATGACGTCGCCCTCCTCGACGACGTGGCCGCCCGGCACCGTCATCCGGCGGCGCTTGGTGTCGACCTCCAGCTCCTCGGCGCCGCAGACACAGGTCTTGCCCATGCCGCGCGCGACGACGGCCGCGTGGGAGGTCTTGCCGCCGCGCGAGGTCAGGATGCCCTCGGCGGCGATCATGCCGTCCAGGTCGTCGGGGTTGGTCTCCCGGCGGACCAGGATGACCTTCTCGCCCGAGCGGGACCACTTGACGGCGGTGTAGGAGTCGAAGACCGCCTTGCCGACGGCGGCGCCGGGCGAGGCGGCGATGCCCCGGCCGACCTTCTCGATCTTGGCGGACTCGTCGAAGCGCGGGAACATCAGCTGCGCCAGCTGGGCGCCGCTGACGCGCTGCAGCGCCTCGGTCTCGTCGATCAGGCCCTGGTCCACGAGCTGGGTCGCGATCCGGAAGGCGGCACCGGCGGTGCGCTTGCCGACGCGGGTCTGCAGCATCCAGAGCTGGCCGCGCTCGATGGTGAACTCGATGTCGCAGAGATCCTTGTAGTGGTTCTCCAGGGTCTCCATGATCTGCATGAGCTGGTCGTACGACTTCTTGTCGATGTTCTCCAGCTCCGCGAGCGGGACCGTGTTGCGGATGCCCGCGACGACGTCCTCGCCCTGGGCGTTCTGCAGGTAGTCGCCGTAGACGCCCTGGTGGCCGGAGGCGGGGTCACGGGTGAAGGCGACGCCGGTGCCGGAGTCGGGGCCGAGGTTGCCGAAGACCATGGAGCAGACGTTGACGGCGGTGCCCAGGTCGTGCGGGATGCGCTCCTGGCGGCGGTACAGCTTGGCGCGGTCGCCGTTCCAGGAGTCGAAGACCGCCTTGATGGCGAGGTCCATCTGCTCGCGCGGGTCCTGCGGGAAGTCCCGGCCGGCCTCGGCCTTGACGATCTTCTTGAACTTGGCGACGAGCTTCTTGAGGTCGGCCGCCTCGAGGTCGGTGTCGACCGTGACCTTCTTGGCCGCCTTGGCGGCGTCGAGCGCCTCCTCGAACAGCTCGCCGTCGACGCCGAGGACGGTCTTGCCGAACATCTGGATGAGGCGGCGGTAGGAGTCCCAGGCGAAGCGGTCGTCGCCGGCCTGCTTGGCCAGGCCCTGCACCGACTTGTCGGAGAGGCCGATGTTCAGGACGGTGTCCATCATGCCGGGCATGGAGAACTTGGCGCCGGAGCGGACGGAGACCAACAGGGGGTCGTCGGCCTGGCCGAGCTTCTTGCCCATCTTCTGCTCGAGGGCGTCGAGGTGCGCACTCACCTCGTCACGCAGTGCCACGGGCTCCGAGCCGCTGTCGAGGTAGACCTTGCAGGCCTCGGTGGTGATGGTGAACCCGGGAGGGACCGGCAGGCCCAGGTTGGTCATCTCGGCGAGGTTGGCACCCTTGCCGCCGAGAAGGTCCTTGAGGTCCTTGTTGCCCTCGGTGAAGTCGTAAACGAACTTCGCTACGTGGGGTTCTTTGTTTTCCGACACGGGTCTCGACTCCTTGAGGCCGCGGTGGCTGCCCTGACGGCGAGGAACATACCCAGATCGAAGGCACCTGGGTACGTCCACTTGTGCGTCATGCGCCTGTAACCACGCGTCCGCCAGTGGATTGAAAGTCAAGGCTTGGCAAGTGGAGACGCCTCTATGTTTTCACTTCTTGAACGCATTCATGCCCGTAGGGGTAGCAGATCGCTCATCTGAGCGCCTACCGACACGCCTGAGTTCGATCGATGAACGATCAAAGGGTGGCACCCAGTGCCACCCTTTGGAGAAGTGCAGTCGCCCAAGATCCGCTCATCTGAGCGCTACCCTTATCAAGGGTGGCGAGAATCACGCTGTCACACAGAGCCGGATTTCACCATGCGGACGTCGAAACGCCCGGTTCACACGCCGAGCGCGGTGAGTCGTTCCTCCACCCGCCGCGGCTCGTAGAGGTGCTCCACGACCAGCGCACCCGCGCCGACCAGCGCGGCCCGCTCACCCAGCCGCGACGTCACGACGTCCAGGTGGGCGGTGGAGCGGGGCAGCGCCCGCTGGTAGAGCAGCTCGCGCACGCCGGTGAGGAAGGGGGTTCCGGCCAGATCGCCGGCGATCATCAGCACGCCCGGGTTGAGCAGGGTCACGACCGTGGCCAGCACGTCGCCCACCCGGCGCCCCGCCTCCCGGGCCAGCGCGGCCGCCTCGGGGTGCCCGGCGGCCAGCAGGTCCCGCACGTCCGAGCCGGAGGCGGCCGGCACCCCGGCCTCCGTCAGCCGCCGGGCCACGGCGCCACCGCTGGCGACGGCGGCGAGACAGCCGTACGACCCGCACCGGCACAGCGCCTCAGCGCCCACCCGGATGTGCCCGATGTCGCCCGCGCCGCCGTCCACGCCCCGGTAGATCGAGCCGTCGACCACGACCCCGGCACCGATGCCCGTGGACACCTTCACCAGCACGAAGGCCGCGCAGTCCGGATACCCGGTGCGCTGCTCGCCGTAGGCCATGAGGTCGGCGTCGTTGTCCACCAGGACCGGGACCGCCGGGGCGCCGGTGTGCTCGGTGAGGGCCCGGGAGAGCCGGCCCCGCACGTCGTAGCCGTCCCAGCCGGGCATGATCGGCGGCTGCACCACCCGGCCGCTCTCGCGGTCCACCGGCCCCGGCACCGCGAGCCCGATGCCGCAGACCTCCGCCGCCCGGCGCCCCGCCTTCGCGAGCGTCTCGGCGAACCAGCGGCCGAGTTCACCGAGCACGGCCTCGGGTCCGTCCTCGATCACCAGGGTGCCGGCGTGGTCGGCGAGGATCTCGCCGGTCAGGGTGAGGACGGCGGCCCGGGCGTGCCGGGTGTCCAGGTCGGCGGCGAGGACCACCGCGTGGGAGCCGTCGAACTCCAGCGTGATGGAGGGACGCCCGCCGAGCGGTGAGCCGACCGGGCCGCCGGCGCCCTCGCGCAGCCAGCCGGCCCGGAACAGCCGGTCGAGGCGGTGGCCGACGGTGGCGCGGGACAGCCCGGTGGCCTGCTGGAGCGCGCCGCGGGTCACGGCTCGCCCACTGCGCACCAGTTCGAGCAGATCGCCGGCGCTCGCCTGACTTCCGCTCTTCCCGGTCCTGCCCGGCCGTCCGGTCATGCGCACCCCCTTGTGTTTCCCAAGCTTGCATTACATATTGAGTTTTGCGTGTTAAATAGACGTAACCCTGCGGTAGCCACAGCCAAACCAGGTCGGCCGGACGTCTTCGGGGAGCCCCGAGTGGATCGCACTGCCCAGCTCACTGCCCGTCTCCCGGAGCGGGAGTTCGCATACGATCCGCCGGCGTCGGCGTCGTCCCTGCACGCCGGGGCCGCCCGGGTGCTCGCGGAGAACTGGACGGGCACGTCGACGGTCCCCTCCCGGAGCCTGTACCCGCACCAGTGGTCGTGGGACTCGGCGTTCGTCGCGATCGGGCTGCGCCACCTGTCGCCGTTACGGGCGCAGACGGAGCTGGAGACGCTGCTGGCGGCCCAGTGGGGCGACGGGCGAGTGCCGCACATCGTCTTCAACCCCTCCGTACCTCTGGACGCGTACTTCCCGAGCCCCGACTTCTGGCGCTCCTCGACCGCCGGGCGCGCCGCGGGCGCCCCGCGCACCGTACAGACGTCCGGCATCGTGCAGCCACCGGTGCACGCGCTGGCGGCCTGGCTGGTGCACCGCGCCGATCCGGGCCTGTCGCGGGCGCGCGGCTTCCTGGCCCGGGTGTACCCCCGGCTGGCCGCCTGGCACCGGTATCTGCTGCACCGGCGGGACCTGGGCGGGGGCGGGCTGGTGTCCGTCGTGCACCCCTGGGAGCAGGGCATGGACAACAGCCCCTGCTGGGACGCCCCGCTCTCCCGGATCACCCCGGCCCCGGCCCGCTCCTTCCGCCGCGCCGACCTCGACCACGGCGCGGCGGAGGACAGGCCGACGGATCTGGACTACGGACGGTACGTGCGGCTGGCGGCGGACTACCGCGACGGCGGGTACGCCGACGGCGGCGGGGAGTTCGCGGTCGAGGACCCGGCGTTCAACGCGCTGCTGATCGCCTCCGAGCAGGCGCTGGCGCGGATCGCCGGGGAACTCGGAGCGGCCGGCACCGCCCGGTACGCACGTGCCGAGCGGCTGACGGCGGCCCTGGTGGAGCGGCTGTGGGACCCCGCGAGCGGCCTGTTCCGCTGCCTGGACCTGCGGGGCGGGGGCCAGGTCCCGGAGCGGAGCGTCTCCGGTCTCGTCCCGCTGGTGCTGCCCGGGCTGCCCCGGGAGGTCTCCGGCGCGCTCGTCGGCACGCTGTGCGGACCGCACTTCGGGCTGGGCACGAGCACCGAGCTGGTCCCGAGCTACGACCTCCTCGGCGAGGCCTTCGACCCGCACCGGTACTGGCGCGGCCCGGCCTGGTTCAACACGAGCTGGCTGCTGGAGCGGGGGCTGCGCGCGCACGGACACTCCGGACGGGCCGACGCGCTGCGCGCCGCGGTGCTGCGTCTGGCACAGGCGGGCGACTTCGCCGAGTACGTCGATCCGCACACCGGCGAGGCCTGCGGCGCGACCGGTTTCGCGTGGACGGCCGCACTCGCCCTGGATCTGCTGCACCGGGGCCCTGGGGGCGGCAGTGGGGGCGGGGGCGGCATGAGGGACGAGGACGGGGCCGGCATGAGGGACGAGGGAGGGGACCGGGGATGACGGATCGGCAGCATCTGCTGGTGCACGGGGCGACGTTCGCCGCCGTGGGCGACCGGGGTGACATCAGCGGGGTGCGGGGCGGCGGCCCCCCGGACGGGCTGTTCGTGCGCGACGCCCGGCACCTCAGCCGGTGGCAGCTCACCGTGGACGGCGCGGTGCCCGAGGTGCTCGCGCCGGTGGCGGACGGCGACGCGGCCCGCTGTGTGCTGGTGCCGCGCGGCGGCCGGCAGGAACCGCCCGCCTGCACCCTGTTCCGGGAACAGGCGGTCGGGGACAGCTCGTTCGTCGAGTCACTGCGGGTGACCGGCAACCGCCCGGTGCCCACCACCGTCCGCCTCGCCCTGACCGTAGACGCCGACTTCACCGACCAGTTCGAGCTCCGCGCCGACCACCGCACCTACGCCAAGGCCGGCGCCGTGCGCTCCCGCGAGGTGCTGGACGACGGCATCGAGTTCACCTACCGGCGGGCCGAGTGGCACTCGGTCACGACCATCACGGCCGACCCGGCTCCGGACGCCGTCGAGGAGACCGGCACCGGCGCCCGCCGGCTGGTGTGGGCCCTCGACCTGGAGCCGCACGGCACCGCCGAAGTGGTACTGCGCGTGATGGCCCGCCCGCACGGCGACCGGCGGACCCTGCGCGTGCCCCGCTCCCCCGCCTCGGTGAACGAGCAGCTCGCCGCGGCGGAGAGCCGGTTCGTGGAGGGCGTGGCCTTCCCGACCGGCTGGCCGGAGCTGGCGGCGGCCTGCGCCCGGGGTCTCGCCGACCTGGCCGCGCTGCAGGTCCCGGCGACCGGACCGGACGGCGAGGAGCTGCGGGTGCCGGCGGCGGGCGCCCCCTGGTTCCTCACCCTGCTCGGCCGGGACGCCCTGCTCACCTCACTGTTCACGCTGCCGTACCACCCGCGGCCCGCCGCCGCCACGCTGCTCGCGCTGGCCGCGGCCCAGGCGACCGGCACCGGCGCGTCCCCGGTCGCCCAGCCCGGCAAGATCGTGCACGAGGTACGGCACGGGGAGCTGGCGCACTTCGGTCAGGTGCCGTTCGGCCGGTACTACGGCTCGGTCGACGCCACCCCGCTGTTCCTCGTCCTGCTCGGGGCGTACACCGAGGGGACCGGCGACACCGCCCTGGCCCGGCGTCTGGAGCCGCACGCCCGCGCGGCGATCGGCTGGATGCTGGACCACGGCGGTCTGACCTCGCGCGGCTATCTCGTGTACCGCGCCGACGAGGGCGGCCTCGCCAACCAGAACTGGAAGGACTCCCCCGGCGCGATCTGCTGGGCCGACGGCACCCGGCCCACCGGGGCGGTGACGGCGGCGGGTGCCCAGGGCTACGCGTACGACGCGCTGCGCCGCACCGCGTGGGTGGCGCGCGCGGTGTGGGGCGACGAGACGTACGCCGCCCTGCTGGAGCAGGCGGCCGCCGATCTGCGGGACCGCTTCCAGCGGGACTTCTGGATGGGCGAGCACTCCTTCCCGGCGCTCGCGCTGGACGGCACGGGCCGCCAGGTCGACGCGCTGGCCTCGGACGCCGGGCACTTGCTGTGGTCGGGGCTGCTGGACAAGGAGTACGGGGAGGCGGTCGGCCGTCGGCTGCTGGAACCGGACTTCTTCTCCGGCTGGGGCGTCCGCACGCTCGCCTCGGGCCAGCCGGCGTACCACCCGCTCTCGTACCACCGCGGCTCGGTCTGGCCGCACGACAACGCGCTGATCGCCCTGGGCCTCGCCCGCTACGGGCTGCACGACGAGGCCCGTACGGTCGCGCACGCGCTGGTCGACGCGGCGACGGCCACCGGGCACCGGCTTCCGGAGGTGCTGGCGGGCTACGGCCGCGACACCCACCCGGAGCCGGTCCCCTACCCGCACGCGTGCGTCCGCGAATCCCGCTCGGCGGCGGCCCCGCTCGCCCTGCTCACTGCGGTCGGCGGCGCCTAGCACCCCGGGCGCGGCAGTTTGCCCGGTGTTTGCCCGGGGCCGTGAACAGGGGCGGGCGACCGCCCGTACGACATGGGCGGCGGGCCAGGCGGGCCGGGGTTGCTTCGGCCCTGCCCAACCTCCCAGCGTGGCCCGCCGCCTCCGTCACGGGTCTCGCAGGGAAGGACCTCCGGGTTGCCTCAGCACACGAGTACGCGCCACACACCGGACACGGCCGGAGGAAACGAGGCCGTCCTCGACGAACAGGAACAACGGGAGGGGCCCGAGCGGGCCGAACAGACCGAGCGTGCCCAGCGGACCGTGGGGGCCCGGCAGAGCGAGCGGGCCCACCCGACCGAGCAGACCGAGCAGACGGAACAGAGCGAGCAGGACGGCCACGCCGAGCAGCGCGAGCAGATCGGCCGAGCCGAGCAGACCGAGCGGGCCCTGGCCGACGACGAGCCCTCCGTCGCCGGAGCGGCGAACCCCGTCCGCCGGGTCCGGGCCGCCTGGTCCGCCCGTGCCGGGCGCTGGCGGCAGGCGCATCCGGGGGCCGCCCGGGGGCTGTCCGTCACCGTCACCGTGCTGGCCGCCGCCCTGGTCGTCGCCGCGCTGGTGCTGCCGAACACCGTGGTCGGTCTCGGGCCCGCCAAGTTCATCCGCATACCCGGCGAGGCGGTCATCGGGGCCGCGGTGCTGCTCGCACTGCCGCGGCGCCCGCGGGTGGTGCTGGCCGCGGTGTCCGGCGTCGCGCTGGCCGCCATGACCGTGCTGAACCTGCTCGACATGGGGTTCAACCAGTACCTGGGCCGCCCCTTCAACCCCGTCCTGGACTGGAGCCTGCTCGGCGACGCCCAGTCGTACCTGGAGGACTCGCTCGGCCGCACGGCCACTCTCGCCGCCACCGCCGGCGTCGTCGCCCTCGTGCTGCTGCTGGCCGTCCTGCTGGCCCTGGCCACCGTCCGGCTGGGCAACCTGCTGGCCCGGCACAGCGCAACCGCGACCCGCGGCACCATGGTCGCGGGCGTCGTCTGGATCACCTGCTCCGCCCTCGGCCTGCAGATATCCGGGGTGCCGGTCGCCTCCGACCGCACCACCACCGCGCTGAAGACCGAGTCCCGCCGGGTGTCGGACACCCTCAAGGACGAGGCGCAGTTCCGGAAGGTGGCCGGCGAGGACCGGTTCGGCGGCACCCCGGGCAGTCAGCTCGTCCCCGGCCTGCGCGGCAAGGACATGGTCTTCACGTTCATCGAGAGCTACGGCCGCAGCGCCATCGAGGACCCGGTCATCGCCCCGGGCGTCGACACCACCCTGGACGCCCGTACCAAGGCCCTCGCCAAGGCCGGGTTCCACGCCAGGAGCGGCTGGCTGACCTCGGCGACCTACGGCGGCAGCAGCTGGCTCGGCCACTCCACCACCATGTCGGGCCTGTGGGTCAGCAACCAGCAGCGCTACCGCACGGTCATGGCGAGCGACCACCTCAGTCTGACCGAGGCGTTCAAGAAGACCGGCGACTTCGACACCGTCGGCGTCATGCCGGGCGTGCAGAAGGGCTGGCCGGAGCAGAAGTGGTACGGCCTCGACAAGGTCTACAACGCCTTCCAGCTCGGCTACCGGGGCCCGAAGTTCAGCTGGTCGACCATGCCCGACCAGTACGCGCTCCAGCAGTACGAGGAGCGGGTGCACAGCAAGCGCCCGGCCGACGGGAAGTCGCGGATGTCCCTGCTGATCCTGACCTCCAGCCACCAGCCCTGGGCGCCGGTTCCGAAGATGGTGGACTGGGACGAGCTGGGCGACGGCTCGGCGTTCAAGGACATGGAGGCGGCGGGCAACAAGCCGGCCGACATCATCGCCGACACCACCAAGTCGCGTGAGCAGTACGGCAAGTCGATCCAGTACTCGGTGACGGCGCTGACCGAGTGGCTGGAGCGCCACGGCACCAAGGACACCGTGCTCGTCTTCCTCGGCGACCACCAGCCGATCGCCCGGGTCAGCGGCAACCACGCCAGCCGTGACGTGCCCGTCTCGATCGTGGCCAAGGACCCGAAGGTGCTGGACCGGATCGCCGACTGGCACTGGACCGAGGGGCTGCGCCCCGCCCACGACGCCCCGGTGTGGCGGATGAGCTCCTTCCGCGACCGCTTCCTGACGGCGTACGGCTCGGTCCCGCACCCGAAGAAGGGCTGATCAGCCGCCGGAGGTGTCCAGCTCCGCTTCCTCGCCGACGCCCGCGCAGTCGTACGGGTCCTTCAGCCAGCCGTCCGGCAGCACCACACGGTTGTTGCCGGACGTACGGCCGCGGGGCCCGTCGGCGCCGGTGGGCCAGGGCTGGTCGAGGTCCAGCTCGTCGAGACCGGACCGCAGCTCCTGGAGCGAGGAGGTGATCGCGAGCCGCTTGCGCATCTCGGAGCCGACCGCGAAGCCCTTCAGGTACCAGGCGACGTGCTTGCGGAAGTCGACGACGCCCTTGGACTCGTCGCCGATCCACTCGCCGAGCAGGGTGGCGTGCCGGACCATGACGTCGGCGACCTCGCGCAGGGAGGGCCGCGCACCGTATCCATCAGTGCCTCCGGCACGGGCGTCCGTCCGGCCCTCGAAGGCGGCCACCAGGTCGGCGAAGAGCCACGGCCGGCCCAGGCAGCCGCGGCCCACGACGACTCCGTCGCAGCCGGTCTCGCGGACCATGCGCAGCGCGTCCTCGGCGGACCAGATGTCGCCGTTGCCGAGCACCGGGATCTCCGGGACGTGCTCCTTCAGGCGGGCGATGGCCTCCCAGTCGGCGGTGCCGCCGTAGTGCTGGGCGGCCGTGCGGCCGTGCAGCGCGATCGCCGTGACGCCCTCCTCGACGGCGATGCGGCCGGCGTCGAGGTAGGTGATGTGGTCGTCGTCGATGCCCTTGCGCATCTTCATCGTGACGGGGAGGTCCCCGGCGCCGGAGACCGCCTCGCGCAGGATGGCCCGCAGCAGGTTCCGCTTGTAGGGCAGCGCCGAGCCGCCGCCCTTCCGGGTCACCTTCGGCACCGGGCAGCCGAAGTTCAGGTCGATGTGGTCGGCCAGGTCCTCCTCCGCGATCATGCGGACGGCCTTGCCGACGGTCGCCGGGTCCACGCCGTAGAGCTGGATCGAGCGCGGCTTCTCGGTCGCGTCGAAGTGGATCAGCTGCATGGTCTTCTCGTTGCGCTCGACCAGCGCCCGGGTCGTGATCATCTCGCTCACGAACAGGCCCTTGCCGCCGCTGAACTCTCGGCACAGGGTGCGGAAGGGAGCGTTGGTGATTCCGGCCATGGGGGCCAGGACGACCGGCGGCCGGACGGTGTGCGGGCCGATCTGCAGGGGGGACTCGGGCGTGGACATTCCCCCATTGTCACGTATCCGCGGAGATCATGTAACGGTCATTAGTTAACCGCACTATCGAAATCACGTACCATGAGCCCCATGCCCGAGCTCAGCCACCGCCGACGTCTGCTCGTGCTCGCGATCTGCTGCATGAGTCTGCTGATCGTGAGCCTCGACAACACCGCTCTGAACGTCGCGCTGCCGTCCATGCAGCGCGAGCTGCACGCCACGACCTCCGGACTGCAGTGGTCGATCGACGCCTACACGCTGGTCCTGGCCTCGCTGCTGATGCTCGCGGGCTCCACGGCCGACCGGATAGGGCGCAAGCGGGTCTTCATGACGGGCCTGGTCCTCTTCTCCATCGGCTCCCTGCTCTGCTCCCTCGCGCCGAACCTGGAACTGCTGGTCGTCTTCCGCATGGTCCAGGCGGTCGGCGGCTCCATGCTCAACCCGGTCGCCATGTCGATCATCACCAACACCTTCACCGACTCCCGCGAGCGGGCCCGCGCGATCGGCGTGTGGGGCGCGGTGGTCGGCATATCCATGGCGGCCGGCCCGCTGGTCGGCGGCCTGCTGGTGGAGTCGGTCGGCTGGCGCTCGATCTTCTGGGTCAACCTCCCGGTCGGCCTCGCGGCCCTGCTGCTCACCCTGCGCTTCGTCCCCGAGTCCCGCGCGCCCCGGGCCCGCCGGCCCGACCCGGTCGGCCAGGTCCTGGTGATCGCGCTGTTCGGCTCGCTGACGTACGCGATCATCGAGGCGCCGGACTCCGGCCCCGGCACGGTGGCCCCCTTCGCCGCGGTGGCCCTCGTGGCCCTGCTCGGCCTGCTCGGCTACGAGCCCCGGCGCGAGGAACCCCTGATCGACCTGCGCTTCTTCCGCTCGGCCCCGTTCAGCGGGGCGACGGTGATCGCGATCAGCGCGTTCGCCGCGCTGGGCGGCTTCCTGTTCCTGTCCACGCTGTACCTGCAGAACGTGCGCGGCCTCGACGCCCTGCACGCGGGCCTGTGGATGCTGCCGATGGCCGCGCCGACGTTCCTGTGCGCGCCGCTGTCCGGCCGTCTCGTGGGCAGCCGGGGGCCGCGGCTGCCGCTGCTGGTGGCGGGCGCCGCGATGACCGTGAGCGGTGTGCTGTTCGCGGCCTTCGAGGCGGAGACGTCGAACACCACGCTGTTCGCCGGGTACGTGCTGTTCGGCATCGGCTTCGGCTTCGTGAACGCGCCGATCACCAACACGGCGGTGTCGGGGATGCCCAGGGCCCAGGCCGGGGTCGCCGCCGCCGTCGCCTCCACCAGCAGGCAGCTCGGGCAGACGCTGGGCGTCGCCGTGGTCGGCGCCGTGCTGGCCGCCGGGGTGGGCTCCTCGCCGTACCGGGACACGTTCGTCGCGGCGGCCCGGCCCGGGTGGTGGATCCTCGCCGGGTGCGGTCTGGCCGTGCTGGTGCTGGGCTGGGTGACCAGTGGCCGCTGGGCCCGGCACACCGCCGAGCGGACCGCCGAGGAGCTGGAGTCGGCGGACCTGAAGGACGCCGTGGGGGTCACGGCCGGCCGCCAGGTGTATTGACCCGCAGGGTTACCGCGGGCCGGCCGCCAGTTCGTGCAGTTTCTCCAGGCGCTCCCGCGTCTCCTCGTTCTTCGGCGTGTAGGTGACCAGCCGGGGCCCCGCCTGCGGGCCCAGCCACAGGTCGGTGTGCTCCAGGGTCAGATGGCCGACGTAGGGGTTGAGGAACTCCTTGGTCTTGGAGCGGTTGCCGACGACCTCGTAGCGCCGCCAGTTCTCGCGGAACTCCGGCGACTCGCACTCCAGGCGCTTGAGCAGCATCTTCCAGGCGGGCTCGCCGAGGTGTCCGGCCATGGAGGCGCGGAGCCGGGCGGCCATCAGGCGCATGGTCTCCTCCAGGTGCACGATGGCCGCCCGCCAGTCGCTGTTGGTGTACACGAGGAGCATGCAGTTGCGGTCCTCCGGCGGGACCGCGTCCAGGTCGCCCATGAGACGGGCGTAGGTGCGGTTGTAGGCCAGGATGTCGTACCGGCTGTTCTGGACGCAGGCCGGGAACGGCTCCAGCGCGCGCAGCGTCTCGCGCAGGGCCGGGGTGACGCTCGGGCAGCTCGCGGCCGGTGTCGGGTCGGCGGCCGCCGCGAGCTGGAAGAGGTGGGCGCGCTCGCTGGCGTCCAGCAGCAGGGTGCGGGCCAGGGCGTCCAGGACCTGGACCGACACCTGGATGTCACGGGCCTGTTCGAGCCAGGTGTACCAGGTGATGCCGACCGCGGAGAGCTGGGCGACCTCCTCCCGGCGCAGACCGGGCGTACGGCGCCGGGTGCCGCGGGGCAGCCCGACCTGCTCGGGTGCGATGCGCTCGCGGCGGCTGCGCAGGAAGGCGGCCAGTTCGTGCCGCCGGATCTCCGCGCCGCGCGGGGGCCGCGGGGTGGCGGTCACCGGTGCAGTCGTCGTCATGCTTCCAGGGTGCCGTCCCGTGGATCCTGTTGCCAGGTACTTCCTCTACCAGGATCAGAACACTCTGGTACCAGTCTGAGCGGGGGCGCAGGCTCGGTGCCATGACAGAGACCGTCACCACTCCCACCGTCCGCACCCGGGCGGCCGCGCCGCCCGCGCTGAGCGGGCCGGGGCTGTTCACCGTTCTGCTGGCCGCGGCGCTGCCGCTGGTCGACTTCTTCATCGTGAATGTCGCGCTGCCGACCATCGGCGCCGATCTCGCCGCGGGCGAGGCCGTGCTGGAGCTGGTCGTGGCCGGGTACGGGGTCGCCTACGCCGTGCTGCTCGTGCTCGGCGGGCGGCTCGGCGACCTGTTCGGGCGGCGCAGGCTGTTCCTCGTCGGAATGGCGGCCTTCGGGGTGACCTCGCTGGCCTGCGGGCTCGCCCCGGGCGCCTGGAGCCTCGTCGCGGCGCGGGTCGCGCAGGGCGCCGCGGCCGCCGCGATGCTGCCGCAGGTGCTCGCCACCATCCAGGCCGCCACCAGCGGCACCCGCCGGGCCAAGGCGATGAGCCTGTACGGCGCCACGGCCGGGCTGTCCATGGTGGCGGGCCAGATCCTGGGGGGCCTGCTGGTCGCTGCGGACATCGCGGGGAGCGGCTGGCGGGCGATCTTCCTCGTGAACGTCCCGGTCGTCCTGCTGGGGCTGGTGCTGGCCGTACGGCACATGCCGGAGACCCGCTCGCAGCGCCCCGAGCCCGTCGACGTACCCGGCACCGTCCTGCTCGCCGTCTCCCTGCTGACCCTGCTCGCCCCGCTCACCGAGGGACGTGCGGCGGGGTGGCCGCTGTGGACCTGGGTGTCGCTGGCCGCGTTCCCGTTCGCCGCGGCCGCGTTCTACGCGGTGGAGCGGCGGGCGGACCGGCGGGGGCGGACCCCGCTGGTGCCGCCGAGCCTGTTCGCGCTGGCGTCGCTACGGCGGGGGCTGGCCCTGATGCTGCCGTTCTCGATCGGCTTCAGCGGGTTCATGTTCGTCATCGCGCTGGCGCTGCAGCGGGGGGCCGGGCTCGGTCCGGTACCGGCGGGGCTCGCGCTCGCGCCGATGGCCGTGGCGTTCCTGTTCGTCTCGCTCGCCGGTCCGCGCCTGATCGCCCGGTACGGCACCCGGGTGGTCACCGCCGGCTCCGTCCTGCAGGGCGTGGGCGTGCTGCTGATCACTCTCGCCGCCTGGCGGGACTGGCCGCACCTGGGCTTCGGCACGCTGCTGCCGGGCGCGGCGGTCGCCGGTGCCGGGCAGGCGCTCCAACTGCCCAACGTGCTGCGGATCGTGATGTCCGAGGTGCCACCGACCCGGGCCGGGGTGGGCAGCGGTGTGATGGTCACCACCCAGCAGTCGGCGTTCGCGCTCGGCGTGGCCACGCTCGGCACCCTGTTCCTGACCCTGGTTCCGCACCTGGGCATGCGGGACGCGCTGGTCATCACGCTGCTGGTGCAGGTGGCGGGCATCGTCCTGACCGGCCTGCTGAGCCTGCGGCTGCCCCGCCGGGTCGGCTGAGCCGGGCACGGCCGGGGCAACTCGCCGCCGGGGAATCCCCGTTGATGTTGGACTTGCTGCACACTCCTTGCGGTCGGACGTGCCGGACGCGGGGAGGCGTCATGCCGCGGGACAACAGCACGAGCAAGGTCAGCCGGTGGGACCAGCACGGCCGGGAGCACGTGGTCCGGGTGCGGCGCACCGGTGTGCAGCGCACGATCGGATGCGACACCTGCGGCTGGTCCCGGAGCGCCCAGTTCCTGCCCTGGCTGAAGGCGGAGGAGCATCTGGCCGAGGCCCACCAGGCGACGGTGGACCCGACGGGGACCCGACAGCCGTCACGCTGACGGCCGGTGCCTGTGGCGGGTCACCCGCCTGATGACCCCCTGGCACTCGCACGCCCCCCGACACGCCCCGCGCACTTCGTCCCCACACACGCGCGCCTTCCACCCCTCGTCCCGTCCGGGGAACAGTTGCCCTCCTGCGAAGGGGGGCGCATGAGCGGGGACGACAGGGCAACCGAACTGGGTGAGGCCATCGAGGCGGTCCGTGCGGGTCTGCAGACGGCCGCGGGGGCCGGTGCGGGGGAAGGCCTGCGGTTCCGGGTCGAACAGGTGGAGCTCGAGTTCACCCTGGAACTGAGGCGGTCAGCGAGGGGCGGAACCGGCGTACAGGCCTGGGTGGTGAGGGCCGACGCGGGTGGTGAGCGGTCCTCCGGCAGCACGCACAGGCTGAAGGTCGTGCTGCAGGTCGCGGAGGGCAACCTGATCCATTCCCCGCGACCGGGCCGTGGCCTGGCGGTTCCGCCGCCCGCCAACTCCGGTGCGGACGGGGGTGCGTCGTGACCGACTGGAGGCGCGTCGCCGCCGTCGAATCGGCCGCCGGCATCTCATCCGGGTACCGGATCACCCCGCATCTGGTGCTCACGGCGGGGCACGGGATCCCGGACCCTTCCTCGGGCGGCGAGGTGCGAGTGGCCTTCATGCTCTCGCCACGGCAGCGGTGGAAGGCGACGGTCCTGTGGCACAGCCGGTACGGATGCCGGGAGGGCGACCCGCTCCTGCCGGAGAGCGAGTGTGAGCACGAGCCCCTCGCCCGAGAAGCGGCCAAGTCGCTCGACCTCGCCCTTCTCTGCGTCGACGCGGGGACGGACGATGCCCGGAAACAGGCACCGGTCCGCTGGGGGCGCTTCGTCACGAGTGACCCGCAGGAGGGTGTCGCCGTCGGCTTTCCCGAGCTGCAGCGTCACCAGGGCTATCTCGACCCATGCGGTGTGCGGGGGACGATCGACCCGGCGACCGGGCACTGGACCCAGTGGTTCAGCCTCGCTCTGCCCGCCCGGCCGGCGGCACACAGCGGCGACGACTGGCGGGGCCTGTCCGGGGCGGCCGTCTTCGTCTCCGGGTTCTTCGTCGGGTGTGTGCAGACCTTCGACCGCACCGGCTTCAAGGTCATGCCCGCCGCCCGTATGCTGCTCCACCCCTGTCTGCGCGCCTGGATCAAAAAGGACGCCGCGGTGCCTCCAGCCGTGGAGCCGGCGGACATGCGCCATCTGTTCACCGCACCCCCGTCCAGGCCCCGCACACCGGCCCAGCTCCTCGATCCCGAGGTGGAGGCGACGCCGTTCCAGGGCACCCGGGAACTGGTCGACGAGCTGGCGGAGTGGTGCCGGGGCACCGCTGCCCCAGGAGTGCGGCTTCTGACCGGGCCCGTGGGGGTCGGCAAGACCCGTACCGCCGTGGAGTTGATCCGGACCCTGACACTCGATCCGGAGGTATGGGTGGCGGGGTTCCTCAGGCGGGAGCTGCCCGATGCGACGGAATGGGAGCGCATCTTCGCGGCGGCGCAGAACAAGCTGCTCCTCGTCGTGGATCGCGTGGAGACCCGTGAGGAGGCTGAAGTCGGGGTACTGCTCGACGCGGCGGGCAGGCACGGAGACCGGGTCCGCGTCCTGCTGCTCCAGCGATCGGCCGACCCTGGGGACTGGAGTCACCCCATGGCCGTCCCCCCTTTCGAGGAAAGGGGGGATACGCGGGATCTGTACGTGGCGTCCCGAGAAGCCTTGGCCCACCGTCTGGACGCGCTGAATACCGGGCGCGAACCGGGCAACGCCCCCGACCGGCTCGCAGTGCTGTCGGAGGGCTGGACTCCGGCAGAGGTCCAACTCGCCGCTCTGACCGATCTGCTGCGGGAGCGCCGACTGGCCCACCTCGCGGAGGACTCCCGCATGGTGCTCCTCGACATGGAACGGCAGTACGTGCGATCCGCCGTCCACCGGCGGCTGCCCCGGGTCGACGAGGACCTGCTGGATCTCGTCCTGACGTCCGTGGCGCTTTCCGGGGGACGTAGCGAAAGCGACTCGGCGAAAGACGTCCTCGAGGCAGTCCGGTTTCGGTACCGGCACATCACGGGCGACCACGAACTGGAGATCGACTACCGCATGGTCCGCGAGGTCGACGCGATTCTGGCGGTCCTGAGAAGCCTGTACCCACCGCGCGAGGCGGTGCACCACGGCGGCCTTCCGGATGCCGTGGTCGCGGCACAGATCGTTCGCGCGAGGGGAGGACGACGAACGCGGAGGTTCGTCTCCCAGCTCTTGGACGACAGGACGCTGCTCAGCGCCGACTACGCCCTGGACGAGCTGCACCACCTTTACCCGGACGCGGCCGACGGGCTTCCCTGGCCCGAGGAGGAGCCGCGGGGGGCCCAGATCCATCGGTGGCTGGAGGAAACCTTCAGCGATTCCGCAGATGTCGATCGAGGGACCATCGGTCTACGGGAGTCTCCGCATCCCGATCCTGCCGCACACCTCGAGTCGGGCAAGGCCGACCCCATAGAGAACGCCGACTTCGATCGCTCCGACGTCCACCACATCGACGGCTACGGCGACCACGACCCTGACATCGACGACCTCGGGGTGTGATGATCCGGTGCCCTCGCCGGGCGCACCGCCGGCACTCAGTCCCGGCCGTCGACCGCCCGCAGCCCTCGTATCAGCAGCTCCACGACCGCCGTGAACTCCTCCTCGATGCCGGGCTCCTGCCACTCCCCGGCGTAACACGGGTCGTGGAAGCGGCCGGTGGCCTGGAAGACGGCGCGGGCCGTGGTGGTGGGGTCGGCGGGGGCGAAGGCGCCCGAGGTCATGCCCGCCTCGATGACGCGGGTGAGCTGGCCGGTCAGGTCGGCGAGGTGGTCGCCGACCACCGTGCCGTTCTCGCCGGTGAGGACGGTGTAGGTGGCGAACAGTTCCGGGTCGTCGCCGGCCTTGTGCCGCTTGGCCTCGAACAGGGCCGCCAGCCAGTCCCGCAGCCGGCCCTCGGGGGCGCCGGTCCCGGCGGCGATGACGGCCAGCCGCTCCGAGGTGCGGTCCAGCCACCGCTTGGTCACCGCCTCGCGCAGCGCCGCCTTGGTACGGAAGTGCCGGTAGACGCTGCCGTGGCTGACGCCGAGCGCGCGGGCCACGTCGACCACGGTGGCCTTGGCGGGGCCGTGGCGGCGCAGGACCTCCTCGGTCGCTTCGAGGATGCGCTCGGCGGTCAGGGTCTCGGTGGTCGGTGCCATGCCTTAGACCGTACCGGGGGGAGGGATCAGCGTTCGCTGTCGAGGAGTGCCATCTGTGCGCTCGGGTAGCGGTCGCCCGCCGCCGCGTCCGCCGGGACGGCCTCCTCGATCGCTGCGAGGTCGGTCTCGTCCAGGGTCACGTCCAGCGCGCCCAGGGACTCGGTGAGCCGCTCGCGGGTGCGGGCGCCGACGAGCGGCACGATGTCCTCGCCGCGCGAGAGCACCCAGGCGATGGCGATCTGCGCGACCGTGACGCCCTTCTGTTCGGCGGTCTTGCGCAGCGCCTCGACCAGGTTCAGGTTGTGCTGGAGGTTGTCGCCCTGGAAGCGGGGCGAGAAGGAGCGGAAGTCTCCCGCGGGCAGCCGGCGGTCGCGGGTGTAGTGCCCGGAGATCAGGCCGCGGGAGAGCACACCGTAGGCGGTGATGCCGATGCCGAGTTCACGGGTGGTGGGCAGGATGTCCCGCTCGATTCCCCGTGAGATCAGCGAGTACTCGATCTGGAGGTCGGCCACGGGCGCGGTGGCGGCGGCCCGGCGGATGGTCTCGGCGCCGACCTCGCTCAGGCCGACGTGCCGGACGTACCCCTTCTCGATCAGCTCGGCGATGGCGCCGACGGTCTCCTCGATCGGGACGTCCGGGTCGAGGCGGGCGAGCCGGTAGACGTCGATGTGGTCGACGCCGAGGCGCTGCAGGGAGTAGGCGGCGAAGTTCCGCACGGCGGCGGGCCGGCCGTCGACGCCGGTCCAGTTTCCGTCCGGGTCGCGCAGGGCGCCGAACTTCACGCTGACCAGGGCCTTGTCGCGGGCGGCCGCCGGGGCGGTGCGCAGGGCCTCACCGAGCAGCAGCTCGTTGTGGCCCATGGCGTAGAAGTCGCCGGTGTCCAGCAGGGTCACGCCCGCGTCCAGGGCCGCGTGGACGGTCGCGAGGGATTCGGCCCGGTCGGTGTCGCCGTACAGCGCGGACATGCCCATGCAGCCGAGGCCGAGGGCGGAGACCTGGGGGCCGGTGTTTCCGAGGTTTCGGGTTCGCATCGTCATGCCTCCACCCTGCCATGACGACTGACAGATTTCAATATCTGTCAGTCCATACTTGTCAGTCGGCTCGGTCGACCGCCTCGCCATCGACGCGCCCGGACCTGAATTGGTCCAGACCTATTGACGGAAGGTCTGGACCAGAGCACTGTCATGCCTACGACACCTCACCGCGCCCCCACCGGGAGGATCCGCATGCTCCGCCGCACGCTGAGACTGCTCACCGCCGCGCTCACCACGGCCGTCCTCGCACCGCTCGCCGTCGCGACCGCCCCCGCCGCCTCCGCCGCCGACACCTGCGCGGTGAAGTCGCGGCCCGCCGGCAAGGTGCTCCAGGGCTACTGGGAGAACTGGGACGGCTCGGCCAACGGCGTCCACCCGCCCTTCGGCTGGACGCCGATCACCGACTCCCGCATGGCCGCGCACGGCTACAACGTCCTCAACGCGGCCTTCCCGGTCATCCGCTCGGACGGCACGGCGCTGTGGGAGGACGGCATGGACAGCGGCGTGAAGGTGGCCACGCCCGCCGAGATGTGCGCCGCCAAGGCCTCCGGGCAGACGATCCTGCTCTCCATCGGGGGCGCGGCCGCCGGCATCGACCTGTCCTCCAGCGCGGTCGCCGACCGCTTCGTCGCGACGATCGTGCCGATCCTGCGGAAGTACAACTTCGACGGCATCGACATCGACATCGAGACCGGCCTGGTGGGCAGCGGGGACATCGGCCGGCTCTCCACGTCCCAGGCCAACCTGATCCGCATCATCGACGGGGTGCTCGCCCGCATGCCGTCGGGCTTCGGCCTGACGATGGCCCCGGAGACCGCGTACGTCACCGGCGGCAGCGTCACCTACGGCTCGATCTGGGGCGCCTACCTGCCGGTCGTCAAGAAGTACGCGGACAACGGCCGGCTGTGGTGGCTGAACACGCAGTACTACAACGGCAGCATGTACGGCTGTTCCGGCGACTCCTACGCGGCGGGCACGGTCGCGGGCTTCACCGCGCAGACCGACTGCCTGAACAAGGGGCTGGTGGTGCAGGGCACGACGATCAGGGTGCCCTACGACAAGCAGGTCCCGGGGCTGCCCGCCCAGCCGGGCGCGGGCGGCGGCTACCTGGCCCCGTCCCTCGTCTCACAGGCCTGGCGCCACTACGGCACCTCGCTCAAGGGCCTGATGACCTGGTCGGTCAACTGGGACGGCTCGAAGAACTGGACCTTCGGCGACAACGTGAAGTCACTGCAAGGGCGTTGAGCCCCGGGCCGCCGCGGACAGCGCGACGCCCACTCCCCCGCCGGGCGGACCGGCCGGGGAGTGGGCGTGAGGTGTGAGCCGCGCGGGCCTCAGCAGCCCAGGAGGCGCTGGGCCAGGTAACCCTCGATCTGGTCCAGGGAGACGCGCTCCTGCTTCATGGTGTCGCGCTCGCGCACGGTCACCGCGTTGTCCTCGAGCGTGTCGAAGTCGACCGTCACGCAGAACGGCGTGCCAATCTCGTCCTGGCGGCGGTAGCGGCGGCCGATGGCGCCCGCGTCGTCGAACTCGATGTTCCAGTTCTGACGCAGCGCCTGGGCGAGACCCTTGGCCTTCGGCGACAGCTCCGGGTTACGGGACAGCGGGAGCACGGCGACCTTCACCGGCGCGAGGCGGTGGTCCAGGCGGAGCACCGTGCGCTTCTCCATCTTGCCCTTGGCGTTGGGCGCCTCGTCCTCGACGTACGCGTCGAGCAGGAAGGCCAGCATGGTGCGGCCGACACCGGCCGCGGGCTCGATGACGTACGGCGTCCAGCGCTCCTGGGCCTCCTGGTCGAAGTAGGAGAGGTCCTGGCCGGAGGCCTTGGAGTGCGCGCCGAGGTCGTAGTCGGTGCGGTTGGCGACACCCTCGAGCTCGCCCCACTCGCTGCCGCCGAACTGGAAGCGGTACTCGATGTCGGCGGTGCGCTTGGAGTAGTGGGAGAGCTTCTCCTTCGGGTGCTCGTACCACCGCATGTTCTCGGTGCGCAGGCCGAGACCGGTGTACCAGTTCCAGCGCTGCTCCATCCAGTACTCCTGCCACTTCTCGTCCTCGCCCGGCTTGACGAAGAACTCCATCTCCATCTGCTCGAACTCGCGGGTCCGGAAGATGAAGTTGCCGGGCGTGATCTCGTTGCGGAAGGACTTGCCCATCTGCGCGATGCCGAACGGCGGCTTGCGGCGCGAGGTGGTCTGCACCTGGGCGAAGTTGGTGAAGATGCCCTGGGCGGTCTCGGGGCGCAGGTAGGCGACGGAGCCGGAGTCCTGGGTCGGGCCGAGGTGCGTCGACAGCAGACCCGAGAACTGCTTGGGCTCGGTGAACTGGCCCTTGTTGCCGCAGTTCGGGCAGTTGATGTCGGCCAGGCCGTTCGCCGGGGCGTGGCCCTTCTTCTCCTCGTACGCCTCCTCGAGGTGGTCGGCGCGGAACCGCTTGTGGCACGAGGTGCACTCGGTCAGCGGGTCCGTGAACGTGGCGACGTGACCGGAGGCGACCCAGACCTCGGAGGCCAGGATGACGGACGAGTCGATACCGACCACGTCCTCGCGCGACGTCACCATGTAGCGCCACCACTGACGCTTGATGTTCTCCTTGAGCTCGACACCCAGCGGTCCGTAGTCCCAGGCGGCACGCTGTCCGCCGTAGATCTCACTGCAGGGGAAAACGAAGCCACGGCGCTTGCTCAGGCTGACGATGGTGTCGATCTTGTCGGCGGCCACGGTGCTCTCTTCATTACGACGACGGGCGTTGAAGCGAGATGCTTCCAGCGAATGATTCAGGTTACCGGCGCAGGCTCCCCCACAACCAAATCGGCCCCCTGTCCAGGGTCTCACCCGGGCGTTGTTGACAACGGTTTCCATGTTTGTTGAAAATGACTGTCATGAACGAACGTCGACGCCGCGCGTCCTCCCGAACAGGCACGGCCGGACCCGCGCTCGCGGTCGCCACCGCGCTGGGCCTGGCGACCCTCACCGGCTGCTCCACCGGCAGCGCCGCCGCGGGCGACCCGGGCAGGTTCCAGGTCGTCGCGTCGTTCTACCCGATGGCCTTCCTGGCCGAGCGGATCGGCGGCGGCCACGTCGACGTCACCACGCTCACCTCCCCCGGGCAGGAGCCGCACGACCTGGAGATCAGCCCCCGGCAGATCGGCCGGCTCGAGCAGTCCGACGCCGTGCTGTACCTGAAGGGCCTGCAGCCGAACGTCGACGACGCGGTGGCCCAGTCGCCGGTCCGGGCCAAGATCGACGCGGCCTCGCTGACCACCCTGGAACAGCACGGCAACGAGGTCGGCGGCCACGCGGCCGAGCACGACACGCACGAGGGCGAGGAGTCCGGTGGCAAGGACCCGCACATCTGGCTCGACCCGGTGCGCTACGCCCAGGTCGCCGAGGGCGTCGGCCGGGCCTTCGAGAAGGCCGATCCCGGCCACGCGGCCGACTACCGGAAGAACACCGCGGCCCTGGTGCGGAAGCTGGACGCCCTGAACACCCGGTTCGAGGACGGCCTGGCGCACACGGACACCAAGGTCTTCGTCACCACGCACGCCGCCTTCGGCTACCTCGCCGAGCGCTACGGGCTCACCGAGGAGGCCATCAACGGCCTGGACCCCGAGTCGGAGCCCAGCGCCGCACGCATCAGGGACCTGCAGCAGATGGCCGGGGCCGACGGCGTCACCACCGTCTTCTACGAGACGCTCGTCAGCGGCCGGACCGCGAAGACGGTGGCGGACGACGCCGGCCTGCGGACCGACGTCCTGGACCCGCTCGAGGGCATCACGTCCAAGTCCCGCGGCACGGACTACTTCTCGGTCCAGGAAGCCAACCTCAAGGCGCTCCAGCGAGCCCTGGGCGCCAAGTGACCGGCAAGGAGGGGCAGATCATGGACGAACCCGTCATAGCGATGCGCAAGGTGACCGCCGAACTCGGCGCGCGCCCCGTGCTGCGCGGCGTCGACATCACCGTGGGCCGCGGCGAGGTGGTCGCGCTGCTCGGCGCCAACGGCTCCGGCAAGTCCACGGCGATCCGCACGATCATCGGCCAGGTGCCGGCCGCCGGCGGCACGATCGAACTGTTCGGCACCCCCCGCCGTGCCTTCCGCGACTGGGCGCGCGTCGGCTACGTACCGCAGCGCACCACGGCCGCCGGCGGGGTGCCGGCGACGGTCAGCGAGATCGTCTCCTCGGGCCGGCTGTCCCGCACCCGCTTCGGCCTCTTCCGCAGGACCGACCGGGAGGCCGTGCGCCGCGCCCTGGAGCTGGTCGGCATGGCGGACCGCGCCGGGGACCCGGTGAACGCCCTCTCCGGCGGCCAGCACCAGCGGGTGCTGATCGCCCGCGCCCTGGTCGCCGAGCCCGAGCTGCTGATCATGGACGAGCCGATGGCGGGCGTCGACCTGGCCAGCCAGGAGGTGCTGGCCGCGACCCTGCGCGAGCAGGTCGCCCGGGGCGTCACGGTCCTGCTCGTACTGCACGAACTGGGCCCGCTGGAGCCCCTGATCGACCGGGCGGTCGTCCTGCGCGACGGCTGTGTGCTGCACGACGGCCCGCCGCCGAAGGCGCTGGGGCAGCACGCTCTGCCCGGCCACGACCACGTACACCCGCACGCGCCCGCGGGCACCGAACCGATCCGCACGGGACTGCTGAGCTGATGGAATTCCTTAACTACGCCTTCATGCAGCGGGCGCTCCTCGCGGCCGTCCTGGTCGGCGTCACCGCGCCCGCGATCGGCATCTACCTCGTCCAGCGCCGCCAGCCCCTGATGGGCGACGGCATCGGGCACGTGGCGATGACCGGCGTCGGCCTCGGCTTCCTGCTGAACGCCTCCCCGGTGTGGATGGCCACGGCCGTCTCGGTGCTCGGCTCGGTCCTGATGGAGCTGATCCGCTGGTACGGCAGGACGCGCGGCGACATCGCGCTCGCCATGCTCTTCTACGGCGGCATGGCGGGTGGCGTGATGTTCGTCAACATCGCGCCCGGCGGGTCCAACGCGAACCTGACGTCGTACCTGTTCGGTTCCCTGTCCACCGTCTCCCCGTCCGACGTCACCGCGATCATGGTGCTGGCCGCGTTCGTGGTCCTGGTCACCGTGGGGCTGCGCCGCCAGTTGTTCGCGGTCAGCCAGGACGAGGAGTTCGCGCGGGTCACCGGTCTCCCGGTGCGCGCACTGAATTTGATCACCGCGGTCACCGCGGCGGTCACGGTGACGGTCGCCATGCGGGTGGTCGGGCTGATCCTGGTCTCCGCGCTCATGGTGGTGCCGGTCGCCGCCGCCCAGCAGCTCACCCGCAGCTTCGCCGCGACCTTCGCGATCGCCGTCGCCCTCGGCATCACCGTGACGATCAGCGGCACGATCACGTCGTTCTACCAGGACGTGCCGCCCGGCGCGACGATCGTGCTGCTGACCATCGCCGCGTTCGTCGCGCTCACCGCGGCCGCGGCCCCGCTGGCCCGGCGGCGCGCCCGCGCGGCGGCCGCGGCACGGCCGGCCGGGGATCCCGCGGAGTGCTCGATTCCGGCCGGACGGGCGGCCGGGGACGGCGTCGGCGTCTGACCGCGTGCCGCCCGGGCTGGCACAATGGCCCGGGCAGACGCGAGACGAGGAGGCAACCGGTGACGACCGCTGGACCGCCCGTGAAGGGCCGCGCCACCCGGCAGCGAGCCGCTGTGGCGGCGGCCCTGGACGAGGTCGACGAGTTCCGCAGCGCGCAGGACCTGCACGACATGCTCAAGCACAAGGGCGACTCGGTCGGGCTCACCACCGTCTACCGAACCCTGCAGTCCCTCGCCGAGGCCGGCGAGGTCGACGTCCTGCGGACCTCCGAGGGCGAGTCCGTCTACCGCCGCTGCTCCTCCGGCGAACACCACCACCACCTGGTCTGCCGCACCTGCGGCAAGGCGGTCGAGGTGGAGGGCCCGGCGGTGGAGAAGTGGGCGGAGGCCATCGCGGCGGAGCACGGCTATGTGAACGTGGCCCACACGGTGGAGATCTTCGGCACGTGCGCGGACTGCGCGACGCCCTCCGGCTGCTGACCCGGCGAGCGCGCCGGACCCGGGTCGCCGGCTCCGCGTCGGCGCCTGGGAGCCGTGCAGCCGCTCGCCGGATGGCACGACGGTGCGCGCGCCGTCCGGGCGGTGAGAGCCGGCGGGACGGCGTCGGCCTCGGCCGTGCGGCTGCCCGCCCCGGGGCCGCGGCCACGGGGCGGGATCGTACCGGCGGAGATCAGTCCTCCTCGGTGCGGCCTTCCATCGCGGCGAGCTCCTCGTTGGGGATCGCGCCACCGAAGCGGCGGTCCCGGGAGGCGAACTCGATGCAGGCCCGCCACAGGTCGCGGCGGTCGAAGTCGGGCCACAGCACGTCCTGGAAGACCATCTCCGCGTAGGCGCTCTGCCAGATCAGGTAGTTGGAGGTGCGCTGCTCGCCGCTGGGGCGCAGGAAGAGGTCGACGTCCGGCATGTCCGGGTAGTACAGGTACTTCTGGATGGTCTTCTCGCTGACCTTGGACGGGTCGAGCCGGCCCGCCTTCACGTCCTCGGCGAGCCGCTGCGCCGCGTCGGCGATCTCGGCCCGGCCGCCGTAGTTCATGCAGAAGTACAGGGTGAGCAGGTCGTTGCCCTTGGTCTGCTCCTGGGCGATCTGGAGCTCCTTGGCCACCGACTTCCACAGCCTGGGCATGCGGCCCACCCAGCGCACCCGGATGCCCAGCGCGTCGAGCTGGTCACGGGTCCGGCGGATGAAGTCGCGGTTGAAGTTCATCAGGAAGCGGACCTCGTCGGGCGAGCGCTTCCAGTTCTCGGTGGAGAAGGCGTACAGGGAGATGTTGCGGACGCCGATCTCGATCGAGCCCTGCAGCACGTCCAGCACCCGCTCTGCGCCGACCTTGTGCCCCTCGGTGCGGGGCAGCCCCCGGTCCTTCGCCCAGCGGCCGTTGCCGTCCATGACGATCGCCACGTGGTTCGGAACCAGCTCGCCCGGGAGCTTCGGCGCGCGGGCACCGGACGGGTGCGGCTCGGGCGCCCTGTACTCGCGGCGCCGGCTTCCCAGGATCCCGCGTACGACCATGTGCTCCTCGACTCCCTCTAGCTCTACGCGCGCTTACTTCTCGACATACCGGAGCGAGCGCAGCCCGCGCTCCAGATGCCAGTGCAGATAGGCGGACACCAGCCCGCTGCCCTCCCGGACGTACCGTGCCTCGCACGCGTCCGCCGTCTCCCAGTCTCCCGTAAGCAGCGCGGCCAGCAGCACCAGGGTCTGCGGGGAGGGCACGACACTGCCCGGTACCCGGCAGTCGACGCAGACCGAGCCGCCGGAAGCGACCGAGAAGAACCGGTTCGGGCCGGGCATCCCGCACTTCGCGCAGTCGCCGAAGCTGGGGGCGTAGCCGTTGACGGCGAGCGAGCGGAGCAGGAACGCGTCGAGGACGAGGTGCGGGGCGTGCTCGCCGCGGGCGAGGGTGCGCAGCCCGCCGACGAGCAGCAGGTACTGCTGGACGGCCGGCTCGCCCTCGTGGTCGGTGAACCGCTCGGCGGTCTCCAGCATGGCGGTGCCCGCGGTGTACCGGGCGTAGTCGGTCACGATCCCGCCGCCGTAGGGGGCGATGGTCTCGCTCTGCGTGCACAGCGGCAGCCCGCGTCCGACCAGCTCGCCGCCCCGTGCGAAGAACTGCACGTCGACATGGGAGAACGGCTCCAGCCGGGCCCCGAACTTCGACTTCGTCCGACGCACACCCCTGGCCACGGCCCGTACCCGGCCGTGCCCGCGGGTGAGCAGCGTGATGATGCGATCCGCTTCGCCGAGCTTCTGGGTCCGCAGGACGATGCCGTCGTCGCGGAACAGACTCATGGGCTCCATTCTGCCCGCCCGTCCGGGCCGCCGGGCCCGCGGGCGGTTCTTCAGGCCACGGGCCTGCCGTGCCCGGCCGCGCGGGCGCCGGCGTACGCCGTGCGGGCCTGCAGCCGTTCGGCGTGGGTGGCCTCCCGCACGGCCCGCGGTTCGCAGTCCCACTCCCGGCCGCCGCCGAAGGGCCGGAGCTGTACGTACGGCCCCTCGTGCCCCATGACGACGCCGAGGCGGCCGGTACGGGTGTCGACGGCACAGGAGCCGACGGGGAGATTCATCGCGTCCACCTCCGGTGGCTCCCCTGCCACCGGCAATTTCACTCTTCGCATGCCCCTGGTGGCCCAGCGTCTCTACACTCGGCCGGAGTCCGCCCGCGGCGCCGCCCGCCCTGCCGCGTCAACTCGGCACCCGCCGCCGCCCGTTGGACGCCATTGGCGCGACCTGTGGCGGCCGGGCCGACGGCTGGGCCATTCGTGTGCGATCCCTTGACCACCCCTGTGGGCCCTCCTATGGTCGCGCTGACGAATCGGACGTAGAACGTCCTATCTCCTCCCTCACCGCCTTGCCCCGACCTCCCGACCCCGCTGGAGGAACCGTGCGCGACGACGTGACCCCCGATGTTCCGGCCCCGCGCCGCCGGTCGTTCCTGGCGCGCGCCGGGGCGCTCGGCGCGGCCGCCGCCCTGCCGCCGGCACTGGCGGGCTGCTCCGGACCGGAGTCGACGAACGACACCGGCAACGGGGGCACCGGCAAGGACCGCACCCTGACCGCGGTGATCGGGTACGGCAACGACGGGAGCTGGGATCCGACGCAGACGGCGTCCGCGTTCTGCATGGCCGCGAACAACCACGTCTACGAGGGGCTGCTCGACACCGACCCGATCTCCCGGGTGCCGTACCCGGCGCTCGCCACCGCGGTACCGGCCGACCCGGGCGCCACGACCTGGCGGTTCACCCTGCGCGCCGGGGCGACCTTCCACGACGGCAGGCCCGTCACCGCCGACGACGTCGTCTTCGTCTACGACCGGATCCTCGACCCGCACACCCAGAGCCTGGCCAAGGGCTTCTTCGCGAGCTGGCTGAAGGAGGCGCGGAAGGTGGACGCCCGGACCGTCGAGCTGGTGCTGAAGTTCCCCTTCCCGGACGGGCTCGCCCGGCTCACCCTCGCCAAGGTCATGCCGAAGCACGTGTTCTCCCGGCCCGGCGCCTGGGACGACGCGGTCAGGGGGCTCGCGGTGGGCTCCGGCCCCTACCGGCAGACCGCGCACCACCCGAAGTCGAACACCGTCTTCGAGGCGTACGACGCCTACAACGGCCCCCGCAGGCCGGCGTTCCGACGGATGAACTGGCTGACGATCGTCGACGCGGCGCCCCGCGTGGCGAAGATCTCCGGGACCGGCGCTGGCGCGCAGATCGCGGACAACATCCCCTACGCCAACATCCCCCGCCTGGAACAGGGCGGGCTGGAGGTCGCGGGCGGGTCCGGGATGAACAACCTGTTCCTGATGTTCAACACCCGGCACAAGCCCTTCGACGACGTACGCGTGCGGCAGGCGCTGCACTACGCCATCGACACCGAGAAGATGGTGCGGGTCGCGCTGAAGGGGCACGGCAGGCCCTCGACGTCGTTCCTCGACGAGGGCAACCCCGGCTACCGGCGGGCGAAGACCGTCTACGGGCACGATCCCGCGAAGGCCAGGGCGCTGCTGAAGGCCGCCGGGGCGGAGAACCTGGAGATCGAGATCCTCGCGGTCAACGTGAGCTGGATCGTGGACTGCCTGCCGACGATCAAGGCGTCCTGGGACGCCGTCGGCGTGCGGACGACCCTCGCCCCGCAGGAGACCACCGCCGTCTTCACCAAGATGGACCAGCAGCGGGACTACCAGGTGGTGGCCGCGGCCTCGAACCCCAACCAGTTCGGGCTCGACGCCGATCTGATCATGCACTACAACTACGGCCCCGGGAACCTGTGGATGCGGTACACCCGGTGGGCCGGCCACCCCGTCGCCAGGCGGCTCTTCCGGGACATGGACCGGGCGACCCGGGAGCCGGACCCGGCGCGGAAGAAGGCGATGATCCAGGACTACATCGACGTCGTCGCCGAGCAGGCCGTGCTCTACCCGGTCGTCCACAACGAGCTGATGACCGCCTGGGACCCGCGCCGCCTCACCGGGATAAGGCCGCAGCCCTACCCCGGGATCAACCTCCTGCGGGCCCGGTGGGTCTGACGGCATGACGGCCGTCGTCCGGATCCTGCTCCGCCGCGTCGCCCTGCTCGTACCGCTGCTGCTCGGGATCGTGCTGTTCGTGTTCCTGGTGATGCGGTTCTCCGACGCCGACCCGGCCTCCGCGTTCTTCCAGGGCGCCAACCCGACCCCGCGGCAGCTGCACGACTTCCGCGAGCGCAACGGCCTGCTGGACCCGCTCCCGGTGCGGTACGTCCACTTCGTCGGCGACCTGCTCCACGGCGACCTCGGCACCAGCGCGCTGACCCGTGCCCCGGTCGCCGAACAGGTGACCACAGCGCTGCCGCTCACCCTCCAGCTCACCTTCCTCGGCCTCGGCATCGCGGTGGTGCTGGCGCTGGCGGCCGGTGTCACGGCGGCCGTGTACCGGGACCGGCTGCCGGACCAGGTCATCCGGGTCGTCTCGCTGGTCGGGGTCGCCGCGCCCGGCTTCTGGCTGGCGCTGCTGATGATCCAGTACCTGGCGGTGGACCGGGGCTGGTTCCCGACCGGCGGCTACGTCAACCCGGCCGACTCGGCCACCGGCTGGCTGCGGACCATGGCCCTGCCCGCCTTCGCGCTCTCCCTGCCGGTGGCCGCCCAGCTCACCCGGATCGTGCGGACCTCGGTGGTGGAGGAACTGGACAAGGACTACGTGCGCACCGCGATCGGCAGCGGGCTGCCGCCCCGGGTGGTCGTCGGGAGGAACGTGCTGCGCAACGCCCTCGTCAACCCGCTCACCGTGCTGGGGCTGCGCATCGGCTACCTCCTCGGCGGCGCGGTCGTCATCGAGACGATCTTCTCGCTGCCCGGCATGGGCAAGCTGATGATCGACGCCGTGCGCAACGGCGACCCGGCCGTCGTCCAGGGGGCCGTGCTGACCACGGCCACCGGGTTCGTCGTCGTCAACCTCGTCATCGACATCCTCTATCTGCTCGTCAACCCGCGTCTGAGGGCGGCCTGATGGTCACGCGCGCACTCCTCGCCGAACGGCTCTCCCGGCCCGGTCTCCGGCTGCGCGGATGGCGCCGGCTGCCACCGCCGTCCAAGGCGGCCGTCTGCTTCCTGACCCTGGTCGTCCTGCTCGCCGCGCTCGCCCCGGTGCTCGCCCCGGACGACCCGCTGGACCAGCTCGACCCGGCCGGCGGCACCGGCCACCCGTCCGCCGCGCACTGGATGGGCCAGGACAGCCTCGGCCGGGACGTCCTCAGCCGGCTGATGTACGGCGCCCGCTGGTCCCTGGCCATCGGGCTGGGCGCGACCGCGCTCGCGCTGGCCGCCGGGGCGCTGATCGGCGCGGTGGCGGCGACCTCCCGCAAGTCCGTCGACGAGACGCTGATGCGCTGCCTGGACGTGGTGATGGCGTTCCCCGGGATCGCGCTCGCCGCCGTGCTGGTCGCCGTGTTCGGCGGCGGGATCGGTGTGCTGATCTGCGCCATCGCGTTCCTGTTCACGCCGCCGGTGGCGCGGGTGGTGCGGGCCAACGTGCTCGACCAGTACGGCGAGGACTACGTCACCGCCGAACGCGTGCTCGGCGCCCGCACCCCGCACATCGTGCTGCGCCACGTGGCCGTCAACTGTGCCGCTCCGGTGCTGGTGTTCTGCACGGTCCAGGTCGCCGAGGCCATCGTCTTCGAGGCGTCGCTGTCCTTCGTCGGCGCCGGGGTGCGGCCCCCGGACCCGTCCTGGGGCAGTGTCATCGCCGACGGCAAGAACATGGTGCTGACCGGCGGCTGGTGGGCGACCGTCTTCCCCGGTCTGCTGATCCTGCTGACCGTGCTGTCGCTGAACATCCTCTCCGAGGGCGTCTCCGACGCCTGGGCGGCCCCGGCGGCCCGGGAGGTGGCGGCGCCCGTGGACCGTCTGGAGGTGCCGGAGCCCGGCACCGGCGAGGTGCTGCCGCTGCCCGGCCTGGCCGAGGCGGCGCGGCGACTGCGCTCCCGGGCCCGGCCCCGGCCCGCGTCCGGCGGCCCGCCGGTGCTCGCGGTGGAGAACCTGGCCGTCGGCTTCCCCGGCCGGCACGGGGGCGTGGACATCGTGGACGGGGTCGGCTTCGAGGTCCACGCCGGCGAAGTGCTGGGCCTGGTGGGCGAGTCGGGCTGCGGCAAGTCGCTGACCGCGCTCACCGTGATGGGACTGCAGCCCCGGGAGGCCCGGGTGCGCGGCCAGGTCCGCTTCCGGCAGCGCGACCTGCTCGCCGAGCCGGCCCGGGTACGGCGCCGGCTGCTCGGCCACGAGATGGCGATGGTCTACCAGGACGCCCTGTCCTCGCTGAACCCGGCGATGACCGTCCGCGCCCAGCTCGGGCAGCTCGTCCGGCGCGGTGGCCGCCGCGCCCCGGCGGAACTGCTGTCGCTGGTCGGCCTGGAACCCGCCCGGACCCTGCGCAGTTATCCGCACGAACTCTCCGGCGGCCAGCGCCAGCGCGTCCTGATCGCCATGGCCCTCTCCCGCGACCCCGCCCTGATCGTCGCCGACGAGCCGACGACCGCGCTGGACGTCACCGTGCAGGCCCAGGTCATGGAACTGCTGCTGCGGCTGCGTGCGGAGCTGGGCTTCGCGCTGGTCCTGGTCTCCCACGACCTGGCGCTGGTCGCCGATGTCACCGACCGGGTGGCGGTGATGTACGGCGGACGGATCGTGGAGACCGGCGTGACCGCCGACCTGGTGGCGGCACCGGCCCACCACTACACGCGCGGTCTGCTCGGCAGCGTGCTCTCGCTGGAGTCGGCCACGACGCGGCTGACGCAGATCAAGGGCGCCGTACCGGCACCGTCCGGCTTCCCGGACGGCTGCCGCTTCGCCGACCGCTGCCCCCGGGCGACCGGCACGTGCCACACCACGGTGCCGGCCCTCACCGGCACCCCCACGCACACGGCCGCCTGCCACCACCCGGCCGTGACGCTGACGTCGGCGGAGAACGAGGAGGCCGTGCGGTGAGCGCTGTCGTGGAGGTGCGGGACGCTCATGTCGTTCACCGGGCCCGCACCGGAGGCCTGTTCGCCCGCGACCGGGTGTACGCGCTGACCGGCGCCGATCTCACCGTCGCGCCCGGTGAGACGGTCGGTGTGGTCGGCGAGTCCGGGTGCGGGAAGTCGACTCTGGCGAAGGTGCTGGTGGGCATCGAGCGGCCGGTCTCCGGGTCGGTGTCGTTCAGGGGCCGCGACCTGTGGGCGATGCCGCCCGCCGAACGCCGGGCCACGGCGGGCGCGGGCACCGGCATGATCTTCCAGGACCCCTCGACGGCCCTGAACCGCCGGCTGACGGTACGCCGGGTGCTGCGCGACCCGCTGGACGTCCACGCGCGCGGCACCAGGGCGGAGCGCGAGGAGCGCGTCGCGGAGCTGATGAGCCTGGTGGGCCTCCCCCTGGCGCTCGCCGACGCCCTGCCCGGGCAGCTGTCGGGCGGCCAGCGCCAGCGGGTCGCCATCGCCCGGGCGCTCGCCCTCGACCCCGCCCTCGTCGTGGCCGACGAGCCGACCAGCGCGCTGGACGTGTCGGTCCGCGCGCAGATCCTCAACCTGCTGCTGGACCTGCGCGAACGTCTCGGACTGGCCCTGGTGTTCGTCTCGCACGACATCCAGACGGTACGGCGGATGAGCGACCGGGTGATCACCATGTACCTCGGCCGGATCGTGGAGGAGACCCCGGCCGGCCGGGTCACCGGCGCCGCCCGGCACCCGTACACACGCGCCCTGTTCTCCGCCACGCCGGGCCTGCTGGACCCCGTCGATCCGATCCCGCTGACCGGCCCGGTGCCGTCGGCGACCCGGCCGCCGAGCGGCTGCCCGTTCCGCACCCGCTGCTGGAAGGCCGACGAGCTGTGCGCCCGCGAGATGCCGGATTTCTCGGCCGCGTCGCGCCCCGGACACCGCTACCGCTGCCACCATCCTGTGGAGGAGGACCAGCCGATCCGCGACCCAGCCCGCCAGGAGCCGTGAATGACCTTCCCCGCCCCGCTCACCGGTGTCGTCCCGCCCGTCTGCACGCCCCTGACGCCGGAGCGCGAGGTGGACGTGCCGTCGCTGCTGCGGCTGGTGGACCATCTGGTCGCGGGCGGGGTGCACGGGCTGTTCGTGCTCGGATCGACCTCGGAGGCGGCGTTCCTGACGGACCGGCAGCGCCGTCAGGTGGTGGAGGCCGTCGTCGGCCACGCGGGCGGACAACTGCCCGTGCTCGCCGGGGCCATCGACATGACCACCCCGCGCGTCCTGGACCACGTCCGGGCGGTCTGCGCGGCGGGGGCGGAGGCCGTCGTCGTCACCGCCCCCTTCTACGCCCGCACCCACCCCGCCGAGATCGTCCACCACTACCGCCGGATCGCCGCGGCGAGCCCGGTCCCGGTGATCGCCTACGACATCCCCGTCGCCGTGCACACCAAGCTTCCCGCCGAGCTGGTGCTGGGCCTGGCCGCCGATGCAGTGCTGGCCGGGCTCAAGGACTCCAGCGGGGACCTGGCGGCGTTCCGGGAGGTCGTCACCGGCGCCCGCGCCCACGCCGGCTTCAGCGTGCTGACCGGCTCCGAACTGATCGCCGACTCAGCGCTGGCGCTGGGCGCCGACGGGGCGGTGCCGGGGCTGGCCAACGTCGACCCGCACGGCTACGTCCGGCTGTACCGCCTGTGCCGGGCGGGCGACTGGGAGGGCGCCCGAGCCGAACAGGAGCGGCTGTGCGCGCTGTTCGGCATCGTCGGGGTGGGCGACCCGGCCCGCATGGGCGGCAGCTCCGCGGCCCTGGGCGCCTTCAAGGCGGCCCTGCACCTACGCGGAGTCATCACCTGCGCGGCGACGGCCGAGCCCCAGGTGCCGTTGTCGGGGGACGAGGTGGCGCGCGTGGGGAAGCTGCTGGCGGGGGCGGGGCTGTTGTAGGACAGGGTGGGGTGTGCTGTCGAGACACTGCACGGGGTCCGGCCCAGCTGTCCGCCATGCTGCCGAGACGATTTCAGGGAACCCAGGCAGTCGACGCGAATCCTCGTGGCGTTACATGGAGCATTGGAAATCACGATGGGCATTGCGGACAGCTACCAATAGTTCTGCATCGGACAAATCGCCAGGCTCCCTGAGTTCCGGATCGACCGCATAGTCCTCAAGAAGCATGAATACGCGATCGAAGAGTTCCTCAAGAGGGCCCCGAAGTCGCTCCCCGCTCACCTGGGAGACTCGGCGAGCCTCCCACCAGCCTAGCGCGAATTCCGACGCACTGCAGGACCCGCTCATAAAGTCCTCAAGCAACTCGATTTGTCGCGCCGTCGCACTGCCCGACTCGACCTCGGAAGAGTGAGACCATACCCGATGTAGCGCCGGATAGGCTTCTGCCACAGCCATCAGATGAGGATTTCGATTCGACAGGGTTCGCGCATACCGCAAGAAACGTGAACGCGCCGCGTCCACCCCCTCGCCAACGGCGGCTGCCACAAAGGCTGAGACACCCCCGATGAGCACGTATCCCGATTCCGGGAAAAGAACGGCCCCGCGCAAATCGCCCGCGAAAACGACGGAGGGCGGCCGGACGCCTCCATGGTCCGAGTCGATCGCAAGTCTTGAGACCGGTGAGGCGAGCGCGTTACTTCGCTCCGCGAGAGGGGCGTAGAGGATGTGCATAGCGCCAATCGCCCGGCAGCCAGCAGCGGTTCTACGGGCCAGAGAAGCATCCATCTGCGAAGAGGCGGGTACCGGCGCCACCGACTTTCCATCCAGCCAGGATGCGGCAAAGGCTCCATCAGGGCCTAGCAAGGCGGAGAGATGTGAGGGGCGGTCACCCTCTGCATAAGTCACCACAAGAATCCCTTATCGATAATCCCTTGAAACTGTTTATCCCCTAGCCTCCAGGCCGACCAGAATCTACCATCAGCATGCAGCATCACCATCTTCTGGGTTGCCGGGTCAATGAATCCGACGGCAGCACCTTGATTACGGTAATTGAAGCGGTAGATTTTCGTTTCACTTGCCGTCATGTGCTCCCGCATCGCATCCTCAAAGTTCTGGAGGTTGGCCTTGTTTAGATTTCCTGGGGCATCAAGAAAATCTCCAGCGTGCGCATGAAACTTCTTACTCATCACCTTCTGACTGGAGAAGTCCGCCTTCTCTGCCCATGCGTCTTTAGGGTAAGGAGAAAGTCCGAGAGGGTCGGTCCATGTGTGGGGATTGTGGACGTAGGAGTCCGGGTTGGGCGCTGGGTCGAGCCCTAGCGGGTCGGCCGTGAGGTAGCGGGCGGTCTCTGGGTCGTAGTGGCGGAAGTAGTTGTAGTGGAGGCCGGTTTCCGGGTCGAAGTACTGGCCTGGGAAGCGTAGAGGTGTGTATGCCGTGCTGTTGGCTGCCCACGCCGTGGTGCCCCATAGGGTGCTTCGGGTGCGCCAGGCGATGTTGCCGGTCTCGTCTATGAGTTCGCTGGGAGTGCCGACCAGGTCGGTGACGATGGCGAAGAAGCGTGAGTCGATTTCGTCCTGGGTGGTGTCGGACGTCGTGATGCGTTCGGTCTGGGCCAGGGGGCGCAGGCCTTGGTGGTCCCAGGTGAGGGTGACCGGGTGGGGGAGGTCTGCGGAGGTGGTGGTCTGTTCGCAGAGGGTGGTGTCGTCCCAGGTGAAGTCCACCCGTTCCAGGACCGTTTCGCCGTCGTCGGCCAGGCGGAGTTTGGCTGTGCGGCGGCCCAGGGGGTCGTAGGTGTAGCGCCAGCGGGTGCCGTCCGGGGTGGTCACCGCTGTCAGGCGGTCCTCGGGGTCCCATTCGTAGCGCCAGGTGTCCGGTTTGCGGGACAGGCGGGTCTTCTGGCGGAGGGTGATGCGGCCCAGTGCGTCGTGTTCGTAGCGGACGTTGCCGGCACGGGTGATGCGGGTGCCCGCGTAGGCGCGCGGGCCTATCGCTTCGCTGCCGGGGTGGCCGGTCGGCCAGTCGGCCTGGGTCTGGTTGCCCGCTTCGTCGTAGGCGTACCGCTCCGTCCAGCCGGCCGCGTGCACCGCCGTCACCCGGCCGGCCGAGTCGAGGTCGAAGCGGCGGGAGCCGGACAGGTGGTCGTCGATGCCGATCAGGTTGCCGTCGGCCCGGTAGGAGTACGTCCGGTGCTGCACCGTGCGGTCGCCGGCGCCGGTCACGGACTGGGTGGTCAGGCGGCCCAGGGGGTCGAAGGTGTGGTCGAGGGTGATCGTGTCGCCGATGTGGCGGGAGAGTTCGCGGCCTGCCTCGTCGTAGGTGAAGTCGATGGTGTGGCCGGAGGCGGCCACCATGCCGGTGCGGCGGCCCGCGGCGTCGTAGGACCAGGTCGTCGTGGCGCCGGTCGGCGTCGTCCGGCCGGCGCGGCGACCGAGAGCGTCGTACGTGTACGTCAGGGTGCGGCCGTCGACCGTCTCGGAGTGCAGGCGGCCGTAGCGGTCGCGCAGCAGCGTGAGCGTGGTGCCGTCCGGGCCGGTTGCCTGGGCGAGTTGGTCCGTGAAGTCGTAGGCGTAGGTCGTGACGTGCCCGGCCGCGTCCTTGCGGAGGACTTGGCCGAGTTCGTTGCGTTCGAAGGCCAGCGTCTCGCCGAGAGCGTTCCTGCGTGCGGTGAGACGGCCTGCGGGGTCGTAGGTGTACGTCAGCGTGCGGTCGTCGAAGTCGGTCTCCGTGACCAGGTGGCCCGCCGCGTCGTACTCGTACGTCCAGGTCAAGCCCTGCGGGTTCGTGACCCGCGTCAGGCGCAGCTCCGCGTCGTGGTCGAACTCGTAGCGCACCCCGTCCGGGCCCGTGCGCGCCGTCAGCAGGTCGAAGTGGGTGTACTCGAAGCGGGAGACGCCGCCCATCGGGTCGGTGTGGCTGGTGCAGTTGCCCTCGCCGTCGTACGTCCACGTCTCCGTCGTGCCGTCCGGGGCCGTGCGGCCGGTCAGGTGGCCCTCGATCGACCATTCCAGGCGCGTCGTGGCACCCGTGGGGTCCGTGATCGCGGTCGGGCGGCCGAGGGCGTCCCGTTCGTAGCGGGTCGTCGCACCCAGCGCGTCCGTGACCTCGACCGGCAGGCCCGCGCGATCACACACGAGTGTCGTTGTATGGCCGAGCGGGTCGGTCACCGAGGTCAGATGGCCGGCCTCGGTGTACGTGAAGCGGGTCGTCCGGCCCGCCGGATCCGTCACCGACGTCCGGTTGCCGCGCTCGTCATACGACTGACGGACCACCGAACCGTCGGGGTGGACCACCTTCACCGGCAGGCCGAGTGAGTTGTACTCCGCTGTCGCCTCACGGCCGTCCGGGCGGACAGCCGATGTGAGGTTGCCGTCCTCGTCGTAGCGGAAGGCCGTCGTGTGGCCCAGGGGGTCCGTCTGGGACAGGAGGCGGTTGTAGCGGTCGCGGTGGAAGCGGGTGGTCGCACCGAGGGCGTCGATCTGCGCGACCACCTGCCACGCGTCGTTCACGAGGTATCGGCGAGTGTGGCCTTCGCCGGTCGTCGCGGTCGTGGTCCGCAGGCCGGTTTCCGCATCCGGGTCCCCGTAGGACAGGGTCAGACTCATGTGGCCCGCGGAGCCGCCCTCGGCGACGCAGCGGTCACGTTCGTCGTACTCGTACGTGTAGCTGCGGTCGTTCGTGTCCGTCCACGAGGTGATCCGGCCCGCTTCGTCGTACGTGAACCGGAGCGGCAGCCCGGAGGAGTTGACGACCTCCGTCAGATCGCCGTCCGTGTAGCCGTAGCGCTTCAGCTCCTCGCCGGTCGTGGCGAGGTGGAGCGCCGTGACACGACCGGATTCCGTGGTGATGCGGACGCCCTGGCCGGAGCTGGAGACCACGGCCAGCGGAGTGCCCTCCGCGTCGTACTCGAAGGTGATCCAGTTGCCGTTGCGGTCGTCGATCTGCTCCAGCACCGCCAGGCTCTCGCCCCGGTCGGCAAAATGCCAGGTGCGACGGGTCCGCGGATCCGTGACCGTGTATCCGCCTTCCACCCGGTCAAGCGGCCGGCGGGGTCCGTGGCTGGCGAGTGTGGGGAGGCCGGGCGCGGGATGCGGGTACGCCAGCAGCAGGCCGTCCTCGGTGACGAAGACGACTCCCTCCGCGTCGATCTCCAGACGCTGATCCAGTGTTGAGGACCACGACGGGCCGAACCAGCGACCCAGGTGGTAGCCGGACTCCACACGCCGCTCCAGCACCAGAGGCAGCACGCCGGGCAGGGTGACGTCCGTCTGCGGCAGATACATCTTGCCGGTCGCGAGATTGATCGGATCGGTGCCGCCGCTCTCCGTGCTGTTCTTGTCGTGGGAGGGAGCCGGAGGGTCCTCGTCCACCGTCTCCCGTGGCGACTTCCCGCCCGTGCCCTCCGCGGCCCCGCGTTCCGCGGCCGTGGCTTCCTCAGCCCCCTTCACTCCGTCCTCGGCCACCCGGACGCCGTCGACAGCCGCCGACTCGGCTCCCGCCTCCGGGATGAGGAACTGCGGGAGGAGTTCGCCTCCTACGCCGCCGGGGTCGTCGAGGAAGGAGTTCCAGAGCTGGTTTCCGGTCTGGGTGGGGTGGGTGACGAAGTGGACCGCCCCGCCGAGGAGTTCGACCTTGGCCTGGAGCGCTTCGTAGGGGTGTGTGATGGCGTACGGGTCGAGCGGGTTGGCGTTGCGGGCCAGGTTGTTCAGGTCACCGAGTCCACGCATGAAACCGCCGAAGAACCGCATGTCCTCCGTCTTGGCGGCGTCCAGGACATCGGCGCCGTCGAGCTTGAGCTGGTTCAGGGCCGACGGCTCGTGCGGAGCGTGCCGCAGGGCGGCCTGAAGACGGTCGGCGGCCTCCGCGGCGAGCTGGGTGCGCTGGCTGCGGGCGTCGGACAGGATCCGCTCGGCGGCGTGCTTGGCCTCGTCCCCCGGGTCCTGCTCCGACGGCTTCGGACCCGGGTCTTTCAGGTCCAGCTCGACGGCGGCGTTGTACGTCTGCACCTTCTGCCGGTGCTCGTCCGAGGCGGACTTGCCCTCCCGGTACTTCGCCACCGCCTCGCGTGCCTGGGCCTGCGCCCATTCCACCGTGTGCGCGAAGTTCTCCAGCGCCTCGGCAGCCTGCCCGCACGCCTCGGCGGCCTGCCCCCACTTGACCTGGTGCGTGGCGAACTTCCTCCGGAAGGCGTCGGCCGCCTCCCCCTTGAACTCCGAGGAGTCCAGCTTCCGCATGCCCGTCGCGACGGCCCCGAAGGACGTCGCGAAGGTCCGTAGATGCCCGGCCGTCTCGCGCAGCCTGGCCGGGTCGCCGTGGACGAGCTCCTTCGGATCCTCGGACTCGCCGAGCTGCTGCTCGTCGACGTGCGCGCCCAGCTTGGAGGCCGTGTCGTCGCCCCAGTCGTCGACCTTGTCGGCCGCGCCGTGCGCGCCGGCCCAGTCGAGCGCGTCCCCCACACCATGGGCGCCTTCGTCGACGACACGGCCCGTCGCCCGCTTGACGTGGTCGTAGCCGGACTTCAGCGACCCGGTGAGACTGTTGAACTTCCCCGTGATGGACATCAGCTGCCGTCCCCGCCCTGCGGCCGCGGTCCCAGCAGCTTCTCCAAGGCGGCATCCCTGCCCGAGTCGTCGCCCCCGGCCGCGTCCACGAGGGAGGAGGTGACCGGGTCGCCCGGCATCTCGGCCGTCCCGACATCCCAGAGCATGCCCTTGCCCGTCTCCTTGACGGAGTGCATCAGGTTCTCGCGATCCTTGTCGCCGTAGCCCGTCGACATCGCGGCATGACCGATCTGGTCCAGACTCTCCTTCTCCACCTGCTCGTTGGAGGCGAAGGGATCGCCGGCGACGGAGTTGTAGGCCACCTTCAGTGAGCCCTTCACGTACTCGTCCGTCTGATGGAACGTACCGGCCGCCAGCCCCATCGCCTCCGCCAGCGCGTTGCCCTCTTGCATCAGATCCCGCACGCCCCACTGCCAGCGCTCGCAGAAGGTGTGCAGCATCGCGCCCAGACGGTCGTCGCCGACCTCCATGCCGTCCATCTCCAGACCGGCGAAACCACGGCCCGCGCCCGCCCAGCCCTTCATCGCCCCCAGCGAATCAAGCTCCGTCAGGGACTTGTTGATGCCCTCCGCGATCAGCGCCAGACCCTGCACCTGCAGATTCGGCTGCCCGCCCCCACTCGGCGTCGTCATGCCCGTTCCTCCCCCGTCAGTCGTCCGGACCCGGCATCCGAGTCCATGCCCGGCGCTGCGGGCGCGCCGGATCCGGTCGTACCGTCCGTGCCGTCGCCGACCGCGTCACCACCGTCCGGCCCGTCCACGGCCACCGCATCCGGCACGATCCCCACGACCGGCGGCAACACCAGCCCCCGCTCACCGTCACCCGCGTCCACCAACACCCCGCACGGCAGCCCCGCCCCGGCCACCGCCGGCACCCCCGCGTCCAGCACCGCGGCACCCCACACCGCCCGATACCGCCACGCACGATCACGCTCCCCGCGCGCCAGCGCATACCGCGCCAACGCCCCCTCATCGGTGAACGCCAGCAGCCAACGCGCCCCCTGCGCCTCCACCGTCAGAGCCGCACCGTTCTCCCCGTACGGGACAAGCACCCGGCGACGCCGGAACTCCCCGAGCCGAGCACCGAACCGGCGCCGGTGAGTCCTGAACCGCGCGGCCTGGTCCTCGGTGAGCGGCACGCCTTGCGGACCGGACGGGTTTGCGGCGGCGAATGCGTCCGGCTGCGACTGCGGGTGGACTTCAGCAGGCGAGGGCCCTGCGCCATCCGCAGGCAGGATCGTCTGCTCCGCGATGTCCGAGAGCGCCGACCTGGGGGGATGCACCTCGGTCTGACCCGCTACCCCCGTCACGCCCGCGGATCCTGTCGACTCAGCGCCGCCCACAGCGCCTTCCCCCTCGTCGGCGTTGTCTTGAAACGTTCGACCGATTTCATTCAGTGAACGATCTTCAATGCTCACATGTTCGAGTCGATGCGTGCAACGCCCGCCGGATCAACAACGAGCAAAGGATGGTCAACTACCCCTGTTGCCACGGCTCTTCCCGCACACCGGCCGCCGCCATGCCCCTGGTGCGGGTAACGCCGATCAGCGCGCCGTCCCTGGCGGCAGCCGCCGGAACTCGATCGTCTCGTACGGCCCCTTCGTGCCCGTCTCGTACAGCAGCCCGACCGTGTCCGCGTCGATCCGGACGAGGTCGGAGTAGGCGGCGGGCCGGTCGGACAGGGTGAGTGCCCTGGTGAAGGTCCGTCCGCCGTCGATGCTGCGCCACAGGGCCATCGAGCGGCGGGCCGTGGGAACGGAGGGTGCGGAGAACAGCAACGGCCCGTGATTGCCTGGTAGTTGCAGGACGCTGCCCTGGACCACCGGGACGTCGTTCAGGGTGCTCTGGGCGGCGTAGGGGCCGTCCAGGGTCACTCCCGCGTCGCTCGACCAGGCGCCGAGCCGGTTGCCGGGGGTGCTGCCGTTCTGATCGCGCGAGGAGAAGTACAACCGACCGTCCGGGAGTTGGGCGGCGCTGGTCTCGTTGGCGTTGGTCACGCCGTCGTAGGAGTCGTCCACGAAGCCCAGCCGCCAGGTGCGCCCGCCGTCGTCGCTGTAGAGGGCGTGGGCGCCGTAGTACCGGGGCTCCTGGCCGGTGTCGGGGGAGCCGGGCGGCGGCGCGGCGGAGTGGTCGGCGGGGACGAGGAGCCGGCCGGCGTGGGGGCCGCGGGTCACGGCCAGGGCGTGGCCGGGGCCGGTCGCGTACCAGCGCCAGCGCGGAGGCTTCACCGCGGTCGTGATGTCCCGCGGCGGCGTGAAGTGGCGCCCGTCGTCGCGGCTCCGCTGCACGAACACCCGGCGGCTCTGTGCGGAGGTGACCTCGCCGCGCATGATCTGCGCCTCGGTCACCGCCCCGCTGTTGTACGTGGTGACGAGCACGACCGTGCCGGTGCGCGGGTCGACCACGGGCGCCGGGTTGCCCCGGGTGTCGCCCCGCCCGGCGGCCACCACCGTCAGCGGTCCCCAGGTGCAGCCGCCGTCGGTGGAGCGGCGCAGCACGACGTCGATGTCGCCGCTGTCCCCGGCTCCGTCGTGCCGGCCCTCGGCGAAGGCCAGCACGGTTCCGCGCCCGGTGACGACGGCGGCGGGGACGCGGTAGGTGTCGTAGCCGCCCTGCCCGGCCGTGTACGGCACGGAGGAGGCGCAGCCGGGCGCGGACCGGGCGGGGTGGACGGCGGTGAGCGGGGCGAGGACGGCGGTGGCGACGAGCAGGGCGCGGCTCAGCGGGGTCACGGCTCCATGGTCCCCGCAGTCACCGGACGCCGCTCCCGGGCTTGCCCCAGGAGTGTCAGGACGGCGTCCGCGCCGCCGCCAGCAGCCTGCCGACGTCGTCGGCGCAGATGGTGAGGGCGGCGCCGACCGTGGTGAGGGCGTCGCGTTCGGCGGGTGTGTAGGGGCCGTCGGCCAGGGCGATGCGGGCGGCGTCGAGGAAGAGGGACTCGCGGCCGGCCGGGGCGAGGTGCGGGGCGAGCGGGTCCAGGGCCTCGTGCAGTTCTATGGCGAGGCTCGCGCCGCACGGCCCGCCGAGGACCCGGCCGGTGTCGGCGGCGAGCGCCTCGACCAGGGCGGTCAGCTGGTCCTCGGTGCAGTCCTGGAAGCCGGCGGCGCGGACGGTGCCGGCGGCCGTCTCCAGGGCCGTGCGGGAGGAGGTGCCGCCCGCGGCGAGGACGGCGAGCGCGACGGTGTGCACCGCGTCCCGGAGCATCGCGGTGAACCGGCGGGTGGTGGGGTGGTCGAGGACATCGGTGCCGTAGTGGTGGCCGCAGGCGGCGCACTCCACGACCGGCCCGGTGGCGCCGCGCGGCAGCAGGGGCACGCCGAGGAGGGTGAGGCGCCGGCGGCCGGAGAGCCGCTGGTAGTTGCGGTCGCCACCGCAGCCCGGGCAGTAGAACTCGCCGTCCCCCACGGGGGTCCAGGCGGTCCGGGTGCCCAGGATGCGCGCGGCCCTGGCGGCACGGCCGTCTCGTCCCCGTACTGGCAGCACGTCGCACCTCCGTAACCGCGCGGCAACATCGCAGCGCTTGCGTGATGTTAGCCACATCCCGGAGGCTGAGTCAGTACCCCGTACGAGACCTTTTCGTGACCTGCCCGCTTCGATGGCCGATATGCGACGGGGCCCCGGCCGCCGTGGGAAGCGGCCGGGGCCCCGAAAAGCCCGGTCAGAGGGGTCAGCGGGCCGCGCGGTTCACCGCGGAGACGACGGCCTTCAGCGACGCACGCGTCGTGTTCGCGTCGATGCCGATGCCCCACAGAACCTTGTCGTCGATCGCGCACTCGATGTAGGACGCGGCCTGCGCGGAGGCGCCCTCGCTCATCGTGTGCTCCTGGTAGTCCAGCAGGCGTACGTCGATGCCGATGGACTGCAGGGCGTCGAAGAAGGCGGAGATCGGGCCGTTGCCGGAGCCGGTCAGGACGGTGTCCTCGCCGTCGACGGTCGCCTCCACGGTCAGCGTGTCCACGCCGTCCGTGTCCGTGGTCGACTGGCCCGTGCGGACCTGGATGCGGCCCCACGGGTTCTCCGGGTTCGGCAGGTACTCGTCCCGGAAGGTCGCCCAGATGTCCTTCGGCGTGATCTCGCCGCCGTCGGCGTCCGTCTTGGCCTGGATGAGCCGGGAGAACTCGATCTGCATGCGGCGCGGCAGGTCCAGCTTGTGGTCGTTCTTCAGGACGTAGGAGATACCGCCCTTGCCGGACTGCGAGTTGACGCGGATGACCGCCTCGTAGGAGCGGCCGACGTCCTTGGGGTCGATGGGCAGGTACGGCACCGCCCACTCGATGTCGTCGACGGTGACGCCCCTGGCCTTCGCGTCGGCCTCCATGGCGTCGAAGCCCTTCTTGATGGCGTCCTGGTGGGAGCCGGAGAAGGACGTGTAGACCAGGTCGCCCACGTACGGGTGGCGCGGGTGGACCTCCATCTGGTTGCAGTACTCCCACGTGCGACGGATCTCGTCGATGTCGGAGAAGTCGATCTGCGGGTCGACGCCCTGCGAGAACAGGTTCATGCCCAGGGTGACCAGGTCGACGTTGCCGGTGCGCTCGCCCTGGCCGAACAGGCAGCCCTCGACGCGGTCGGCGCCGGCCATCAGCGCCAGTTCGGCGGCGGCGACGGCGGTGCCGCGGTCGTTGTGCGGGTGGACGGACAGGCAGACGTACTCGCGCCGGGACAGGTTGCGGTGCATCCACTCGAACCGGTCGGCGTGCGTGGACGGGGTCGAACGCTCCACCGTGGCGGGCAGGTTGAGGATGATCTCGCGGCCCGGGCCCGGCTGGTAGACGTCCATCACCGCCTCGCAGACCTCCAGCGCGAAGTCCAGCTCGGTGTCGGTGAAGATCTCCGGGGAGTACTGGTAGCCGAACTCCGTCTCCGGGCCCAGCAGTTTCTCGGCGTACTCCATCACCAGGCGGGTGCCGTCGACGGCGATCTGCTTGATGTCGTCCTTGGAGCCGCGGAAGACGACCCGGCGGAACACCGGGGCGGTCGCGTTGTACAGGTGGACGGTGGCCCGCCTGGCGCCCTTCAGGGACTCCACGGTCCGCTCGATCAGGTCCTCGCGGGCCTGGGTCAGGACGGAGATCGTCACGTCCTCGGGGATCGCGCCCTCTTCCTCGATGATCGAGCGTACAAAGTCGAAGTCGGTCTGGCCGGAGGCCGGGAAGCCGACCTCGATCTCCTTGTAGCCCATCGCCACCAGCTGGTCGAACATGCGGCGCTTGCGTTCGGGCGACATCGGGTCGATCAGGGCCTGGTTGCCGTCGCGCAGGTCGGTGGAGAGCCAGCGGGGGGCGGCGGTGACGCGCTTCTCCGGCCAGGTGCGGTCCGGGATGCCGACCTGCTCGTAGCGGCCGTACTTGTGGATCGGCATGGAACTGGGCTGCTGGCGGTTGGCCATGATGCGTGGGCTCCTCAGGGTGTCCGGATGTCCGAGTGGACGGCCGACGACGCAACGCCATAGCACCGCGGGGAGGGGGTCGGCCTTGTCTACAGGCCCTCGCCGCGGCAGCTAAGGAGAAGCAGCCCGAAACGCATAGTGCTCCGCAGCCTAGCCGAGCGGCACCGGGTGCGCGGGCCTGTCCCAGTATGCGGGACCGTCGGGACCATTCGGACATAGAGTGCGCAATCCCACTCGGCGACTACCTTCTCTTACCACCCCGTGACGCAGCGCGACGAGGGATGTCCGGGTATTTCACCAATCATGGTTGCGAGTAGTGACAGCCCTGTCACGCAGTGCGATGGTGCCGAGTATGACCACCAACGGGGGCTTCGAGCCCGTCTTCTGCACGATCGTCCCGCCGCACGTCCTCGACCGGCTCGCGCAGGCCGAGAACTCCGCGGTCTCCGGTCCCGCCCGCCGGTCCCTGGAGCACGACGCCTTCCAGCGCACCAAGCGCCGCCTGACCACGGTGCTCGGAGCGCCCGCCGTCGCCCCGCCCGCCGGCGGGGCCGCCGACCGGCCGCACCGCACCGTCTACGACGCCCGGCACCGGCAGGACCTGCCCGGCACCAAGGTCCGCGAGGAGGGCTCGGAGCCCGGCACGGACGCCTCGGTCAACCGCGCCTACGCGGGTCTCGGCGCCACCTTCGACCTGTACCTGAAGGCCTACGGCCGCGACTCCATCGACGGCGAGGGCCTGCCGCTGGACGCCAGCGTGCACTTCGGCACCGACTACGACAACGCCTTCTGGAACGGCGAGCAGATGGTGTTCGGCGACGGGGACGACGAGATCTTCCTGGACTTCACCATCCCGGTCGACGTCATCGGCCACGAGCTGACCCACGGCGTCACCCAGCACACCGCCAACCTCACCTACTTCGGCCAGCCCGGCGCGCTCAACGAGTCGCTGTCCGACGTCTTCGGCTCGCTGATCAAGCAGTACAGCCTCGGCCAGACCGCCGCCGAGGCCGACTGGCTGATCGGCGCGGGCCTGCTCGCCCCGGGCGTGCACGGCACCGCCCTGCGCTCGATGAAGGCCCCGGGCACGGCGTACGACGACCCGAACCTCGGCAAGGACCCGCAGCCGGCGACCATGGAGCACTACGTGCGCACCGGCCGCGACAACGGCGGCGTGCACATCAACTCCGGTATCCCCAACCACGCGTTCTACCTGGTCGCCACGGCCATGGGCGGCCACTCGTGGGAGAAGGCCGGGCAGCTCTGGTACGACGTGCTGACCGGCGGCGAGCTGAAGCAGCAGGCCCTGTTCACGGACTTCGCCACGCTGACGGTCAAGGCGGCCCGCGAGCGGTACGGCTCGGGCGACGAGCTCGAGGCCGTGCAGAAGGCCTGGGAGCAGGTCGGGGTGCGGACGCTGTAGTTCCGTACTAGACAGGCTCCCATGCGAATTCAGGTACGGCGTACGGGCGGTTTCGCGGGCATCGAGCGCCGGGCCGAGGTGGACACCTCGGCCCGGCCCGACGAGCGGGAGTGGCGGTCCCTGGCCGAACGGGTCCTGGCCTCCGGCAGGCCCACGCCACCGGAGGGGGTGCCGGACGGCTTCGCCTACGAGATCACGGTCGACGGCCGCACGGTCTACGCGGCCGATCCCCGACTGACCGAGGAACAGAGGGAGTTGATCGGGAGGGTGCTGAAGGAGGGGGCCTAGCGGGGTCGCGCGCGCCGGTTCACGCCGGGGCGTTGACTTCCGTTACCGACGGTACGGATGATCCGGGCCATGGCGACTGACGCAGGCAAGGCGATTCCCCGCTTCCCGGCCGGCTTCCTGTGGGGCGTTTCGACCTCGGCCCATCAGATCGAGGGCGCCGCCGACGAGCGGGCCCCCTCCGTGTGGGACGAGTTCACGGCCGGGCCCGGGCGGGTGAAGGACGGCTCGACGGCGGCGGTGGCCTGCGACCACTTCCACCGCTACCGGGAGGACGTGGCGCTGCTGGCCGGCCTCGGCGTGGACGCGTACCGCTTCTCCGTGTCGTGGCCCCGGGTGAACTCCCCCGGCGGCCTCGACTTCTACGACCGACTGGTGGACGAGCTGTGCGCGGCGGGCGTGCGGCCCGTGCCCACCCTCTTCCACTGGGACCTGCCCGCCGGGCTGGACTGGCTGGAGCGGGACACGGCCGCCCGGTTCGCCGAGTACGTGTCGCGGGTCACCGGGCGGCTCGGCGACCGGGTCACCAAGTGGATCACGCTCAACGAACCGGCCGAGCACACCCTGCTGGGCCACGCCCTCGGCGTGCACGCCCCCGGCCGGAAGCTGCTGTTCGACGCGCTCCCGGTCGCCCACCACCAGCTCCTCGCCCACGGCCTCGCGGTGCGGGCCCTGCGCGCGGCCGGGGCGCCGGACATCGGCATCGCCAACTCCCACGGCCCGACCTGGCCCGCCTCCGCGGATCCGGCCGACCAGGAGGCGGCGGGGTTCTACGACCTGCTGCTCAACCGGCTGTTCGCCGAGCCGGTCCTGCTGGGCGCGTACCCGGAGGGCGTCGGCGAGCTGATGCCGGGAGACGTGGAGTCCGATCTGAAGATCATCTCCACGCCGGTCGACTGGTACGGCGTGAACTACTACGCCCCGTCCAGGGTCGGCGCCCCGCAGGGCACCGCGACCGAGTTCGGCGGTATCGACATGCCGGCCGAACTGCCCTTCTCCGTGCGGCGGATCGAGGGCCGCCCGGAGACGGACTTCGGCTGGCCCGTGGTTCCCGAGGGGCTGACGGAGCTGCTGACCGGCTTCCGCGACCGGTACGGCGACCGGCTCCCGCCGGTGGTCATCACCGAGAACGGCTGCTCCTACGAGGGCGTCGACGACCAGGACCGGATCGCCTACCTGGACGCCCACATCCGCGCCCTGCACACGGCGCTCGAGGCGGGCGTCGACGTGCGCGGCTACTTCGTCTGGTCGCTGATGGACAACTTCGAGTGGGCGGAGGGGTACGCGCGCCGCTTCGGGCTGGTGCACGTGGACTACGAGACGCTGGTGCGCACCCCCAAGGCCTCCTACCACTGGTTCCGGGACGTGCTGCGGGCACAGGGATGACCACCGCCCCGGCCGCCCTGGCCGAGCCCGTCGAGCCGGTCCGCCCGGGCTGGACGGCGGCGCTGGCGCTGGCCAACGGGGCGATCTGGGTGGGCTGGTTCGGGCCGTTGCAGATCCTGCTGGCCTCCCAGGCGAAGGACCTCGCGCCCGGCGCCGGGATGCCGAAGGAGTCGATCCTGGCCTGGGTGACCGGCGCGGGCGCGGTCGTCTCGCTGTTCGCCAACCCGCTCTTCGGCGCCCTGTCCGACCGCACCACCGCCCGCCGGGGCCGCCGTACCCCGTGGATCGTGGCCGGTGCCGCGGGCGGCGCGCTCTCGCTGCTGCTGCTCGCGGGCGCGGGCGGGGTGTGGACGATGGCACTGGGCTGGTGCCTGGCGCAGCTCACCCTGAACGCGGCCTTCGCGGCGGTGACGGCGGCCGTTCCGGACCGGGTGCCGCGCGGCCGGCGCGGCGCGGTGGGCGGCTGGCTGGGCGCGGCCCAGATCCTGGGCGTGGTCGGGGGCACGGGTCTGGCCACGGTGGCGGGCGGCGTCGCGGCGGGGTACGCGGCGTGCGCGGTGTTCACGGTGGTGGGCGTGCTGCCGTACGTCCTGCGGTACGAGGATCTGCGGCTGGCCGGGGCGGACCGGCCGGCCTGGTCCCCGCGGGCCTTCCTGGCGGGCTTCTGGCTGAGCCCGCGCCGCCATCCCGACCTGGGCTGGGCCTGGCTGACCCGTTTCCTGATCAACCTCAGCAACGCGCTGGTCCTGCTGTACCTCCTGTACTACCTGCGGGACCGCCTCCACTACGGCGATCCCGACGAGGGAGTGCTGGTCCTGACGGCTGTGAACGGTGCGACCCTGCTCGCCACGGTCGTCGTGGGCGGTGTGTGGTCGGACCGCGCGGGGCGCCGCAAGCCGTTCGTGATCTGGTCGGGTGTGCTGATGGCGGTGGCGACGGCGGCCCTCGCCGCCTGGCAGACCTGGCCCGGCGCGATCGTCGCGGCGGCGGTGCTCGGGGTCGGCTTCGGGGTGTTCACCTCGGTCGACTTCGCGCTGATGACGGACGTGCTGCCGACGGCGCTGGACCGCGGCAAGGACCTCGGTGTGATCAACGTGGCCAACGCGCTGCCGCAGGTCGCGGCGCCCGCCCTCGCCGCGCCGATCGTGACCCATCTGGGCGGCTACCGGGTGCTGTACCTGGTGTCGGCCGTGATCGGTCTGGCGGGGGCGGCGCTGGTGGTGCGGATCAGGGGCGTGGAGTGAGCGTCACAGGGCGCCGGCGTCCCGGGCGCTCCACAGGGTCGGGAAGCGGGGACGGTAGCCCAGCTCGCGGCGGATGCGGTCGGTGGAGGCGAGCCCGTACCAGGGGTCGGGGTCGGGGCCGTCCGCGGGCGGCTCGACGCCGAGGAGCTGGTGGATCTCCAGGACCGTGACGGGGGCGTCGTCGGCGATGTTGTAGATGCGGCCGCCCGCACCGGGGGCGTCGAGCAGGCGGGTCAGCCCCTGGGCGACGTCGGCCACGTGCACGAGATGGTGCCGTTTGGTGGCCGGCTGGCTCGTGGTCCAGCGGGTGATGCCGGGCAGGTGCGGGTCGCCCTCGCCGTAGACGAAGGCGAGCCGGCCCACCCGCACGTCCAGCCCGTCCAGTGCCAGCAGTCCGCGCTCGGCCTCCAGCTTGGACTCCGGGTACGTCATCCACAGCGGGCCGCCGGGCACCGTCGGATCGTCCTCGACGAGCGGCCGGCCGCGCCCGGTGCCGTACGACAGGATCGTGCCGGTCTGCACGAAGCGCCGTACCCCGGAGGCGACCGCCGCCCGGCCGAGCTCCACCGCCGCGTCCCGGTTGACCGCCCACACCTCCTCGTCCGGCACGCCGCGGAACGAGGCGGCTACGTTGACGACGGCGTCGGCCCCGGCGAGGGCCTTGCCGAGCACGTCGGTGTCGCGGAGGTCGCCGACGACGACTTCGGCGCCGCGGTCGGCGAGACGGGCGGCGCGGGTCTCGTCGCGCACGAGCACACGGATCCGCTCGTCGGGCCGGGACCGGGCGAGCAGGCGGGGGACGAGTCCGCGTCCCACCTGTCCGGTGGCGCCGGTGATCAGGGTCAGCATGGCTGGGTTCCTCTCGTTCGGTGCTCCCAGCCTCGGCCGCGTCCGGCGGCGCCGGGAGAGACCTCCCGATCGGGGGACCGGCGGTCCCTGGATAACGCCGGCCGAGTGCCGCAGCCTTGGGAGGGTGAACCGAGCCGAACTCGCCGACTTCCTGCGCCGCGGCCGGGCCCGTCTGGAACCGTCCGACGTGGGCCTCGCGGCCGGCGCCCGCCGCCGTACCCCGGGACTGCGCCGGGAGGAGGTGGCCCAGCTGGCCGGGATGTCCGTCGACTACTACACCCGGCTGGAACAGCGCCGCGGCCCCCGCCCGTCCCGCCAGATGCTGACGGCCCTGGCGCGCGCCCTGCGTCTGACCGACGACGAACGGGACCACCTCTTCCACCTGGTGGGCGAGGAGCCCCCGCGGCGGGGCACGGCCTCCGCGCATGTCCGCCAGGGTCTGCTGCTGGTCCTGGACCGGCTGTACGACTCACCCGCCCAGGTGGTGACGGACTGCGGCACGGTGCTGGCGCAGAACGCCCTGGCCAAGGCGCTGGTCGGGGACGCGCTCGCCCGTCCGCCGCGCGAGCGGAACCTGACCCGGCGGTTCTTCCTGGACCCGGCGGCCCGCGACCTCTTCCCGCCGGAGGACCGTCCGGCGCACGCCTTCGACCACGTGGCCAGCCTCCGCGCGGTGGCCGCGGCCCGCCCCGACGACCCGGAACCGGCCGCCCTGGCGGCCGAACTGCGTGCCGCCAGTACGGAGTTCGCCCGGCTGTGGGAGGCGCACGAGGTGTCCCTGCGCCGCCCGTCCTCGAAGCGCTTCGTGCACCCGGTGGTGGGCCTGCTGGAACTGGACTGCGAGGTCCTGCTGAGCCACGAGGGCCGTCAGCAGCTCATCATCCACACGGCCCGCCCCGGCACGGAGTCGTACGAGAGGCTGCGGCTGCTCCAGGTGGTGGGGCTGCAGGACATGGCCCCGTCGAGCCCGTGAGCCCGTCCGGGGAGTCGCTCAGAAGCCCAGCCGGCGCAGCTGCTTGGGGTCCCGCTGCCAGTCCTTCGCCACCTTGACGTGCAGGTCCAGGAAGACCGGCGTGCCCAGCAGCGCCTCGATCTGCCTGCGGGACTTGATGCCGACGTCCTTCAGCCGCTTGCCCTTGGGGCCGATGACGATGCCCTTCTGGCTCGGGCGCTCGATGTAGAGGTTGGCGTGGATGTCCAGCAGCGGCCGGTCGGCGGGGCGGTCCTCGCGCGGGAGCATCTCCTCGACGACCACCGCGATGGAGTGCGGCAGCTCGTCGCGCACGCCCTCTAGGGCGGCCTCGCGGATCAGCTCGGCGATCATGACCTGCTCGGGCTCGTCCGTCAGGTCGCCCTCGGGGTAGAGGGCCGGGCCCTCGGGCAGCAGCGGGATCAGCAGATCGGCCAGGAGGTCCACCTGCTTGGCGCCGACCGCCGACACCGGGACGATCTCCGCCCACTCGATGCCGAGGTCCTTGCCGAGCTGGTCGATCGCGATGAGCTGCTCGGCCAGGGTCTTGGAGTCGACCAGGTCGGTCTTGGTGACGATGGCGACCTTCGGGGTCTTGCGGATCCCGGCCAGCTCCTTGGCGATGAAGCGGTCGCCGGGACCGATCTTCTCGTTGGCCGGCAGGCAGAAGCCGATCACGTCGACCTCGGCCCACGTCGTCCGCACGACGTCGTTGAGCCGCTCGCCGAGCAGGGTGCGCGGCTTGTGCAGCCCCGGGGTGTCCACCAGGATCAGCTGTGCGTCGGGGCGGTGCACGATGCCGCGGACCGTGTGCCGCGTGGTCTGCGGCTGGTCGGCGGTGATCGCCACCTTCTGCCCGACCAGAGCGTTCGTGAGGGTGGACTTGCCCGCGTTGGGGCGGCCCACGAAGCAGGCGAAGCCGGCGCGGTGGGCGGTCTCGCCCGACGGCTCGGATGACTGGGTACGAACGCTCATGGCGTTCATTGTCCCTGATCCACGGGACCGCGCCGTACCACCGGCCGTCTCCGTCTCTTGATGTGAGCTCGACGAAACCCCCACGCAACGAAACGTCACCGAAACACACCTGTACGCAACCGGAAATGCCGACCGGTGACCCTCTGACGAGCCCCCACACCGTTGGAGACGCCCGTGACCCTCGCCGCAGCCCACGTCGACACCGGCGACACCGCCTGGCTCCTCGCCGCCACCGCCCTCGTCCTGCTGATGACCCCGGGTCTGGCCCTCTTCTACGGCGGCATGGTGCGCACGAAGAGCGTGCTGAACATGCTGATGATGAGCTTCGTGTCGATCGCCCTGGTGACGGTGGTCTGGCTGGCGGCCGGCTACTCGCTCGCCTTCGGGGACGACGTCTTCGGCGGGCTGATCGGCGGCCTGGGGCACTCAGGGATGAGCGGGATAGGCCCGGGCAGCGTGCACGGCACCGTCCCCACCCTGCTCTTCGCCACCTTCCAGCTCACCTTCGCGATCATCACCGCGGCGCTGGTCAGCGGCGCGGTCGCGGACCGCACGAAGTTCTCCGCCTGGCTGGTGTTCGTCCCGGTCTGGGCGCTCGCCGTATACGTTCCGGTGACCCACTGGGTGTGGGGTCCCGGCGGCTGGATCGTGGACCGGCTCGGGGCGCTCGACTTCGCCGGCGGCATGCCCGTGGAGATCACCTCCGGTGCCTCCGGGCTCGCCCTGTGCCTGGTGCTCGGGCCCCGGCTCGGGTTCAAGAAGGACGCCATGCGTCCGCACAACCTGCCCATGGTGGTCCTCGGCGCCGGTCTGCTCTGGTTCGGCTGGTTCGGCTTCAACGCGGGCTCCGCGCTCGGCGCGAACGGCCTCGCCGCGGCGGCCTTCCTCAACACGCTCGCGGCGGGCTGCACCGGACTGCTCGGCTGGCTCTTCGTCGAGCAGCGGCGCGACGGCCACCCGACCACCCTGGGCGCGGCCTCCGGCGCGGTGGCCGGCCTGGTCGCCATCACCCCGTCCTGCGGCACGGTCTCGCTGCTGGGCGCGCTGGTGGTGGGCCTGGCCGCCGGTGTCGTCTGCTCCTACGCGGTGAGCTGGAAGTTCCGGCTGAACTACGACGACTCGCTGGACGTGGTCGGCGTCCACCTCGTCGGCGGCGTCATCGGCACCCTGCTGATCGGCCTGTTCGCCGAGAAGGCGATGACCGGCGGCGCCGAGGGCCTGTTCTACGGCGGCGGGCTGCTCCCGCTGGGCAGGCAGCTGCTGGCCGTTGCGGCCGTCGGGGCGTACGCCTTCGGGGTGACGTACGGCCTCGGCAAGCTGATCGACCGGGCGCTGGGCTTCCGGGCGAGCGAGGAGCAGGAGCACACCGGTCTGGACCTTACGGTGCACGCCGAGACGGCTTACGATCACGGGGTCCTGGGCCACGGCGCCCCGGTCACCCACTCCCTCGTCGCCGCCCCGCAGGCCCCCACCCGGAAGGTCGAGAGCCAGGCATGAAGCTCATCACCGCGATCGTCAAGCCCTACCGGCTGGACGAGGTCAAGACCGCCCTGCAGGAACGGGGCGTACACGGCCTGACCGTCAGCGAGGCGAGCGGGTACGGCCGGCAGCGCGGACACACCGAGGTCTACCGGGGCGCCGAGTACCGGGTCGACCTGGTGCCGAAGGTGCGCATCGAGGTCGTGGTGGAGGACGCGGTCGCCGACGAGGTGATCGACGCGATCGTCGGGGCCGCGCAGACGGGCAAGATCGGTGACGGCAAGGTCTGGGCGCTGCCCGTGGAGACCGTCGTGCGCGTGCGGACCGGCGAGCGCGGCCCCGACGCCCTCTGACGGGCAGCGCCGCGGGCGACTAGGCGGTGGCCGCCGGGGCGGTCAGCCGTACCTCTCCGTCGGGTCCGGCCAGCAGCACCGGCGTCCCGGCCCCGCCGAGGTCCGCCACGGCGGCCAGGTCCTCCCGCGTGACCTCCTCGGCCTCGCTCACCACGGCCGCCGCCTCCAGCGACCGCGCGCCGGAGGCCACCGCCATGGCGACGGCGGTCCGCAGGGCGCTCAGCCGCAGCGAGGGGAGCCCCACCGACCCGGCGGCGTAGGTGCGTCCGGTCTCGTCCCGTACGGCCGCCCCCTCGGGCACACCGTTGCGGGCGCGCACGGAGCGGGCCAGCGTGACGATCTTGCGGTCCTCGGGGTCAAGCGCGTTGCTGTCGGTCATGCCCAGAGCATACGAAGCCATCGCGGGCTCACCCCGCCACGGGGTGCATGGCGTCCCGCCGCCCCTCGGGAGACGCCAGCCACTCCAGCTTGGCAGCGGTGTTCTCCTCGTCCAGCGGAGCGTGCAGCACGATCATCAGATCGGGCCGGGCCGGCACCTTCATCACCGTGGACTCCACGACCAGCGGCCCGACCAGCGGGTGGACCAGCTCCTTGCGCACCTGTCCCTGGTCCTCGATGTCCCGTTCGGCCCACAGCGCCACGAACTCCGGGCTGCGCGCCGACGCCTCGGCGAGCACCGCCCGGAACCCCTCGTCGTCCGGCCGGGCCGCGCACGCGGCCCGGAACTGGGCCACGACCGTCCGCGCGTTCCGCTCCCAGCTGTTGCTGCGCGACCGGTACAGCGGATCCACGAAGAAGTCGACGAGGCAGTTCTGGGTGATGTCCGGCCGCATGCCGAGGACCAGCGCCGCCGCGTCGTTGTACATCACGCAGTTGTAGTACGTGTCCATGATGTGCGCCGGGTAGGGCATCCAGGTGTCGATCAGCCGCCGCAGCCCCTCGCACATGTCCCGCTTCTCCGGCGCCACTTGGGGGGCCGGCGGGTTCATCCCGGCCAGCAGGTACAGATGCCGGCGTTCGGCGTCGCTGAGCCGGAGCACCCGGGCGACGGCGTCGAGGACCTGCGGCGAGACGGAGATGTCCCGCCCCTGCTCGAGCCACTGGTACCAGGACGCGCCCACCCCGGCCAGCACGGCGACCTCCTCCCGGCGCAGGCCCGGTGTCCGGCGCCGGCCCCCGCCGGCCGGCAGTCCGGCCTCCTCCGGGCTGACCCGGGCCCGCCGGCTCATCAGGAACTCCCGCAGCTCGTCCCGCCGTTGACTGCGCGTCGCCTCCGCAGCGGCCACGTCCCGCTCCTCCCCCGTCGTGTCTGGTGGTGCCACCACCACCATAAGTTCCGACTCCCCACGCCTGTTCCGTTCGCCCGAAGCTCGGTCCATGGCGTTCGACACCACCTCTCAGACCACCACCCAGGCTCCCGCCCCCGCGGGCGGACCGCTCGGCACCCCCCGGCTGTCGACGCGGGACAAGCTGGTCCTCTTCGTCCTGTGCGCGGCCCAGTTCATGGTCGCGCTGGACTTCTCCGTCCTGAACGTGGCCCTGCCCGAGCTGGGCACCGACCTCGGCATGAGCCGCTCCGCCCTGCAGTGGGCGGTCACCGCGTTCGCGCTCCCCTCCGGCGGCTTCCTGCTGCTGTTCGGCCGGGTCGGCGACCTGTACGGCCGCCGGAAGCTGTTCCTCGCCGGCCTCGCCCTGTTCGGCGCGGCCTCACTGCTGGCGACCCTGGCCTGGGGCCCGGTGTCCTTCCTCACCGGGCGCGCGCTGCAGGGCCTCGGCGCGGCCGCGATCGTGCCGACCGGCATGTCCCTGCTCACCACCACCTTCCCGGAGGGCCCGGCGCGCGACCGCGCCCTCGGTATCTCCGGCACCCTGCTGTCGCTGGGCTTCACGATCGGCATGGTGGCGGGCGGCGTCCTGACCGACGCCCTCGGCTGGCGCTCCACCATGGCCCTGCTCACCGTGTTCGCGCTGATCGTGCTGCCGCCGGCGCCGGGTCTGCTGCCGGAGTCCCGCACCCCCGACCGCCCGCGGCTCGACGTGCCCGGCGCGGTCACCGTCACCGCCGGCCTGCTGTCGCTGATCTACGCCCTGTCCACGGCCGCCGGCCACGGCTTCGGCCGCGCCGAGGTCGTCGCCGCGCTGATCGCCGGCCTGCTCCTGCTGGCCCTGTTCACGGCCGTGGAGTCCCGCTCGGCCTCTCCGCTGGTCTCCCTGCCCATGCTGCGCCGCCGCACGGTGGCGTGGGGCAACGTGGGCGGCCTGGTCACCTTCTCGATGATGTCGACGGTGATCTTCGTCCTGACCCTGTACTTCCAGGAGACCCTGCGTCTGTCGGCCTTCGAGACGGGTCTGGTCTTCGGCTTCCAGGGCGTGCTGTCGGCCGTCGCCGGCACGCTGGCACCGCGGGTCATCGGCCGCTTCGGTGCCCGCCGTACGCTGGTCGGCTCGCTGACCGGGCAGGGTGTGCTGATCGCCGCGCTGCTGCCGCTGAACGCCCACGCCTGGTCGGTGTGGCCGGCCGCGGCCGCGGTCGCCCTGGCGAGCATGTGCCACCTGGGCGCGATCATCTCGTACGGCCTCACCGTCACCTGCGGCGTCCCGGACGGGGAGCAGGGGCTGGCCACCGGCCTGGTGACCTCCACCCAGCAGGTGGGCATCACGGTCGGCATCCCCCTGCTGGGTGTGCTGGCCACCACCTCGCACGACCTGCTGTCCGGCGTCCACACGGTGCTGGCGCTGGACGCGGCGATCGTGCTGACCGCCGCGGTCCTCGTGGGACTGGGCCTGCGCCGGGCTCAGGCCAGGGTCTGAACGATCTCGCTCCGCGCGGCCGTGTGCACCACACGGCCGCGCGCGCCGTTCACCAGCGCCAGATAGGGCGGGACGTGCCCGCACTCGACGTCCGCGATGATCGGCACCCCGAGCGGGCCGAGGGCGTCGAGGACCGCCTCGTGCTGGGTGAGGGTGCGGCCGTCCGGGGCCTTGGTGCGGCCCACGAGGACGGCCGCGGCGCGGTCGAAGAACCCGGCGAGCCGCATGCCGTGCAGATTGCGGCAGATGCTGTAGGCGTTGTCCTCGCAGGCCTCGACGTAGACGAGCAGGTCGTCGCCGGCCGCGAAGGACCGCGTGTCCAGCAGCCGGGTGCCCGCCAGGTTGACCAGGGTCTCGATGCAGCCGCCGATCAGCCGGCCCTCGACGTCCACGTCACCGGTGCCGTCGAGCCGGGTCCAGGTGCCGGCCGTGTCCAGGGTGAGGTCGCGGATCTCCGGGTGGACGCCGTAGTCGTCCCAGCCGGTGGCGCGGTGGCGGCCGGGCGGGGTCTGGGCGAGCGGCCGGCCCTGCGGGGCGGTGACGACGTCCAGCCAGGACAGCAGGCCCTCGGGCGTCCGGTAGGGCGTGTCCATGAGGTTGTTGCCGTGCACGGTGGCGACCCCCGTGAGCAGGGTCAGCGGGGTGATGATCGTCGAGATGTCCGACCAGCCCACGACCCAGGTCGGCTCGGCCCGCGCGATCGCCTCGAAGTCGAGCAGCGGCAGCAGGTCGATGGCGGTCTCCCCGCCCCACGGCGGCACCACGGCCCGGATGGCGGGGTCGGTCAGCATCCCGGTCAGTTCGGCGGCGCGTTCGGCGGCCGGGGCGCTGATGTGGGTCGAGCCGTCCATGCACCGGCCGACGACGACCTCGTAACCGCGCGCTTCGAGGTCCCGGATCGCGACGTCGAGCCGGCCCCGGTGCTCCTTCGCCACTCCGCTGGACGGAGAGGTCACGCCGATACGGTCACCGGGGCGCAGGGGGCGCGGATATCGAACAGTCATGCACGATTCTGGCATGCCGTCGACGGGCCGCGGCAAGTGAATTACGGCCGGTCCAGGCGCAGCCGCTCCGCCCTCGGCAGTCCCGCGACGACCAGGTCGTAGGAGTCCTCGATCAGTTCCCGGACCTGGCGGTCCGGCAGACCGCCGTCGACGGTCACCGTGTTCCAGTGGCGCTTGCTCATGTGCCAGCCGGGCACGATCAGCCCTTCGTGCTCCGCGCGCAGCCGGACCGCGTCCTCCGGGTCGCACTTGAGGTTCACCGTCAGGGGCCGCGCGCCCAGGTTCGTCAGGGCGAACATCTTGCCGAGGACCTTGAACACGGAGGTCTCCGGGTTGAACGGGAAGTCCTCCACGACCGCGTTGAAGGACAGGCAGAAGGCGCGCAGCTCCTTGGGGGTCACTCGGGGGTCGCCTCCTCGGCGGCCTTGCCGGCCGGCTCCACCAGCACCGTCACGATCTTGTTCCGGCGTCCGGCCGCCGCCTCGGCGGTCAGCCGCAGCCTGCGTTCGTCGGGCAGTTCGACCTCGGCGGAGGCGCCGGCGATGGGGACCCGGCCGAGCGCCTTGGCGAGCAGCCCGCCGACGGTCTCCACGTCCTCGTCGTCGTACTCCTCCAGGCCGTACAGCTCGCCGAGGTCGGTGATGTCCAGGCGCGCGGTGACCCGGTGGCGGTCGTCGCCGAGATCCTCCACGGGCGGGAGTTCCCGGTCGTACTCGTCGGTGATCTCGCCGACGATCTCCTCGAGGATGTCCTCGATGGTGACGATGCCGGCGGTGCCGCCGTACTCGTCGATGACGACGGCGACGTGGTTGCGCTCCTTCTGCATCTCGCGCAGCAGGTCGCCGGCGTTCTTGGTGTCGGGGACGAAGACGGCCGGGCGCATGGCGGTCGACACCAGGTCGTTCTCGGCGTCGCGGCTGATGTGCGTCTTGCGGACCAGGTCCTTGAGGTACACGATCCCGACGATGTCGTCCTCGCTCTCCCCGGTGACCGGGATGCGGGAGAAACCGGAGCGCAGGGCGAGGGTGAGCGCCTGCCGGATGGTCTTGTACCGCTCGATGACCACCAGGTCGGTGCGCGGCACCATGACCTCGCGCACCAGGGTGTCGCCGAGTTCGAAGACCGAGTGCACCATACGGCGCTCCTCGTCCTCGATCAGCGACTCCTTCTCGGCGAGGTCCACCATCGCGCGCAGCTCGGCCTCGGAGGCGAAGGGGCCGCGGCGGAAGCCCTTGCCGGGGGTGAGCGCGTTGCCGATGAGGATCAGCAGCGACGGGATCGGGCCCATGATCCGGGCCAGCGGCAGCAGCACGTACGCGGCCGCCGTAGCCGTGTTGATCGGGTGCTGGCGGCCGATGGTGCGCGGCGAGACGCCGACGGCGACGTACGACACCAGCACCATGACGCCGATGGCGACCAGCAGGGCCTGCCAGGTGGCGGCGAACTCCTGCAGGCAGGCGTACGTCACCAGGGCCGCGGCCGCCATCTCGCAGGCGACGCGGACCAGCAGGGCGACGTTCAGGTAGCGGGTGGGGTCGGCGGCGACCTGGGCCAGCCGGGCGCTGCCGCGCCGGCCGGACTTCACGGCCTCCTCGGCCCGGAAGCTGGAGACGCGCGCGATGCCCGCCTCGGCGCAGGCGGCCAGCCAGGCGACGACGACGAGCGCGATCGCGCCCATCACGATCTGCGGATTCATGCGTGGACCGACCCGCCTACGAGACGGTCGGCGCCGGGGACGGCCCGGTCAGTCCGCGCTCGGACCGCCACCCGTCGACGATGGCGGCCTGGAGCCCGAACATCTCGGCCTTCTCGTCGGGTTCCTCGTGGTCGTACCCGAGCAGGTGCAGCACTCCGTGGACGGTGAGCAGTTGGAGCTCCTCGTCCATGGAGTGCTGCGTCGGCGCCTCGTCGCCCTGCTTCTTGGCGACCTCCGGGCACAGCACGATGTCGCCGAGCAGTCCCTGCGGCGGCTCGTCGTCGTCCTTCGACGGCGGCCGCAGCTCGTCCATCGGGAACGACATGACATCGGTGGGCCCGGGCAGGTCCATCCACTGGATGTGGAGCTGCTCCATGGCGTCGGCGTCCACGACGATCACCGAGAGCTCGGAGAGCGGGTGGATGCGCATCCGCGCGAGCGCGTAGCGGGCGATGTCGAGGATCGCCTGCTCGTCGACCTCGGTGCCGGACTCGTTGTTGACGTCGATCGACATGGGCGTGCTGGTCTACTTCCCCTTGGGACCCTTGGCGCCGGTTCTGCCACGGCCGCCCTGGTGGGTGCCGTTCTCGGTGCCGTGCTTGCTGTCGTACATCTCGTACGCGTCGACGATACGGCCCACCAGCTTGTGCCGTACGACATCCTGCGACGACAGCCGGGAGAAGTGGACGTCCTCGACGCCCTCCAGGATCTCCTGCACCTGCCGCAGACCGCTCCTGGTCCCGTTCGGCAGGTCGACCTGGGTGACGTCACCGGTGATCACGATCTTCGAGTCGAAGCCGAGCCGGGTGAGGAACATCTTCATCTGCTCGGGCGAGGTGTTCTGGGCCTCGTCCAGGATGATGAAGGCGTCGTTGAGCGTACGGCCGCGCATGTACGCCAGCGGCGCGACCTCGATGGTCCCGGCGGCCATCAGGCGCGGGATCGAGTCCGGGTCGAGCATGTCGTGCAGCGCGTCGTACAGCGGGCGCAGGTAGGGGTCGATCTTCTCGTAGAGCGTGCCGGGCAGGAAGCCGAGCCGCTCTCCCGCCTCCACCGCCGGGCGGGTCAGGATGATCCGGTTGACCTGCTTGGACTGCAGGGCCTGGACCGCCTTGGCCATGGCCAGGTAGGTCTTGCCGGTACCGGCGGGGCCGATGCCGAAGACGATCGTGTGCTTGTCGATCGCGTCGACGTACCGCTTCTGGTTGAGCGTCTTCGGCCGGATCGTCCGGCCGCGCGAGGACAGGATGTTCTGCGTCAGCACCTCGGCCGGGGTCTCCGGGCCGTCGCTCGTCCCGTTCTCGCTCGCCTTGAGCATGGCGATCGAGCGTTCCACTGCGTCCTCCGTCATCGGCTGCCCGGTGCGGAGCACCAGCATCATCTCGTCGAACACGCGCGAGATCAGAGCGACGTCCGCGGGTTCGCCGACCGCGCTGATCTCATTGCCCCGGACATGTATGTCGGCTGCCGGGAAGGCCTTCTCGATCACGCGCAGGAGGGAGTCGCCGGAACCCAGCACGGTCACCATGGGGTGCTGGGCGGGGACGGTGAGCTGTGCTCGCGCCTGCTCCCGCGCGGGGATGTGAGCTTGGGGTGTCTGAGTCATGGGCCGGCGCTTAAGGCCTGCGATTCCTCCTCGTCACGGCCGCGTAGCTGAGGGCGGCCTCGCACTGTCAAGAGTACGACGGGCCACCGACAACGCCGTAGGGTTTTTCCGCCGGAGGCGGACCCCGGCCGGGGGCTTGCCGCCCCGTCAGGCCGAACGCCCGAACCCGAGCGTCGGCACCGCCCGCCGCAGCGGCCACGGGCGGTCCAGCCGCTCGGGCACGAGGCCGTCGAGGAAGCCGTACCGGCGCAGCGCCTCGGGGCTCTGGCCCGGTACCGACTGCACGCGGCGCCACCACGCCCCGATCTCGGACCACCCCGGCGCCGACAGCGAGCCGCCGAACTCCTGCACGGAGAGGGCCGCGGTGAGGCCCGCGAGCGCGAGCCGGTCGGCGAGCGGCCGGCCCGCCAGGGTCGCCGTGACGAAACCGGCCACGAAGACGTCCCCGGCCCCGGTGGGATCCAGCGCCTCCACGGCGATCGCCGGGACCTCCGCGGTCTCCCCGGTGCGCCGGTCCACGGCGTACGCCCCGTCCGCGCCGAGGGTGACGACGGCCACCGGGACGTGTTCGGTCAGCGCGTGCGCGGCCGCGCGCGGGCAGTCGGCCCCGGTGTACCGCATCGCCTCCGCCGCGTTGGGCAGGAACGCCTCGCAGTGCCCGAGGTCGGGAAGCCCGGCCAGGTCCCAGGCCCCGGTCTCGTCCCAGCCGACGTCGGCGAAGATCCGGGTGCCCGCGCGGGCCGCCTCCGCGATCCAGGGGGCGCGCTTGCCGGGAGCCAGGGAGGCGACGGCGGCCCGCGCGCGGGGCGGGAAGTCCGGCGCCGGTTCCTCCGGGGGCGGTTCGTGGCCGTGGGAGACCATCGTCCGCTCCCCCTCGTACGCCATGGAGACGGTGACCGGCGAGTGCCAGCCGGGCACGGTCCGGGAGGGCGCGAGGTCGATGCCCTCGCCCCGGGCGAGGGCGTCCCAGCAGTACTCGCCGTAGTGGTCGTCGCCGAACGCCGCCGCGAGGGAGGTCCGCAGGCCGAGCCTGGCGAGCGCGGTGGCCATGTTGGCGACCCCGCCGGGGCTGGAGCCCATCCCCCGGGCCCAGGACTCGGTGCCGCGCACGGGTGCCGAGTCCAGGCCGGTGAAGACGATGTCGAGGAAGACCGTGCCCGTGAGGTACACGTCCCAGGGCGGGTCGCCGGGTGCCCGGAGGGCGGCGAGCGGGTCGACCTGGGCCTGGCGGCGCGCCGCCTGCGTGAGGTGTTCGGGTTCCTCTCCGGCGATCGAGCGGGACGGGGTCACGGTGCGCTCCCTGAGCTGGTGCGGATCTGGCCAGTGTGCACCACTTCCCGCCAGGGGTACGGCCGCTCGCACCGGCGCCGTCGCCGTCGCGGTGTCACCGCCGGGATGTCACCAGCGGGGCATCACCGGGGTCCGCCACCCGGGCTCGGCCCGCCGCATCGCCGCCGCGTCGTCGCGCTCGCGCAGCGCGCCGTCGTCCCGTTTCCACCGCCGGTGCAGCCGGGCCAGTTCGTCCCGGTCCAGCTCGACGCCGAGGCCGGGCGCGTCGGACACCGCGACCCGGCCGCCGGTGAAGGCGGGCCGCTCGGTGAGGACGTCCTCGGACTGCCAGGGGTAGTGGGAGTCGCAGGCGTGGTGGAGGTCGGGCACGGTCGACGCCACGTGGGTCATGGCGGCGAGGCTGATGCCGAGGTGGGTGTTGGAGTGCATGGACACCCCGACCCCGAAGGCGGCGCAGATCGCGGCGAGCTGCCGGGTGTTGCGCAGCCCTCCCCAGTAGTGGTGGTCGGAGAGCACGACCTGGACGGCGTCCCTGGTGAACGCCTCCCGGATCTCGCCGACGGTGGTCACGCACATGTTGGTGGCGAGGGGCACGGCCGTCCGGCGCCCGCCACCGTCCTCGTCCGGGGCGCTCCGCGCCGCCTCTCTCAGCGCGGCGGACACCTCGGCCATCGCGTGGGTGCCCAGGGTGGGGTCCTCCAGGTACTCCAGGACGTCGCCGAGTTCCTCCGCGACCTTCAGCGAGGTCTCCACCGACCAGGCGCCGTTGGGGTCGAGGCGCAGCGGGTGGCCGGGGAAGGCCTCGGCGAGGGCGCGTACGGCGGCGATCTCCTGCTCGGGCGGGAAGACGCCACCCTTGAGCTTGAAGGAGGTGAATCCGTACCGCTCCTTGAACAGGCGTGCCTGGGCGACGACTCCGGCCGGGTCGAGGGCGGCGCCCCAGTCGTCCGGCTCGCCGGGCACGCCCTCGGGGTGCCCGGCCCACTTGTAGAAGAGGTAGGCGCTGTACTCGACGGTGTCCCGCAGCCTGCCGCCGAGGAGGGCGTGCACGGGGAGTCCGAGCGCCCTGCCCTGGGCGTCGAGGCAGGCCACCTCGAAGGCGGACAGCACGGACAGCCGGAGTTTGTCGGCGCTCTGCACGCCCCTGAGTCCGCCGGCGTCCACGGCTCCCCGGACCCGGCGCTCGTCCACGGCGAGGTCCAGCGCGAAGAGGCTGTTCACATCCATGACCGAGTGTCCGGTCAGCCGCTCGGCCAGCGGGCGGGCCAGCTCCAGGTACTTGGTGTCGCCGTAGGTCTCGCCGAGGCCGGTGATCCCGTCGGCCGTGACGACCTCCACGATCAGCCGGGGGGTGTACGGCTGGTGCACGCCCTGGGTGTTGAGCAGCGGCGGGTCGGCGACCAGGATCGGCGTCAGGCGCACCTCGGCGATGGTCAGGTCACGGGTCACAGACAGGCTCCTACGAGGTCGAGTCCGGCGGCGAGCAGGGCCCTGAGGTCGGCGAGGTCGGCGGGCGAGGGGTCGGTGAGCGGGGCCCGGACCGGGCCGACGCGCTCCCCGCGCAGCCGGGCCGCCGCCTTCACCAGGGACACCGCGTATCCGGGTACGCGGTCGCGGAGTTCGACGAGGGGGACGTAGAAGTCGCGCAGCAGTCTCCCGGTCGTGGCGTGGTCGCCGTCCCGCAGCGCGGTGAAGAAGGCGCCGGCGATCTCGGGGGCGAAGGCGTGCACGGCGGAGGAGTAGGCGGGGACGCCGACGGTGGCGTAGGCGCGGGCCTGGATCTCGGCGGTGGCGGCGCCGTTGAAGAACAGGAAGTCCCCGGGGGCGGCGAGGGTGAGGCGCTGGAGGCGGTCGAGGTCACTGTGGCCGTCCTTGAGGCCGATGACGTTCGGGATGCGCGCGATGCGCCGCAACGACGCCACGGTGTAGGCGACCTGGCCGCGCTGGTAGGCGACGATCGGCAGCCGGGTGCGGTCGGCGAGCCGCTCGAGCTGGGCTACGAGGCCCTCCTGCGGCGCGGCGACGAGGTAGTGCGGCAGCACCAGCAGGGCGTCGGCGCCCGCCTCCTCGGCGATCCGCGCGAACCGGGCGGCCTGCGCCCAGCCGTACCCGGTCCCGGCGACCACGGGCACCCGGCCCGCCGCCTCCTCGACGGCGATGGTGACGACCTGCCGGTACTCCTCCTCGTCCAGGGAGAAGAACTCCCCGGTGCCGCAGGCCGGGAAGACGGCTCCGGGTCCGGCGGCGAGCCGGGCGGCGACATGCGCGCGGGAGCCGTCGGGGTCGAGGGTGCCGTCGTCGTGGAAGGCGGTCAGGGGGAAGGACAGCACACCGCGCGCCATACCCTCCGCGAGTCGCCGCGCCACGCCCCGCGGACTTCGGTCGCCGCCCACCAGACCATCTCCCGTTGTGAATGCCGTCTATGTATGAGAACTGAGGCTAGATACACGAACAGGGAGCCGTCAATGGCGCCGCGTCAGCCGGACACCCGAACGGCGGGCAGGGGTCGAGGGAGCGCGTGCTTTTACCCGTGATCATCGGGGTCAAACGCAAGAGTGATCCAGATCACTCCACCCGAACTTCTTCTGGAACCGCGTGCTTGATACAACTTGCTCGCGCGTTCCCGTCCGTCGACGGCCGTCGCCCTCCCCTCTCCCCCGGCTCTCGAGCCGCTCCTTCGCCTGCCCTGGGAACGCCCGTGTCCGCCCCCCGCTCCATGCCCTGGCCCCTCGTCGCCCTTTTCACGGCCGGGTACCTCGCCCCGTATCTGCTGCCGACCACCGTCGGCCGGCTGGACACCGGGCTTCCGCTCACCACCACCCAGGCCGGTGCCATCGGCAGTGCCCTGCTGCTGAGTTCGGCGGCCGCCGGCTTCCTGCTGGCCTCCCGGGTCGAGCGGGCCGGCGCCCGCACCCTGGCCCGTCTGGGCCTCGCGCTCGCCTTCCTCGGCTACGGAGGGGCCGCGCTCAGCCATGCCGTACCGGCCGTCGTCGTGGGCGCGCTCCTCGGCGGTTTCGGCTCCGGCACGGTCACGGCGGTCGCCGCCAGTGGCATCGCCGCTCTGGGGGCGCCCCCAGCTCGAGCGGAGTCGAGGGACTGGGGGAGGGACCCGCACCGGGCCACCACGTTCGGCCTGCTCGGCGTCTCCGCGCTCGCCGGTGCGCTCTATCTGACGATCCCCCACCTCGGCCCCGGCCACGGCCTGCCGCTCGCCGCGATCGCCCTGACCGCGCTCGGGGTGTGGCCGTTCACCGGCCGGCTGTCCGGCGCCACGGCCCCGGCCCGCCGTCCGGCCGGTCCCGGCGCCAGACTGCCGCACCGGCGGGCCGGACTGCTGCTCGCCGCGGCCATGCCCTGCTGGTCACTGGCGCAGAACGCGCTGTGGGGCGTCAGCGGACGCATCGGCCTCGGCCAGGCCCATCTGACCGAGGTCACCGTCGGCGCGGTGTTCGCCGTCGCGCTCGGCGCCGGACTGGTCGGCGTGGTGGGCGCCGGTGCGCTCGGACCGCGTCTCGGCCAGGCGGTGCCGATCGGCGCGGGTACGGCGCTCATCGCGGGCTGCATCGTGCTCAGCGCCTCGGCTGACGGGCTGCCGGCCTTCGCGGCGGGCGAGATCTCCTGGAACCTGCTCTACCCGGTCGTGCTGTCGTACGTCATCGGCCTGGCCGCGTCCCTGGACCCGCGGGGCCGCTGGGCGGTGCTGGTCGGTTCGGCGGCGTCGCTGGGCACGGCGGCGGGCCCGCTGACCGGAAGCGTGCTGGCGGCGGGGGCGGGCTTCCCGGTCATGGGCCAGGTCCTGGCCGCCGGCCTGCTGGCGATCGCGGTGCCGATGACGCTGGTGGCCCTGCGCGCGGGCCGGCTGCCGCTGCCCGTGGTGGAGATCCAGGTGGAGGCCCCGGTCCCGGCCGCGCAGGGGGCGTACGACACCGCCGCCGCCTATCCGAACTCGTACGCCTCCACCTCGGCGAGGTAGCGGGCCCGGCGCTCCTCGTCGTCCTCCAGGAAGGAGGCGAGGAAGGAGTTGCGGGCCAGTTCCCGGAGCCGTTCCTCGCCGAGGCCCAGCTCCGAGCGCACCGCGTCGAAGTTGTCGCCGGCGTACCCGCCGAAGTAGGCGGGGTCGTCGGAGTTGACCGTGCACCGCAGCCCGGCGTCCAGCATCGCGGGCAGCGGGTGCTCGGCGAGCACGTCCACCGTGCGCAGCCGGACGTTGGACAGCGGGCACAGGGTCAGCGGGACACGGTCCCGGACCAGCCGCTCGACCAGCGCCGGGTCCTCCATGCAGCGCAGGCCGTGGTCGACGCGCTCCACGCCGAGGACGTCCAGGGCCTCGGTGATGTACTCCGGCGGCCCCTCCTCACCGGCGTGCGCCACGCGGCGCAGCCCGAGCGCGGCGGCGGCCTCGTACACCTCCCGGAACTTCGCCGGCGGGTGGCCGACCTCGGCGGAGTCGAGGCCGACACCGGTGATCCGGTCCAGGTACGGCCGGGCCGCCTGGAGGGTCTCCAGCGCCGACTCGGCCGACTCGTCGCGCAGGAAGCACAGGATCAGCCTGGTGGAGACGCCGTGGTTCTCCTCGCTGCGGCCGAGCGCCCGCCACAGCCCCTCCACGACGGTGCCCATGTCCAGTCCCCGGGCGAGGTGGGCCTGCGGGTCGAAGAAGATCTCCGCGTGCCGGACGCCCTGCGCGGCGGCGCGGGCGAGGTAGGCGTCGGCCAGGTCCGCGAAGTCCTGCTCGGTACGCAGGACGGCCATCAGCTCGTAGTACAGGTTCAGGAAGGACTGCAGGTCCTCGAACCGGTAGGCCTCGCGGAGCTGTTCGGTGTCGGCGTAGGGCAGCGCGACCCCATTGCGGGCGGCCAGCTCGAACGCCAGCTCGGGCTCCAGGGTGCCTTCGATGTGCAGGTGCAGTTCTGCTTTGGGGAGGGGCATCAAAGCATCGTACGAGGGTTTTATCTCCGTTTCGGAACCGGCACCCGCAGCAGGTCGTAGGCCACGGTCAGCTCGCCCTCGAACCCGGCGGCCCGCGCCTGCCGCTCGAACTCCTCCGGCTCCGGGTAGCGCTGGCTGAAGTGGGTGAGGACGAGGTGCCGCACCCCGGCGTCACGCGCCACGGCCGCCGCCTGTCCCGCCGTCAGATGGCCGTGGTCCGCCGCCAGTCCGGCGTCCTCGTCGAGGAACGTGGACTCGATGACGAGCAGGTCGCAGCCCTCGGCGAGCGCGTGCACCCCGTCGCACAGCCGGGTGTCCATGACGAACGCGAACCGCTGCCCGCGCCGCACCTCGCTGACGTCCTCCAGCGTCACGTCCCCGAGCCTGCCCTCGCGCTGGAGGCGGCCGACGTCCGGGCCCCCGATGCCGTGCGCGGCGAGCCGGCCCGGCAGCATCCGGCGCCCGTCGGGCTCGGTCAGCCGGTAGCCGTAGGACTCGACGGGGTGGGACAGCTTCCGGGCCTCGAGCGTGTACGACGGGGTCGCGGCGAGGACGCCGTCGGCGGCGACGGGTGCCTCGGTCAGGCGGACCGTCTCCCGGTAGGCGGTCGCGTACCGCAGCCGGTCGAAGAAGCGCTGACCGGAGCGCGGGTAGTGCGCGGTCACCTCGTGCGGGACCTGGTCGAGGTTGATCCGCTGGATCACTCCGGCCAGCCCGAGGGAGTGGTCGCCGTGGAAGTGCGTGACGCAGATCCGGTTCAGGTCGTGGGCGGCGACCCCGGCACGCAGCATCTGCCGCTGGGTGCCCTCGCCGGGGTCGAACAGGATGCCCTCGCCGTCCCAGCGCAGGAGGTAGCCGTTGTGGTTGCGGTGCCGGGTGGGGACCTGGCTGGCGGTGCCGAGGACGACGAACTCACGGACGGACATGACCGCTTATCCCGGGGGCCATTCCAGGCCACGGCCGCCGAGGACGTGCGCGTGGGCGTGCCAGACGGTCTGGCCGGCGCCGCTTCCGGTGTTGAAGACGACGCGGTAGCTGTCCAGCTTCTCCTCGTCGGCGACGGCCTGGGTCTCGGCGAGCACGTCGGCCGCGAGCCGCGGGGCGCCGGCGGCGAGTTCGGCCGCGTTCTTGTAGTGGGCCTTGGGGATCACCAGGACGTGGGTGGGGGCCTGCGGGTTTATGTCCCGGAAGGCCACGGTGGTCTCGGTCTCACGGACGACCGTCGCCGGGATGGCGCCCGCGACGATCTTGCAGAACAGGCAGTCGTCCTGCGGTTCCCCTGCCATGGGTGTGCCTCCTGACGCCGGTGATCAGTACCGGGGCATCGTATCGGGGGTGCCGCGCGATCCGGTCACGGCAGTTCGGGCGGCGTCTTGGCGGGAGTCGCCTCCAGCGCCTCCAGGGCCAGCCGGACCGCCTCGTCCAGCTGGACGTCCCGGCCCGCCGCGTGGTCCTGCGGGCGCTGCAGGACCTCGACGTCGGGGTCGACGCCGTGGTTCTCCACGCCCCATCCGGGGCCCTCCAGCCAGAACGCGTACTTCGGCTGGGTGATCAGGGTGCCGTCGACCAGGCGGTAGCGGCTGTCGATGCCGATGACCCCGCCCCAGGTGCGGGTGCCGACGACCGGACCGATGCCGAGGGCGCGGATCGCCGCGTTGACGATGTCCCCGTCGGAACCGGAGAACTCGTTGGCGACGGCGACGACGGGCCCGCGCGGGGCGTCCCTCGGGTAGCTCTCGGGCCGCATCCCGCGCGGCAGGTCCCAGCCGACGATGCGCCGGGCCAGCTTCTCCACGACGAGCTGGGAGGTGTGGCCGCCGCGGTTCTCCCGGACGTCGACGACCAGCCCCTCGCGGGCCACCTCGATGCGCAGGTCGCGGTGGATCTGGGCCCAGCCGGGCGCCTGCATGTCGGGCACGTGCAGATAGCCGAGCCGGCCGCCGGACCGCTCGTGGACGTGGGCGCGGCGTCCGGCGACCCAGGCGTGGTAGCGCAGGGGCTCCTCGTCCGCGAGCGGGACCACGACCACGTGCCGCAGATCGCCGCCGCCGGCCGGGGAGACGGTCAGCTCGACGGGTTTGCCGGCCGTGCCGGTGAGCAGCGGGCCGGGGCCGGTGACCGGGTCGACCGGCTGCCCGGCGACCGCGACGATCGCGTCCCCGGGGCGCACGGCGACGCCGGGCGCGGCCAGCGGGGAACGGGCGTCGGGGTCGGAGGTCTCCGAGGGCAGGATGCGGTCGACGCGCCAGCCGCCGTCCTCATGGCGGGAGATGTCGGCGCCGAGCAGCCCCTGCCGGGCGCCGTCGCCGAAGCCGCCGCGCGGGGTGACGTAGGCGTGCGAGGTGCCGAGCTCGCCCTGCACCTCCCAGAGCAGGTCCACCAGGTCGTCGTGGGTGGCGAGGCGGTCGAGGACGGGCCGGTACCGGTCGAGGACGCCGTCCCAGTCGACGCCGCCCATGTCGGCCCGCCAGAAGTTGTCCCGCATGATGCGGCCCGTCTCGTCGTACATCTGCCGCCATTCGGCGACCGGGTCGACGGTCTGCCGGATCCGGGTGAGGTCGACGACGATGTTCGAGTCGCCGCCCTCGTCGTCGGAGGCGTGCCGGTCGGCGGGTACGACCCTGAGCCGGCCGTCGCTCCACAGCAGCACCCGCCTGCCGTCGCCGCTGACCTCGAAGTGGTCGGCGTCGGCGGCGAGGTGTTCCAGGCGCTGCTGGGCGAGGTCGTAGCGCTCCAGGCGGGTCTTGGGGTCGGGGGCGTCGGGCGTGGCGCGGCCCGCGCCGAGGACGCCGCGCACCGGGTGGCGCAGCCAGAGCACCCCGTCCCTGGCCGCGCGCAGGTTGGAGTAGCGGGCGGCCTCGACCGGGAAGGGCACGATGCGGTCGGCGAGGCCGTCGAGGTCGATCCGGGTCGCCGGGGTGCCCTCGCTGTCCGGCGTCTCGTCCTTGTCGGGGGTGCCGAAGGGCCGGCCGTGCCGCTGCGGCCCGAACGGCGACGGGGTGGTCGCGGCCAGGGTGATCAGGTGCGGCCGGACGCCCTCCACGAAGGCCAGGTCGAAGACGTGCTCGTCGTAGACCGGGTCGAAGGAGCGGCTGGAGAGGAAGGCGAGGTGCTTGCCGTCCAGGGTGAAGGCGGGCGCGTAGTCCTGGAACCGCAGCGGGGTCGCCTCGGTGACCGACAGGTCGGTGGTGTTGGCGAGGCGGAGCTGGGAGAGGGGCAGGGGCCCGGGGTGGGCCCAGGCGAGCCAGCCGGAGTCGGGTGAGAAGGCGAGGCCGTGGACGTCGCCGTGCTCGCTGCGGGTCACCTCGCGCACCTCACCGGTCTCCCGCTCGACCAGCAGCAGCCGCCCGTCGTGCGCGGCGACGGCGGCCCGGCTGCCGTCGGGTGCCATGGCCAGTTCCAGGACGCGGCCGAGCTGTCCGGCCGCGAGCCGGCGCGGGGGCGTACCGAGTGCGGCGCCGGTGGCGGGCGCGAACTCCAGGGCGTCCTCGCCCTCGGCGTCCGTCACCCACACCACCCACTCCTCGCCCTCCGAGCGGAAGGTGCGCGGCAGCCGGGTCCGCACGCCCGGCTGGGCGGCGAGCGCCCGGGCGGGGCCGGAGCGGTGGGTGACCCAGTGGACGGCGCCGCGCACGGCGACCGCGCTGCCGCGCGCGGTGTGGTCGGGGGCGGCGGTGCCGAACCAGTGGGAGGCGTTCACCGGGAACGGCTGGAGGTCCACGCGCGGTCCGCCGAGCCGGATGTCCAGCGGGCGCGGTTCGGCGCCGTCCAGGTCGTCCAGCAGCCAGAGTTCACCGGCGCGGGAGTAGACGACCCGGGTGCCGTCGGTGGCGGCGTGCCGGGCGTAGAAGCCCTCCAGCGGGGTGTGCCGGCGCAGGTCGGAGCCGTCGGCGAGGGAGGAGTAGAGCGCGCCGGTGCCCTCGTGGTCGGAGAGGAACGCGATCCGGTCGCCGGCCCACAGCGGGTACTCGATGTTGCCGTCCAGCTCCTCGTGCAGCCGGACGAACTCGCCGTCGCCCTCACGGTCGATCCACAGCTTGCCCGCCGTGCCGCCCCGGTACCGCTTCCACCAGGCGGCCTCGCGCCCCATCGGCGCGGACAGCAGCACCGTGTGCGGGCCGTGGGCGACATCGCCGACCGGACCGTACGGCAGGGTGGTGGCCGGTCCGCCGTCGAGCGGGACCGCCCGGGCCCAGCTCCGGCGCAGGCTCGCCTGGCCCTCGGTGCTGAGCGCGAGCACCCGGCCGTCCGGCGTCCAGCCGCGCACCTGGGTCCGCGCGCTTCCCCAGTGCGTCAGCCGCCTGGCGGGGCCGCCCGCCACCGGGGCTAGGTGCACCTCGGGGGCGCCGTCGCGGGTGGAGGTCCAGGCGACGGCGGTGCCGTCGGGTGAGACGCGGGGGTGGTTCACCGGCACGTTGTCGGCGCTGACCCGCCAGGCACGCCCGCCGTCGAGGGGGGCCAGCCAGACGTCGTCCTCGGCGACGAAGGTCACCAAGTCGCCGTGCGGGTGCGGGAATCGGAGGTAGCCGGAGGATGCCGTCGAAGCCGCCTGAGTCACCCCGTCACTGTACGCAGCGACCGGTGTCCCCCGCTCCCGGTTCCGATCACTTGCCCTCCACGGGCCGGCAACCCGGGTCGTTCGTGCACCAGATGGTCCGCGTCACGGTCACGGTGACGGTCGGCTGCCCGCCCCGCTGGGTGGGCGGCCGGTACGTCGGACCGGGCGTGGCGTCGCAGTCGCCGAGCCCGCTGACCCGGAACACCTGCCTGCCGCCGACCCTGGCCGTCAGATCACCGCGCACACAGGCCCCGTCCACGGCCCGGGTCACCTTCCCCTCGACCGTGATCCGCCGCCCGTCCCTGGTCTGCCCCTGGCAGTCGACGGACACGACGGTGCTCTGCGTCGGCGAGGGCGAACTGCGGGCCGTGGCACCGCCCTTGCCGCCGTAGTCGCCGGTGCAGGTGAGCCAGCTCACGTCCACGTGCCGCCGCTTCAGCTCGGCGGTCGCGGTGCTGTCGGTGGTGTACGCGGCCGAGGCCGAACTCAGGTCCCCCGGCTGACACGCCACCACCGCGCCCGCGCCCAGCACCACGAGCCCCGCCACGGCCGCACCGCGCACGATCCGCGGCCGGCGCCGAATCCGCCTCGATGCCCCCATGCAGGGCAGCGTGCCACCGCCGCTCCACGGACGGAAGGCCGCATACGGCCACTCACCCGTTCGGGCAGCGGCGGCCGCCGCGCGCCCCGGCCGTCAACCGCGCAGGAGGAGCCATTCCTGGAGTTCCACCACGTTGCCCTCCGGGTCCTTGAGGTGGGCCACGCGCATGCGGTCGGTCATCGGGGCCGGCCCGTGCAGCACGGTCGCGCCCCGGTCGGTGATCTGCGCGCAGTACGCGTCGAGGTCGTCCACGCGCAGCACGACCAGGGAGCGGTGCCCGGTGGCCGTCCCGCCCAGCTCCGCCAGGACCCCGGCCATCATCGCGCGGTCCTGCAGCGCGATCCCGGCCGAGCCGGCGTGCGGGCTGAACTTCTCGTACGGTCCCTCGCCGGTCCCGGACTGCGGCCTGAGGCCGAGGACGTCGGCGTAGAAGCGGTAGCAGGCCGCGAAGTCGCTCACGAGGAGCCGGACTTGGGCGAGTTCCATGACTGTCCCCCGGCGCTCAGGACCAGCGGCCGGTGCGGCCCAGCAGGAGGGCCGCCGCGGCGGTGCCGGCGGTGGAGGTGCGCAACACCGTGGGGCCCAGCACGCACGGCTTGGCGCCCGCCTCCTCGAAGAGCGCCAACTCGTCGCGGGCCACGCCTCCTTCGGGTCCCACGACCAGCACGATCTCGCCCTGCCCGGGGAGTTCGGCGGTGGCGAGGGGGGTGCTGTCGTGCTCGAAGTCCGAGTGGAGCACGGCGGCGAAGTCGGCCGCGGCGAGCAGGGCGGCGACCTGTCGGGTCGTCGCGGCGTCCGCGACCTCGGGGAAGCGGAGGCGGCGGGACTGCTTGCCGGCCTCGCGGGCGGTGGCGCGCCACTTCGCGAGGGCCTTCTGCCCGCGGTCGCCCTTCCACTGGGTGATGCAGCGCGCGGCCTGCCAGGGCACGATCGCGTCGACGCCCGTCTCGGTCATCATCTCCACGGCCAGTTCACCGCGGTCGCCCTTCGGGAGGGCCTGGACGACGGTGATGCGAGGGCTGTGTTCGGGCTCCGCCGGGAACGCGCGGGCCTCGACGGACATGTGGTCCTTGCCCGAGGTGCTGACGACGACCCCGGAGGCTCCCCGGCCCCGGCCGTCGGTGATCACGACTTCCTCACCGGGCTGCAGCCGCCGCACCGAGACGGCGTGCCGGCCCTCGGGTCCCTCCACGTCGATGACCGAGCCCGGGCCCACACCCTCGAGCGAGTCGACGACGAACACCGGCGCGGTCATCGCGCGTCACCCCCGGCCGACAGCTCCGTCCGGGCCGCGGCGAGCTCGGCCGTCAGCACCTCCACCAACTGCGCGGCCGGCAGTTCCCGGGCCAGCCGGTGCCCCTGGCCCGCCCACAGCGCCATGCCCTGCGCGTCACCGGCCTTGGCGGCGGCCTTGCGCAGCGGCGCCGTCACGTGGTGGACCTCCGGGTAGGCGGCGGGGGCGTAGGGGCCGTGCTCGCGCAGGAAGCGGTTGACCAGGCCGCGCGCCGGGCGGCCGGAGAAGGCGCGGGTCAGTTCGGTGCGCGCGAACAGCGGATTGGTCAGTGCCTGTTTGTGCAGGGCGTGGGCCCCGGACTCCGGGGTGGCGAGGAAGGCCGTGCCGAGCTGGGCGGCGCTCGCGCCCGCCGCGAGGACGGCGGCGATCTGGGCGCCGCGCATGATGCCGCCGGCGGCGACGACCGGGATGCGCACGGCCTCGCGGACCTGCGTGAGCAGCGACAGCAGCCCGATGCCGGAGCCGTCGTTCTCGGGGACGTCCCGGTGGGTGCCCTGGTGGCCGCCGGCCTCGGTGCCCTGCGCGATCACCGCGTCGGCCCCGGCCCGCTCGACCGCGCGCGCCTCCTCGGGGGTGGTGGCGGCGGCCAGGGTGAACGTCCCGGCGCGGTGCAGGGAGTCGATGACCTCACGGGCCGGGACCCCGAAGTGGAAGGAGACCACCGGCACCGGGTCGTCGAGCAGCACGGCGAGCTTGGCGTCGTAGCCGTCGTCCCGGCCGCTGTCCGGGTCGCCCAGCTCGGTCTCGTACCAGGCGGCCTCGCCCGCGAGCTGGTGGGTGTAGACCTCCACGGCGCCGGCGTCGAAGGGCGCGGCCCCGGCCGCTCCGGTGGAGCCGGTGCCCGCACCGGGGTGTTCGGGCTGCGGCATGAAGAGGTTCACGCCGAAGGGCCGGCCCGTGAGTCCCCGCAGCTGCTTGATCTCCTGGTACATGCCGTCGGCGGTCTTGTACCCGGCGGCGAGGAACCCGAGCCCGCCGGCCTCGGACACGGCCGCGGCGAGCTGCGGCACGGAGACGCCGCCCGCCATGGGAGCCTGCACGATCGGCCGGGGGAAGAGATCGGTCAGTGCGGAGGACATGACCGCATGTTGTCACGTCCCGGGGGGTGCGCCGAATCGGGTGTTCCCGCCTGGCACATGCCATTTTCCGGCCCGGTGGGCCGGGCCGGCGGGCGGGCCCGGTCCGGGGGCCAGGGGGCCGGGCCCCCTGGCTGGGCCGAGGGGCTCGGCCCGTCTCCCTCAGCGCCCGTTGAACGCGTCCTTCAGCCGCGAGAACAGCCCCTGCTGCCCCGGCTGGAACTGCCCCTGCGGACGCTCCTCGCCCCGCAGCTTCGACAGCTCGCGCAGCAGCCGCTCCTGCTCGGGGTCCAGCTTGGTCGGGGTGGTGACCTCGACGTGGACGATCAGGTCGCCCCGGCCGCCGCCGCGCAGATGCGTGACGCCCCGGGTGTGCAGCGGGATCGACTGGCCGGACTGCGTGCCCGGCCGGATGTCGACCTCCTCCAGGCCGTCCAGCGTCTCCAGCGGGACCTTGGTGCCGAGAGCCGCCGCGGTCATCGGGATGGTGACCGTGCAGTGCAGGTCGTCGCCGCGCCGCTGGAACGTCGAGTGCGGCAGCTCGTGGATCTCGACGTAGAGGTCGCCGGCCGGACCGCCGCCGGGGCCGACCTCGCCCTCGCCGGCGAGCTGGATGCGGGTGCCGTTGTCGACACCGGCCGGGATCTTCACGGTGAGGGTGCGGCGGGAGCGCACCCGGCCGTCGCCCGCGCACTCCGGGCACGGGGTCGGCACGACCGTGCCGAAGCCCTGGCACTGGGGGCAGGGGCGGGAGGTCATGACCTGGCCCAGGAAGGACCGGGTGACCTGCGACACCTCACCGCGGCCGCGGCACATGTCACACGTCTGGGCGGTCGTGCCCGGAGCCGCGCCCTCGCCGCTGCAGGTGTTGCAGACGACCGCGGTGTCGACCTGGATGTCCTTGGTCGTGCCGAAGGCCGCCTCGTCCAGCTCGACGTCGATCCGGATCATCGCGTCCTGGCCGCGCCGCGTGCGCGAGCGGGGCCCGCGCTGCGACGCCGTGCCGAAGAACGCGTCCATGATGTCGGAGAAGTTGCCGAAGCCACCGGCCCCGAAGCCGCCCGCGCCCGCGCCGCCCGACTGGGAGAGCGGGTCGCCGCCGAGGTCGTAGACCTGCTTCTTCTGCGGGTCCGACAGCACCTCGTAAGCGGCGTTGATCTCCTTGAACCGCTCCTGGGTCTTCGGATCGGGGTTGACGTCCGGGTGCAGCTCGCGCGCGAGCCGACGGAACGCCTTCTTGATCTCATCCTGCGACGCGTCGCGGCGCACGCCGAGAACGGCGTAGTAGTCCGTGGCCACTTACGACTCCGCCAGGATCTGTCCGACGTACCGTGCCACTGCGCGTACCGCTCCCATCGTTCCCGGGTAGTCCATGCGGGTCGGTCCGACCACGCCGAGCTTGGCAACCGCCTCGCCGCCCGAACCGTAGCCGACCGACACGACGGACGTGGAGTTGAGTCCCTCGTGTGCGTTCTCGTGCCCGATGCGCACCATCACGCCCGGGTCCTTCGCCTCGCCGAGGAGCTTGAGGAGCACGACCTGCTCCTCGAGGGCCTCCAGGACGGGGCGGATCGTGAGGGGAAAGTCATGTCCGAAGCGGGTGAGATTGGCCGTGCCGCCGATCATCAGCCGCTCCTCGTTCTCCTCGACCAGTGTCTCCAGCAGAGTGGAGAGCACTGTGGAGACCGTACCGCGATCCTCGTGGTCGAACGCCTCGGGGAGGTCCTCGACCAGGCGCGGCACGTCGGTGAACCGGCGGCCCGCGACCCGGCTGTTGAGCCTCGCCCTGAGGTCGGCGAGGGCCGTCTCCCCGAACGGCGCCGGGCAGTCCACCATCCGCTGCTCGACCCGGCCGGTGTCCGTGATCAGCACGAGCATCACGCGCGCGGGGGCGAGCGAGAGCAGCTCCACGTGCCGCACGGTGGACCGGGTCAGGGACGGGTACTGCACGACGGCGACCTGCCGGGTCAGCTGCGCGAGCAGCCGCACCGTGCGCGCGACGACGTCGTCGAGGTCGACGGCGCCCTCGAGGAAGTTCTGGATCGCCCGGCGCTCGGGCCCCGTCATCGGCTTGACGCCCGCGAGCTTGTCCACGAACAGCCGGTAGCCCTTGTCGGTGGGGATGCGCCCGGCGCTGGTGTGCGGCTGGGCGATGTATCCCTCGTCCTCCAGGGCGGCCATGTCGTTGCGCACGGTCGCCGGGGACACGCCGAGACTGTGCCGCTCGGTGAGCGCCTTGGAACCGACCGGCTCCTCGGTGCCCACGTAGTCCTGGACGATGGCGCGCAGCACCTGAAGTCTGCGTTCACTCAGCATCCGCGCGCACCTCCAGCACGTCTTCCGCTCGGCCCTCGGTCGTCCGCCTGGCACTCTGCGTGTCCGAGTGCCAGCGGTACCCGGCCAGTGTACGGCCGTGGGGTACTCACTGGGCAAGGTCGGTCCCGCCGTACCCCGTCCTACCGTTAGCGTCGCGTCATGACCGTGACTTGGGAAGAGCTGGGATGGGAGCGGTTGGCCGACGGGGTCGGGCGGTGCCGGCTGCCCGGCTGGGACTGCACCGCGGGCCTGGTGCTCGGGGCGGGCACGGCGCTGATGGTGGACGCCGGATCGAGCCTCGCCGAGGGCGCGCGGCTGCGGAAGCGGGCGGAGCGGCTCACCGGGCACCGTGTGACCCATCTCGCGCTCACCCATCCCCACTTCGACCACGTCTTCGGGGCGTCCGCCCTGGCGGGGGCCGAGGTGTACGCGGCGGTCGGCATGGACGCGGTGCTGGCGCACGAGCGCGAGGAACTGCGCCTGGACGCGGTCAGGAACGGACTGCCGATACCGGACGCCGACGAGGCGGTGGACGCCCTGGCGCCGCCCCGGCGCCTGGTCTCGGGCGAGTGGACGCTGGACCTCGGCGACGGTCGTCAGGTGCTGCTGGCCAACGTGGGCCCGGGCCACACCGCCCACGATCTGGCGGTGCTGGTGCCGGGCGTCCCGGAGGTCGTCTTCTGCGGCGACCTGGTGGAGGAGTCTGGTGAGCCGCAGGCGGGCCCGGACGCGGTCCCGTCCCGCTGGCCGGACGCCCTCGACCGCCTGCTGTCCCTGGGCGGTGAGGACGCGCTGTACGTGCCCGGTCACGGAGCGGTGGTGGACGCGGCGTTCGTCCGGCGTCAACGGGACGAGCTGGCGGCGCGTTTCGGCGTGTCATGAGCACAGGGCCGCCGGTTCTCCTATCGTCGTCCGAATGCGCCAGTACACCTCGGATCTGACCCCGCCGTGGAAGAAGTCCCAGCCCGTGCCGGAGGTCGCGGCGGAGCCGGGACTGGTGGTGGAGGAGCCCGGGACCGGTTTCTGCGGGGCGGTGATCGGCTGCGAGGCGGGCACGGTGACGCTGGAGGACCGCTTCGGCAAGCACCGGGTGTTCCCGCTGGAGCCGCGCGGTTTCCTGCTGGAGGGCAGGGTGGTGACCCTGGTGCGGCCGCCGTCGGGTCCGGCGCGGCCCACCCGTACGGCGTCCGGTTCGGTGGCCGTTCCCGGCGCACGCGCGCGCGTGGCCCGCGCCGGCCGCATCTACGTCGAGGGCCGGCACGACGCCGAGCTGGTCGAGAAGGTGTGGGGCGACGACCTGCGCATCGAGGGCGTGGTCGTGGAGTACCTGGAGGGCGTGGACGATCTGCCGTCGATCGTCGCGGAGTTCGCGCCGGGCCCGGACGCGCGGCTGGGTGTCCTGGTGGACCACCTGGTGCCGGGCACGAAGGAGTGGCGCATCGCCCAGTCGGTGACGAGCGAGCACGCGCTGGTCGTCGGGCACCCGTACATCGACGTCTGGGAGGCGGTGAAGCCCGCCGCTCTGGGCATCCGGTCCTGGCCCCGCGTCCCGCGCGGCCAGGACTGGAAGACCGGCGTGTGCCGGTCCCTGGGCTGGCCGGAGAACACGGGCGCGGCCTGGCAGCACATCCTGTCCCGGGTGCGGTCCTACAAGGACCTGGAGCCGGATCTGCTGGGACGGGTGGAGGAACTGATCGACTTCGTCACGGGCGACGGCGAGGTCTGACGCCCTCGCGGGCGCCGGGCGCCGGAGCGATCAGTCCACCAGGTCCCGTACCACCGCGTCCGCCAGCAGGCGGCCGCGCAGGGTCAGGACGGCGCGGCCCGCGCCGTACGGGCCCTCCTGGAGGAGGCCGTCCGCCAGGGCCCGCCGTGAGGCCGCCAGGCCGTCCTGCTTCAGCAGGGACAGCGGGGCGCCCTCCCGCAGCCGCAGCTCCAGCAGGATCCGCTCCACCCGCCGGTCCTCGTCCGAGAGCAGTTCGCGTCCCGCGCCCGGGGACCGGCCCGAGGCCAGGGCCGCCGCGTAGGCGCCCGGGTGCTTGACGTTCCACCAGCGCACCCCGCCCACGTGCGAGTGGGCCCCGGGTCCGGCGCCCCACCAGTCCGCGCCCCGCCAGTACAGCTCGTTGTGCAGGCAGCGCCCGGACTCGGAGGTGGCCCAGTTGGAGACCTCGTACCAGTCGAAGCCCGCGGCGGACAGCCTCTCCTCGGCGATCAGGTAGCGGTCCGCGTGGACGTCGTCGTCCGTCATCGGGACCTCGCCGCGGCGGATGCGGCGGGCGAGCTGGGTGCCCTCCTCGACGATCAGGGCGTAGGCGCTGACGTGGTCGGGGCCCGCGCCGATCGCCGCGTCCAGCGAGGCCCGCCAGTCGTCGTCGCTCTCCCCCGGGGTGCCGTAGATCAGGTCCAGGTTGACGTGCTCGAAGCCCGCGGCCCGGGCCTCCGCCACGCAGGCCTCGGGACGGCCGGGGGTGTGCGTGCGGTCCAGGATCCGCAGCACGTGCTGCCGGGCGCTCTGCATGCCGAAGGAGATCCGGTTGAAGCCGCCCTCGCGGAGGGTGGCGAGGTAGGCCGGGTCGACCGACTCCGGGTTCGCCTCGGTCGTGATCTCCGCGTCCGGCGCCAGACCGAACTCGTCCCGGATCGCCGCGAGCATGCGGACCAGGTCGTCGGCGGCCAGCAGGGTGGGCGTGCCGCCGCCCACGAAGACGGTGCGGACCTGGCGGGGATCGTCGCCGAGCACCTTCCGCGCCAGCCGGATCTCGTCCGTCAGGGTGTCCGCGTAGTTGTCCCGGGAGGCGAGCACGCCGCCGGTGCCGCGCAGCTCGGTGGCGGTGTACGTGTTGAAGTCGCAGTAGCCGCAGCGGGTCGCGCAGTACGGGACGTGCAGGTAGAACCCGAGGGGGCGATCGGGGGCCCCGGCGAGCGCGGAGGCGGGCAGCGCGCCGTCGTCGGGGACGGGCTCACCGTCGGGGAGTGCGGAAGGCATGTCCCCCATTGTCCCGTACGGCGGGACTCACCCCGCCTGGAGCACCAGCAGGGCCAGGTCGTCCTCGGGCTGGCCGCCGCCGAAGTCGTGCACGAGGCGGCGGATCCGCTCGGCGATCTCCTCGGCGTTCAGGCCCGCGCAGCCGGACAGGGCCCGCGCGAGCCCGTCGCCGTCGTCGAACTGGCGGGAGCCCGAGCGCCGCTCGGTGACGCCGTCGGTGACGCACAGCAGGCTGTCGCCGGGCCGCAGCTCGACGGTCTCGCTGGTGTAGGTCTCGTCCTCGACGACGCCGAGCAGGGTCTGCGGGCGGGCGGCGGTGCGCACCTGGCCGTCGGGGTCCAGCAGCAGCGGCAGGGGATGCCCTGCGGAGGCGAGGGTGCAGCGGACGCCGCCGTCCGCGTGGGGCGTCAGCTCGCCGTAGAGCAGGGACAGGAAGCGGGTCTGCGGTCCGTCCCCGGCGGCCACCGGCCGGCCGCCGGCCGCGACCAGCGCGCGGGCCGCGGCGTCGGCGGCCTCGGTGGCGTCGTCGAGGAGGAGCTGGTTGAGCCGGTCCAGGACGTCGGCGACCCGGTAGCCCTCGCGGGCGAGCAGGCGCAGCCACGGCCGGGCGAGCCCGATCACGACGGCCGCCTCCGGGCCCTTGCCCTGGACGTCGCCCACGGCGAAGCACCAGCGGCCGTCGCCCGCCGGGAACAGGTCGTAGAAGTCGCCGCTCGGGCCGCCCTTGTCGCGGGGCTCGTAGACGAGGGCGCTGCTCATCCCGGGGATCTCGGCGACCGCTCCGGGCAGCAGCCCGCGCTGCAGGACGGCGCTGATGGTGGCCTGCCGGGCGTACTGCCGGGCCGCGCCGATGGCGAGGGCCACCCGGCGGCTCAGGTCCTCGACCAGGCCGGTGACCTCGGCGGGAAACCGGGGCTGTCCGCACCGCCCGAGGACCAGGGTGCCGAGCGGGCGGCCGCCGGCGATGAGGCGGAAGGCGAGGGCCGTGCCGTGGGTGCCGAGCGCCTCACCGGGCCAGGGGTAGGGCTCGGGGTCGGGCCTCAGGCCCTCCGGCGGCCGGGGCGGGTCCTTCTCCAGGGCGCGGTGCAGTTCCTCGGCGCGGTCCTCGCCGGCCACCCAGACCCGGGCGGGCGCGCCGCCGTCGCCGCCGCGTACGGTCGCCTCGTCCTCCAGCCACACCGCGCACCAGTCGGCGAGCCGGGGCACGATCAGGCGGCCGGTGAGGGCGGCGACCAGGTTCTCGTCGAGCTGTCCGGCGAGCAGGTCGGAGGCCTCGGCGAGGAAGGACAGCGCGCCCCGGCCGAGCCAGTCCCGGTCGCGTCCGGCGCCCCGGGGCCGCGGGGCGAGGACCTCGGCGACGTCCAGGGCGTGATCGGGGGCGGGTCCGTCCAGGGGTTCGCCGCCGGGGCGCAGCCGCGCCCACACGGTCTTCCCGCCCCGGCGGTAGGTGACGCCCCAGGACTCGGCGAGGACGGCGATCAGGCGCAGTCCGCGCCCGTACTCGGACATCTCGTACGGTGCCTCGCCGGTGCCGGGGTCGCGCGGGGCGCGGGCCGGATGGCGGTCGCCGACCTCGACCACGAGGGCGCCGGTCGCCTCCAGGCGCCAGTCCACCTCGATGTCGGTGCCGGCGTGGACGACGGCGTTGGTGACGAGCTCGCTGACGACGGCCATGGCGTCGTCGACGAACCGCCGGGACACCCCGGGGACGTCGGCGAGCGCGGCGCGCACCAGGGCGCGCGCGGAGCCCGGGGCGAGGGGGCTGCCGGGCAGGCCGGCGTGCCCGCGCACCACCGGGGCGTGGGTGTCGTTCTCCCGCTGCGTCGGTATGGCCGCCATGTCCATGCGGCCAGGGTGACAGACAGGACGCGAGCCAATGCGGTGAGTGACCGAAGCGGGCGGCAACGCAAGGGAACTGTGCTACCGAGGCGCAGGAAGACGGTCAGTTCCGGGCGGGATGCGAAGCCAGTCGGAACGACGGCGGGGGCCGCACCGCCGGTGGGGCCCCCGCCGTCCTCCCTTCACGGCGTCAGGACTCCCGGGTCCCGGCGTACATCTCGTCGATGAGGTGCTTGTACTCCCGCTCCACGACCGGCCGCTTCAGCTTCAGGCTCGGCGTGATCTCGCCGTGCTCCACGTCGAGATCACGGGGCAGCAGCCGGAACTTCTTGATGGTCTGCCAGCGCTGCAGGCCCTCGTTGAGCTCCTTGACGTAGCCGTCGACCATCTCGACGGTCTGCGGGGCGGCCACCACCTCGGCGTACGACTTGCCGTCGAGGCCGTTGTCCTTGGCCCACTGCTGGATCGCGATCTCGTCGAGGGCGATGAGGGCGGTGCAGTAGTTCCGGTCGGCGCCGTGCACCAGGATGTTGGAGACGTAGGGGCACACCGCCTTGAACTGGCCCTCGACCTCGGCCGGCGCGACGTACTTGCCGCCGGAGGTCTTGATGAGGTCCTTCTTGCGGTCGGTGATGCGCAGGTAGCCGTCGGGGGACAGCTCGCCGATGTCACCGGTGTGGAACCAGCCGTCGGACTCCAGCACCTCGGCGGTCTTCTCGGGCTGCTGGTGGTAGCCGTCCATGATGCCGGGGCCGCGCAGCAGGATCTCGCCGTCGTCGGCGATGCGGACCTCGGTGCCGGGCAGCGGCTTGCCGACGGTGCCGGTGCGGTACGCCTCGCCGGGGTTGACGAAGGAGGCCGCGGAGGACTCGGTGAGGCCGTAGCCCTCCAGGATGTGGATGCCGGCGCCGGCGAAGAAGAAGCCGATCTCGGGGGCGAGCGCGGAGGCACCGGAGACGCAGGCGCGCAGCCGGCCGCCGAAGGCCTCGCGGAGCTTGCCGTAGACGAGGGTGTCGGCGACCTTGTGCTTGGCGCCCAGGCTGAACGGCACCGAGTGGGCGCCGGTGCGCCGGAAGTTGTCCTGCGAGACCTTGGCGTACTCGCGGGCGACCTCGGAGGCCCACTGGAAGATCCTGTACTTGGCCGCGCCGCCCTCGCGGGCCTTGGCCGCGACGCCGTTGTAGACCTTCTCGAAGATGCGCGGCACGGCCGCCATGTACGTCGGCCGCACCACCGGGAGGTTCTCGATGATCTTGTCGACGCGTCCGTCGACGGCGGTGACGTGCCCGACCTCGATCTGCCCGGAGGTGAGCACCTTGCCGAAGACGTGCGCCAGCGGCAGCCACAGGTACTGCACGTCGTCACCGCTGACCAGGCCGGTCGAGGCGATCGCCTTGGCCATGTAGGCCCAGTTGTCGTGCGGCAGGCGCACGCCCTTGGGGCGGCCGGTGGTGCCGGAGGTGTAGATCAGGGTGGCGAGCTGGTCCCTGGTGATCGCGCCGACCCGCTCCTTGATCAGCTCGGGGTGCTTCTCCAGGTAGGCGGCACCGCGCTGCTCCAGCTCGGTGAGGGTGGTCACCCAGTCGCTGGTCTCGACGCCGGCCGGGTCGATGACGACGACCTTGGTCAGCGCGGGCAGCTCGGCGCGCTTCTCCGCGGCCTTGGCGAGCTGGGCCGCGTCCTCGGCGATCAGGACCCGGCTGTCGGAGTCGGCGAGGATGAACGCCGACTCGTCGGCGTTGGTCTGCGGATAGATCGTGGTGGTGGCACCGCCCGCGCACATGATGCCGAGGTCGGCGAGGATCCACTCGACCCGGGTGGAGGCGGCGAGGGCGACACGCTGCTCCGGCTGGACGCCCAGTTCGATGAGGCCGGCGGCGATGGCGTAGACCCGCTCGGCCGCCTCGCCCCAGCTGAGCGACTTCCAGTCGTCGGGGCCCTCCCCGGAGGCCGGGGGCACGGGATGGCGGTAGGCCTCGGCCTCCGGTGTGGCCGCCACGCGCTCCAGGAAGAGGGCCGCCACGGACGGCGGACGGTTCTCGATCAGGGTCTGTGTGTCGCTCACGACATCCTCCGGGGCCCGCGACGGTGCGGCTGGCTCAGGTGCGGCTGGGTTGACTCACGGTGGGGTTGGGACTCGTTGTTTAACTCGCGAGTAACTATCGAGCAGGGATCAGGTTAAGGGGCGACCGGCCGCTGCGTAAGGGGCATCGGCCTGTCACTTTCCACGCAGAGCGACGTCGCACACGCACAGGGGCCCGCCGCACTTTCGCACGACGGGCCCCTCCGTGTCCGGTTTGCGGACGTGACCGGCTGTAACCCCTGGTTACTTCTTGCCCTTGGCCGACCCCGCGCTGTCATCGCTGGACAGGACGGCGATGAAGGCTTCCTGCGGAACCTCCACGGAACCCACCATCTTCATCCGCTTCTTGCCTTCCTTCTGCTTCTCCAGCAGCTTCCGCTTACGGGAGATGTCACCGCCGTAGCACTTGGCGAGGACGTCCTTGCGGATGGCGCGGATGGTCTCGCGGGCGATGACCCGGGAGCCGATGGCGGCCTGGACGGGCACCTCGAAGGCCTGCCGCGGGATGAGCTCGCGCAGCTTGGCGACGAGCCGCACGCCGTACGCGTAGGCCGCGTCCTTGTGGGTGATCGCCGAGAAGGCGTCCACCTTGTCGCCGTGCAGCAGGATGTCGACCTTGACCAGGCTCGACGTCTGCTCGCCGGTGGGCTCGTAGTCCAGCGAGGCGTAGCCGCGGGTCTTGGACTTCAGCTGGTCGAAGAAGTCGAAGACGATCTCCGCCAGCGGCAGCGTGTAGCGGATCTCGACCCGGTCCTCCGAGAGGTAGTCCATGCCGAGCAGGGTGCCGCGCCGGGTCTGGCACAGCTCCATGATCGAGCCGATGAACTCGGTGGGCGCGAGGATGGTGGCCCGCACGACCGGCTCGTAGACCTCGCTGATCTTGCCTTCGGGGAACTCGCTCGGGTTGGTGACCGTGTACTCGGTCCCGTCCTCCATGAGCACCCGGTAGACCACGTTGGGGGCGGTGGCGATCAGGTCGAGACCGAACTCGCGCTCCAGCCGCTCCCGGATCACGTCCAGGTGCAGCAGGCCGAGGAAGCCGACGCGGAAACCGAAGCCGAGGGCGGCGGACGTCTCCGGCTCGTAGACCAGCGCGGCGTCGTTGAGCTGCAGCTTGTCCAGGGCCTCGCGCAGCTCGGGGTAGTCGGAGCCGTCCAGCGGATACAGGCCCGAGAACACCATGGGCTTCGGGTCCTTGTAGCCGCCGAGCGCCTCCGTGGCGCCCTTGGCCTGGCTGGTGACGGTGTCACCGACCTTGGACTGGCGGACGTCCTTCACACCGGTGATCAGGTAGCCCACCTCGCCCACGCCGAGACCGTCGGCGGGGAGCATCTCGGGCGAGTTGGTCCCGATCTCCAGCAGTTCGTGCGTGGCGCCGGTCGACATCATCCGGATGCGCTCACGCTTGTTGAGCTGGCCGTCGATGACACGGACGTACGTCACGACACCGCGGTAGGAGTCGTAGACCGAGTCGAAGATCATCGCGCGGGCGGGGGCGTCGGCGACCCCGACCGGCGCCGGGATCTCCTTGACGACCCTGTCCAGCAGGGCGTCGACGCCCAGGCCGGTCTTGGCGGAGACCTTGAGCACGTCGTCCGGGTCGCAGCCGACCAGGTTCGCCAGCTCCTCGGCGAACTTCTCCGGCTGCGCGGCCGGCAGGTCGATCTTGTTCAGCACGGGGATGATCGTGAGGTCGTTCTCCATCGCCAGGTACAGGTTGGCGAGGGTCTGCGCCTCGATGCCCTGGGCGGCGTCGACGAGGAGGACGGTCCCCTCACAGGCGGCCAGCGACCGCGACACCTCGTAGGTGAAGTCGACGTGACCCGGGGTGTCGATCATGTTGAGGATGTGGGTCGTGCCCTGGTCGGGGCCCTCGGTCGGGGCCCAGGGCAGACGCACCGCCTGGGACTTGATCGTGATGCCGCGCTCGCGCTCGATGTCCATCCGGTCGAGGTACTGAGCACGCATCTGCCGCTGCTCGACCACACCGGTCAGCTGGAGCATCCGGTCGGCGAGCGTGGACTTGCCGTGGTCGATGTGCGCGATGATGCAGAAATTGCGGATCAGCGCCGGGGCGGTACGGCTCGGCTCGGGCACATGGTTAGGGGTCGCGGGCACGCAGGGTCCTGTCTCTTGAGGCGCCTTATGCCTCGGGTCGGATCGATACGTAGTCTCCATGGTCCCACGCGGAGGGACCGAGGACCGTTTTGGGCCGCCCGCAGGGCCACTGGTACTGTAGATGGCTGTGCCTCATGCCCTCTCAGCGCGAGGCACGTCCAGGAAATTTTGGATCACCGGTACGGGACCCGAGCGGCCCCGCACCAGAACCTGAAAAGGCTCCTTCGTGGCGAACATCAAGTCCCAGATCAAGCGGATCAAGACCAACGAGAAGGCTCGGCTGCGCAACAAGGCCGTCAAGTCCTCCCTGAAGACCGCGATCCGCAAGGCCCGTGAGGCCGCTGCCGCGGGTGACACCGAGAAGGCCACCGAGCTGCAGCGCGCTGCCGCGCGTGCGCTCGACAAGGCCGTCTCCAAGGGCGTCATCCACAAGAACCAGGCCGCCAACAAGAAGTCGGCGCTTGCTTCCAAGGTCGCGTCCCTCCAGGGCTGAACCTCCTTTCTGATCTGATCTGACCGCCGGAAGGACCCAGAGCGGGCCCTCTCTCATCCGCTCCCGTCCGGCACCCCGGATCCGCACGCGGCCTGCGTTCGCCACGCGGGTGCGGATCCCAGAGTCTGATCCGAAGGCCCCGGCGCTCTCCCTTCCCCAGGGCGGGCGGCGGGGCCTTCGGCATGCCCCGGGCCTCAGCCCCAGAACTCGTTCTCCTTGTCGACGTCGTCGACGCACTCGTCGATGTCGGTGATCCTGTCGCCGACGATGCGCAGGACGAGGCAGCCGTCCACGCGGTGGCGCCTGCCCTCCCGCTCGGCGGTGATGTGGTGCAGGGCCACGGCATGACCCCGGCCGTCGACGAACACGTGACGCAGCTCCGCGCGGAAGCTGCCGCCGGTCTCCTGGAAGAGCCTGCGGTACATGCCCATCACCGCGTCCTGGCCCTTGAAGTCGCCCGAGAGCGCGTGGCTGCCGGGCACGTGGTGCGTGACGTCCGCCGTCATCAGCCCGCGCAGGGTATCCAGGTCGACCCGGAGGAAGGCGTCGTAGACCTCGCGGACGAGGGTCGCGTGGGGGTGCTCAGCCATGGCGATCGCCACCTTCCAGTGCGTCGGCGAGGTACGGCCGATACGTACGATTCTCCTCGCCGACGGCCACGGGGCGACTGGATCAGGCCCGCCCTCCGGCACGGTGGGCGCCTGTCGTCAGCCCCGGCCTCGGGAACGCGCGGCCCGGGCGATGGTCACGACCGCCTTCTCCAGCGCGTACTCGGGGTCGTCACCGCCGCCCTTCACGCCCGCGTCGGCCTCGGCGACCGCGCGCAGCGCCACGGCCACGCCGTCCGGTGTCCAGCCGCGCATCTGCTGGCGCACCCGGTCGATCTTCCAGGGCGGCATGCCCAGCTCCCGCGCGAGGTCCGCCGGCCGGCCGCCGCGCGCCGAGGAGAGCTTGCCGATCGCCCGGACTCCCTGGGCCAGCGCGCTGGTGATGAGCACCGGGGCCACGCCGGTCGCCAGCGACCAGCGGAGCGCCTCCAGCGCCTCCGCCGTCCGTCCCTCCACGGCCCGGTCGGCGACCGTGAAACTGGAGGCCTCGGCCCGCCCGGTGTAGTACCGGCCGACGACCGCCTCGTCGATCGTCCCCTCGACGTCGGCGACGAGCTGCGACACCGCGGAGGCCAGCTCCCGCAGATCGCTGCCGATGGCGTCGCAGAGCGCCTGGCAGGCCTCCGGCGTCGCCGACCTGCCGAGCGAGCGGAACTCGCCCCGCACGAAGGCCAGCCGGTCCGCCGGCTTGGTCATCTTCGGGCAGGCCACCTCCCGCGCGCCCGCCTTGCGCGCGGCGTCCAGCAGCCCCTTGCCCTTCGCGCCGCCCGCGTGCAGCAGCACGAGGGTGATCTCCTCCGCGGGCGATCCGAGGTACGCCTTCACGTCCTTGACCGTGTCGGCCGAGAGGTCCTGCGCGTTGCGTACGACCACGACCTTGCGCTCGGCGAAGAGCGAGGGACTCGTCAGCTCGGCGAGCGTGCCGGGCTGCAACTGGTCCGGCGTCAGGTCCCGTACGTCGGTGTCGGCGTCGGCGGCCCGGGCGGCGGCCACCACCTCCCGCACGGCACGGTCGAGCAGCAGGTCCTCCTGGCCCACGGCGAGGGTCACCGGGGCGAGAGGGTCGTCATTCGCAGTCTTTCTGGCCATCGCCTACAGCATCCCACGCGGCACCGACAGCGGACCGGCCCGCGCACCCGGACCGGAACCCGGCCCCTCCCCCGTCCGGACCCCGGCCCGCGCCCCGAGCGGGGCCGGGGGTCACGGCTCCTCGCGCCAGCCGTCCCACCGGCCCGCGAACTCGTCCAGTTCGGCGGGGTCGAGGCGGCCGGCCTCGTCGCGCAGCGCCAGCAGCCACTGGGCGTCCTCGGCGTCGTCCTCCCCGGCCAGCGCGTCCCGGACCGGCCGCGGATCCTCGTCGATGCCGAAGTGCTCCGCGAGCGCCTCGGCCACCTCCTCGGCGGTGTCGCGGTCGGGCAGCACCAGCACATGTCTCACATCGCTCACGGACACATTGTCCGGCACCGGGCACGGGCCGGTCCGGCCGACCTTGCCCAGCCCGCCTGGTCAGCCCGCCTGGTCAGCCCGCCTGGTCCCCCTGCCGCACCGCCGGCACGGCGGCCAGCTCGATCCCGAACACCTCCCGGTAAAGCGCCAGCACCTCCTCGTCCGTCGCCGGCTCCCGTGTCTCCTTGCTCCCGCCGGGTGACGTGGTGGTCAGCACGCGTCCGCCGAGGGTGATCCGTCCGCCGTCCTCGGTCACCCGTGAGCACACCAGGGACCGGGTGAAGTGCGAACGCGGCGAGGTGCTGTGCCACCAGGCCCCGCCCGTGAAGTCCCCGAGCGCCCGCGGCCGCGTCTCCAGCCGGTACTGCGGGCCGCCGTCCCGCAGCACGTCCAGGTCCGCGCCCCCGGCCGCCGAGCCCGCCCCGGCACCGGTCACCCGGGCCGCGTCCGGGGCCGCGCCGGTCACACCGGCCGGGTCCGGACCGGCCTCCGTGACCCGGAACGTCCCGCCGGGGTCCGTCTGCTCACCGCGGTCGGCGAGCGCCAGCGGGAAGTGGCTGTGCGCCCCGAACCCGACATCGGCGAGCCAGTCGGTGCCGTCCGCCGCGCGCACCCGCAGCGCGAGATGGTCGTACGGGATGCCGAGGCGCCCTTCGCTCCCGTACACCCGCCCCGCCAGCAGCGCGACCTCGTAGCCGAGGGCGGCGAGCAACGCCCCGAAGGCGCCGTTCAGTTCGTAGCAGAAGCCGCCGCGCCGCCGTCCGACCACCTTGTCCAGCAGCCGCTCCTCCTCCAGGACGATCTCCTCACCCAGGTGGATGGAGAGGTTCTCGAAGGGGACCGTCAGCAGATGGCGCAGGTGCAACTCGCGCAGTGCCCCGGCGGTGGGCTGCTGCGGGCGCGCGGCCCCGATCCGGCGGAGGTAGGCGTCTGCCTGGGCTGAGTTCATGTGCCCAGTCTGGGCGAACACCGGCCGCTCAGTCCCGCGTCACCCGCACCTCCCCTTCCGTACCGCCGTCGCCGCCCACCGCGACCGCCCCGTCCCGGTCGGTGCGCAGCACCGTCGCCCCGCCGGCCCGCAGCGCGGCCACGGTCACCGGTGCCGGGTGGCCGTAGGGGTTGTCGGCGCCGGTGGAGACGAGCGCCACCCGCGGGGCGGCCAGCCGCAGCAGGTCCGGGTCCTGGTACGCCGAGCCGTGATGGGCCACCTTCAGCACGTCCACTCCCGCGATCCCGGCCGCGGCCGGTGACCGCAACAGGGCCTGCTGGGCCGGGGGTTCCAGGTCGCCGAGCAGCAGCAGCCGCAGCCCTCCGGACCGCACGAGCAGGACGACACTGGCGTCGTTCGGGCCGTCGGGCTCCGGTGCCGTTGTCCGGCCCGGGGCGGGAGCCCCGGGAGGCCACAGCACCCGCCAGCTCAGCGCACCGATGCGCCGCTCCTCCCCCGCCACCGCCGTGACGAGCGGGATGTGCCGTCGCGCCGCCTCCTTCCCGACGAACTCGGCCTGGTCTGCCGGTTCCTGGTAGTCCGTGGTCTCGATCGCGGCCACCGAACGGCCCCGCAGCACACCGGGCAGACCCGTGACGTGGTCGGCGTGGAAATGGGTCAGGACCAGCAGCGGCACCCGCGTCACGCCGAGTGCCCGCAGGCAGTGGTCCACCGGCTCCGGATCGGGTCCGGCGTCCACCACCACCGCGGTCCCGGCACCGGCCGCGAGCACGGTGGCGTCCCCCTGCCCGACGTCGCACATGGCGTACCGCCAGCCCGGGGGCGGCCAGCCCGTGATCACCCGGGTCAGCGGTGCCGGCCGGACCACCGCCAGCAGGAGCAGCGCGGCCAGCGCGGCGCACCACCCGGGGTGCCGCGGCAGCCTCCGCCCGGCCGCCACGACGGCCACGGTGACCGCCGCGAGCAGCAGCGCCCCCGGCAGGCTCGCCGGCCAGTCCACTCCCGCGCCGGGCAGCGCCGCGCCGGTCCGGGCGATCTTCGCGATCCAGCCCGCGGGCCAGCCGGCGCACCACGCCAGCGCCTTGGCCGCGGGCATCGCCACCGGTGCGACGGCCAGCGCCGCGAACCCCAGCACCGTGGCCGGGGCGACCGCCACCTCGGCGAGCAGATTGCAGGGCACCGCCACCAGGCTCACCCGGGCCGACAGCAGCGCCACGACCGGCGCGCACAGGGCCTGCGCGGCGGCGGCCGCGGCCAGCGCCTCGGCGAGCCGGGCAGGCACCCCGCGCCGCCGCAGCGCTTCGCTCCAGGCGGGCGCCGTCACCAGCAGCGCTCCGGTGGCCAGCACGGAGAGCAGGAACCCGTAGCTGCGGGCCAGCCACGGGTCGTACAGCACCAGCAGCAGCACGGCGGTGGCCAGGGCCGGGATCATGGATCTGCGGCGTCCGGTCGCCAGGGCGAGCAGGGCGACCGTGCCGCAGGCCGCGGCCCGCAGGACGCTGGGGTCGGGCCGGCACACGATCACGAAACCGAGCGTGAGCGCCGCGGCGAGCAGCGCGGTCGCCCGCAGCGGAAGCCCCAGGCGGGGGGCGAGTCCACGGCGCTCGGCGCGCTGGGCGAGGCCCGGCGGCCCGAGGAGCAGGGCGAGCAGGATCGTGAGGTTGCTGCCGGAGACGGCGAGCGTGTGCGCGAGATCCGTCTCCTTGAAGGCCTCGTCGAGTTCAGGCGTGATCCGTGAGGTGTCGCCGACGACCAGCCCGGGCAGCAGCGCCCGGGCGTCCGCGGGCAGTTCCCCGGTCGCCTCGCGCAGCCCGGCCCTGAGCCGGCCCGCCAGCCGCTGCGGACCGTTCGGCCCCGCCACGATCTCCGGCTCCGGATCGCCGCGTACGCGCAGCACGGCCGCGGTGCGGTCCCCGTCCGTCAGGGCGGGCGCCAGCCGGGCGGCCACCCGCAGCCGGGTGGACGGCAGCAGCCCCAGCCAGGCCTGGCGCGCCCCGCGCGGCCCCCGGGCGGCGGCCGCGTCCGCACCGGGAGGAGCTCTCGGCGCCGGGACGTCCCGGTCCACGACCATCAGGACGGGGCTCCGCGTCCGCACGGTCCTCCCGTCGTCCCGCTCGACGCGCCGCACCTCCGCCCGGGCCAGTACCGCCACGGGCGCCGCGTGGTCGCCCCGCACCCGTGGTCTGCTGAGCCAGGGGTCGCCGCTCAGCTCGACCTCGGCGGTCACGGTGGCGAACCGCCGCGCCGACTCCGGCACCGGGCCCCGCCGTACGTCCGCCCCGTGCAGTCCGGCGGATGCGGCGGCCGCGGCCACGCACAGGAGCACGGCGGCGACCGGGGCACGGGACCGGGCGAACCGGCCGGGAGCGGACCGGCACCGCGCCGCCAGCAGGGCGGCCCCGGCGAGCCCGCAGCCGACCGCGAGGACGGCGCTCCAGGCCGCAGAGGCACCGAGCACCACGGCGGCCGTCCCCCAGGCGGCGAGGGCGGACGGCACCAGGCGCAGGTCGGCCGGCGCCTCGGGCCCGCCCGGGTGGCCGTTCCCGCGCTGCTCCCCGGCGGTCTCCCCGGCGGGCCGCGGTCGTCCCGGCCCGGCTCCTCCCCCGCTCATGGCCGCACCAGCGCGCGCAGGTCGGCGAACCGGCGGTCGCCGATGCCGTTGACCTGGCGCAGTTCGTCCACCGAGCGGAAACCGCCGTGCCGGGTGCGGTAGTCGATGATGCGCTGGGCCAGCACCGGACCGACCCCGGGCAGGGTGTCGAGCTGGTCCACGGTCGCCGTGCCGAGGGAGACCGGGGCCGCGGGTCCCGCGCCCGCCGCCGCTCCGCCCGCGCCGTTGGCCGTCCCGGGCGGGGCCGCCGCCGTCCCCGCGGCCACGCCGACCAGCACCTGTTCGCCGTCCACCAGGAAGCGGGCCCGGTTGAGTCCCTCGGTGCTCACCCCCGGCCGGACCCCGCCCGCCGCGCGCAGCGCGTCGGCCACCCGGGAGCCGGCCGGAAGCCGCCGGACTCCGGGCCTGCGGACCTTGCCGCCGACGTCCACGACGATCTCCGCCGCGGGCCCCGTCGAAGCCTCCGTGGCGGGGGCGTTCGCGGATGAGGCGCCGGTGGACCGGCTGGACCGCACGGTCTCGTCCCTGCCGGCGTACGGCGCCCCGGCGCGCACCACCTGAGGAGCGCTCACCGTCTGAGTGCGTCCCGACCAGAAGTGCTGGACGGCGAACACGGCGGCCGCCACGAGCACCACGGCCAGCGCGAGCACGCCCCGCCGCTCCACCCCGCACCGCGTCTGCAGCCAGACCGGTAACCGCTCCCGCAGAGCGAGCCCGGTCCGCTCCCGCAGGGTGGGCGGGAGCCGCCCTTCGGGCTCGAACCGGCCCGGGTAGTCGGCCGGTTGTGTGTCGTCGACGCCGCCCGGGTCCGGGTCGTCGGCCGCGGCGGGCGGCTCGGGTCCGAAAACGGCGGCCTCGGCGATCGCGTCCGGAGCAGGGGGTGCCGTGCTCAGCGGCCGCGGTCCGGACGCGAGCCCCGTCATCCTCTCGGTGTTCGCGGGGGGCCCGTCCGGCGGGGCGTTACCCGACTCCGGCCAGTGCACCGCGCGTTCACCGAAGAGGAGTTCCGCGCGGCGGCGCAGTTCCTCGGCCGGTGCGGGGGTGCGGTGACGGGTGCGGGGACGGTCGGCGGAGCGGCGTCGGACGCGGCCGTCGGAGGCGGGGCCACGGCCCGGTCCGCTGGTCGGAGTGGCGGTGCGTGAACGTGATCGAAGTGCCATGCGACGAGGATCGGGCATCTCTCCGATCAGCGATGATCTTGGGCGATTTCCGTGGATCGCCGCCCCGTTGTGGACATCTCCATCACTCGCACGAGTGATGGAGATCCCGCGCGATCCCGCCCGCCCGGGCACGCCCCGCACCGGCGAGCCGCCGGGCGGCGCCCGCTCAGCGCGGCGAGACGACCGCGCCCAGCAGCCCGGGCCCGGTGTGCGCCCCGATCACCGCGCCGACCTCGCTGACGTGCAGGTCGGCCAGACCGGGCACCCGGGCCCGCAGCCGGTCGGCGAGGGCGGACGCCCGGTCGGGCGCGGCGAGATGGTGAACGGCGATGTCCACCTCGGCGCCGCCCGCCCGGTCGGCGACGATCTCCTCGAGGCGGGCGATCGCCCGGGACGCCGTGCGCACCTTCTCCAGGGGTTCGATGCGGCCGCCCGCCAGTTGCAGCAGCGGCTTCACGGCCAGCGCGGAGCCGAACAGTGCCTGCGCGGCGCCGATGCGGCCGCCGCGGCGCAGATAGTCGAGGGTGTCGACGTAGAAGTAGGCGGAGGTCCCGGACGCCCGCTTCTCGGCGGCGGTGACGGCCTCGTCCACGGTGCCGCCCCCCTCCGCCGTCTCGGCGGCGGCCAGGGCGCAGAACCCCAGGGCCATCGCGATCATCCCGGTGTCCAGCACCCGCACCGGGACCGGCGCCTCGCGCGCGGCGAGGACCGCGGCGTCGTAGGTGCCCGACAGCTCGGCGGACAGGTGCAGGGAGACGATGGCGCTCGCGCCGGACGCGGCGACCTTGCGGTAGGTCTCCGCGAACATCTGCGGGCTGGGCCGGGAGGTGGTGACCGGGCGGCGCTTCTGCAGGGCCTGGGCGAGGGAGCGGGTCGAGATCTCGGTGCCCTCTTCGAGCGCCTGGTCGCCGAGTACGACGGTCAGGGGTACCGCGGTGATGCCGTGGCGCTCCATCGTCCGTGGCGGCAGGTAGGCCGTTGAATCGGTGACGATCGCGACATGGCGGGACATGAGCTGGAGGTTACCCGCCATGGTGCCCGTACGGCAGACCGGCCCCTGTCCGCCGGTCCCGGAGCGGTCCGGTCAAGTGGTGCTCTCCGGGCGCGGTTTCTTCTGCCAGGGGTAGGCCTGGCGCGGTGCGGGCGGGGTGAGCGCGGCCGGGGCCGGTGCCTCGGCGGAACGGGGTGCTCGCGGGTCGGTCCCGGGCTGCCGGCCGGTGGTGCCGTCGGCGGCGGGGGCGTCCGGCCACGGCGGCGCCTGCTGCGGTTCGGTCTGCGTCCAGTGCCGCAGGGCGCCCGTCTCGACGTCGATCTGGGCGCTGAGCGCGTCCAGGTCGTCCTCGGCGAAGCGGTGGGCCCGGTCGCGGGCCGCCCAGCGGAGCGAGTCCGCGGAGCGGGTGACTCGCTCCGTGCGGCGGCGCAGTTCGGGCAGGTGCGCGGCGAGTGTCGTCCGGTCCGGCTCGGACTCCAGGCGCTTGAGGTCGGCGTCCAGCTCCTGTCCGTGCGCGCTGAGCCGCTGGAAGAGGCCGAGCGACTCGCGGAGCGACTCGTCCTCGGCCACGCCCGCGTGCAGCGCTTCCTGGGTGGCGCGCATCGAGCTGCGCAGCGCGAGCCGCAGCTGGGCGATCTCGCCGGCCGGGCCGACCTGGGCGATGGATTTGGCCCGCAGGGTGTGGTCCTCCACGGTGCGGCGGGCCTGCGCGATCGTGCGGTCCACGCCGCGCTTGGCCGCGCCGACCGCCTTGACGGTCGCGTACGCGCCGAGCCCGATGAAGACCAGGAACAGCAGGGCGAACACGGTGATCACTGTTTCCATGCCGCTCCTCCTCAGCCCGGTGCGGCGTTCGCCGCTGTGCTCTCCACGGTAAACGCAGCGGGCAGGTCCGGGGTTCCGGTGAAACCCCGAACCTGCCCGTAGGGGACTACCCCGAGGTGTCCGATCCCCCGGCCCCGCCGCGTTCACACGGCCGCACGGTCACGCCGGAACGATGTTCACCAGCTTCGGCGCGCGCACGATCACCTTGCGGATCGCCGCGCCGTCCAGCGCGGCGACGACCTTCTCGTCCGCCAGCGCCGCCTTCTCCAGCTCCTCGTCGGAGATGGCCGGCGACACCTCCAGACGGGCCTTGACCTTGCCCTTGACCTGCACGACGCAGGTCACGGTCTCGTCCACCACGTACCGCGGGTCGGCGACCGGGAAGTCCCGGTGGACGACCGAGTCGGTGTGGCCCAGCTTGCGCCACAGCTCCTCGGCGACGTGCGGGGCCAGCGGGGCGACCAGCAGCACCAGCGGTTCGGCGACCGAGCGGGACAGCTCGCCACCGGCCTTGGTCAGGTGGTTGTTCAGCTCGGTCACCTTGGCGATGGCCGTGTTGAAGCGCAGGCCCTCCAGGTCCTGGCGCACGCCGTCGATCGCCTTGTGCAGGGCACGCAGCGTCTCCTCGCCCGGCTCGGCGTCGGTGACGGTGACCTCGCCGGTGTTCTCGTCGACGATGTTGCGCCACAGCCGCTGCAGCAGCCGGAACTGGCCGACCACCGCGCGCGTGTCCCACGGCCGCGACACGTCCAGCGGGCCCATCGCCATCTCGTACAGGCGCAGCGTGTCGGCGCCGTACTCGGCGGCGATCTCGTCCGGAGTCACCGCGTTCTTCAGGGACTTGCCCATCTTGCCCAGCAGGCGGGTGACCTTCTCGCCCTGGTGGTGGTACTCGCCGTCCCGCTCCTCGACCTCGGCGGCCGGCACGGCGATGCCACGGCTGTCGCGGTAGACGTAGGCCTGGATCATGCCCTGGTTGAACAGCTTGTGGAACGGCTCCGCGGAGGAGACGTGCCCCAGGTCGAACAGGACCTTGGACCAGAAGCGCGCGTACAGCAGGTGCAGCACGGCGTGCTCGGCGCCGCCGACGTACAGGTCGACACCGCCGTGCGGCAGGCCCTCGCGCGGGCCCATCCAGTACCGCTCGATCTCGGGGTCGACCAGCTGCCGGTCGTTGTGCGGGTCCAGGTAGCGGAACTCGTACCAGCAGGAGCCGGCCCAGTTGGGCATGGTGTTGGTCTCGCGGCGGTACTTCTTCGGCCCGTCGCCCAGGTCCAGGGTGACGTTGACCCAGTCCTCGTTGCGCGACAGCGGGGTCTCGGGCTGCGTGTCGGCGTCGTCCGGGTCGAAGGTGCGCGGGCTGTAGTCCTCGACCTCGGGCAGCTCCAGCGGCAGCATCGACTCGGGCAGCGCGTGGGCGACGCCGTCCTCGTCGTAGACGATCGGGAAGGGCTCGCCCCAGTAGCGCTGGCGACTGAACAGCCAGTCGCGCAGACGGAAGTTGACGGTGCCCTCGCCGATGCCCCGGCGCTCCAGCCAGTCGGTGATGCGGGCCTTGGCCTCGGTGACGCCCAGGCCGTCCAGGGAGATGTCGTCGTTGGCGGAGTTGATGATCTTCGCCTCGTACGACCCGAAGGCGTCCTCCCAGGTGGAGGTGTCCGTGCCGCGGCCGTCGGTGGGCTCGACGACGCAGTGGATCGGCAGTTCGAAGGCGCGCGCGAACTCGAAGTCGCGCTGGTCGCCCGCCGGGACGGCCATGATCGCGCCGGTGCCGTAGCCCATCAGGACGTAGTCGGCGATGAAGACGGGGACCTGCTCGCCGTTGACCGGGTTGGTGGCGTACGCGCCGATGAAGACGCCGGTCTTGTCCTTGGCCTCGGCCTGCCGCTCGACGTCCGACTTGGAGGCGGCCTGCGCGCGGTAGGCGGCGACGGCCTCGGCGGGGGTGGCGTGGCCGCCGGTCCACACCTGGTGGGTGCCCTCGGGCCAGGCCTGCGGGGTGAACTTCTCGACCAGCGGGTGCTCGGGGGCCAGCACCATGTAGGTCGCGCCGAACAGGGTGTCGGGGCGGGTGGTGAAGACGGTGATGCGCTCGCCGTCGATCGGGAAGTCGACGCGGGCGCCCTCGGAGCGGCCGATCCAGTTGCGCTGCTGCAGCTTGATGGCCTCGGGCCAGTCCAGCGCCTCCAGGTCCTCCAGCAGCCGGTCGGCGTAGGCGGTGATGCGCATGTTCCACTGGCGCAGCTTGGCCTTGAAGACCGGGTAGTTGCCGCGCTCGGAGCGGCCGTCGGCGGTGACCTCCTCGTTGGCCAGCACGGTGCCCAGCCCGGGGCACCAGTTGACCGGGGCGTCGGAGGCGTAGGCCAGGCGGTACTCGCCCAGGACCTCGGCGCGCTCGACGGCGCTCAGCTCGTTCCAGGGGCGCCCTCCGGGCACCGCGCGCTCACCGGACTCGAACCGGGCGACCAGCTCGGAGATCGGGCGCGCCGCACCGGCCTCGTCGTCGTACCAGGAGTTGAAGATCTGCAGGAAGATCCACTGGGTCCACTTGTAGTACTCCGGGTCGATCGTCGCGAACGACCGGCGCTTGTCGTGGCCCAGACCCAGCCGGCGCAGCTGGGCCTTCATGTTCTCGATGTTCGCCTCGGTGGACACGCGCGGGTGCGTGCCGGTCTGCACGGCGTACTGCTCGGCGGGCAGGCCGAAGGCGTCGAAGCCCAGGGTGTGCAGGACGTTGTGGCCGGTCATCCGCTGGAACCGGGCGTAGACGTCGGTGGCGATGTAGCCCAGGGGGTGACCGACGTGCAGGCCCGCGCCCGAGGGATAGGGGAACATGTCCATGATGAACTTCTTGGGCCGGGCCGCCAGCTCGGGGTCGCCGGCCAGATCACCCTTGGGGTTCGGCGCCGCGTAGGTGCCGTCGGCGTCCCAGAAGTCCTGCCAGCGTGCCTCGATCTCGGCTGCCATGGCGGCCGTGTAGCGGTGCGGCGCGGCCACCTCGGCGGTGGCAGCGGGGTTCGTCTCGCTCATGATCCTCAAAGCTCCATCGATCGTCTCTGCCTGCGGCTGCCTGCGGCTGTGACACTCAGGAAACGAAAAATCCCCTCGCACAGGAGGGGACGCCGCGCCGATGCCGACCACACGGTTCGACCGGTGGGTCGGTACTGATCAGCGCGGCCCGCTAAGCAGAAGGCGTACGGCACGCATGGCGCTAGGGTACCGCAGCCCTTGAGCAAGCCGCGACGCGCTTCCGTATGCCTGGTGGACATGTCACATCGCCCGCCCGCAACTGAACCAAGGTCAGAGATTACTTCGCGTAACAGCCACTAAGGGACACCGTCCCAGTCCCATTGTCCTTTGATAACAACGCAATAACTCAAAGCTCCTACTGATCGGTATGGCGCCACTTAGAGTTCGGCAGCGGGACCGCTTTCCCGAAACTGCTCGGAGTTGCCCCCATGAACCCTCGTCGTAGTAACAGCTCGCTCCCCAAGCCGGGCCGGTCGGCCTATGGGGTGGCGTCCGCCGTCGTCCTGCTGCTCATACCCGTGATCGTGCTGGTCGGAGGCAGCCAGTTCCAGGAGTTCCTGAACTTCGGAGCGGGCGTGCTGTCCCTGGTCTCGCTGAGCTGTTCGGTGATCTGGGGGCTGTTCGCCCAGGACCGGATCTTCCTGAACACGCGCCAGCGGATCGTCGGCCAGGCGGTGCACCGGACCACCGCGGTCGCCTCCATCGCGTTCCTGCTGCTGCACATCACCACCAAGATCGCCCTGGACCACACCAAGCTGATCGCCGCGGTCATCCCGTTCTCGCTCGGCGTCACCGGAAGCGGCGGTCTGATCGGCCTGGGCTCGCTGGCGGGCCTGCTGATGATCTTCGTGGGCGTGACCGGCGCCCTGCGCAGCAACTTCGCCACGCCGGCCCCGGTCGCCGCCCGCTGGCGGGCGATGCACATGCTGGCCTATCCGGCCTGGTGCGCGGCGCTGGTGCACGGGCTCTACGCGGGTCGCCAGGCCAAGCCGGTCTTCGTGATCCTCTACAGCCTGTCCCTGCTCGGCGTCATGGGCGCGCTGGCGCTGCGTTCGGCCCCGCGCCCCGTCAAGCGCAGGGTCGCCGACCGGCTCGTCGCCGTGCTGGGCAGCTCGGAGCGGCGCGGGCTGGACGAGCTGGACGCGAGCCGCTCCCGGGCCGGCGAGTCCGCCCTGCCGGGCTTCGAGTCCCGGCGCGAGCAGAGGCCGTCGCCCGCCGGCCCGCCGGCCGGCCCCGGGCCGCTGTACCAGACCCCCGCCGCGCCGGCCGCCGAGCCCGCCTCCGGCTTCGCGGCCGCCTACCGCGCGGTGTCCACGCCGGGCCGGCCGCAGCAGCCGTACACGGCCGACCGGACCGCGCGCATGGACCTGCCGCTGGACATGCAGGCCACGGAGGCGATGCCGCGCGTGGACGGGCCGTCCAGCACCTCGGGGAGCTGGCCGATCCCGTCCCCGCCGCCGGTCGGCGAGGCCCCGCCGTCGGCGTACGACCCGCTCCAGGACACGGGATACAACATCCCGGCCTATGGCAATCCGGGCACGGGCGGATACGGCGGACGTGACGTGTACGACACCGGTGAGACGAACGCCGCCTACGGGACGTACAACTCGGGTGACACGTTCAACAGCGGTCCCGCCACCGAAACAAACCCCGGCATGTACGACACGCCGGGTTCGGGCGAACCTTGGAACACGCCTTCCGGAGGCTATAGGTGAACGAGGCCCTGCCCGACGTCCCGGAAGTCCGCGTGGTCGGCCTTCCCCAGCTGACCTCGGGCTTCGACCTTGTGGAGCGGCTCGACCTGCCCATGCACCTCAAGGTGCACGGGCCGCTCGACCCGCTGGGCGGCGAGCAGCTCGCCCAGCTCGCCGAGCGCATCAACCTCAAGGGCCGGGGCGGCGCGGGCTTCCCCTTCCACAGGAAGCTGCGCTCGGTCGCCGAGTCGGCGATCAAGCGCGGGGTGCGGCCGGTCGTCGTCGTCAACGGCAGTGAGGACGAACCGGCCTGCCGCAAGGACACGGTGCTCATCAACCGTGCCCCGCACCTCATCCTGGACGGCGCCCTGCTGTGCGCCGAGGCGCTCGGCGCGCGCACCCTCGTGATCGGCGTCACCCGGGAGTCCACCCAGCGCTCCATGGAGGCCGCGCTCGCCGAACGCGGCCTGAGCAACAGCCGCAGGTCGGCACTGCGCGCGTGGGTGCAGCGCAACCCGGTCCGGATGGTCACCGGCGCCGCCGCGTCGCTGATCCGCTCGGTCGACGGCGGGCCGGCCATCCCGCCGGGCCGCAAGATCAGCGCCTCGCAGAGCGGCGTCGGCGGTGCGCCCACCCTGCTGTCGAACGCGGAGACGTTCGCGCAGCTCGCCATCGCCGCCCGCATCGGCCCGGAGCGCTACGGCAACACCGGCCTGTACGACGAGCCGGGCACCGTCATGCTCACCGTCTCCGGAGCGGTCGCCCGGCCGATGGTGCTCGAGGTCCCCACCGGCGTGCCGCTGCGCTACGTCCTGCAGCTGGCCGGTGCCCCGCCGGTGCCGCAGGGCGTGCTGACCGGCGGCTACCACGGCAAGTGGATCGACGCCGCGACCGTCAACGAGGCGATCGTCTCCCGCAACTCGCTGGACGCGGTGGGCGGTTCGCTGGGGGCGGGCGCGATCCTGCCGATCAGCCAGGAGACCTGCCCGCTCGGCGAGTCGCTGCGGGTGGCCCAGTGGCTGGCCGAGGAGAGCGCCGGCCAGTGCGGGCCCTGCTACCTGGGGCTGCCCGCCGCCGCGCGCGGCCTGGAGGACATCCTGAACGGCGGCGGACCGGCCGCCCTGGAGGCACTGAAGCAGGTCGCGAAGAACGTGAAGCGGCGCGGGGCGTGTTCGCACCCCGACGGCTCCGCGATGTTCCTGGAGTCGACCATCAAGGCGTTCACCGACGACCTGGCCGCGCACGTCCTCGGCAACGGCTGCGGACGGCCCGTGGAGGGCGTGCTGCCGCTCTTCGAGGGGGGCAGGGCCCCCTCGGGCATCGCGGGCGGCGCGGGACCCGAGGAGACGGGCGGGAGCCGCCAGAAGATCCACGTCGACTGGACGCTGTGCCGGGGTCACGGCCTCTGCGCCGACATCCTCCCCGAGGTCTTCGAACTCGGCGCGGACGGCTTCCCGACGGTGGCGCAGGCTCAGGTGCCGCGCTACGCCGAGGCGAAGGCGCTGCGCGCGGTGCGCCGCTGCCCCGCCCTGGCGCTACGCATCGAGGAGGACACCCGCGGCCAGGCGCCGTCACGCAATCTGCCCGTCCTCTCCCAGGGCCGGGGCCGGCGGGCCCTCGGCCGCTGACGACTCGGCCGCGCGTGACGGAGGGGGGATCCGAACCGGGTCCCCCCGCGCGCGTCTGCCGGAGCACACGCGCGCGTACGAGCCGGCCGCGGTGGCGGACACGTCCGCGACGAGGAACGTGACAGGAAACACGTCGAAGGCGGACCATCCATTCGGATGGTCCGCCTTCGATTTCTGTGGAGCTAAGGAGAATTGAACTCCTGACCTCCTGCATGCCATGCAGGCGCTCTACCAACTGAGCTATAGCCCCTTGCTTTGTTCCGCCCGGTTTCCCCGGCGGCGACGCCAACATTACACGCTCCCCGGGGTGCAGTACCAAATCGGTTTCCGTTTGGCTCCCGTACGGAGGCTAATGTCTGCTTTCGTGACCCTGACAGCGTTCCCCGGAGCCCGGCGTCGCGTACCGGTGGCGGCGGGCGCGTGCCTGGTGTCGTTCACCGCGTTCTGGCTGGCCCAGCGGGCCGCGCACGTGTCGATGATCGACCTGATGGTGTACCGGGCCGAGGGCGCCACCGTCCGCGCGGGCGGTGATCTGTACGCGCTGCGGGCGACCGCCGCGCACCTGCCCACCACCTATCCCCCGTTCGCGGCCCTGCTGTTCACGGCGTTGACGCTGCCGGGCACCGCGGTCCTGCGCACGCTGGCCACGGCCGGGAACCTGGTCCTGCTGCTGGTGTTCGTGCGGCTGTCCCTGAGACTCGTCGGCCACACGCGCGCGGAGACGGTCTGGTGGGTCGCGGCGGCGGCCGTCTGGTGCGAGCCGGTGTGGACCACGCTGCGCTACGGCCAGGTCAACCTGCTGCTGGCCACGGTGGTGCTCCGGGACCTGACCCGCCACCGCGCCGACGGCCGCGGCCGCTGGGCCGGCGTGGGGCTCGGGCTCGCCGCCGCGGTGAAGCTGACGCCGGCGCTGTTCCCGGTGTTCCTGCTGACCACGGGGGTCGTGGCGCGGCTGCGGGGCGGTGACGGGGAGCCGTGGCTGCGTCACGCGCGCGGGGCGGCCGTCGCGTTCGCCGGTGCCACGCTGCTCGCGGCCGCCGTCCTGCCGTACGACTCGTGGCGCTTCTGGACGGACACGGTGTTCCGCTCGGACCGGGTCGGGCACGCCGAGGACACCGCCGACCAGGCCCTGCGCGGGGTGCTGGCGCGTCTGCTGCACACTCCGGACCCGGGAGCCGCCTGGACGGCCTGCGCGGCCGTGGTGACGGCCGTGGGGCTCGCGGTGGCGGTGCGGGCGGAGCTGCGCGGGCTGCGGGCCTGGGCCGTGTGCTGCTGCGCGGTCACGGCGCTGCTGGTCAGCCCGGTGTCGTGGACGCACCACTGGGTGTGGTGCGTACCCCTGGTGCTGCTGCTGTGGACGCGCGGGCACCGGGTGGCGGCCGCGGGCACGGCCCTGGTGTTCTGCGCGTACGTCCCCTGGTGGGTGCCGCACGGTCCGGCACGGCCCGAACTGCACCAGAACGGCGTCCAGATGACGCTCTCGGCCCTCTACGCGGGGACCGCGGCGCTGTGCCTGGCGCTGGCCGGGGGCTCGACATCGTTGCCGGGGCGGCGGCAGGGGTCAGCGATACGTCAAGCGGTGACGAAGGAGTAGAACCTCTTGAGCGTGCAGTGCTCCTCGAGCAGACGGCCGTAGATCGGCTCGCCCTCCAGCTCGCGGTACGTCTCGATCGGGTCGCCTTTTATGATCAGCGCCCGCGCGCATTCCTCGCACCAGTACTGGTAGTCGGGATTGATCGGCTCCATGTCACGGACGATCGGCGTACCACTGCCGCACCAGTCGCACTTTCGCCTGTGTGCACCCATCGATCAGCTCCAGCTGTGGCCGCAGGCCGTGCACACGTAGGAGATACCGCCATTGTCGCCGAGGACCTGCGCCACATGCCCGGAACCGCAGGAGGGGCAGCTGAGCCGGGTGGTCGTGTCCCGTATCAACGCAGCACCGAGGAGGTGGCCGACCTCCCCAAGGATGCTCGCAGGCATCGCTACTCCTCCCGTCGGGCCGCGCCCCCTTCCGGCCGTTTGATTCTGCCACGGCCGGGCCAATACGGTCAGCGACGCCTCGGTACCGGTCCGGACACGGCGCCCCTCACGGCCGGGTCCACCGGTGTCCGCGCGCCCGCCGGGAACGCCTCCGTGGAGGTATACGCCCGCGGGACCCCGGGTGACTCAAGCCGGAACGGGACCAGTCTGCACAACATCGCCCCGCCGGGTCAGCCGGACCAGCCGGTAACGCGAGGAACAGGCCATCCGGTGGGTCGCGCGCAACAGTCGCCGGAACACAGAGGATCCCGCCCCCCGAGGGGGACGGGATCCTCATCACCGATCTCTGACAACTCGACAGAGTGTCGATCCGTGGAGCTAAGGAGAATTGAACTCCTGACCTCCTGCATGCCATGCAGGCGCTCTACCAACTGAGCTATAGCCCCTTGTCCCACGCGGCGAGCCGCATGGTGTTTCGCCCCGCTCGGCGGGGCGAACAAGAAGAACTTTAGCCTGTGACCTGCCGGAAAGTGAAATCCGGGCCCCCGGGTGGGGAACGCGGCCCCGGGAGCCGCTCAGTCGTCGTCGCCGAGGACGGGCTCCGGGAGGGTGCCCGCGTTGTGCTCCAGCAGGCGCCAGCCCCGGGCGCCCTCGCCGAGCACGGACCAGCAGCAGTTGGACAGGCCGCCGAGGCTCTCCCAGTGCGGGGCCTGCAGCCCGAGGAGCCGGCCGATGGTGGTGCGGATGGTGCCACCGTGGCTGACCACCACGAGGGTGCCGTCCTCGGGCAGCTTGTCGGCGTGCCGCAGCACGACCGGGGCGGCCCGGTCGGCGACCTCGGTCTCCAGCTCACCGCCGCCGCGGCGGACCGCCTCGCCGCGCTTCCAGGCGGCGTACTCCTCGCCGTGGCGGCTGATGATCTCGTCGTGCGTCAGCCCCTGCCAGACGCCCGCGTAGGTCTCGCGCAGGCCCTCGTCACGGGTGACGTCGAGCCCGGTGAGGGCGGCCAGCTCCGCGGCGGTGTTCGCGGCCCGTCGCAGGTCGGAGGAGACGATCGCGTCGGGAGCGAGGGAGGCGAGCAGCCGGGCGGCGCGGCGGGCCTGGCCGACGCCGGTCTCGGTCAGCTCGACGTCCGTGCTGCCCTGGAAGCGGCGCTCGACGTTCCACGAGGTCTGGCCGTGCCGCCACAGGATGATGCGGCGGCCCCGGCCCCTGCGGTCGGTCACTTCGCCGGTGGCACTCATCGCCAGTCCCCGTCCGGCTCCTCCGCGGCCTCGGCGGCCTGCAGCTTGGCGTGCTCCTCGGCCTTGCCGCGGGTGGCCTTGGCGTCGGCGGGCAGCTCGAGCTCGGGGCAGTCCTTCCACAGCCGCTCCAGGGCGTAGAAGACCCGCTCCTCGCTGTGCTGGACGTGGACGACGATGTCGACGTAGTCGAGCAGGATCCAGCGGGACTCGCGGTCGCCCTCGCGGCGAACGGGCTTGGCGCTGAGCTCCTTGAGCAGGCGCTCCTCGATCTCGTCGACGATCGCCCGGACCTGGCGGTCGTTCGGCGCGGAGGCCAGCAGGAATGCGTCCGTGATCGACAGCACGTCGCTGACGTCGTAGGCGATGACGTCGTGGGCGAGCTTGTCGGCCGCCGCCTGGGCGGCGGTGTTGATGAGGTCGAGGGAACGATCGGTGGCGGTCACTACGCGGCTTTCGGTCGGCGGTCTGTTGACCTCAAGGGTCTCACGGACCGCCTGGCGCACCCCACGCGATTACGGCGTCGCGTGGGGTGCCCGGGCCGCGGTCAGGAGGAGGCGGGCCGGTAGTCGGCGCCGAGGACGACCGAGACGTCGGCGCCGGAGGACACGGTGCCCTTGGCCACGGAGCCGGCCGGCAGGCCCAGTGTCTTGGCCACCTCGGCGGCGTCCGCCTTGTCCGCGGCGTCGGCGTAGAGCACCTGGGAGGTGGTCCGGGCGCCGGCCGCGGTGCCGCCCTCCAGGAAGGTGAAACCACCGTTCAGGAGCACGACGCGGGCCTTCTCTGTGTCGTCCTTCACGCCGGTGGCGTTCTGGACGGAGACCCGCACCGCCGATCCCGCGTCGGGGCTCTTGGCGGTGCCGCCCAGGATGTTCTTGACCACGCTGTCGCCGGTCGCGGCGCTCAGCGTGCCGTCGCTCTGCACGGGCAGCAGGGCCGTCCGGTAGTCCCCGCCCTTGGCGAGGTCGGCGAGGCCCGCGAGGAAGGAGCCGAGGTCTTTGTCGGTCAGCGGCGGGTCGAGGATCTGCGCCAGGGTCTGCACGGTGGTGGTGGCGGCCGCGGGCTCCGAGGAGAGCTTGCGGAGCACCCCCTGCATGACCTGCCCGAACCGCTCGAGCTGGGCGTTCTGGGACTCGCCGGACGCGCGGTAGGTGGCGTAGGCGACGGCCATCTTGCCGCTGAGGGTCTGCGCCTTGCCCCGGTGGACCAGCGCGGCGGATCCCTTCTTCCTGGCATCCGGGTCGGGCACGTCGGTGTCGGTGTCGACGTCGATGTTGCCGACCAGGTCGACGAGGTTCTGCAGGTAGGGGGTGTCCAGGCGCCAGGTGCCCTGGATGCTGGTCCCGAGGACGGTGTCGAGCTGGTCGCGGGTGCCGGAGGCGCCGTCGTCGTCCACGGACTTGGCGAGCGTCGTGGTGGAGCCGTCGTCGCCGCTCAGCGCGAGGGAGTTGGGCAGCAGCACGGTGGTGCCCTGCTTGGTGGTGGTGTTGTCGACCAGCAGTGCCGTGGAGGTGCCGGACTTCCCGGTGTTGTGCAGGTGGACGACGATCACGTCGCGCTTCTGGGCGCCCACCGGCGTGGCCGTGCCCGGCTTGGACCCGGAGGAGGACAGGCCGGGCAGTTTCCCGGCGTACCAGAGATAGCCCACGCCGCCCACGGCGACGAGCGCGAGGACGACCACGAGGGCGGTGATCCGGCTGCGGGCGCGGCGGCGGGCCTCCTCGCGGCGCTCGGTGCGGTTCTCCGTGAACGCCAGCCAGTCGATGACGTCCTCGGAGTCGCCGTCGGGCTCCTCGACGAAGGCGAACTGGTCGCCGCCGCCGTCCGGTTCACCGGGGGCGGCGGGGGGCTCGGGGGCCTCGGGCTCCCGCGGGGCGGTGGTGCCGCCGGGGCCGGCCTGCTGCGGGATGTAGGCGGTCTGTTCGGCGACCCGCGGGTGCTGCCCGCTGGTCGCCGCCTGCCCGTACGGGTCGTACGGGGCGGCGGGTTCCTGGGCACCGGCGCCGTAGGCGTCGTACGGGGCCTGAGAGCCGTAGGGGTCGTAGGAGGGGGTGGCGGGCTGCTGCCGGCCGGTTCCGTAGGCGTCGTAGGACTGGGGCTGCTGGGGGCCCGTCGCGTACGGGTCGTAGCCGTAGCCCTGCTGGGCGTACGGGTCGTAGGCCTGCTGCGGCGTCTGCTGTGCCGGGATCTGCCGGTAAACGGGCTGCCCGTACTCGTCGTAGCCGACGAGTTCGTACGGGGCGGCGCCCTGGGCGGCGTCATCCGCGTCGTATCGGTCGTTCACCGGTGGCCCCTCTCGGCTCACTCGCCGCGGTACAGCTCGCGCTTGTCGATGTAACGCACGACTCCGTCCGGCACCATGTACCAGATGGGGTCGCCCTTGGCGACTCTCGCGCGGCAGTCCGTCGAGGAGATGGCGAGCGCGGGAACCTCGACGAGCGAGACTCCGCCCTCGGGCAGCCCCTGGTCGGTCAGGTGGTGGCCCGGGCGGGTGACGCCGATGAAGTGCGCGACGGAGAACAGTTCCTCGGAGTCCCGCCAGGTGAGGATCTGGCCGAGGGCGTCGGCACCGGTGATGAAGAACAGGTCGGTGTCGGGGTTGAGGGCCCGCAGGTCGCGCAGGGTGTCCACGGTGTAGGTGGGGCCGCCGCGGTCGATGTCGATGCGGCTGACGGAGAACTGCGGGTTCTCGGCGGTGGCGATGACCGTCATCAGGTAGCGGTCCTCGGCCGGGGACACCTTCCGGTGGGACTTCTGCCACGGCTGGCCGGTGGGCACGAACACCACCTCGTCCAGCTGGAACTGGGCGGCGACCTCGCTGGCCGCCACGAGGTGCCCGTGGTGGATCGGGTCGAACGTTCCGCCCATGACGCCGAGGCGGCGCTTGCCCGGGTGGGCGGGGCCGCTGCCCGGACGTGGCGCCGGGGTGCGCACCGGACCGGTGGGCTTGTCCTGCTGTTCCATGCGTGCAGACCCTACCGGCCCGGTCCGGGGGCCCTGGCCGGGGACGGGGTCCCGGTTCAGCGGTCGCGGTTGAAGCGGGTGGTGATCCACAGCAGGAGCAGCAGGACGATCAGGGCGCCGCCGCCGGTGACCGCCGGGTTCAGGCTGTTGTGGTTGCCGCCGTGCTCCCCACCCTCGGCGGCGAGGGTGACCAGCTGGGCGGCGGCGAGGTGGAGGCTCATCGGCAGGACCAATCGCGTGTGGGCGGGATGGAGATGTCGGCTCATCGTAAGCGGGCGGCCCGGCGGCGATCACCCCGACTCCGCCGTTGCGGCGGACGCGGGGCGTCGAGCGCGCCGCGGGCGGGGAACTCCGGCGGCCGGTCAGTCGTCCTTCTGCTTGTAGCCGCGCAGCAGGAGCCATGCGGTCAGTGCGCAGCCGAGGAACATCACGATCAGAACGATCCGGAGCAGGTTGCCCGATCCGTGCTGCTGGGCGGCGGCGCCGGCGGCCTCGGTCAGCCAGGTGGCCGGGGGGCGGTACTCCATGACGTGGTCTCCTTCGCTGTACTGCCCGTCCACGGTAACTCCGCCTAGGCTGGCCCCTGCCTCGGGGGCGACAGTGGCACTGACACGCACATGGGGGAAGACATGTCCGACGACGGCCGTGAGCAGACCGGGCACGAGCACGTGCCGAGCAGGCAGCGCAGGCGTTTCCCGGGGATCTCCTCGCGCGCCTACGAGCATCCGGCCGATCGGTCGGCCCTGGTGGCGCTGCGCAAGCTGAGCGGTTTCGACACCGTGTTCAAGGCGCTGAGCGGACTGCTGCCGGAGCGGAGCCTGAGGCTGCTGTTCCTGTCCGACTCGGTGCGTGTCTCGGAGCGGCAGTTCGCGCACCTGCACACCATGCTGCTGGACGCCTGCTACATCCTGGACCTGGAGAAGGTCCCGCCGATGTACGTCACGCAGGACCCGCAGCCGAACGCGATGTGCATCGGCCTGGACGAGCCGGTCATCGTGGTCACCACGGGCCTGGTCGAGCTGCTCGACGAGGAGGAGATGCGGGCGGTCGTCGGGCACGAGGTGGGGCACGCGCTGTCCGGTCACTCGGTGTACCGCACGATCCTGCTGTTCCTGACGACGCTGGCCCTGAAGGTGGCCTGGATACCGCTGGGCAACATAGCGGTCATGGCGCTGGTGACCGCGCTCAGGGAGTGGTTCCGCAAGTCGGAGCTGTCGGCGGACCGGGCCGGGCTGCTGGTGGGGCAGGATCTGCGGGCCTCCATGCGCGGCCTGATGAAGATGGCGGGCGGCAACCACCTGCACGAGATGAACGTGGACGCGTTCCTGGAGCAGGCCGAGGAGTACGAGGCCGGCGGCGATCTGCGCGACTCGGTGCTGAAGATCCTGAACGTGCTGCCCCGCTCGCACCCCTTCGCCACCATCCGGGCCGCGGAGCTGAAGAAGTGGGCGGAGTCCCGGGACCACCAGCGCCTGATGGACGGCCACTACCCGCGGCGCAGCGAGGACAAGGACGCCTCGGTGAGCGACTCATTCCGGGAGTCCGCCGCGAGCTACGCCAGCGATGTGAAGACGTCCAAGGACCCGCTGATGAAGCTGGTCACGGACCTCGCGGGCGGCGCCGGTGACATCGGCGGCCGGGTCCGCCGCGGCTTCGACGGCTTCCGGAGCCCGGCCCCGCCGAAGGACGGACCGGACGGCGGACCGGCGGACGGGACGGACGGGCCGCGGGGCACCTCCGGGCACGACGGGCAGTAGCCGGCCCCCCGGCCCCGGAGCCGGAGGCCGGACACGTCCGGCCTCCGGTGTCAGACCTTCGGCTGGGCCGCGTCGGCCAGCGTGCCGCACAGGGCCGTGGTGCTGTCCGCCGCGTAGGGGTTGGTGCCCGCCGGGCCGCCGCCCCGGGCGCTCTGGCCGGGCAGCAGGGGGCGCAGGTACGACGTGGCGTCCTCGGCGCAGGACAGCGGGCCGGCCTGGGTGTAGGAGCCGGACAGCCGGAGCTGGCCGACGCGCAGGTCGTCGCGGGTGAAGCGGAAGGCCAGCTCGCGGCGGACGGTGAAGAGGGACGCGGCCGCGTCGGCGGCGGCACCGGCCGGGCGCAGGGCGTAGACGAAGATCGTGTCGGCGCTGATCTCCAGGGTGGCCGCGTCGGTCTCGGCGGCCCGCAGGGTGCCCTGGGCGCGGATCCGGTCGTCGGCCAGGCGCGCACGGGAGGGGTCGATTCGGACCAGCCAGCCGGTGGGGGCGTGGCGGCCGTCCGCCGCCGGGTGGTCGAAGCCGCGGTCGAACTGGGCGAGCTGGTCGGCGTCGAGCAGGGCCCGGACCGGGCGGACCTGGCGGCCGGTGAGCACGTCGGGGTCGAGGGAGGAGCGGACCAGGTAGTTCCTGGCGATGCTGAGGGCGGCGGTGACCTGACTGTCCGAGAAGTGCGCGGTGCTGCGCGAGGCGGGCAGCGGGATTCCCGCGGCGCCGACCTCGAACTGGGCGGCCGGGCTGTGCGCGTACAGGTGCTCGGCGTCGGTGGCGCCCGGCACCCTGCCCTGCGGGACCAGCGGGATGACGGTCATCCGCAGGGGTTCGACGGTGGGCCGGGCCTGCGGGGAGCCGTAGGGGTGGCGGACCCCCATGTAGACCGCGGTGCCGAAGGCGACGGCGATCAGCAGGAGGAGGATCAGGAGCTGCCGGGTCAGCCCGCGGCGCAGCGGCGGGCGGCGGCGCACGGCGGGTGAGTGGTCGGTCATGCGCTCCTGTGCGGAGTACTCCTGGAGGCGGGCAGCGCGGACGAACGACTCGTCGAACACGACGGATCGGTACTCGTCCTCGCCACCTGCGGGGCCGCCCTCGGGTGTCCCCTCCGGTGGGTCTCCAGGCCCGCCCATACTTTCAGGGTAGGTCTCGGGGGCCTCCGGTAAACGCACCGCTGCGCGACAACTTCTGACAGGTTCTCACCAGAAACGCGGGGCGGCTTTCAGGGGGATCGCGGGATCACCGAGACCGCGGGGCGTGCGGTGCCGGCGGGGGCGGAGGGCCGTGCCGCCGCGCCCTGCTCCAGGCCGGTGGAGGCGGGGGACGGCATCCGGTCGCGGGTGCCGGAGGAGGCGCCCCGGTAGACGGCGGCGAAGGCCAGCGCGACCATGCCGACGCCCATCACCAGCGCGAGCAGCCAGGCGACGGGCCGGTGCCAGCGGACCTGCTTGCCGTAGGGCCAGAAGGAGCCGTGCTGGTCGCCGTGGGCATGGTCGTCGTCGAACTCGTCGTCGTCCTGATCATGACCGAATCCGGCGCCGTCGAGGCCGTAGCCGTCGTCGTAGCGGTCGCCTCCGGCGCGGGCGCGGCGGGCTTCCGCCTCGGAGGCCTCGGCTCTGGCCTGGGCGGCGGCCAGGAGGCGTTCGACGGCGGTCGGCTCGTGCACCACGGCCGCCTGCACGAAGGCCTCGTCGAAGACCACGGAGGCGAACTCTTCGTCCGACACCCCGCGGTCCTGGTCGTCGTCGGGCTCCCAGCCGTCCGAGAACGGCGTGCCCCCCACGTCCTCCGGCACGGATCCAGAGTAGACCTGGGGGGTCAATTTGGGCAGACGGTACGGAAATTCATCCGCCTGCCGAGACGCCTTTCCGCCAGGCCCGCCCGCCGGCGTGCCCGCGGCCGGTGTCAGCGGCGTACGTGCCCGTCGCCGGTGACGATGTACTTCGTGCTGGTCAGCTCCGGCAGGCCCATCGGGCCGCGGGCGTGCAGCTTCTGGGTGGAGATGCCGATCTCCGCGCCGAAGCCGAACTGGCCGCCGTCGGTGAACCGGGTGGAGGCGTTCACGGCGACGGTGGTGGAGTCGACCAGCTGGGTGAACCGGCGGGCCGCCTGCTGGGAGGTGGTGACGATCGCCTCGGTGTGCCCGGAGGTCCACAGCCGGATGTGCTCGACGGCCTTGTCCAGGGAGTCCACGACGGCGGCGGCGATGTCGTACGACAGGTACTCGGTCTCCCAGTCCTCCGGGGTCGCCTCGACCACGGTGGCCTTGGAGTCCTTGGCGTGGGCCAGCACGCGCTCGTCGGCGTGCACGGTGACCCCGGCCTCGGCCAGGGCGTCGAGGGCCCGCGGCAGGAACTCCGCGGCGATGTCCTGGTGCACCAGGAGGGTCTCGGCGGCGTTGCAGACGCTGACCCGCTGGGCCTTGGAGTTGATCAGGATGTCGATCGCCATGTCGATGTCGGCCTGCGCGTCGACGTAGACGTGGCAGTTCCCGGTGCCGGTCTCGATGACGGGGACGACGGACTCGCTCACCACGGTCCGGATCAGCGAGGCGCCGCCGCGCGGGATGAGCACGTCGACGAGCCCGCGGGCGCGCATCAGCTCGCGGACGGAGTCGCGGCTCTCGCCGGGCACGAGCTGGACGGCGTCCGCGGGCAGCCCGGCGCCGCCGACGGCGTCCCGGATCACCCGGACCAGGGCGGTGTTGGACTCGTAGGCGGAGGCCGAGCCGCGCAGCAGGACGGCGTTGCCGGACTTGAGGCACAGCGCGGCGGCGTCCACGGTGACGTTCGGCCGGGCCTCGTAGATGATGCCGACCACGCCGAGCGGGACGCGGACCTGGCGCAGGTCGATGCCGTTGGGGAGGGTGGAGCCGCGCACCACCTCGCCGACCGGGTCGGGCAGCTTGGCGACGTCGCGGACGTCGGCGGCGATGGCGCGGACGCGCTCGGGGGTGAGGGTGAGCCGGTCGACCACGGACTCGCTGGTGCCGTTCTCCCGGGCCTTGGCCACGTCCTTGGCGTTGGCCTCGACGATCTCGCCGGTCCGGACCTCCAGGGCGTCGGCGATGGCGAGCAGCGCGTCGTCCTTCACGGCGCGCGGGAGCGGCGCGAGATCGGCGGCGGCGGCCTTGGCCCGGTAGGCGGCCTGGGTGACCGGGGACATGGAGTCGTACGGCGAGAGCGTGGTCATGGGGGAAGGGTAGTGCGCGGCACCGGGCCGTTCAGCCGTCGTCCCACACCGCGAGACGGGTCAAAGGGGGGTGAATCCCGCCGTCGACCTCACTCGTGGAGCCGGGGCCCCGCGGCCCCGGGCGGCCGTTCAGAACGGGTGCACTCCCACCGGAGTCGCGGGCGCGGGGCCGTACCCCTCGGCGATGCGCTGGTGGTACGTCTCGCGGTCGATGACCTCCAGGCCGACGATCTCCCAGGCGGGCAGTCCGGCGGTCTGCCGGTGCTCGCCCCACAGCCGCAGCGCCACGGCTGCCGCGTCATGGAGGTCGCGGGCCTCCTCCCAGTAGCGGATCTCCGCGTGGTCGCCCGCGTATCTGCTGGTCAGCAGGAAGGGGTGGTCGTGGGCGAGCTGCTCCAGGGCGCGCCGCAGATCGGGCAGCGGCACCTCCGCCCCGGAGACGCTGAGGGTGACGTGCCACAGCCTGGGCAGGTCCCTGGGTCCCTCACGTCGCTCGTAGGTCTCTCCGGCCGCGACGCTCGTCAGAGCACCGCGGGACGCCGTCCCGGGGCGCGCTCGTCTCACGACGGCCTCCTTCTCGCATGACCCTTGACGGAACGTGTCCCATCAACATGTCCCCGAGAGAAAGTTGAGCAGGCCGCCGGGCTCCATGTGGCGGTTTTACGGAACGTCCCCCACCGGGAGCGTTCCGTACGCCCCGTTCCGGGACCGGCTTCACGCGTGCGACGAGCGCACCAGTACCAGGTCGTCCCGGTGCACGACCTCGCGTTCGTACGCCGGACCCAGCTCGCGCGCCAGCTCCCGGGTCGAACGTCCGATCAGGAGGGGGATCTCCTTGGCGTCGAAGTTGACGAGCCCCCGGGCCACCGCGTGCCCCCCGCCGTCACGCAGCTCGACCGGGTCGCCGGCGCTGAAGTCGCCCTCCACCGCGGCGATGCCGGCGGGCAGCAACGACTTGCGCCCCTTCACGACAGCCTCCACCGCCCCGTCGTCGAGGGTGAGGGAGCCCTGCGGGGTGGAGGCGTGCTGGAGCCACAGCAGCCGGTCGGCGGAGCGCTTGCCACTGGGGTGGAAGTAGGTGCCGGTGTCGCCGCCGTTCAGCGCCTCCGCGGCGTGGACGGCGCTGGTGAGCACCACCGGGATGCCCGCGGCCGCGGCGATCCCGGCGGCCTCGACCTTGGTGACCATGCCGCCGGTGCCGACCCCGGCCTTGCCCGCGCTGCCGATCTCGACCTCGGCGAGGTCGCCGGGGCCCCGCACCTCCGCTATCCGCGAGGTGCCGGGCTTGCTCGGGTCCCCGTCGTAGACGCCGTCGACGTCGGAGAGCAGCACCAGCAGGTCGGCGTGGACGAGGTGGGCGACCAGGGCGGCGAGGCGGTCGTTGTCGCCGAAGCGGATCTCGTCGGTGGCGACGGTGTCGTTCTCGTTGACGACCGGCAGGGCGCCCATCGCCAGCAGCTTGTCCAGCGTGCGGGAGGCATTGCGGTGGTGGGCGCGCCGGCTCATGTCGTCGCTGGTCAGCAGCACCTGGCCGACCCGGACCCCGTAACGGGCGAGGGAAGCGGTGTAGCGGGCGACGAGCAGACCCTGGCCGACGCTGGCGGCGGCCTGCTGGCGGGCGAGGTCCCTCGGGCGGCGGCGCAGCCCCAGCGGGGCGAGTCCGGCCGCGATGGCACCGGAGGAGACCAGTACGACCTCCCGCTCGCCTCCGCTGCGCACCTTGGCGAGGACGTCGACGAGGGCGTCGACCCGGTCGGCGTCCAGACCGCCCGCGGCGGTGGTCAGCGAGGAGGAGCCCACCTTGACTACGATCCTGCGGGCCGCACCAACGGCCTGCCTTGCCTCGGTCACCTTGCCTGCTGTCCCCTCGCCCCGTACCGGATGCCTTGAGCGGCCACGCTGCCTGTGCGGCAATCTACGCGAAGGGGGCCGTGGGGTGCGCATCGGTCCAGTTTGCGGACAGGCACACGGTAACCGTTTGCTCACAGTTCGCTTACGGCAAAAAGGTTGTACCCGTTGCCTATAGAAATTAAACCCTTCACCAATTTAAATTGACTGTTGTGTCACCTACCGTTCGCCCCCAGAAGCGCATCCTCCTCCGATCGGGCAAGAGTCCCTATGACGTCTTCTCCGTGGAGCAGGCCCTCCACCAGGACGTCATCGCCACCAACTCCGGCAACCTGATCTTCCAGGACGCCGCGCACAAGATCCTCGAGACACCGGACACCGAGGTGATCTCGAACGGCGGACGTACCGAGGTGGCCGCGGCGGCGCGCATCAACGCGGAGTACGACGCGTTCGTCGTGCCGCTCGCCAACGCCTTCCGCCCGTCCTTCGAGGTGGCGCTGCAGCGGCTGACCCGTCTCATCTCCAAGCTGCGCATCCCCGTGGTGGTGCTCGGTGTGGGCGCGCAGACCGGGGTGGGCTACGACGCGGCGCGGCTGAAGCGGATCGAGCCGACCGTGCGCGCGTTCTGCTCGGCGGTGCTGGACCGGAGCGCCTCGATCGGCGTGCGCGGTGAGTTCACCGAGACGTACCTGCGGGACATGGGCTTCAAGGACGTAGAGGTCATCGGCTGTCCGTCGCTGTTCATGTACGGCCGCGAACTCGACGTGCGCAAGCAGCTTCCCGCCCTGACGGCCGAGTCGCGGATCGCGATCAACGGCTCGCACAGCGCGGTGAAGAAGCAGGGGCTGGGCCGGATCATCAGCCGCACCCACGAGCACTACCCCAACCTGCGCTTCATCGGCCAGAACCTCAGCGACGCGCGGCAGCTCCACTGGCGGGACATGTCGGACCCGAACGCCGCGGTGACCGCGATACCGACGCACCCGGACCACCCGATGTACCGGGAGGACAAGGTGCGGGTGTACGTCGACCCGATCACCTGGATCGACGAGCTGCGCCCGTTCGACTTCTCCTTCGGCTCCCGCATCCACGGCAACATCGCGGCGCTGCTCGCCGGCACCCCCGCGACGGTGCTGTGCGGGGACTCGCGCACGCTGGAGCTGTGCCGCTACTTCGAGATCCCGCACCAGCGCCTGGACAAGGTCGCCAAGGACCCCGCGGCGGCTGACCCGGCGCGGCTGTACGAGCAGGCCGACTTCAGCGGGCTGACCGGCAACCACGCCGAGCGCTTCGAGCGGTTCACCCGCTTCCTGGACAAGAACGGGCTGCAGAACACCTTCACGCACGGCGACGGCGGCGTGGCCTTCGAGGAGCGGATGCGGTCGCTGGCGTTCCCGCCGGGCGTGCGCCCCTGGAACGACGCCGACCTGTCCTCGCTCACCACCCGGTTCGGCTGGCTGCACACCCAGGTCGGCGAGCTGTCCAGGGACAACGACCGGCTGCGGCGGGAGCTGGCCCGGTCGAAGCGGGTCAAGGACGCCGTCCCCGCGCCCGCGGCCTCCGTCTACCGGCGCGCCCGCCGTGTGGTGGGCCGGGCGCTGCACTCGGGCAAGTAGCGGGGCGCGTCGGCGCGGCACCGGCGGTCGTCAGGCCGCCGCCGCGCCGACGCCGCCGCTCGGCAGCAGCCGCCTGATCCTGCGCAGCGCCCGGCGCGGGAGGGAGCGGGCGGCCGGTTCGCGGTACCCCGGGAAGGCGCGGGCCTCACGGGGTTCGGCGAGATACACGTCGTCGGGGATGCCCTCCGTCCCGGAACGGAAGTGCGGGTACGCGAGGTAGAGGCGGGTGCCGCGCTTCTCCAGCAGCGCGGCGGCCTGCTTCCCGGCCCGTACGAACTCCACCACCTCGATCAGCGGCTCGGTCCGCTGCTCCGCCACCAGGTGCAGCCGCAGCCGCTCGTGGACCTTCAGCCGGCGGGCCACCCCCGGCGTCCAGTAGGCATCCATCAGCGGCTTCGCCAGTTCGAGCTTGTTCCGGCGGACCTCCTCGGTGTCCTTGAGGAACTTGGGCCCGAACTGCGGCAGCAGGGTGATCAGGAAGGGCCGGACCATCAGGTCGTCGCGCCGGGGGCCGGCCGGGACCATGTCGGCGATCAGCTTCATCAGGGCGCGCGCGGAGTCGAAGCGCAGCGTGTAGCTGCCGGTCTTCGTCACGTGCTTGCCGTCCTCGCGGCCCACCAGGTAGTAGCAGGTGTGATCGGCGAGCACGGAGACGCCGTCCGCCCGGAGGTAGGCCTCCAGGGTGAAGAGCGCGTCCTCGCCGGTCCACAGCGATTCGTCGAACCGCATGCCGTGCCGCTCCAGCAGTGCGCGACGGAACAGTTTCTGTGCGCTCAGCGTGAACTTGATGTTGGAGGAGAAGACGTCGGTCCGTTCGAGGGTCCGGCCGAACATGGACCTCGGCGGGGTGCGGTTGACGCCCTCGACCCGGCCGAGGACGACGTCGGTGCCGTTCCGGTCGGCCATGGCGACCATGCGTTCCAGGGCCTCGGTCCCGAGCCGGTCGTCGGCGTCGAGGAAGAAGACGTAGCGTCCGGCCGCCTTGCCGAGGCCGACGTTGCGCGGGCCGCTGGGGCTGCCGGAGTTCTCCTGGCGGACGACGGTGACCGGCATCCCGGCGCGGGCCGCGAACTCCTCCAGGTACTCCCCCGTGCCGTCCGTCGAGCCGTCGTCGACCGCGATGACCTCCATCCGGTCCGGGCCGATGGTCTGCGCCTCGACCGACGCCAGGCACTCGACCAGATACGGCATCGCTTCGTACGCACCGATGATCACGGTCACATCAGGCTGCGTCACGACGGTCACGGTTCCCCCTTGGTCACAGAACATTTCCCCCGAATCACATCATTCGCAACCTGTTAGACGGGGTCCCGTCGGAAGCGGTTGCCTGACGCCGAGTGATGAGTGAGGCACGCCACACGGGGCGGGGCGGCCGCAACCGAAGGTACGCACGGCCGGTAAGAGCTGCTCATCCTTGCGGCAGGGGTGCGGTAAGGGAGACGTGAAAAAGGGCCGGTCCCCGGGGTTCTCCGGGGACCGGCCCTGCGGGCGGCTCGGTCGTCAGACCGCGTTCACATCGTCCGTCTCACCGGCGGAGGCCGTGCGCTGGCCCGGCAGCGCGGTGGTCAGCTCGGCCGCCTCGGCGGGGTCGACGTTGGCCGCCCCCACCCGCGACTGCTGGCCGACGTTGCGGGTGTCGGCCTTCAGCGCCAGGTCGGCGACCGCGGTGTTGAACTGGTCGATCGACTTCGGCTCGTCCGGGCCCAGCAGGTACTGCTTGAGCTCCTTGCGGTCCCCGGCCAGCGGGTCGGCGGACGGGACACGGACCGCCTCCAGCAGCCCGCCCAGCTCGGCCGCGCTGTTGGACAGGATCGTCGCGGCGCGCACGGCCGTGTTCTGGCGCTTGAACTCCTCCACGCCCAGCTCGCCGGAGTCCGTGACCGCGTACGGCTTGCCGCTCGCGATGAAGTCGGAGACCACCGAGGAGATGTCGGAGACCATCGCGTCGGATACGTTGAAGCAGTCGTACAGGCGCGGCTCGGCACCGGTGATGACCTTGTGCTCGTACGCCGGGAAGGAGTCCCAGTAGGCGGCGTTCCACTCGGCGCGCAGCCGGGCGATCTCCCGGTGCCGCTCGACGTCGACGATCCCGTCGCGGGTGGCCTCGGCCTCGTCGCCCTTGTCGCCGCCGGCGCCGGCCAGCTCGGCGAGGCGGGCCTCGATCCGGGCCAGCTCGGCCCGGGCCCGCTCCTGAGCGGCGGTGTCGGCGGTGAAGCGGGAGTCCGCGGCGCGCTCGGCGGCGGCCTGCTCGACCAGGACGGTGACGCGCCGGTGCGCGGCGCCCGCCTGGGCGCTGACAGTCCCGGTGAAGGGGTGCGGCTTGTACAGGACACGCACCGGCGGGTCGGCCTCGACCAGCTTGCGCACGATGTTCTCGCCGGCCAGCACGATCGAGGTGTTGCCGGGGTTGCCGTCCCAGCCCTCCCAGGTGGGGGCGTACAGCACGGTCGGGATGCGGCCCTCGGGCACGCCCTGCCAGGTGGTGATCGGCGCGAGCTGCGGACGGCCGACCTCGACGATGTCCTCGTCGCGGACGCCGACGTCGGCGATGGCGTAGCGGTCGCGGCCGGCCCGGCCGGCGGTCCACACCTCGTCGTACACCTTGCTGTACGGGTTGACGCTGGCCAGCTTGTCGCTGTCGCCGTGGCCGATGAAGACGTGCTTCATGGTGGGCACGCGCAGCAGGTGGATGTTCTTGCCCACGTTGGCCGCGTAGAGCGCGACGCGCACCGTCGACAGGTCCAGGTTCATCAGGTGCACCCCTCCGGGCACGCAGATGACGGGGACGGTGGTGGGGGCGAGGTTGTTCAGGATGGCGCGCTCGCGGAGGATGATCAGCGGCCGGGTCTCCAGCTGCTCCATCGTCTCCAGCCACATGTTGACCTGGTAGGCGGAGTCCTTGGAGCCGGAGAAGTAGAGCACCGTCTCCGGCTTGTAGGCGGCCAGCCAGTCGTCCACGGCGGCGAGGACGGCATCGGCCCTCGGCGGGGTCCGCCGGCCGCGCACGTACGGCAGCAGCACCGCGACGTAGAGGCAGCCCAGGGCCACGGTGACCCCGGCGCCGACGAAGCCGGCGAGGGCGTCGTCCAGCGCGGCGGCGACCAGGAGGCCGGCGACCGCGAACAGGTCGAGGTGCAGCATCTTCTCCGCGGAGCGGTGCAGCAGGCGGCGCGGCGGCGCGTCGGGGATGCGGATGCGGGACTTCAGGTCGATGTTGCGGGTGGCGACCGGCATCCGGCGGCGGTTGCGGATCAGCGTCACGAGCGCGCCGTGGGGGGCCTGCAGACCGTAGAAGGCGATGAAACAGGCGACCGCGGCGTAGAAGACCAGGTTGTCCGCCAGGGACATCCGGGCCAGCAGCAGGATGAGCAGCAGCTGCCGGATCAGGAAGCGGATCGACAGGCCGGCCCGGACCTTGCTCAGGCGGTTGATCAGATAGCTGCCCTTGCGGTGCAGAAAGTGGTCCGCCAGGTACGTCACGGCGGCCGCGACCACGAAGGCGTACACGCTGGGGAGGAGCGCGGCCAGCATGAGGCAGGGGAAGCCCAGCATCATGAGGGCCGCCGCGGCCAGCTCGGCCGCGCTGCCCACCCGGGCGACGCGAATAGCGGTGGATATCACGGAGAAACCTGCTCTGGGAGGGGGGAGTGCCGGTTTTGTTCGGTATTGCCGGAATCGAGCGGGGATCGCGGGCCTTACCGATTCAAGAGGTGTACGGACTCAGGCCTCTGTGGACGCCCAGTGAATGAGCGAGCGCAGAGGCCTGAATTCCCAAAAGCTATTTACCGCGATTATTACACGCCGTCCTGACGGTCCAGCACCGTGGCCAGAGCCTGCTCGAAACCGGAGGCCTTGGCGGCGCCCGCGGTCGGGTCCTGCTGGCGGACGTCGATGACGTGGCCGGTCAGCTCCGACAGCAGCACGTCCAGGGAGGTGCGGGCCACCGCCTCGGAGGAGAGCAGCGAGCCGGCCGGCTCCTGGCCGAACGCCTTGGTGCGCATCGGGGTCGCGGTGCGCTCGGGGTTGATGCAGTTGACGCGGATGCCCTCGGACGCCCACTCGTCGGACAGCGCCTGGGTGAGGTTCACCATGGCGGCCTTGGTGGAGGAGTACAGGCTGTACTCGGCGCGGCCGCGGGTGTAGCTGCTGGAGGTGTAGAGCAGCAGCTGGCCCTTGGTCTCCGACAGGTACTTGTAGGAGGAGCGCGCGATCTGCACCGGGGCCAGGTAGTTGACCTTCAGCGCCTCCTCGATGGTGGCGTTGTCGGTCTCGGCGAGCTTGCCGATGCGCAGCACGCCCGCGGTGTTGACCACGTAGTCGATCCGGCCGGTCTCCGCGTACGCCTTGGACAGCGCGTCGTCGACCTCCTCCGGGTTCTCCACGTGGGTGCCGGTGGTGGAGCGGCCCAGCGCGTACACGGAGGCGCCGTAGGACTCGGCGAGTTCGGCGATGTCCTTGCCGATGCCGTAGGAGCCGCCGAAGATGACGACCGTCTTGCCGGTCAGCAGCTCGCGGTAGGCCTCCTCGCCGTTCTGCTCCGGGGCGGCCGTCGAGGCCAGCTGGAACAGCTTGTCGGCGATGAAGACGTCGACCGGCTGGGTCACCTTCATGTTGTACTCGTCACCCGCGACGACGTGGATCGGCACGTCCGGCAGGTACTTGAGCACGACGGAGCAGTCGTCCGTGGCCTGGAAGTTGGGGTCACCGGAGGCGACCTCGTAGGCGCGGCGGATCGTGGACAGCTTGAACGCCTGCGGCGTCTGGCCGCGGCGCAGCCGGGAGCGGTCCGGGATCTCGGTGATGAACTCGCCGTCCTCGCCGTGCGTGCGCGTGACGATGATGGTGTCCGCGGACGGAATGGCCACGTCCACGGCCTGGAAGCGCTCCAGCGCGGTCACGCAGTCGTCGATGACGCGCTGCGAGAGCAGGGGGCGCACGGCGTCGTGGAAGAGGACGTTGACGTCCTCGCCCTCGGCCAGGCCCTCACCGAGGGCGGAAATCGCGCGCTCGGTGGTCTCGTTCCGGGTCGAGCCGCCCTCGATGACCTTCTTGACCTTGGTGAAGCCGGCCTTGGCGACGATCTTCTCGATGTCCGGCACATAACCGGGCGCCATCAGCACGATGATGTCGTCGATCGAGTCGGCGTTCTCGAAAGTGTTCAGCGTGTGCTCGATGACTGCCTTGCCGGCGATCTTCAGCAGCTGCTTGGGGATCGAAAGACCCACCCGCTGACCGGTGCCACCGGCCAGGACGACTGCGGTGGTTCGGGGCTTGGCTATGTGCTGTGACACAGGCTGACCTACCTTGGGGCGACAGGGAACGTTCGAAATGGTCCCACTTCGGGTAACCGCTGTGCAAGGTGAGTGACGTCCCATGCATATGTGCGCGCCACCTGTCATTCACCTTGCGCCCCAGGTGATTGGGCGAGGGCCGCCGTGAACCTCCGTGGAATTGCTGTGAGTAAGTCCACAGGCCCCTCACAGACCCCTGCGGGAGGGGTGTTCGGCGGCGCCACAGCCGTTTCGGACAGCGGTGGCCGAGGACCCGTACGAGCTCCTTCGACGGCGTCCGGTGCGCACCGCCCGCGAGGACGGTACCGGCTGTTCGGGCACCATGGACAGCGGCCCCGGGTCGCCGAGGAACCGGGCGCCGAGCGCGCCGATCCGCTCCCCCGCCGAGGCGCCGATCGCGGCCGCCGCCTCGGCCGCCCGGCGGGGGGTGGCGCTCCTCACGTCGGCGGGCGTGGGAGCGCACATGTTCTTCATATGCGTCACGGCGCCGTTGCGGACCAGCCGGGAATACAGCTCGCCGGGCAGCCCATTGCCGCGGAATTCGACATCAAGATTCCGCAGCATTTCGGTCTCGGGCAGGGTAAGGGATCGATTCGCGGTGTCCGGACCGGCCGCAGAGGATTCTCCGGCAGCCCGAGCAGTGTCCCGAAGATGCGCATCAGCCCTCGGCGGTCGCGGTGATCCTCGCCGGCGGGCGGGCCGCGTCACACGGTCCGCACGCCGGGCTCGTCCGCCTCCACCCGCAGCCGCGCCAGGGTGCTCGCGGCGGACTTCGGCGTCAGGACCGTGTCGACGGTCCGCACCTGGGCGTCGAGACCGTCGCGGGCGATGTCGAAGAGGTGGTAGCCGCGGTGGGCGTCGATCACCTTCCAGTGCGGGTTGTCCGCTTTCAGCGGGTCCCACTGGGCGTGGAAGGCGGCCTGGTCCTGGTCGCCGTTGCTGGAGACGGAGGTGCCGACGAACTCGGCGCCGACGACCGCGGACCCGGGGTCGGCGAAGTCCTTCTTGAGATCGCTGATCATCGTCAGGTGCCGGTCGCCGCTGAGCACGACCGGGTTGCGCACGGCGGCGAACTCCTCCAGCAGGGAGTTGCGTTCGGCCTGGTAGCCGTCCCAGGCGTCGTAGTACCAGAGCTTGCCGTCGCCGGGCAGCAGGTCGGTCTCGGCCATCATGATCTGCGAGGCGACGAGGTTCCAGCGGGCCGGTGAGCCGTGCAGCCCGTCCAGCAGCCACCGCTTCTGCCCGGCGCCGAGCATGGTGAGCGACGGGTCCTCGGCACCGGCCTGGCCCGTGGCCTGGTCACTGCGGAACTGCCGGGTGTCCAGGACGTTGAGCCGGGCCAGGCGGCCGAAGTCCAGGCGGCGGTACATCTGGATGTGCGGGCCGTCCGGGACGGCGGTGGCGCGGACCGGCATGTGCTCGTAGTAGGCCTGGTACGCCGCGGTCAGCCGGGACGTGAACGCGTCGTGCGACTGCTTGCCGGGGTCCTGCGGGACCTCGCCGGCGTAGTCGTTGTCGACCTCGTGGTCGTCGAAGGTGACCACCCAGGGGGCGTTCGCGTGCATCGCGGCGAGGTCGGGGTCGGTGCGGTACTGGGCGTAGCGGTTGCGGTACTCGGTGAGGGTGTACGGCTCCCCGGTGCCCTCGTGCCGCCGTACGGCCGTCGCGGACGGGGTGGACTCGTAGATGTAGTCGCCGACGAAGAGGACGATGTCCGGGTCCTGGACGAGCATGTCGGCGTACGGCGTGAAGTAGCCGTGCTGCCAGTTCTGGCAGGAGGCGAGCGCGACGCGCAGGGAGCCGCCCCGCTGGTGCGGGTGGGGCGCGGTGCGGGTCCGGCCGGAGGGCGAGAGCTGTCCGCCCGCCCGGAAGCGGTACCAGTACCGGCGGTCCGGGCGCAGCCCCCGTACGTCCACGTGCACGCTGTGCCCGAACTCGGGCCGGGCCTGGGCGGTGCCCCGGCGGACGGTCCGGCGGAACCGCTCGTCCTCGGCGAGTTCCCACTCCACCGGGACGATCTCGTCCGGCATCCCGCCGCCGTTCAGCGGGTCGGGGGCGAGCCGGGTCCACAGCACGACGCCGTCGGGCAGCGGGTCGCCGGAGGCGACACCGAGGGTGAACAGGCCGTCGGGCAGCGGGTTTCCGGCGGCGCGGGCGGTGCCCGGCAGCCAGAGCTGGGCGGAGGCCGCGGCGCCGAGGACGGCGGCACCCGCGGTCAGGAAGCGGCGGCGGTCGGACTGCGGTGCTGCTCCGGTCATTCGGCTGACTCCCCTGCCACACGGGCCTCTTGGGCTTCACTCGCGGACCCTCGGAAGCTCCCACGGCCGGACGGCCCGGCCGCCGAACGGCAGCAAGCGCATGTGTGACAAGTAGGCGGACAACAGAAGACCCGCCACGGCACCGGGACCACGTGGAGAACGTGGTGATGCCGCGACGGGTCACGGGGAGTCAGAAAGATTGCTCAGCAGTGGAGTTGGGACCGTACGCCCGGTCCGCGCGAACGCGGTGCCGAGCACCGGCGCCGGAGCCCTCCGGAGGGGCGCCGATCAGCGGCCCGGCCGTCTGCTCGGACGTCCCCGGCCGAGGCCGGCCGTGGAAACCGTGCGACCCGGAAGGGGACATCGGTCCCCTTCCGGGTCGCACGGTTCCGGCTCACCCGGGAGCGCCGGGTCCGCCCCGCCGGACGCCGGGACCTCTCCCGGCGTTCACCGCTCCCTGTCCGCCCGGTCCTACTCGAACGGGTCGAACTCGTCGTACTCGCGCAGCGCCTCGTCCCGCTCGGCCTGCTTGTCGCGCCGCCGCTGGACGGCCGGCCGGGCGGCGTCGAAGCGGTGGTCCTCACCGCGCCGGCCCAGCATCTCGGCGCCGGCCATGGCGGTCGGCTCCCAGTCGAAGACGACCGCGTTCTCCTCGGGACCGATGGCCACGCCGTCGCCGTTGCGGGCGCCCGCCTTCATCAACTGGTCCTCGACACCGAGGCGGTTCAGCCGGTCGGCGAGATAGCCGACGGCCTCGTCGTTGTTGAAGTCGGTCTGCCGCACCCAGCGCTCCGGCTTGTCGCCGCGCACCCGGAACAGCGGCTCGCCGCCGACCTCCTCGCGGGTGACGGTGAAGCCCGCGTCGTCCACGGCCTTGGGCCGGATGACGATCCGCGTCGCCTCCTCCTTCGGCTTAGCGGCCCGCGCGCCGGCGACCAGTTCGCCGAGCCCGTAGGTCAGCTCCTTCAGGCCGATGTGCGCCACCGCCGACACCTCGAAGACGCGGTAGCCGCGCTCCTCCAGGTCGGGGCGGACCATCTCGGCCAGGTCCTTGCCGTCGGGCACGTCGACCTTGTTCAGGACGACGATGCGGGGACGGTTGTCGAGGCCGCCGTACTGCTTCAGCTCCTCCTCGATGATGTCGAGGTCGGAGACCGGGTCGCGGTCGGACTCCAGGGTGGCGGTGTCCAGCACGTGCACCAGCACACTGCACCGCTCGACGTGGCGCAGGAACTCAAGGCCGAGGCCCTTGCCCTGGCTGGCGCCCGGGATCAGGCCCGGCACGTCGGCGATGGTGTAGACGGTGGAACCGGCCGTGACGACACCCAGGTTGGGCACCAGGGTGGTGAACGGGTAGTCGGCGATCTTCGGCTTGGCCGCGCTGAGCACCGAGATCAGCGAGGACTTGCCCGCGCTCGGGTAGCCGACCAGGGCCACGTCCGCGACCGTCTTCAGCTCCAGGACGATGTCCTGGAGGTCCCCGGGCTCGCCGAGCAGCGCGAAACCGGGCGCCTTGCGGCGGGCGGAGGCCAGCGCCGCGTTGCCGAGGCCGCCCCGGCCGCCCTGGGCCGCGACGAACGAGGTGCCGTGGCCGACGAGGTCGGCGAGCACGTTGCCGGCCTTGTCCAGGACGACGGTGCCGTCCGGCACGGGCAGGACCAGGTCCTGGCCGTCCTTGCCGGAGCGGTTGCCGCCCTCGCCGGGCTTGCCGTTGGTGGCCTTGCGGTGCGGGGAGTGGTGGTAGTCGAGCAGCGTGGTGACCGACTGGTCGACAGTCAGGATCACGTCGCCGCCACGGCCGCCGTTGCCGCCGTCCGGGCCGCCGAGCGGCTTGAACTTCTCACGGTGGACGGAGGCACAGCCGTGGCCTCCGTTACCCGCGGCGACATGCAGCTCGACGCGGTCCACGAAGGTGGTCATGGTTCATGCCTCCAGAACTACGGTGATGTCTCTTGCGTAACACGCGAAAGGCGGACCCGCCTTCCCGACCGGGAAGTGAGGTCCGCCTCGCGAAAGGTTCGAACGGAACGCTCGGGTCAGGCGACCGGAACGACGTTCACGACCTTGCGGCCACGGTGGGTACCGAACTCCACCGCACCCGGCTGCAGCGCGAACAGCGTGTCGTCGCCGCCACGGCCGACGCCGGCGCCCGGGTGGAAGTGGGTGCCGCGCTGGCGGACCAGGATCTCACCAGCGTTGACGACCTGACCGCCGAAGCGCTTCACGCCGAGCCGCTGGGCATTGGAGTCGCGACCGTTCCGGGTGGACGATGCGCCCTTCTTGTGTGCCATTTCTCCTCAGTCCCTTACTTCGCAGCCGCGGGGATCTCAGTGACCTTGATCGCCGTGTACTGCTGGCGGTGGCCCTGGCGACGGCGGTAGCCCGTCTTGTTCTTGTAGCGCAGAATGTCGATCTTCTGGCCCTTGTGGTGGTCCACGACCTCGGCCTGGACCTTGATGCCGGCCAGCACCCACGGGTCGCTGGTCACAGCGTCGCCGTCGACAACGAGCAGGGTCGAGAGCTCGACCGTGTCGCCAACCTTGGCGGTGGAAATCTTGTCAACCTCAACGATGTCGCCGACAGCAACCTTGTGCTGGCGACCACCGCTGCGCACGATGGCGTACACGCGGATCTCACTCTCTCGCTCGGGAACGGCACCCCCGCAGTCCAGCCGGCCGGGCATGAACACGGACAGCCTCTCCCGGCCACCGAGGCACCCGGGAGGAAGAGGTTTACGGGGATGTGGCGTGCCAGTCGACACGCCGACGGTCAAGGTTACGGGGCCACGGCCGAAGGGGTCAAACCGGGCCCGGCGGGTGTGGGGCCGGTCACGTGGACCGGCCCCACACCCGAGGGCGTCAGCCCTCGTCGCCGGCGGGGACCGTGGTGGTCTTCTTCGCCGTCGTCTTGGCGGCGGCCGTCTTGACGGTCTTGGCCGCCTTCTTGGCCGTCGTCTTCTTGGCGGCCGTCTTCTTGGCCGCGGTCTTCTTGGTGGCCGCCTTCTTCGCGGTGGCCTTCTTGGCGGTCTTGCGGGCCGCCTTCTTGGCCGGAACCGCCTCCTCGACGGTCTCCTCGGCGGCCGGCGCCTCGGTCACCGGAACCTCGGCCGGGGTCTCCTCCGGCGCGGCCGACGGGACGACCGTCACGGCCGTCTCCTCGGACGCGGTCGGCGCGGTGGCCTTGCGCACGGCACGGCGGCGCGGGCGGGCCGGGGCCGCGCTCTCCGCCTCCGCGGCCGGGGCCGGGGCCTCGGCGGCGGGCTGCTCCACCGGGGCGGCGGGCGCGGTCTCGGACACCGTCAGCACGGCGGCCTCGGCTCCCGCGGGGGAACCGGCGGGCGCCGACACCTTCCGGGTGGCCCGGCGACGCGTACGGGCCTTGGGCGCGGCCTCCTCGGCGGCGGGCTCGGCCTTCGGCTCCGGAACCGTCTGGTCCTCGGCGGCCATGGGCTCGGCCAGCGCCTCGGCGGCGGGCTCGGGCCGCACCGGACGCGCGGCCGCCTCCTCGGCGGTGACGTCCTGGGCGGTCGGCGCGGCGGCGGCCACGGCCGCCTCCGTGCTCGGGGCCTTCTCGGGCTCCGGGGCCTGCGCGGCCCTCTCCGCCTTCGGGGCCTTCTCCGCCTTCGGCGCACCCGCCGGTGCCGAGGCCCGGCGGCTCGCGCGGCGGCGGGAACGGCCGCGGCCGGCGGCCGCCTCCGCCTCGGCGACGCTGCTGTACAGCTCCTCGTCCGGCGCGAAGTCCGGTCCGGGGAGCGCGACGGGCTCGGCGAGCTCGGCGGCCACCTCGACGGCGGTCTCCACCTCGGGCTCGACGGCCTCGCCGGTCTCCACCGCCACGGCGGCGGTCTCGTGCACGTGCTCCTGCGCGTCGCCGCCCCGGCCGCGCTTCTTGCGCTTGCCGCCACCGCCGCCGCCTCCGGCCGCGACCGGCTGCTCCATGTGGACGATGACACCGCGGCCGTTGCAGTGGACGCAGGTCTCGGAGAACGACTCCAGCAGGCCCTGGCCGACCCGCTTGCGGGTCATCTGCACCAGGCCCAGCGAGGTCACCTCGGCGACCTGGTGCTTGGTCCGGTCCCGGCCCAGGCACTCCAGCAGGCGCCGCAGCACCAGGTCCCGGTTGGACTCGAGCACCATGTCGATGAAGTCGATGACGATGATGCCGCCGAGGTCGCGCAGCCGGAGCTGGCGCACGATCTCCTCGGCCGCCTCCAGGTTGTTCCTGGTGACCGTCTCCTCGAGGTTGCCGCCCTGGCCGGTGAACTTGCCGGTGTTGACGTCGACGACGACCATCGCCTCGGTCCGGTCGATCACCAGCGAACCACCGCTCGGCAGCCAGACCTTGCGGTCCAGCGCCTTGGCGAGCTGCTCGTCGATCCGGTAGGTGGCGAAGACGTCGACCTCGCTGGTCCACTTCGACAGCCGCTCGGCGAGGTCGGGCGCCACGTGCGACACGTAGCCGTGGATGGTCTGCCACGCCTCGTCGCCGCTGACGACGACCTTGGAGAAGTCCTCGTTGAAGATGTCGCGGACGACCCGGACGGTCATGTCCGGCTCGCCGTAGAGCAGCGTCGGGGCGTTGCCGCTCTTGGCCTTCTTCTGGATCTCCTCCCACTGCGCCTGGAGCCGCTCGACGTCACGGCGCAGCTCGTCCTCGCTCGCGCCCTCGGCGGCGGTGCGCACGATGACGCCCGCGTCCTCGGGGACGATCTTCTTGAGGATGGTCTTCAGCCGGGCCCGCTCGGTGTCGGGCAGCTTGCGGCTGATGCCGGTCATCGAGCCCTCGGGCACGTACACGAGGTAGCGGCCCGGGAGGGAGACCTGGCTGGTCAGGCGGGCGCCCTTGTGACCGATGGGGTCCTTCGTCACCTGGACGAGCACCGACTGGCCGGACTTGAGGGCGGCCTCGATCCGGCGCGGCCCGTTGCCCATGCCGAGCGCCCCGAAGTTGACCTCACCGGCGTACAGGACGGCGTTGCGGCCCTTGCCGATGTCGATGAAGGCGGCCTCCATCGACGGCAGCACGTTCTGGACCTTGCCCAGGTAGACGTTGCCGACGTACGAGGTCGACTGCTCCTTGTTGACGTAGTGCTCGACCAGCACGTCGTCCTCGAGCACGCCGATCTGGGTGCGCTCGCCGTGCTGGCGCACGACCATCACACGCTCGACGGCCTCGCGGCGGGCCAGGAACTCGGCCTCGGTGATGATCGGGACACGCCGGCGGCCCTGCTCGCGGCCCTCGCGACGGCGCTGCTTCTTGGCCTCCAGACGGGTCGAGCCCTTGATGGACTGCACCTCGTCGGACGGCTCGGCGGGCTTGCGGGGCTCGCGGACCTTGACGACCGTGCGCTCCGGGTCGTCGGTGCCCGACTCGGCCTCGCCGCCGCTCTCACCGGCGCGGCGACGGCGACGGCGCCGACGACGGCTGGAGCTGGAGCCCCCGGACTCCTCGTCCCGGGCCTCCTCGGCGTCCTCGTCCTCCTGCTCGGCGGTGTCCTCGGCGTCCTGCGCGGCCTGCTCGGCGGCCAGTTCGTCGGACTCGGCGTCCGCGCCCTCACCGGCCTCGCCGTCGGCGGCGTCACCACGGCGACGGCGACGGCCGCCCCGGCGACGGCGGCGGCGCGAACCGGACTCCTCGGAGCCCTCGGCCTCGTCGCCCTCGTCACCCTCGGCGAGGTCCTCGGCGGCCGCCTCGGCCTCCTCCGGCTCCTCGGCCTCGGCGGGCCGCGTCTCCTCGGCGGCGGCACCGCGGCGGCGACGGCGACGGCGGGCGCCGGCCTCGGCGCGCTCCTCCGGGTACGCCTCGGTCTCCTCCTCGGGCTCCTCCGCGCCCGCGGCCTCGGCCGCGGCCTGAGCGGCGGCCCGCTGCGGGGTCTGGAACTGCGGCTCGGCGAACACCGGCGCCTGGAACACGGCGACGGCGGGCCGGGCCGGGCGGCGCGGCGACCCGGCCTCGTCGGCCTCGGTCCGCGCGGGCGCGGCGAATCCGGTCGCGGCCTGCCGGACGACCCGGCGACGGCGGCGCGGGCCGCCCTCCTCGGCGGGGGTCTCGGCGGCGGGGGCCTTCGGCGCCTCGGGAGCCCTGGTCTCCTCGGCGGGCGGTTCGGCGGTCGCGGTGGCCTCCTCGGCGGCGGGCGCGGCGGCACCGCGGGTGGCGCGGCGGCGGGTACGGCGCGGAGCGGCCTCCTCGGCGGCCGGGGCGGCCGTGGGCTCCTCCGCGGCGGCCTCCGCCTCGGGGGCGGGAGCGGCGGCGGCCGGTACGACGGCCTCGGCGGCCTCGGCGGTCTCGGCGGTCTCGGCGGCGGCCGGTGCACCGGCGGGCGCGGACGCGCGGCGGGTGGCGCGGCGGCGGGTACGGCCGGCGGGTGCGGCCTCCTCCGTCGCGGCGGGAGTCTCCGCGGCGGCCGGGGCCTCCGCGACGGGGGCGGCCTCGGCGGCGGCCGGAGCGGCCTCGGGGGTCTCGGTGGCCTTCGGCTCACCGGCGGGCGCGGCGGCGCGCCGGGTGGCACGGCGACGCGGGCGGGCCGGGGCGGCGGCCTCGGACTCCGCGGGCTCCTCCGTCTTCGCCTCGGTCTGGGCGGGCTGGGTCTCGGCGGCGGGCACCACGGCCTCCGTCTCGGCCGGGGCTCCGGCGGGCGCGGACGCACGGCGGGTAGCCCGGCGGCGGGTACGCGGCGGTGCGGGTTCCTCGGTGGTGCCGGCGTCCTCGACGGCCTCGGCCGGCTCGGTGGAACCGGCGGCCTCGGTGGCCGGTACGACCGTCTCGGCGGCCTCGGCGGCGGCCGGTGCCCCGGCCGGCGCGGCGGCGCGACGGGTGGCCCGGCGGCGGGTCCGCGCGGGGGGCGCGGGCTCCTCGGCCGCGGCGGGGGCCGCCACGTCCTCCGCCTCGGCGATCTCGTCCACTTCCGCGGCCGGTATGGCCGGCACGGTGACCTCGGCGGGTGCCTCGGCCGCGCCGGGCGGGCCCGCCGGGCGGGAAGCGGCACGGCGACGCCTGCGCGGCGGCAGGGTGTCGCTCGGCGTGTTCAGTTCGGAACCCTCGTTGGGTTCGGTCGGTTCGAGCATGCGGGCGTTTCTCCCGTCAGGCTCCCGGGCGCCGCGCCTGGTCCGGCGCCGGTCCCGAGGGACCGTTCACCGTTGACGTCCGCGGTCCGCGCGATGCGCGGTGACCGCCGTCCGGGGCGCGGGCGCCGCACGGGAGCACTCTGTGTCCTGTCTCGCCGGTTCCGTACGCCTTGTCGGTACGGCCTGGCGAAAGTCTTCTGGTCGGTGCGCTGCCCGACCCAGGTGGCTCCCGAGTCCGAGGGCGGCGCTACGACGTCCGTCCCTACGCGGAACCTTCCGGCGTCGGCGTCGTCGCGGCGGCGGCCGGTGCGGCCGTCAGGGCCTCGGCTGCCTCGCGGTCGGGCGCGAGCGGGTCGGTCACCGTGCCGGTCTCTTCATCGAACAGCCCCTGCGCCAGCCTGGTCACCGCTGCGGGGACCGGCGGCGCCAGGTCGGCCACGGCGCGGAGACCGGACAGGACGTCGTCGGGTCGTACGGCAGGCGTCACGTGCCGAACAACCAGCCGCAGTATCGCACAGGGCTGGTCGGTCGGCCCATCAGCCCGCGAACTGCGCGTTTCCAGGTTCGCGACCGCCGGGCGGGCGTCGAAGGTACGGACGCCGTTCTTGGTCATGCGCTGCACCTCGACGGCGTCGGCCTTCATGAAGGCCGCGGCCGCGCGCCGGGCGTCGAGCGGGTCGACGCCGTCCAGCCGCAGCTCCCACACGGAGGCCGTGAGCCGGTCGGCGAGTCCCGAGGTCCGTGCCTCGACCGCGTCGACGATGTCCAGCCCGGTGGGCAGCGACTCGTCGAGGAGGACGCGCAGGGGTTCGGGGTCCCGCGCCGCGGTCAGCGCGATCTCCAGGTACTCCGCCTCACTGCCCGTGCCGGTGGGTGCGGCATTGGCGTACGACACCTTCGGATGCGGTGTGAACCCCGCCGAGTACGCCATGGGCACCTCGGCGCGGCGCAGCGCACGCTCGAAGGCGCGCTGGAAGTCACGGTGGCTGGTGAACCGGAGGCGGCCGCGCTTGGTGTAGCGCAGTCGGATGCGCTGCACCGCGGGTGCGGGCGGCGGGCCTTCGGGCTGTCGCTTGCCCAGTGTCCTAGTCCTTCGTGAGTGCGGTGGTACTCCTACCAAGAGTACGTGCCGCGCGGCCCCCGGGTTCCCGCCGGTCCACGGCGGCCGGCGGCCGGGGCTCGCCGAGCAGCGTCCGCCTGAGGTCCGCGCGCGCCTGCCGCACGGTGTCCCGGGCGGTGGCCAGCGCCTGCCGCACGGTCCGCCCCACCACGCGCGCCGCCCCGGCGGCGGGCCGCAGCACATGGTCCCGGAGGGCGTGCCCGACGGGGGTGAGGACCGTCCGGTACACCCAGCGCAGCGGTTCCACGAGGATCCACCGCACGAGGGCCCCGAGCACCCGCCCGACGGCTCGCGAGATCCGCCCGGCGATCCGCCAGGCGTGCCCGAGGGCCGCCCCGGTCTCCCGCGCGACGACGGCCAGGACCCGGCCCACGGGCACCAGCACCCAGCGCCACAGGGCGAGGGCGGGCAGCACGAGCAGGACGCGGGCCGTCCAGTACAGGACGGCGCCGGTCCCCGTGACGACGGCGGTCACCAGCCACGCCAGGGCCCGCGCCACGGGAGCCAGCACGCGCGCGTACAGCCACCGCGCCGGGACCAGCAGCAGATACCACCCCAGCCGGGCCACGACGGCGCACACCCCCGTCCCGGCCGCGGCGAGCAGCAGGCCGGCGCCCTTCAGCAGCCGGGCGATCCCCCGCCCGACGGGAGCCAGCACGCGCGCGTACAGCCACCGGAGCGCGGCTCCGGTCACCCGGGCGACCCGGGCGAGGCCACGCCCGAGGGGCGTCAGCACGTGCCGGTACAGCCATGACGCCGGCACGACGACGAGCACGTTCCCGAGCCACCCCAGCGCCTTCCCGGCGGGCACCACGACCCACCGCCACAGCGCGACGAGGGGCCACACGAACAGGGCCCGGCCGAGCCACCGCAGCGCGCGGCCGAGCGGACGCAGCACCGTGCGGGCCAGGAAGCGCCCGGCGACGGTCAGCGCGTCCCACACCAGCCGCACGGGCACCACCAGCACGAGCACGACGACCCGCACCGGCACGCGGATCGCCACGGCCAGGCATCCCTCCGGGTACGGCGGCTGGGCGGGCGGCTTGTCGAGGTCCATACCCCTACGGACGCAGCGGACGCCCCCGCGGATGCGCCAGGGGGCGTCTCCCCGATCTTCACGGGTCCGCGACGCCCCCTAGGCCACGCGTGCCTTGTACGACTCCGGGTAGCGCTCGGTGAACTTGATGACCCCGACCAGCAGGACGATCGGGACGACCCAGTTGAACCAGTCGTCCATGGACGGGTTCCGGATGGCCAGCCAGGTGGAGAGCGCCATGAGGGCGAAGACCACGCCCCAGGCCGCGGTCAGCACCCGGTTGATGTGCGCGAAGACGGGCGAGTCCCAGTACTCGCGGGGTGTCTGCTGGCGGGCGTATTGCGCGGTGAAGGGATCGCCGAACAGCGAGCCCAGCGCGACGGCGGCCACGACACCGTTGGAGATGACCTGGGCGTAGGTCTCCAGCCAGATGAGCTGCGAACGGTCCAGGGCGAGCGCCAGGACCGTGATGACCGCGAAGAACACGATGCCGACCATGTCCAGGAGGAAGAACCTGCCCCGGAGCATGTCCTTCCCCGACAGCACGATCGCGGCGATCAGCGCGGCGAGCGCCGCGTACTCCCAGGTGCTGGGGCTGGCGACCACTCCGAAGATGATCCAGGGGGCGAAGGAGAAGAACACGCCGCCCGTGCCCACGGGTTTCTGTGTCGGCGCCTTCGTCGCCGTCTGCTGCGCCATGGGAGTCCTCCCGTCGGATGTCGGGACCCGCGCCCCCTCCCCCATGGTCCCGTGGCCGGTCGCCCGCCGCTCGTCGTGCACGGCGGGCACGCGGCCCCTACCGTGAGAGGCGCGGTCGGGGACGTACGCGGGGGTGCCGTCACGGCCTGTCCGTACCTCGTCGGCCCGCCCGGCGCCACCGGTCCGCTGCCGACGCTGATCGCCAACAACGGCAGCGACGGACCGGTCAGTTCCGCCTGGGCGCTGCTGGGCGCGCCCGCGGTGGCCCGCGCTTACCGGGTCCTGCTCTTCGACGGGCCGGGGCAGCAGTCGACGCTCTTCGAACGCGGGACGACCTTCCGGCCGGACTGGGAGAACGTCGTCACCCCGGTCGTGGACTTCCTCCGCTCCCGCCCGGACGTCGACGCGCGGCGGAACGTCCTGGCCGGCATCAGCCAGGCCGGGTACTGGGTGCCGCGGGCCCTCGCCTTCGAGCACCGGATCGCCGCCGCGGTCGTCGACCCGGGCGTGGTCCGCGTGGTGGACAGCTGGTGGCACAACCTGGGCCCGGAACTGCGGGAGTTGTGGGAGTCCGGCGACCGCGAGGCCTTCGACGGCTTCCTCGGGGAGGGGCTGAGCCAGGACCCGGCGCTCGCCGCGACATGGCGCTGGCGGGCCAAGCCGTACGGCATCGAATCGCCGTCCGATCTGCTGGCGGAGGTCTCCCGGTACGACGTCGCGCCCGTCGCCGGCCGGATCACCACCCCGCTGCTGATCACCGACCCGGACGGCGAGCACTTCTGGCCCGGTGCCTCGCGGGAGTTGTTCGATCTGCTGCCCGGCCCGAAACACCTGGTGCGCTTCACCGAGGAGGAGGGTGCGCACCTGCACTGCGAGCCCCTGGGCCGGGCCCTGTTCGAACAGCGCGTCTTCGACTGGCTGGAGGCCCGTGTCGCCGCCGCCGGGACTCCCCTGTCACCGAACGACCACAGCCGGGTAACACATTGACCCGCCCACGCCAAAGACATGGTTTCCGGTCACCGTGACTGGTTCGATGGAGGGCCAACTGAGCTTTTTCACCTGGGGGGACAAACATGCACTGGTACATCGACGTCCTGAAGAAGTACGCCGTATTCAGCGGCCGCGCGCGGCGGCAGGAATACTGGATGTTCTTCCTGTTCAACATCATCATCAGCATCGTGCTGGCGATCGTCGACCAGGCCATCGGCTCGAGCGTCCTGGGCATCATCTACGCGCTCGCCACCCTGCTGCCCGGCCTGGGTGTCGCCGTCCGCCGGCTGCACGACACGGGCCGCTCGGGCTGGTGGATTCTGATCGCCCTCGTCCCGCTGGTCGGCACGATCATCCTGATCGTCTTCCTGGCCACCGAGGGCAAGCCGGAGACCAACCAGTACGGCCCGAACCCGAAGTACGCCCAGGCCGCCTGAGCGGACATCAGCCTGGACATGGCCCGCCGGATCCCTCCGGCGGGCCTTTCGCGCTGCCGTCCCGGTCCGAACGGCACGAGGCGCCCTCTCCGGTCGAGAAGCCGGCCGGCGGGGGCGCCCGGGGCCGCTCAGTCCCCCGGAACCCCGGGGGACTCGCCGTCCGGCGACGGCAGGTCCTGCTCGGTCCAGAGGGTCTTGCCGGTGGGGGTGTAGCGGGTGCCCCAGTGGTGGGTCATCTGGGCGATGATGAACAGGCCCCGGCCGCCCTCGTCGTCGCTCGCGGCGTGGCGCAGATTGGGGGTGGTGTGGCCGGTGTCGGAGACCTCGCAGATCAGCGTCCGGTCGCGGATCAGGCGCACCTGGATGGGGCCGCCGACGTAGCGGATGGCGTTGGTGACCAGTTCGCTGACGATGAGCTCGGTGGTGAACGCCAGGTCCTCCAGCCCCCAGTCCCGCAACTGCTTGCCGACGGCGGTGCGGATGCCGGCCACGCCGGCCGGATCGGGCGGCAGCTCCCACTGGGTGAACTGGCTCCGGTCGAGCAGCCGGGTGCGGACCACTAGCAGCGTGGCGTCCACGTCCACCGGCCCGGGCAGCAGGGCGGTCACCGCGCGGTCGCAGAGCTGGTCCAGGGACGTCCGGTCACCGGCGAGGACCCCGGAGAGCCGCGTGAGCCCGGCGGCCCGGCCGGAGGTGGCCTGCAGCAGGCCGTCCGTGCACAGGGCGACGACACTGCCCGGGGGCAGCCGCAGCTCCGCGCTCTGGTACGGCGCACCGCCGATGCCCAGCGGTGGTCCGGGGGGCAGCTCCGGACAGCTGACCGCGCCGGTGTGCGGGTCGACGACCGCCAGCACCGGATCCCCGGCGCGCGCCAGGCTGCATTGCCCGGACACCGGGTCGTACACCGCGTACAGGCAGGTCACGCCCCTGGCCTCGTCGGCGTGCGACTTCGGGGGGCTCGGGCCGCCGTGGCCGTTCCCGCGCTCGTACGCGGTCTGCTCGACCAGGTCGTCCAGGCGGGACAGCAGCTCGTCCGGGGTCAGGTCGAGACGGGCCAGGACGCGCACCCCCGTCCGTAGGCGGCCCATCGTGGCGGCGGCGCCCAGGCCGTGCCCGAGCACGTCCCCGACGACCAGGCCGACCCGGGTGCCCGACAGGGGGATCACGTCGTACCAGTCGCCGCCGATGCCTGACCCGTTGTCGGCGGGCAGGTAGCGGCTCGCCGAGTCCAGGGCGGTGTGCGGTGGCAGGCGGCGCGGCAGCAGGCTCCGCTGGAGCTTGAGGGCGACCCCGTGTCCGCGGGTGACCACCGGCATCAGCAGCAGACCGAGCAGCAGGGCGCCCAGACCGATGACGGTGACCCCGCCCGTGGGGCCGAAGAGCGGCAGGTCGACGCTGGTCGCGCCGTACCCGGGGGACGCGTAGACCCAGGTGGCGTAGAGGAACAGGGCGAGCATGATCAGGCCGCCCAGGCCCGGCAGCACGCCCTTGAAGACGAGGTCCTTGGTGCTCCGGTCCAGCATCTTGCGGTAGTACCAGAGGCAGGCGAAGCCGGTCAGGCCGTAGTGGAACGTGATCGCGAGGCCGACCGAGTCGATCGAGTCGGCCAGCACGTTCCCGCTGAAGGAGGTCAGCATCACGAGGAAGGCGATCGAGACCGCGCCCATCCCGACGGTCGACCAGGTGGGGGTGAGGAACCTGCGGTGCACCCGCGCGAACCGGGCGGGGACGGCCTTGTGGACCGCCATCGAGAAGACCGTCCGGGCCAGCGGCAGGATGGTGGTCTGGGTGGACGCCAGCGCCGAGGTCAGCACCATGAGGATCAGCAGTCTCGACAGCACGAGACCCGTGTCACCGCTGCCGAAGACGGCCTCTCCGAGCCCGGAGAAGACGTCGTCCGAGTTGTCGGCGTTCCCCAGCCCGACCCCCGAGCCGCTGGTCCCGGCGAACGCCTGCGCCGAGGTGGACACCAGCGCGTACAGGACCAGCAGCAGCACGGTGGACAGGACCGCCGCGCGGCCGGGGATCCGGGTGCTGTCGACCGTCTCCTCGTTGATCGACACGGCGGTGTCCCAGCCCCAGTAGATGAAGACCCCGGCGAGCAGACCCGAGGTGAGGGCCTTCACCGAGGACACCTCGAAGGGGTTGAACCAGGAGGCGGAGACGTGGATCGCGGTGGCCGGGGCGTCGGTGTAGGCCCTGACCAGCGCGGCGACGGCGAGGACGACGAGCATCCCGACTTCGAGACAGAGCAGCCAGCGCTGCACGGCGGCGGAGAACTCGATGCCGACGTAGCAGACCGTGGTCATCACCACGATCCAGACGACGCCGGCGACGGTGGTCCACAATCGGTCCTCGGCGAGCCCGTCCAGGCCCACCAGCCGGAAACTGTACGTGCCGGCGATCTCGGCGAGGCTCGCCATGACGATGACGTTGGCGACGACGATGCCCCAGCCGCCCATCCAGCCGGTGCGGGGGCCGAAGGCGCGGGTCGCCCAGGTGAAGGTCGTTCCGCAGTCGGCGTTGCTCGCGTTGAGTTCCCGGAAGGCGTAAGCGATCAGCAGCATCGGGACGAACGACAGCACGATGACGATCGGCGCCTGCAGGCCGACCGCCGCGACGATCAGGCCCAGTGTGGCGGCGAGGCTGTAGGCGGGGGCGGTGGAGGCAAGCCCGATGACCACCGAGGAGAACAGGCCCAGCGCGTCGTTCTTGAGCCCCTTGCGACCGGCGCCCGTCCCGGGAGCGGGGCGGTCGGCGGACTCCGCGCCGCCAAAATGCCACACACTCGATTCCAACGCCGGGCCACTCACCCCGCAACAGCGCGGGGCGTCCGCGAATCCGTGATTCGCGGACGCCCCGCGGGCGGCCCGGGCCGGTCCGCCGCTGACCTGGTCGGGTCAGAACGCCTGGTTGTTGCAGCCCATGTCCGAGCCGAGGTGGCTCTGCTGCGCCCCGGGGTTGCCCTCGCCGTTCAGCAGGTTGCCCGCGGCGCCGGTGAGGGCACCCACGCTGCCGAGCACCTCGATGTTCATGTCGTGCGAGCGGCACTCGACGCCCTGCGTGACGTCGATGTCGTGGCCGGGCTCGCCGTGTGCGAAGGCGGTGGTGGCGCCGAACGAGCCGACGGTGCCGAGCAGGGCGCCCACGAGGACCGCCTTGTGGAACGTGCGCATGGGTTCTCCGTTGTTGGGGGGTCGAAATCTGCGACGGTTACGGATCGGTGGATCGGGTGGTGACCGCGGGGCCCCGCGGCAGGGCGGTCAGCCGAGTCGGGGAAGCCCGAGCTGGCCGACCGGCGGGGCCGCGATCTGACCGAGGCCGACCGGAGACAGCCCCGGGGCGCTCGGGGGCGCGATGATCGGGTTGACGAGCGGGTTCACCTCAGGGTTGACCTGCGGGTTCACCTGGGGGGCGACATGCGCCGGGGGCTCCTGGCTGACGGCCGGGGGCATGGCCACCTGCGGCGCGACCTGCGGCATCACCTGGGGCATGACCTGCGGGACGACCTGCGCCGGCTGGGCCGGAGCGGGCTGCTGGTAAGGCGCCGGCTGCTGGTAGGGCTGCTGCTGGTACGGCGCCGGCTGCGCGTAGGGCTGCTGCGGGTACTGCTGCTGCGCGTACGGCGCCGCGGTGGCCTGGGCCGAGCCGTGCGACACGGCCGACGCCGAGGCGTAGCCGGTCTGCGGAGCCTGCTGCGGGGCCGGGGCCGGCGCGTAGACCTGGGGGGCCTGCTGCGGTGCGGGGGCCGGCGCGTAGGCCGGGGGCGCCTGCTGCGGCGCCGGGGCCGGGGCGTAGGCCTGCGGGGCCGGCGCGTAGGCCTGGGGGGCCTGCTGCGGCGCCGGAGCCGGTGCCGGCGCGTAGGCCTGCGGCGCCTGCTGTGGAGCGGGGGCCGGGGCATAGGCCTGCGGGGCCTGCTGATCGGGACTCGGCGCCGGAGCGGCGCTGCCCTGCCCGACTGGGGAATCGGCATGGCTGACGCCCACGCCGATGACGGACAGACCGCCGGCCGCCGCTACAACGAGCGCGGCCTTGTGAAGCTTGCGCATGAAACCCTCGGCCCTTCGATACCTGAAAAGGGAAAGCAATTGCGTTCGGTGCCGTCCCGCGTGAAATCGGTGCGATATTCACACCGCACCGTCAGCAGCATTACTTCTGACCGGCACACGGACGTCGTGTGGGAGCGGGCAGCGAAATTCCTCGCCCTTCGAGTCCACGAGTCCACGTCGCTGCCTTCTCCCCGTCGGAACGAGGATTTCCGCGCCGTGGTCACGGCGTCCGAAGGCCTGTCACCCGTTTGCCACATCCCCGGACGCGGAATTACGGCATATGCCGGTCCATCGCCTTTGCGTCGAATGGGTGACCCCGCGCCGGCGGCCGTATCCGCCGCCTTCGTCGTCTCGTTCCCCACGGGCCGGACGCGACGGTCCACCACAGCCGTCGCGCCGCACCGGGCGGCGGGACAGCGAAGGCCGTGCGCCGCCCCGTCACGTTCCACCAGGTTCCGCGCACAGGTCAACGAAGGGCCGAGGATTTCCATGCGCAAGCTTCAGCACGTCGCGCTCGTCATCGCAGCTGCGGGCGGTCTGTCCGCCGTCGGCGCCGGCCCGAGCTCCGCCGCCCCCGTCGCCTACAACGGGACCGTTCCGCCACCCGTCTCACAGCCGGACGCCCAGGCCGCCTCGGCCACCTCGTCCCAGGCGACCGCGCAGACCTACGGCTCGCCGGCCCAGCGCCAGGAGGCGGCCCCGCAGCGCGGCACCGAGGTCGCCCCGCAGGTCAACCCCCAGCTGAACCCCCAGATCAGTCCCCAGATCTCGCCCCAGGCACAGCAGGCCCCGCAGGGCGCCCCGCAGACGGTCAACCAGGGCGGCGCGGTGAGCCAGAGCAACCTGTTCCGTCCGTACCAGGAGTGCAGCCCGCAGAACCTGCTCGACGCGAACGTGCCGGTCGCCCTGCTCGCCGCCGCGCAGACCCGGGGTGTGGACTGCACCCAGGCCAACAGCCAGTCGAACTCCCTGGCCAGCGCCCAGCAGTACTGACGTCGGGACGCCGGCGCGCCGCCTGGGTCCACACGCCCCGGTTTCCGACGGTCCGTCATATCCGATGCGGAATAAGGGTTTTTCCAGCGTGCGACCAGCAGAGCGGCGCGTCGTCGCCCGTTTTGGGATATTTCGCACTAATCTCCCGTAACTGTAAAACGTCGATCTGCCACAGATCGCACCCCCACTCCACCGGAGATGACATGCGCAAGCTTCGTAATGCCGCCGTCCTGGTCGCCGCCATCGGCAGCATCGGACTCGTCGGCGGCACGGCCCAGGCCGCGGGCGGCCACGGCGGCGAGCACGGTGACAAGTTCAACATCACGCAGAGCTCGAACTGCAAGTCGCACGACCTGAACCTCGACCTCCTCGGCGAGGTCGGCCTGCTCGACGGCCTGCTGGGCAACGGCCTGAACGGCGAGGGCAGCCCGGGCGCCCAGAACACCCACATCGGCTCGACCATGGGCTGCAACAACAGCGCCTTCTGAGCCCCGGTCCGGCGCACCGACGCCGGAGTGTGAACGGTCCCGGCACCGCGGCCACGCGCCCGGTGCCGGGACCGATGACGTTCCCCACGAACCTCACCCCCTCTCACGCATCGGGAGATCACATGCGCAAGCTCCGCACGACCGCCCTCCTCATCGCCACCATCGCCGGCACCGCCTTCCTCGGCGCCGGTGCCGCCCACGCCGGTGAGGGCTGGGGCGGCAAGAGCGGCGACGAGTTCAACATCCAGCAGAGCAGCACCTGCACCTCGCACGACCTCAACGCCGACATCCTCGGCGAGGTCGGCATCGCCAACGGCCTGGGCGGCAACCTGCTGAACGGCGAGGGCAACCCGGGTGCGCAGGCCACCGAGATCGGCTCGACCATGGGCTGCAACAACTCCGCCTTCTGAGCCCGGCTCCGGCGTACCGACGCCACGGAGCGAATGGTCCCGGCACCGCGGCCCACGCTGCGCGCCGGGACCATCGGCGTTCCCCCCGGTACCGGCCGCCGACAGGCCGAACGGCAAGCCCCGGTGTCCCGACCCGCGATCGGGACACCGGGGCTTGCCGTTCACCCCGCGCACGCTCCGTGCCGACGGCGTTCAGAAGTCGAAATGCGGCTTCTTGAAGCCCTTGGGGAGCTTCGCCGTGTTGGAGCAGTCCACGACCTGCCCGGTGCTCGCGGACTCCTCGCCGGTGGCCTCGTCCCCCGAGAAGATCACGTTCGGGCGGTCGACCGTCGAGCAGTCCTGCTTCTGCTGGATGACGTGCGTGCCGTCCTTGTCGACACGGGAATCGTTCTTCTGGACGCACACGGTGCCACCCTGCGCGGTGCTCTGGCAGCCGCCGGGAAGCCCGGCGGCGTGCGCCTGGCCGGCGCCGAGGCAGAGCGCGGCAAGACTTCCCGCGAGCCCCGAGGCGGTTGCGATCTTCCTTGCACTGAACATGTGTTGTGTCTCCTCTCTCATGACGACAGCCCGGACGCCTGCGCCTGCGACTGGCGCGCACCCGGGCCGGCAAATCTGAACAGCGCCTTCGGCGGCCGGACTTGGTGCCCGGCGCGACCGAGGGCGGGATGACCGCAGCCCGGGCGCGTGCCGTTACGGCCGGCGCGCACCCGGGCTGCCTTCGCCGCGGTGTCACGAGGACACCGCTCGACGCGGTACGTCGTTACTGGTCCTCGCCGTGCTCGCCGTAACCCTGCTCGGGCTCGGAGTTCTTCTCCTCCTCCTGCGGCTGGCCCTGCGGCTGCTCCTCCTGCGGCTGGGCCTGCGGCTGCTCCTCCGGCTGGCCCTGCGGCTGGACGTAGTAGCCACCGCCGACGGCGACGGCGTTGGCCGACGAGTTGGCCACGGCGCTGATCGCCGGAGGCGCGTCGTTCTCGCCCGCGAAGCTGGCCCCGGCCCCGAGGACGGACAGTCCGGCCACCGCCGCCGCTACGATTGCAGCTCGCTGAAACTTGCGCATGGATTGACCCTTTCTTACCCGGACGGAACGCCCGGATCGACTACGTGGTGTGAGGATATACACACTCTACGTAGTTGCCGAGGATCTACACTCCCCATGTCGCATCCGCAACTCGAGCGGCGGCGGCCTCCCGGCACTCAGGACATCAGGCCGAACAACCCCTTCTCCCCGTCGCCCTCTTCGGGCGCGACGCCCATCGTCGTGGGAGCACAGGTGATCTCGGGTCCGACCCGGGTCACCCCGGTGCCGAGAGCGGCGGGCAGCCGCACGGGCTGCACCGGCGCGCAGGTCTCCTGGTGGGGCATGACGCCGTCCTCGGGCACCTCGCCCGTGATCCGCTGCGAACAGCTGATGTTGCCCTGGAGGTCGGGCAAACAGGGCGCCGGACCCGCCGCGGCGAACGCCGGAGTGACGCCGGCGCAGGCCACCGCGAGGCCGCCGACGAACCCCGAGACAGCCGCGATCTTCATCCTGCTGAACATGTGTTGCGTCCTTCTCTGCAGGGGGCGCCCGGGAACCGGCCGCACCGGACCGGACTCAGCCGTTGAACGCGGTGTTGTACTGGCCACAGGTGGTGTCGAGGGTGCCGGCGATCCCGAGCACACCGACAGGGATGCTGTTCTCGGCCACCGTCTGGGGGCTGCACTCCTGGTACGGGCGGTAGGAGTCGGACACCTTCGGTCCGTTGTCGGAGGTGTCGGCGACCGCCGTGCCGACGCCGATGGCGGACAGGCCACCGGCCGCCACTGCTGCGATCACGACCTGCTGAAACTTGCGCATGGAACCCTCGGTCCTTTGCCTGAACAACGAAATTGATTGCCTAGCGTGACTGGCCAGACACTAGCAGTAGCGGTGTGCGACATTCCACATCGCCGGTCCGGCCGGGGCCGGATAGCCCCGCAGAGGTCACCGCGAGGACGCCAATTGACCTCACGGGGCGCCGGGTTGCCGAACTCGGGTGCGGTCGACGGAAGTTCGTCAGAGGAAGGCCGGCTCCGCGACCCGCAGACGCCGGTGCGCGGGCACGGACAGGATCAGGTCCCGCAGCGCCTCCACATACAGCCGGACGTTCTTGTAGGCGACCTCGGTGTCCGGGTAGCGGCAGGCGAACCACAGGCCCTCGTGCAGGCGGTTGACCCAGGCGCACACCTGGTCGCCGTACGACACCCGGATCAGCCCGTACGCGTTCTGCTCGGCCCAGTGGTCCGAGCCCGGTGTGGGCCGGGCGTCCACGTACGAGACGATCGAGTACATGTCGGGCGAGGTCGGCCGGAAGTCCGCGCCCAGCAGGCGCAGTACGCGGGCCAGCGGGATGCGCGCCAGCGACCGGTTGGCCCGCAGTTCGGCGCGGACCGTGGCGAGCGCGCCGTCGAGGTCCCGTGCCGCGGGCACCTCGATCGGGGCGCCGCCCACGTACCAGCCGACGGAGTCCGACCACGCGGACTTCAGCCGGGTGTGGAACGGTACGACCGTGCGGTAGACCGGCTGCCCGCCCAGCTCGTGGACGATCAGACTCGTCGCGGCCAGGACGCCCACCAGGCTGCCGCCGTAGGGCCTGCAGTAGTCCTCGAACGCGGCGGCGGCGTCCGCGTCGACGAGGGGCTCGCACACCAGCTTCTGGGTGGGCAGCGGGTCACCGGGCCGCAGGCCGAGGTCGACGGGGAACTCCGGGAGCCGCCCGTCGCACCGGCCGATGAACTCCCGCCAGCGGTCGACGATCGCGTGGGTGTCGTCGATCCCGTCCGCGCTCGTCCGCTCCTGCTCGCAGAAGTCGACGTAGCTACCCGGGGGCGTGCCGGCGGCGGGCCGCCCCGTGACGTCCGCGGTGTACAACTCGCGGATCTCGCCGGGGATGCGCTGGAGCGAGTAGGCGTCGACGTTGGTATGGTCGAAGGCCATGTACACGCTGGTGGAGTCCTCCCGGACGACCGCCGCGTAGATGAGGTTCGGCCAGCCGAGCGCGTCGGCCGCCACGTCGAATCGGTCCTGCAGGTACCGGACGAGGGCATTGGTGTCGGCGAAGTCGCCCACCACCTGGCGGTGCAGGGACACGTCGTCCTCGTCGAGGGTGAAACGGTGCATCTCCTCGTCGGCCCAGCGGAATCCGCTGCGCAGTGTCTCGTGACGCAACGTCCAGCGGCGCAGCGCCCGTTCCAGCGCGTCGAGGTCGGCCGGCCCCGGCAGGTCGAACGCGGTGCCCAGCCAGGTCGGTACGAACAGTCCGTCCTCCCGCACCGATCGGGCCGTCCGGATGTGCGACTCCTGGATGTACGCCGGCGGTCGCGGGTCCGGCGGCAGCACCGCCGCGGCCTCGACGGTCGCAGGGCTGAACGTCCACTCGACGAGTCGTCCGGGCCGGACGTCGCAGCGCTGGATGTCAGAAATTCGCACGGTGGCGTCTCCTTCGCAGAAGACACCAGCTTGATGAAGGGGGAGCCACGCGCGAGCGGCGGCCGCCGTGTCGCCGTCATTTCAGCGGGACGTGTGACGCGTCGAACGGCGAAGCGATCATGCGGAGTTCACTCTCCGCCGCAGGTGGCCGGTCGTGGCCCGAGGGCCGGAGCGCGCCGCCGTGTGCCGGGGGCGGAGGGGCCGGCGCGGTTCACAGGCTCAGCGTGATCGCGGCGCCGAGGCCGCCCAGGCCGAGGGCGAAGGCCGCCTCCTTCCAGCCGCCCCCTCCCCAGCGAAAGAGGCGGTCGGCCGCCAGCCGGCCGGGACCGATGGCGGCCACGCCCAGGGCGACGACCGCGATGCAGACGCTGTACTCCACACCGCCGTCCGCCTCCCACAGGCCGTGCGCGCCGGTCACCGTGACCATCGCGTTGATCATGACGCCGATCAGGGCGGCGGCGGCCAGCGGTGTCAGCAGCCCGACAGCCAGACCGAGGCCGCCGAGGAACTCGGACAGACCTCCGATCACGGCGTAGAGCCTGCCCGGGCGGTAGCCCAGGCCCGCGAAGCCCCTGCCGGTCGCGGTGAGACCCGGGCCGCCGAAGAGCCCGAAGAGTTTCTGGGCCCCGTGGGCTGCCATCAGCAGGCCGAAGGCCAGTCTGATGAGCAGCAGGCCGGCATCGGCGGCGGTGACGGGACGCGCCGCCGCCTCCTCGGAACGATCAGGGCGGTTCAGTATGTGCTTGGTCAACATGGCAGTGCTCCGGTCGGAACGCCGGAACGGGCGTCTTCCCCCAGCTCGGCCGGACACCGAGCAACCGGTGACAGGGGGTCTCCGCGGGGCGGAGCACGCTCCCCCACACGATCCTTGCGCCGTGAGCGGCGTCGGGCATCCGGGCGGCGGCTCGGGGACGGCCCGGAGCCCGGCCTCGCACCAGCGGGGCGGGAAGCCGGTACGCGCGGTGCGGCCCGCCGGTCAGCGGCGGAAGGTGCCCAGTCCGTCTGCGTCGAGGTGCTCGACGGTGACGCTCGTGGCCCTGCCGGAACCGGTGTGGAACGTGACGCCGGACAGGCCGGCGGCGTTCTCGCCCCGGGTCAGGTAGCTGAAGGTGTCACCGGTGTAGTGCTTCAGGGGGAACGACATCCCGCGCGGGCCCAGCGTCATGCTCAGCCCGCCCCTGCCGTCGCCGGTGACGGTGACGGGTCCGTAGTAGTCGTTCGCGTAGGTGCCCGTGTAGGTACCGGCGGCCTTGGCCGGCTTCGCGTCGGCGGGCGGCTCGGCGTAGTCGGTCGGGGAGACGCCGGTGTAGGCGGCGGCCCGCACCACCTTCCCGTAGAAGTCCAGCCAGTCGACCGTCTGCCTGCCGTTCTGGGCGATGTCGAAGAACGCGGCGGCCACCGCCTCGGGCACACCGATGGGCTGGCCGTTCGTCAGCACCACGATGCCGAGCCGTTCGCCCGGCAGCAGGGTGACCTCGGTCGCGGCGCCGAGGTCGAAGGCGCCGGAATGGTTCAGGCGCAGCCGTCCGCGCTCGTCGTACCCGACGTTCCAGCCGAGCCCGTAGAAGCCCGGCTCACCGGCCGGCGCGAGGGGGTCCATGGCGACGGAGTGCGGGATGCGGGTCCGGTCCAGGGCTGCCGGGTCGATCTGCCGCCTCCCTCCGTACGCGCCGTTGTCCAGTTGCAGGCGCATCCACTTGGTGAGGTCGTCGACATTCGAACTCGCACCGCCCGCGGGTGCCTGGCTGTCGGCGTTCTCGGTGGTGGATGGCTTCCAGCGGCCGTCGGCCTCGACGTGGGCGGACGCCTTGTCGGCGGCCTTGTCGTAGTCGGCGCGCTCGTAGCTGGAGTGGTCCATGCCCAGGGGCTTGAACAGCGTGTCCGCCGCCAGCCGCGGCCAGCTCCTCCCCGCCACGTCGGCCACCGCCACCCCAGCCGCGGTGAAGCCGTAGTTGGTGTAGGCGTAGCTCGCGCGGAACGGGGTCAGCGGCTCCAGCCGCAGGTGCCCCAGGATGTAGTCGCGTGAGTAGCCCAGGTCCTCCAGCAGGTCACCGGCGTGGTCGGGCAGTCCGCTGCGGTGCGAGAACAGGTCCGCGACCGTCACGTTCGCCGTCACGTACGGGTTCTTGAGGGCGAAGCCCGGATCGTGGACGGCCATCCGGTCGTCCCAGCCGACGATCTTGCGGCCCACGGCCCCGGAGACGACGGTGGACGCCAGCGGCTTCGACAACGAGGCGAGCTGGAAGACCGTCGCGGGACCGACCTTCTCGCTCCGGCCCAGCTCACGGACGCCGAAGCCCTTCGCGTACACGACCTCGTCCCGGTGGACCACGCCCACGGCGACCCCCGGCACCCCCGTCTTCCGCATCGCGTCCCGCACCAGGCCGTCGAGCCGGCCCACCGCCGTGTCCACCTGCGCCCGGGTCAACTGGGGTGGCGGTTGCTTCGGCGGCGTCGGGGCGAGCGACGCGTCGGCGGAGGGACTGGAGGTGGCCGCGTCGACTGCGGTGCAACCCGGCAGGGCGGCCGCGAGCGCACCCAGGTACACCGCCGCGGCGCCCACCCGGGACCGCCGCCACAGCGTTCTTCCGCGACTCCGATGCGCCATGATCCAGCTACCTCGCACTCGCCCGCCCTCAGGGGCACGCCCGGCACCCGTTCCATACTCGCCACGGCGGCCGGCCACGGCACCCGGACGTCGCCGAGCGGGTGAGGAACGCGAACCCGCGAGTCAACTCCCGGCCCGGTGTGCGGGTGAAATGTGCTGGGGCTAGGCTTTTTCTCAACGGCAGGGCCAGGTTCTCCGGGCGGTCTCACAGGCGCCGTTCCCCCTGTTCACGACGATCAGTTCCTGCTGCAGAGACCCGACGGGCGCGGTGCGCCCCCTCGCGGTTCGCGGGGCGGCCGAGCGCCGCGTCCACTCGTCGATGTCTGTCCCGCGCTGTGCGTGCCGCGGTGGAGCCGGCTTCCAGGGTCCGCAGTCCGAAGTCCCTGTGGAGGTCGGGATGAGAGTTGTCGTTGATCTTTCCCGGTGCCAGGGGTACGCGCAGTGCGCGTTCCTGGCTCCGGACGCGTTCCGGATGCACGGCGAAGAAGCGCTGATGTACGACCCGCGGCCCGACGACGCCCGCCGTGAACAGGTGCTGCGCGCCGCGGCGGCCTGTCCGGTCCAGGCGATCCTGGTCGACCGGCTGGAGGGACGGCGCGAGGGCCGGGACGTACCGGTGGAGGCGTCGGCATCATGACCAGCGCCGACACCCTGCGAGCGTTCAGGCGTGACGGCCGCATCGTGGTCGTCGGCGCGTCACTGGCGGGCCTGCGGGCCGCGGAGACCCTGCGGGACGAGGGTTTCACCGGCTCGCTGACCATGATCGGGGACGAGCGGGGCGAGCCCTACGACCGCCCGCCGCTGTCCAAGCAGGTACTGAGCGGGTGGGTCCCGGCCGAAAACACCACGCTCCCCCGACGCCGCGACGTCGACGCCGAGTGGCTGCTGGGCGTGCCCGCGAGCGGGCTGGACCTGGCGGCCAACCACGTGTGTCTCGCCGACGGACGTGAGATCCCCTTCGACCGGGTGCTGATCTCCACCGGTGTGCGGGCCCGGCCCTGGTTCGTCGAGAGCGAGGCGGCCCTCGACGGCGTGTTCGTCCTGCGCACCCGCGAGCACGCCGAAGGCCTGCGGCAGGCGCTCGCCGCAGGTCCGTCCCGCGTGCTGGTCATCGGTGCCGGATTCACCGGTTCCGAGATCGCCTCCATCTGCCGTGAGCGGGACATACCGGTGACCGTCGCCGAGCTCGCGCCGTCCCCCCTCGTCGGGGCGCTCGGCGCCATGATCGGTGAGGTCGCGGCGGACATGCAGCGCGCCCACGGCGTGGATCTGCGCTGCGGGGTCAAGGTCACCCGGCTGGAGGGCGACGCGCAAGGGCACTTCCGCCGGGCCCACTTCGACGACGGCGGTACGGTCGACGCCGACGTGGCCGTGGTGGCGCTCGGCGGCATCCGCAACACCGAGTGGCTGCGGGGCTCCGGGCTGGCCGCCGGTGTCTGGGGCATCGCCTGCGACACGGGCTGCCGCGCCCTCACCCTGGACGGGCTGATCACCGACGACATCTTCGCCGCCGGAGACGTGGCACGCTGCCCGAATCCGGTCTACGAGTACCGGCTGATCTCGCTGGAGCACTGGGCCAACGCCGTGGAACAGGCCGAGGTCGCGGCACACAACATGGTCAGCGGCCAGGCGGACCGCTGGCCCCACCTGACCCTGCCGGTGTTCTGGTCGATCCAGTTCGGCGTCAACATCAAGTCCGTCGGCGTACCGACCTTCGCCGACGAGGTCGTCGTCGCCCAGGGGTCGGTCGCCGACCGCCGTTTCGTCGCCGCGTACGGCTACCGGGGCCGCGTCACCGCGGCGGTCACCTTCAACAACGCGAAGTGGATCGACCACTACCGGCGGCTGATCGAGACGGCCGCTCCGTTCCCGCCGCCGGGCTCCACGCCCGACCAGCCCCTCGACATGAAGCCCGTACCCGTCGACTTCCCCGGACCCCAACTGCTCGCCCAGGGCGCCACCGTGGTCGTGACCGGTCACGACCCCGGCGAGCGGCGCGTCACGGCCGCGCAGCAGCACCACCGGTAGGAGGGAGAGCGCGATGACGACGACCGAGATGCCCGACACCCTCCACCGCATACTCGACTACTCCTCCCGGCCCGACCCGTACCCGCTGTACGCCGAACTGCGCCGGACCCCGGTGGCCCGGCAGGAGGACGGCAGCTACGTCGTCAGCACCTACCGCGAGATCGCGGACCTGCTGCACGACCCGCATCTGAGTTCCGACGTCCGCAATCTGACCCACCCGATGCCCTCGGCCGAGGGATCCACCACGCCGGCGTTCATCAACATGGACCCGCCCGAGCACGATCGTCTGCGGCGCATGGCGATGCGCCACTTCGGGCCCCCGCACACCCCCGGGCTGGTGGCCGGCCTGGACTCGGACCTGTCCGCCGTCGTCACCGGGCTGATCGACGACTGCGCGGACAAGGAGGAGATCGACATCGTCGACGACTTCGCCTACCCGTTCCCCGTCACGGTGATCTGCCACCTGCTCGGCGTGCCGCGCGAGGACGAGCCGAGGTTCCACCTGTGGGTGAACGACATCATCGACGCGATCGCCTACGACCCGAAGACCGACCCGAAGGAGAAGCTGGAGAAGGGTCTGCGGGCCCGTCAGGACCTGCGCCAGTATCTCGGCGGCCTGCTGGAGCAGCGCCACGGCCGGCCGGGAGACGACCTGCTGGCCCGGCTGGCCAACGACGACGGCCCGGACGGGCGGATGACCGACGAGGAGATCGTGGCCACCGCCAACCTGCTGCTGATCGCCGGCCACGAGACCACCGTCAACCTCATCACCAACGGCATGCTCACCCTGCTGCGCCACCCGGAGGTGCTGCGGCGGCTGCGCGACGACCCGGACCTCGTCGTACCGCTGGTGGAGGAACTGCTGCGCTACGAGCCCCCGGTGCACATCATTCCGTGGCGGGCGGCGTACAGCGACATCACCGTCGCGGACACCGTCATCCCCAAGGGCTCCCAGATCATGCTCATGCTGGCCTCGGGCAGCCGTGACCCGGACCGCTTCCACGATCCCGACCGCTTCGACCCCGACCGCCGGGACAACCAGCACCTGGGCTTCGGCAGCGGCATCCACCTGTGCTTCGGCGGCCCGCTGGCCCGGCGGGAGACCCAGATCGCGCTGACCGAACTGGTCCGCCGCCTCGACCGGCCGAGCCTGGTCACCGACCCGCCGCCGTACCGCCGCAGCCCCATCCTGCGCGGCCCGATCCACCTGCGCGTGGCGCAGGGCGGCGGCTGAGGAGAGAGACGGGCGCACACGGCCGAGCCCCCTCCCGGTCGGGGAGGGGGCTCGTCGGGTCACGCCGTCCGGCGGAGGCCGGGAGCGGCACGTCCCCCGTCCTCGCCCGGTGCGCGCGACTCAGTGCGTGTGACCGCCGGCAGCCGGCGCCGGACCCGCGTTCTTGACCGTCAGGGGCAGCAGCTTCTTGCCGGTCGGGCCGATCTGGATGGAGGTGTCCATCTGGGGGCAGACGCCGCAGTCGAAGCAGGGCGTCCAGCGGCAGTCCTCGACCTCGGTCTCGTCGAGGGCGTCCTGCCAGTCCTCCCAGAGCCAGTCCTTGTCCAGGCCGGAGTCGAGGTGGTCCCAGGGCAGGACCTCCTCGTAGGTGCGCTCGCGGGTGGTGTACCAGTCGACGTCCACGCCGAAGGTGGCGAGGGCCTTGTCCGCGCACGCCATCCAGCGGTCGTAGGAGAAGTGCTCGCGCCAGCCGTCGAAGCGGCCGCCGTCCTCGTAGACCGCGCGGATGACGGCGCCGATGCGTCGGTCACCGCGGGAGAGCAGGCCCTCGACGATGCCGGGCTTGCCGTCGTGGTAGCGGAAGCCGATCGAGCGGCCGTACTTCTTGTCGCCGCGGATCTTGTCGCGGAGCTTCTCGAGGCGGGCGTCGGTCTCCTCGGCGGAGAGCTGGGGCGCCCACTGGAAGGGGGTGTGGGGCTTCGGGACGAAACCGCCGATCGAGACCGTGCAGCGGATGTCGTTCGACCGGGAGACCTCGCGGCCCTTCTGGATCACGTGGGTCGCCATGTCGGCGATCTGCAGGACGTCCTCGTCGGTCTCCGTCGGCAGGCCGCACATGAAGTACAGCTTCACCTGGCGCCAGCCGTTGCCGTAGGCCGTGGAGACGGTCCTGATCAGGTCCTCTTCCGAGACCATCTTGTTGATGACCTTGCGGATGCGCTCCGAGCCACCCTCGGGGGCGAAGGTGAGGCCGGAGCGGCGGCCGTTGCGCGTCAGTTCGTTCGCCAGGTCGATGTTGAAGGCGTCGACGCGGGTGGAGGGCAGCGACAGGCCGATCTTGTCCTCCTCGTACCGGTCGGCCAGGCCCCGCGCGATGTCACCGATCTCCGAGTGGTCCGCCGAGGACAGGGAGAGGAGGCCGACCTCCTCGAAGCCCGTCGCCTTGAGGCCCTTGTCCACCATGTCGCCGATGCCGGTGATCGAACGCTCGCGCACCGGGCGGGTGATCATGCCGGCCTGGCAGAAGCGGCAGCCGCGGGTGCAGCCGCGGAAGATCTCGACCGACATCCGCTCGTGGACCGTCTCGGCGAGCGGGACCAGGGGCTGCTTGGGGTAGGGCCACTCGTCCAGGTCCATGACCGTGTGCTTGGAGACACGCCACGGGACGCCGGACCGGTTGGGCACGACACGGCCGATACGGCCGTCGGGGAGGTACTCCACGTCGTAGAACGCGGGGATGTAGACGCCACCCGTCTTCGCCAGGCGGAGGAGGACCTCCTCACGGCCGCCGGGGCGGCCCTCCGCCTTCCACTCGCGGATGATGCGGGTCATGTCGAGAACGGCCTGCTCGCCGTCGCCGATGATCGCCGCGTCGATGAAGTCGGCGATCGGCTCGGGGTTGAACGCCGCGTGGCCGCCGGCCAGGACGATCGGGTCGTCCAGCCCCCGGTCCTTCGACTCCAGGGGGATCCCGGCGAGGTCGAGCGCCGTGAGCATGTTCGTGTAGCCCAGCTCCGTGGAGAAGCTGAGGCCGAACACGTCGAACGACTTCACCGGGCGGTGGGTGTCCACGGTGAACTGCGGGACGCCGTGCTCCCGCATCAGCGCCTCGAGGTCCGGCCACACGCTGTAGGTGCGTTCGGCGAGGACGCCCTCCTGCTCGTTGAGTACCTCGTAGAGGATCATGACGCCCTGGTTGGGCAGTCCGACCTCGTAGGCGTCCGGGTACATGAGCGCCCAGCGGACATCGCACTCGTCCCAGTTCTTGACGGTGGAGTTGAGCTCTCCGCCGACGTACTGGATCGGCTTCTGCACGTGGGGGAGCAGAGCTTCGAGCTGCGGGAAAACCGACTCGACAGGCATCTCGCGAACCTTCATGAGCTGACAGGGGTGACCATTCAGCGTAACCCGCCCGGAGGGCTCCCCCGTACGCTCAGACGGACGCCCCCGATTTGATCTTCGCCCACAGGCCCGGCAGCTCGGCCTCCGCCGCCGCCGCGCGCCGCTCCTCCCGGCCGTACAGCAGCCCGTAGGTGAAGGTGCTCTCCCCCGCCGCGTGGGCGACCGCGGCGAACTCGCGCAGGGCGTGGCGGGCCATGACGCTGTCCTGGTGGTCGCCCAGCAGGGAGGTGAGGGACTTCATCGACTTGGCCAGGGAGCCGGCCGGGGCGCCGAGGGCGGGGACGGCGGCCTCGGCGGCGTAGCGGGTGCGTTTGGCCTTCTTGCGGGCCTCGTGCAGGGCGACGTCGCGTTCCTGGCCGGGCGGCAGGTCGAGCGCGTGGGTGATCAGGCGGGTGACCTTGGCGAGATCCTTGCGCACGGCCTTGGCGATCACCTTCGCGGGCTTCCCGGCGGCCTTCCCGCGCAGTGGCGGGTCGGCGAGGAGCGCGTCGAGGGTGTCGAGCAGGGCCTGGTGGCGGGCGGAGTCGAGGACGGCGATGAGGTGGCCGCGGGTGCTGCCGTGCCGTGCGTCGGCCCAGGAGGCGACCCGCCGGGACACGGGGCCGAGGACCAGCTCGGAGGGGAGTTCGTCCAGGGCGGTGGTGAGGCGCTCCGCCAGTACCTCCTGGTCGCGGTCGGCGCCCAGCTCGCCCGCCAGCCATTTCAGCTCGGCGGCGACCGGGGTGGTGACGGCGGGGTCGAGGACCGTGCCGAAAGTGCGGAAGGTGCTGCGCATACGGCGGGTCGCGACCCGCATCCGGTGCACGGAGTCCGGGATGTCCCGGCGGACGGCCGGGTCGCGGTCGAGGATCTCGTCGCGCTGTTCGCGCAGGTAGGCGAGGACGTGGTCGCCGGCGGTCACGGGCGGTGCGGGCTTGGCGGACCGGGTGCGGGTGCCGCCGGTCCGCTCCAGCGCCCGGGCCAGCTTGGACGGTGCGGCGGACGGCCGTACGCCCGCCTTGCGCAGACGTTTGTCCACCTTGTCGAGGAGGGCCGGGTCGGCGTCGTCGGCCAGTTCCACCTCGATCTCGGTCCACCGGGTGGTGCCGCCGGCCCGGTTGAGCCGTTCGGCGGTGACCGTGTCGACGCTGGCCTCGGCGAGCAGGGTGCCGTCGGCGTCGACCAGGTGGCTCACGTCGCGGGCGGAGCGGAGCCGGACGACGGGGACCAGTTCGGCGCCGCGGACCCGGGAGCGGACCAGGGCGGCCAGTTCCTCGGGGACGGTGTCGGACAGCGGTGCCCTGATCTCGTCGCGGACGCCGGGGGCGACCGGGAATTTCAGGTGCCAGCCGTCGTCCGAGCCGCCGGTGCGGCGGCGCAGGGTGAGGGAGGCGGCGGCCAGGCGTTCGTCGGCGGTGTCGTAGTAGGTGGCGTCCAGCTCGACCACGCCCATGTCGAGGACGCCCGCCACCTTGCCGGCGCCCGTCAGGTCGGGCAGCCCGCTCTCATCGGATTCGTACTTGCGCTCGATCTCGCGTTTCGTATCCGCCATGAACAGAATCTAGCCGCGATACGCCTGCTCAGTCCCCTTTCGTGCGGTTCGGTTACGCGGACATCGGACGTTGCACCTTGATGGACTGCAGGAGGCCGACCGCGATCCACACCGCGAACATCGACGTGCCGCCGTAGGACACGAAGGGCAGGGGCAGGCCGGTGACGGGCATGATGCCGAGCGTCATGCCGATGTTCTCGAAGGCCTGGAAGGCGAACCAGGCGATGATGCCGGCGGCGACGACCGTGCCGTACAGCTCGGTGGAGTCGCGGGCGATGCGGCAGGCGCGCCACAGCACGACGCCGAGGAGGAGGATTATCAGTCCGGCACCGACGAAGCCCAGTTCCTCGCCCGCGACCGTGAAGACGAAGTCCGTCTGCTGTTCGGGGACGAACTGGCCGGTGGTCTGCGAGCCGTGGAAGAGGCCCGCGCCGGTGAGACCGCCGGAGCCGATGGCGATGCGGGCCTGGTTGGTGTTGTAGCCGACGCCGGCCGGATCGAGGTCGGGGTTGGCGAAGGCGGCGAAGCGGGCGATCTGGTACTCGTCCAGGATGTGCAGCTGCCAGACCGCGATCGCGCCGACGGTGCCGGCGGTGATCAGGCCGAAGACCCAGCGGTTGGAGGAGCCGGAGGCGAGCAGCACGCCGAGGATGATGACCACCATGACCATGACCGACCCGAGGTCGGGCATGAGCAGCACGATGAGGATGGGCACTGCGGCCAGCCCCAGGGACTGCAGGACCGTGCGGTGGTCGGGATACGTCTTGTCCCCGGCGTCGACCCGGGCCGACAGCAGCATGGCCATGCCCAGGATGATCGTGATCTTCACGAACTCCGAGGGCTGCAGCGAGAAGCCGCCGCCGAGCACGATCCAGGAGTGGGCGCCGTTGACGGTGGAGCCCAGCGGGGTCAGCACGGCGAGGATGCCGAAGACGGACAGGCCGTAGAGGATCGGCACGGCGTTGCGCAGGGCCCGGTGGCCGAGCCAGAGCGTGGCGATCATCAGGGCCAGCCCGATGCCGGTGTTCATCAGGTGCCGGAGCAGGAAGTAGTACGGGTCGCCCTGGTTGATCTCGGTGCGGTTGCGGGTGGCCGAGTAGACCAGCAGGGAGCCGATGCCCGAGAGGGCGAGTGCCGACAGCAGTATCGGCCAGTCGAGCCTGCGGGCCAGCGAGTCGCGGGCGAAGAGCCTGGTCCAGCCGGCCCGCTCGGGTCCGTAACCGGAGACGGAGAAGCTGTTGGAGCTGGTCATGTGCGCATCCTCCGGCTTCCCCTCCCGCGGCGGCGTCTGCGGGTGTCGCGGTTGCCCGTGGTGGGCGAGGGCGAGGTGGCCGGGGTCTGGCCGTCGTCGTTGCTGGGGTTGTCCTTCTGGGATGCCTCGACGTCCTTGGCCGGGTCGCCGGCGACCTTCGGAGAGGCGATGGTGCCGTCGGGGCGGACCTTGGGAAGGCTCTTCTGCGGTTCGGGCAGCAGGGCCTTCTTGTTGTCGACGGAGCCGTCGCCGGCGACGCCGTAGAGCGCGCTGTAGATGTTGCGCACGGCCTCACCGGAGGCTCCGGAACCCGTACCGGCCTGGGCGATCGTCATGATCACCGTGTAGTCCTTGGAATAGGTGGCCAGCCAGGAGGTGGTCTGCTTGCCGTAGACCTCGGCGGTACCGGTCTTCGCGTGCAGCGGGATCTTGTCCTGGGGCCAGCCGCCGAACTTCCAGGCGGCGGTACCGCGGGTGATGACGCCGGCGAAGGCGTCGTTCATGCCCTTGAGGGTGGCCTGGGAGACCGGGAGCCTGCCGTTCTTCTTCGGCTTGATCTCCGTGACGCTCTTGCCGTCCGCGCTGACGATCGCCTTGCCGATGGTGGGCTGGTACATGGTGCCGCCGTTGGCGACGGCGCCGTAGATCGCGGCCTCCTGGATGGGGGTGACCAGGGTGTCGCCCTGTCCGATGGAGTAGTTGATCGAGTCGCCCTCGCGCATCTTGTTGCCCTCGAGGCAGTTCTCGTACGCGATCTTCTCGACGTAGCTGCCGTCCTTCTTGCCGGACTTGCACCAGGCGTCCTTGTTGGCCTTCCAGTAGTCGAGCTTCCACTGGCGGTCGGGGACGCGCCCGGTGACCTCGTTGGGCAGGTCGACGCCGGTCTCCTTGCCCAGGCCGAACTGGTGGGCGGCCTTGTAGAAGTAGTCCTTGGGCTTGCCCTTCTTCGGGTTGATGCCGCCGTCGCGCTTCCACTCCCGGTCGGCGAGACCGTAGAAGACGGTGTCGCAGGAGACCTCGAGGGCGCGGCCGAGGGAGATCGGGCCGAAGTTCTCGCCCTCGAAGTTCTTGAAGACCTGGCTGCCCACGGAGTAGGAGCTGGTGCAGGGGTAGCGGCCGTCGAAGGGGTAGCCGGCCTCGACCGCGGCGGCCGTGGAGACCACCTTGAACGTCGAGCCGGGTGCGGCCTGGCCCTGGATGGCCCGGTTGAGCAGCGGGTAGTCGGAGTTCTTGCCGGTGAGGGCCTTGTAGTCCTTGGCGGAGATGCCGCCGACCCAGACGTTCGGGTCGTAGGTCGGTGCGGAGGCCATGGCGACTATCCGGCCGGTCTTGGCCTCCATGACCACGACGGCACCGGAGTCGGCCTTGTAGTTCTCGCCGGTGATCTTGTCGTACTGCTGGCGGGCGACCTTCATCGCCTTGTCCAGCTCGTACTCGGCGACGCGCTGCACCCGGGAGTCGATGCTGGTGACCAGGGTGGACCCGGACTCGGCCGCGTCGGAGTGGGCCTTGCCGATGACCCGGCCGAGGTTGTCCACCTCATAGCGGGTGACGCCCGCCTTGCCGCGCAGCGCCTTGTCGTACTGGCGCTCGAGACCGGAGCGGCCGACCATGTCGGAGCGCAGGTAGGGCGAGTCGGTGTCCTTGGCCTTCTGGATCTCCTCGTCGGTGACCGGCGAGAGGTAGCCGAGGACCTGGGAGGTGTTGGACTTGCCCGGGCCCGGGTAGCGGCGCACGGCCTCCGGCTCGGCGGTGATGCCGGGGAAGTCCTCGGCGCGCTCGCGGATCTGCAGGGCCTGCTTGGCGGTGGCCTCGTCGGTGATCGGGATGGGCTGGTAGGGCGAGCCGTTCCAGCAGGGCTGCGGGGTCTCGGCGTCGCACAGCCGGACCTTGCTCATGACGTCGGCGGCCTCCATGCCGAGGACGCCGGCCAGCTTGGTGAGGACGGCCTTGCCGTCGTCCGCCTGCTTGAGCAGGTCGGTGCGGGAGGCGGAGACGACCAGGCGGGTCTCGTTGTCGGCGAGCGGCACGCCCCGGGCGTCGAGGATGTCGCCGCGCACGGCGGGATCGACGACCTGCTGGACGTGGTTGCCGGAGGCCTCCTTCTGGTACGCGGCACCCTCCCGGATCTGCAGGTACCACAGGCGGCCGCCGAGGGTGCCGAGGAGGGAGAGGACGAGGATCTGGATGACGACGAGGCGGATCTGGACCCGTGGGGTCCGTCCGGTCTCGGGAATGTTGGTCACTGCGGCTGTCTCCCCCTCTCAGTGCGCTGACGTGTGTGCGCCGACGAATGGTGAACGATCCGCCGGTGCGGCGCCGTTCCGTCGGTCTTGCCCCGTTCGGGTGAACTCTGGCGCGTTCACAGCCGCTTGACCCCCTTGATGCGGCCGACCCTGGTGGAGCGGGTGCGGGCCTTGGCCTTCAGGGAACCGAGGCCGCGCTGACCGCCGATGCGCAGGCCGGTGCCGGAGGAGAGCCAGCCGGAGGAGATGTCGCCGCCCTTCGTGGCGGGGCTGGTCTCCGCGAGCGGGTCGTTGTCGGAGCGGCGGGCCAGCCACATGATCGCGGGAACCACGAAGGGGGCCAGCAGCAGGTCGTACAGGGCGGCGGAGAACAGCAGTCCGGGCAGGCCGACATGGCGGGCGGCGGTGTCGCCGACCAGGGCGCCGACGCCCGCGTACAGCAGGGTGGAGCCGACGGCGGCGGCGACCACGACGGCCATCGGGCCGGTGGCGGACTTCAGCCGGCCGTTCTCCGGCTTGATGAGTCCGGCGAAGTAGCCGATGACGCAGAGCACCAGGGCGTAGCGGCCGGCCGCGTGGTCGGCGGGCGGGGCCAGGTCGGCGAGCAGTCCGGCGCCGAAGCCGACGAGGGCGCCGCCGACGTGGCCGTACACCATGGCCAGGCCGAGGACGGTGAGCAGCAGCAGGTCGGGGACGGCACCCGGCAGGTGCAGGCGGGCGAGGACGCTCACCTGGATCACCAGGGCGACGACGACCAGCGCGGCCGAGAGCAGGATCCGGTTGAGACGCATGGGATTCGGCTCCTACTGCTGCTCGTTGGTGTCGGGCGCGCCGGCCTGGGCCGAGGGGCTGACCGTGACGGTCACGGTCGGCGTCGGTGTCGGCTTGGGCTTGGTCGGCAGGACCTCGTCGCGCGGGTCCCGCTTCGGGCCCTGGACGACCACGCCGACGACGTCGAGCTTGGTGAAGCCGACGTACGGCGTGACGTAGAGGGTGCGGGTGAGGCCGCTGCCGGAGGGGTCGATCCGGGAGACCACACCGACCGGGACGCCGGGCACGAAGGGCTTGTCGGCCTGCGAGCCGAAGGTGACGAGCCGGTCGCCCTTCTTCACCTCGGCCTTGCCGTTGAGGAGTTCCACCCGCAGCGGGCGGTCGCCCTGGCCGGAGGCGAAGCCGAGTTCGTCGCTGTTCTCCATACGGGTGCCGACGGTGAAGTCGGGGTCGTTGGCGAGCAGCACGGTGGCGGTGTCCGGGCCCACGGTGGTGACCCGGCCGACGAGTCCGTCGCCGTTCAGCACGGTCATGTCCCGCTCGATGCCGTCGTTGGCGCCGGCGTCGATGGTGATGGTCCAGGAGAAGCCCTGCGCCGACCCTATGGCGATGACCTGGGCGCCCTTGATGCCGTACTGGCCCTCGCCCGCGACCTTCAGCATCTTGTCGAGCTGGTTCAGGCGGCTGCGGTTGCGGTCGTCGCTGCCGAGCTTCGCCTTGAGGGCCGCGTTCTCCTTCTCCAGTGTGGCGAGCCGGTCGTGGCGGGTACCGGAGTCACGGACGGCGGAGACGGCGTCGCCGACCGGGTCGACCGCCGAGGACAGCCCGTTCTCGATCGGGCCGAACGCCGCGGCGGCGGCCTGCCGGGCGCCGTCGACAGGGGAGTTCCGGCCCCCTCGGATGTCCACCGTGATCAGCGCGAACGCGATGGCGATCAGCAGGACCAGGAGCAGCCGGCTCTCTTTCGTGTCCCTCACGTGCGGCGGCCGTGCCCTTCCTCGAGTGGAATTCGGGGACCCCCGGTGGTGCGCCGATGGTGAAGCGCAAATCCTGGGGGTCCATTTGCGGGTACTTGTGCATCTGTGTCAACGACCCGCCGCACGCGAGGGATCGTCCCGTACGGCGGATTCCCGGGAGCCGCCCGGCCGGGCGGCTCCCGGGAACGGCCTCACCGGCGGGGCTGGGCGTCCAGTACCTGCTGGAGCGCCTCGAACTCCTCGACGCACTTGCCGGAGCCGAGCGCCACGCTGTCCAGCGGGTCCTCGGCGATGTGGATCGGCATTCCGGTCTCGCGCCGCAGCCGCTCGTCCAGGCCGCGCAGCAGGGCGCCGCCGCCGGTCAGCACGATCCCCCGGTCCATGATGTCGCCGGACAGCTCCGGCGGGCACTTGTCGAGGGTCGTCTTGACGGCGTCGACGATGGCGTTGACCGGCTCCTCGATGGCCTTGCGGACCTCGGCGGCGGAGATGACCACGGTCTTCGGCAGCCCGGAGACCAGGTCGCGGCCGCGCACCTCGGTGTGCTCGTCGGCGTCGAGTTCGTACGCGGAACCGATCGTGATCTTGATCTGCTCGGCCGTGCGCTCGCCCAGCAGCAGGCTGTACTCCTTCTTGATGTACTGGATGATCGCGTTGTCCAGTTCGTCGCCCGCGACCCGGATGGACTGCGCGGTGACGATGCCGCCGAGCGAGATGACCGCGACCTCCGTGGTGCCGCCGCCGATGTCCACCACCATGTTGCCGGTGGCCTCGTGGACCGGCAGACCGGAGCCGATGGCGGCCGCCATGGGTTCCTCGATGATGTGCACCTGGCGGGCACCGGCCTGGGAGGACGCCTCGATGACGGCGCGGCGCTCGACGCCCGTGATGCCCGAGGGCACACAGACCACGACCCGGGGCCGGGCGAGGTACCGCCGCTTGTGGATCTTGAGGATGAAGTAGCGCAGCATCCGCTCGGTGATCTCGAAGTCGGCGATCACGCCGTCCTTCAGCGGACGCACGGCGACGATGTTGCCCGGCGTGCGGCCGATCATCTTCTTCGCTTCGGCACCGACCGCGAGGATGCCACCGGTGTTGGTGTTGATGGCGACGACGGACGGCTCGTTGAGCACGATGCCGCGACCCCTGACGTACACCAGCGTGTTGGCGGTCCCGAGGTCGACAGCCATGTCACGGCCGATGAACGACATTGAGTTCCCCATCCGGATTCATCTGGCCTTCCTGCGCCTTTGAGGGCATATCAGGTCGGCGAGGCGGGTGCTGTGACGTGAAGGCTTCCATCGTAAACGCGCCTGCGCGAACACTGCGCGAGGGTCTCCGCCATTGTCATCAGATGGCGCGCCGCCCCGCTTCTGGAGACGGCCCATCGGGGGCACACGTTCCCCCGATCGGCAACGCATATGCCGAAGGACGGCCGAAAAGGTACGGCCGTCCCAGGTCAGGACTCCGAGCGGACCTGACGGCCCCTCAGAAAAATTCGCGGAAATTCCGCCAGGTGGACGCTCAGGCGCGGCCCGGGAAGAAGATCTTCACCTCGCGCTCGGCGGACTCCTCCGAGTCGGACGCGTGGATCAGGTTCTCCCGGACGATCACGCCGTAGTCGCCCCGGATGGAGCCGGGCGCGGCGGCGATCGGGTCGGTCGGGCCGGCCAGCGCGCGCAGCCCCTCGATGACCCGCTCACCCTCGACGATCAGCGCCACGACAGGGCCGGAGGCCATGAACTCGACCAGCGGCTCGTAGAAGGGCTTGCCCTTGTGCTCGCCGTAGTGCTGCTCCAGCGTGTCCTGGTCCAGGGTGCGCAGCTCCAGCGCGGTGATCTGCCAGCCGGCCTTGCGCTCGATACGGCTGATGATCTCGCCGGTCAGGCCGCGACGGACGGCGTCGGGCTTGAGGAGGACGAGGGTGCGCTGGCTCACGAGGGGCTCCTTACGACTGGCATGTGCGGTGGCACGAGGTTACAGGGCGTGTCACCGTCGCCGTTACGCAGCGTCAGGTGTAGAGGGGCCGGGGTCCGCGGACTCCCCCTGGGCCGCGAGTCTGGCCTTCGCCTCGTCGACCTTCCGCCCGTAGTGGACCGACGCCCACCACAGGGCGGCGAACACCGCGCCCATGAAGTACATCGTCGGGACGAAGACCCCGGAGGCGATCAGGGCGAGCTGCAGCGCCCAGCCGAGGGCGACACCGCCCGGCCGGGTCACCATGCCGCACAGCAGCACGCACAGAACCATGGCGATGCCGCTGACCAGCCAGACCGTGGAGGTGGACAGGTCCGGGTCCTTCATGGCCACGAGCGCGGCGAAGCCGATGACGAAGAACTCGCCGATCAGCGTCGATGAACAGAGCGTACGCACGACGGACTCCTCAGCCCTTTCCCAGGAGCAGGCGGGCCTCGCCCACCGTGATGACCGAGCCGGTGACCAGCACCCCGCCGCCGGCGAACTCGCCCTCCTCCTCGGCCAGCGTGATCGCGGCCTCCAGGGCCTCGGGCAGCCGCGGCTCGACCTGGACGCGGTCCTCGCCGAACACCTCGACGGCGATCGCGGCCAGCTCGTCCGCGTCCATGGCGCGGTGGCTGGAGTTCTGGGTGACGACGACCTCGGCGAAGATCGGCTCGAAGGCCTCCAGCAGCCCGCGCACGTTCTTGTCGCCGCTCGCCCCGACCACACCGATCAGCCGGCTGAAGTCGAACGCCTCCCGCACGGCCTCGGCGGCGGCCTCGGCGCCCGGCGGGTTGTGGGCGGCGTCCAGGACGACGGTGGGAGAGCGCCGCACGACCTCCAGGCGCCCCGGCGAGGAGACGGCCGCGAAGGCCTTGCGCACCGCGTCGATGTCCAGCCGCTCCGCGCGCTGCGCGCCAACCCCGAAGAACGCCTCCACGGCGGCGAGCGCCACGGCCGCGTTGTGCGCCTGGTGGGCGCCGTGCAGCGGGAGGTAGACCTCCTCGTACTCACCGCCGAGCCCGCGCAGGGTGAGGAGCTGGCCGCCGACGGCGATCTGCCGGGAGGTCACGCCGAACTCCAGGCCCTCGCGGGCCACGGTGGCGTCGACCTCGACGGCCTTCTTCAGCAGCACCTGCGCGGCGTCCACCGGCTGCTGCGCCAGGATCACGGTCGCGCCCTGCTTGATGACGCCGCCCTTCTCCTGCGCGATCTCCCCCGGCGTGTTCCCGAGCCGGTCGGTATGGTCGAGGCCGATGGGGGTGATCACGGCGACGTCGCCGTCGATCACGTTGGTGGCGTCCCAGGAGCCGCCCATGCCCACTTCCACCACGGCCACGTCGACCGGGGCGTCCGCGAAGGCCGCGTAGGCCATCCCGGTGAGCACCTCGAAGAAGGACAGCCGGTACTCCTGCGAGGCGTCCACCATCTCGATGTACGGCTTGATGTCCTGGTACGTCTCGATGAACCGCTCGGCGGCGATCGGCGCGCCGTCCAGGCTGATCCGCTCGGTGATCGACTGCACGTGCGGGCTGGTGTAGCGCCCGGTGCGCAGCTCGAAGGCGCCGAGCAGGGCCTCGATCATGCGCGCCGTGGAGGTCTTGCCGTTGGTGCCCGTGATGTGGATCGAGGGGTACGAGCGCTGCGGCTCGCCGAGGACGTCCATCAGCGCGGCGATCCGGCTGACGGAGGGCTCCAGCTTGGTCTCGCCCCAGCGGGTGGCCAGCTCCGTCTCGACCTCGCGCAGGGCCCTGTCGACCTCGGGGTCCTCCGGCCGGGCCGGTACGCCGGCCTCGGGCGGGCCGCCCTGGGTGCGCAGGGTGCGGCTGCCGGCCTCGATCACGGCGAGGTCGGGGTCGCGGGTGGTCTCGGCCTCGATGATCTCGTCGAAGCCGTCGAGGGGGTCGGGGGTGTCGCTGGTGCCGGGGTGGTCGCTCACGGTGCCAGTCTACGGAGGCGCGGTGACATGGGCGGGCGAAGGCCCCCGGAGCTGTGGGTTCCGGGGGCCTTCGGGTGCCGTTCGCGCGGACCGGCGCCCGCGCGCCGGCCGCGTCGCTACGCCTGCGGGAGCCTGTCCAGCTGGGCCTGGATGCGGGTGATGTCCTCGTCGGCCTTGGCCAGGCGGGTACGGATCTTGTCGACCACGTTCTCCGGGGCCTTCGCCAGGAACGCCTCGTTGCCGAGCTTGGCGGTGGACTGGGCCTTCTCCTTCTCGGCGGCGGCCAGGTCCTTCGCCAGGCGCTTGCGCTCGGCGGCCACGTCGATGGTGCCGGACAGGTCGAGGGCGACCTCGGCGCCGGCGACCGGCAGGGTGGCCGTGGCCGTGAAGGACTCGCCCTCCGGCTGCAGGCGCAGCAGCTGGCGGATGGCGGCCTCGTGCGGGGCCAGCGCCGTACCGTCCAGGGTCAGCCGGGCCGGGACCCGCTGACCCGGCTGGAGACCCTGGTCTGCGCGGAAGCGGCGGACCTCGGTGATGACGGACTGCAGGGTCTCGATCTCCTGCTCGGCCGCGCGGTCGCGGAAGCCGCTGTCGGCCGGCCACTCGGCGATGACGACCGACTCGCCACCGGTGAGGGTGGTCCACAGGGTCTCCGTGACGAACGGCACGACCGGGTGCAGCAGCCTGAGCGTGACGTCGAGGACCTCGCCCAGGACGCGCTGGGAGACCTCGGCCGCCTCGCCGCCCGCCTGGAACGTCGTCTTGGACAGCTCGACGTACCAGTCGAAGACCTCGTCCCACGCGAAGTGGAAGAGGGCGTCGGACAGCTTGGCGAACTGGAAGTCGTCGTAGAACGCGTCGACTTCGGCGACGACCGAGTTGAGGCGGGAGAGGATCCAGCGGTCGGTGGCGGACATCTTCGCCGGGTCCGGCAGCGGGCCGTCCACCGTCGCGCCGTTCATCAGCGCGAAGCGGGTGGCGTTCCAGATCTTGTTGGCGAAGTTGCGGGAGCCCTGGACCCAGTCCTCGCCGATGGGCACGTCGACGCCCGGGTTGGCGCCGCGGGCGAGGGTGAAGCGCAGCGCGTCGGAGCCGTACTTGTCCATCCAGTCCAGCGGGTTGACCGCGTTGCCGAAGGACTTCGACATCTTCTTGCCGAACTGGTCGCGGACCATGCCGTGCAGGGCGATGGTGTGGAACGGCGGGGTGCCGTCCATGGCGTAGAGGCCGAACATCATCATCCGGGCGACCCAGAAGAAGAGGATGTCGTAGCCGGTGACCAGGACGGAGTTCGGGTAGAACTTCGCGAGGCTCTCGGTCTGTTCGGGCCAGCCGAGGGTGGAGAACGGCCACAGGCCGGAGGAGAACCAGGTGTCGAGGACGTCGGTGTCCTGCTTCCAGCCCTCCGCCTCGGTGCCGGGCGGCCGCTCGTCGGGGCCGACGCAGACGACCTCGCCGTTCGGGCCGTACCAGACCGGGATGCGGTGGCCCCACCAGAGCTGCCGCGAGATGCACCAGTCGTGGAGGTTGTCGACCCAGTCGAAGTACCGCTTCTCCATCTCCTGCGGATGGATCTTGACCTTGCCGTCGCGGACGGCGTCACCGGCGGCCTTGGCCAGCGGACCGACCTTGACCCACCACTGCATGGACAGGCGCGGCTCGATGGTGGTCTTGCAGCGCGAGCAGTGGCCGACGGAGTGGACGTAGGGCCGCTTCTCGGCGACGATCCGGCCCTCGGCGCGCAGCGCGGCGACGATGGCGGAGCGGGCCTCGAGGCGGTCCAGGCCCTGGAAGGGGCCGTGCGCGGTGATGACGGCGTGCTCGTCCATCACGGTGAGGGACGGCAGGTCGTGCCGCTGGCCGATCTCGAAGTCGTTCGGGTCGTGGGCCGGGGTGACCTTGACGGCGCCGGTGCCGAACTCGGGGTCGACGTGCTCGTCCGCGACGACCGGGATGGAGCGTTCGGTCAGCGGGAGCCTGATGAGCTTGCCGACGAGGTGCTTGTAGCGCTCGTCCTCGGGGTGCACGGCGACGGCGGTGTCGCCGAGCATGGTCTCGGCACGGGTGGTGGCGACGACGATGGTGTCGTCCCCCTCCCCGTACTTCATGGAGACCAGCTCGCCGTCGTCGTCCTGGTACTCGACCTCGATGTCGGAGATGGCCGTCAGGCACCGGGGGCACCAGTTGATGATGCGCTCGGCGCGGTAGATCAGCTCGTCGTCGTAGAGCCGCTTGAAGATGGTCTGGACGGCCTGCGAGAGGCCCTCGTCCATGGTGAAGCGCTCACGCGACCAGGCGACGCCGTCACCGAGGCGGCGCATCTGGCCGGAGATCTGGCCGCCGGACTCGCCCTTCCACTGCCAGACGCGCTCGACGAAGGCCTCGCGGCCGAGGTCGTGGCGGGACTTGCCCTCCTTGCCCAGCTCGCGCTCGACGACGTTCTGGGTGGCGATGCCGGCGTGGTCCATGCCCGGCTGCCACAGCGTCTCGAAGCCCTGCATGCGCTTGCGGCGCGTGAGGGCGTCGATGAGCGTGTGCTCGAAGGCGTGGCCCAGGTGGAGGCTGCCGGTGACGTTCGGCGGCGGGATGACGACGGTGAACGGCGGCTTGTCGCTCTTCGCGTCCGCCTCGAAGTAACCCCGCTCCACCCAGCGCTCGTACAGCGGCCCCTCTACATCGGCCGGCGCGTACTGGGTCGGCAGTTCGGAGTCGGGCGCGGGTGGCTGCTGCTGAGCGTTCTCGGTCACGGGGGTCAGTTTAGGGGTGTCACGGGGCGGTCCCGAAACGCGTTTGTTCTGTAACGGTGCGGCCCCCGGTGCCGTGTGTCCCCGGCGCCTGCGTCAGGATGTCAGGAACGCGTAAACATCCGAGGGGGAACCCAGAAATGAGCAACAACCAGCCGGGCCCGTACGGCCAGCAGCCGCCCTACGGCCAGCCGGGTCCCTACGGCCAGCAGCCGCAGGCACCCCAGCCCCAGCCCGGCTACGGCTACCCCCAGCAGACTCCCCCGGTCCCGCCCCAGCCCGGCTACGGCTACCCCCAGCAGACTCCCCCGGTCCCGCCTCAGCCCGGGTACGGCTACCCGCAGCAGGGCGGTGCGCCGCAGCAGCCGGGCCCGTACGGCCAGCAGCCGGGCACCTACCCCCAGCAGCCCTACGGCGTCCCGCAGCCGCCCGCCCCGGGCGGCGGCAAGAAGAAGACGGGCCTGATCATCGGCGCGGTGGCCGTCGTCGCGGCGATCGCGGTGGGCGCGTCCTTCGCACTGGGCGGCAGCGGCGGCTCGGACGTCGCGGACGACGGCCCCCACAAGCTGACGACGCCGGCGACGGTGCTGGGCGAGTACAAGAAGTCCAAGGGCGACACCGGCACGATGACCGACAAGGACATGAAGGACGCGCAGAAGTGGGGTGTGCAGGACCCCCACGACGTCAGCGCCGGGTACAAGTCCGGGGACGTCGACAATCCGCTGAGCCAGAAGATGGTCCAGTTCGGCGGCGTCTACGGCACGATCGACGATCCCGAGAAGACCGTCGACGCGATGTTCGCCTACATGAAGAGCGAGTCCCAGAAGGACAGCGACAGCAAGGACGTCGCTCTCCAGGGTGAGCCGAAGTCGTACGAGCCCGCCGGTCTCGACGGCGCGGTCCTCAAGTGCCAGCAGGCGAAGGCTCCCACCGACTCGACCAGTGGCGGGCCGAAGGACGTCACTATGACGATCTGCATCTGGGGCGACCACAGCACCATCGGATTCGTCATGCCGATGGACATCGCGAACCTCGCCGCGGGCCGGAGCAGCGACCCGGCGGCCGACGCCGAGCTGACCGCCAAGTTCCGCAACGCGGTTCGCGTCAAGGCCTGATGACGCGGCGGGCGGATCTCGACTCGCCCTCGACAGCGTCGGAAGGGGCCCGGTCTGGTGACCGGGCCCCTTTCGCGTGTTCCGCAGCGGCGGCTACGCCGTCTTCTGCTCCCCGGTTCCCCGGCCGCGGGCGTCCCGCGGGATCAGGGTCGGGTTGACGTTGGAGTGGACGACGTCGGCCGTGATGACGACGCGGGCGACGTCCTTGCGGGACGGGACCTCGTACATCACCGACATGAGGACCTCCTCCATGATGGCGCGCAGGCCGCGGGCGCCGGTCTGGCGGAGGATGGCCTGGTCGGCGATGGCCTCCAGGGCCTCGCGCTCGAAGTCCAGCTCCACGCCGTCGAGTTCGAAGAGGCGCTGGTACTGCTTGACCAGGGCGTTGCGGGGCTCGACCAGGATCTGGAGCAGGGCCTCGCGGTCGAGGTTGTGCACCGAGGTGATCACCGGCAGGCGGCCGATGAACTCGGGGATCATGCCGAACTTGACCAGGTCCTCGGGCATGACGTCCTCGAACTGGTCCTTGGCCTCCAGCTCGCGCTTGGAGTGGATCGTGGCGCCGAAGCCGATGCCCTTGGCGCCCGCCCGGGACTCGATGATCTTCTCCAGGCCGGCGAAGGCACCGCCCACGATGAACAGGACGTTCGTCGTGTCGATCTGGATGAACTCCTGGTGCGGGTGCTTGCGGCCGCCCTGCGGCGGGACCGAGGCCGTGGTGCCCTCGAGGATCTTCAGCAGGGCCTGCTGGACGCCCTCGCCGGAGACGTCACGGGTGATCGACGGGTTCTCGCTCTTGCGGGCGACCTTGTCGATCTCGTCGATGTAGATGATCCCGGTCTCGGCCTTCTTGACGTCGTAGTCGGCCGCCTGGATCAGCTTGAGGAGGATGTTCTCCACGTCCTCGCCGACGTAGCCCGCCTCGGTCAGCGCCGTCGCGTCGGCGATCGCGAAGGGCACGTTCAGCATGCGGGCCAGGGTCTGCGCGAGGAGCGTCTTGCCCGAGCCGGTGGGGCCGAGCAGCAGGATGTTGGACTTCGCCAGCTCGATGGCGTCGTCACGGCCCTGGGCGCCGCCGTTCTCGCCCGCCTGGACCCGCTTGTAGTGGTTGTACACCGCGACGGATAGGGCCTTCTTGGCGGCCTCCTGGCCGACCACGTAGCCCTCGAGGAACTCGTAGATCTCGCGGGGCTTGGGAAGCTCCTCCCAGCGCACCTCGCTGGTCTCCGCGAGCTCCTCCTCGATGATCTCGTTGCAGAGATCGATGCACTCGTCGCAGATGTACACACCGGGACCTGCGATGAGCTTCTTGACCTGCTTCTGGCTCTTGCCGCAGAACGAGCACTTGAGCAGATCGCCGCCGTCACCGATGCGTGCCACGGTGTGCTTCCCCTTCGCCTGGGAGACGACTGGACGCTTTCGAGTCCAGCGGCTCCTGGTGCTGCCTTATGTCCGACGGTACCTTGCCGGGCCCCGTGTTCGGGTCCCCCTTGGCAGGGTTCACTTTGACGTGAACCCTGCCAAGGGGGCCTGAGCGTACGCCGCCCGGTGTCAGCGGACCGATTCGTTGTTCATCTTCCGGGTGGAGATGATCTGGTCGACGATGCCGTACTCGAGCGCTTCCTCGGCAGTGAGGATCTTGTCGCGCTCGATGTCCTCGCGGACCTGCTCGATCGCCCGGTTGGAGTGCTTGGCCAGCATGTTCTCCAGCTGCTCACGCATCCGGGTGAACTCGTTGGCGATGATCTCCAGGTCGGAGAGCTGACCGCGGCCGGTGGAGCCGGCGGGCTGGTGGATCAGCACGCGCGAGTTCGGCAGCGCCATGCGCTTGCCCGGGGTGCCGGCGGCGAGCAGGATGGCCGCGGCGGAGGCCGCCTGGCCCATGCACACCGTCTGGATGTCCGGCTTCACGAACTGCATGGTGTCGTAGATGGCCGTGAGGGCCGTCATGTCACCACCGGGGCTGTTGATGTAGATCGAGATGTCCCGGTCGGGGTCCATCGACTCCAGGCACAGCAGCTGCGCCATGACGTCGTTGGCGGAGGCGTCGTCGATCTGGACGCCCAGGAAGATCACGCGCTCCTCGAAGAGCTTCGCGTACGGGTCGTACTCGCGGATGCCCTGGGAGGTGCGCTCGACGAAGCGCGGGATGACGTAGCGGCTGTCGGGCCGGGGCCCTTCGTACATGCCGCTGGCGGCGCCGGGGAAGTTGCTCATGAGGGTGTTCACCGTCCTGGTGGCGTTCGGGGGGCTGGTGTCTCGGCGGTGCGTGGCGTGGCCGGGCCGGTCAGGCACCGGTGCCGCCGCCTCCCGGAACACCCGAGGCGTTCCTGATGATCTCGTCGATGAGACCGTACTCCTTGGCCTCTTCCGGGGTGAACCAGCGGTCGCGGTCGGCGTCACGGAGGATCGTCTCGACCGACTGGCCGGAGTGGAGCGCGGTCAGCTCGGTCATGGTCTTCTTGGTGCGCAGCAGGTACTGGGCCTGGATCTTGATGTCCGAGACCGTACCGCCCAGGCCCGCGGAGCCCTGGTGCATCATGATGTCCGTGTGCGGCAGGGCGAACCGCTTGCCCGCGGTGCCGCCGGTGAGCAGGAACTGGCCCATCGAGGCCGCCATGCCCATGCCGATCGTGACCACGTCGTTCGGGATGAACTGCATGGTGTCGTAGATCGCCATGCCGGCCGTCACCGAGCCGCCCGGGCTGTTGATGTAGAGGTAGATGTCCTTGTCGGGGTCCGCGGCGAGGAGCAGCAGCTGTGCGGTGATCTTGTTGGCGATGTCGTCGTCGACCTGCTGACCGAGGAAGATGATCCGCTCGTTGAGCAGCCGGTTGTAGACCTGGTCGCCGAGGCCACCACCGATGGAAGGCTCGCCGGCGGCGGAGGGCATCAGATTCGTCACGTATCCACCTGCTCGTCTTACGACGGCGCCGGGCCGTCTCACGTCGTCCTGCCGGAGGCTTGGCTGGGGGTTTCAGGAGACTCCCCTGCCCCCGTATTCATGGACCCTAACGCTCAGGTCCCCTCGGGGAATCCCGGAGATGACAGTGTTCGCCGGGGGCGTAGCGGCCGTGCCGCGGGGCCGGGCGCGGATCCCGGGGGATAACGGCACGGGCCCCCGGGAAGCACACTCCCCGGGGGCCCGTCCTACGCGCTCGTGAGGCGCCGTGTGGGCGCTCAGCCCTCGGCGTTCTCCTCGGAGGTCTCCGACGCCTCGGCGGCCTCGGTCTCCTCCTCCTCGTCGTCCAGGTCGACGACCTCGCCGTTGGTGTCCTTCACCGTGGCGGCGTCGACCACGACGGCCAGGGCCTTGCCGCGGGCGACCTCGCCGACGAGCAGCGGAACCTGGCCGCCCTCGACGACGGCCTGGGCGAACTGGTCGGGGGACATGCCGGAGGAGGCCGCACGCCGCATGAGGTGCTCGGTGAGCTCCTCCTGGTTGACGTTGAGGTTCTCCTTCTTGACCAGCTCGTCGAGGACGAACTGGGTCTTGATGCCCTTGACCGCAGCCTCGCGGGTCTCGGCCTCGAACTCCTCGGCGGTCTTGCCCTGGATCTCCAGGTACTTGTCGAGGTCCAGGCCCATCTGGCCGAGCTGGTGGTGCTCCAGGTTGTGCTTGCGGGTGTTGATCTCGTCCTCGAGCAGCTTCTCGGGGACCGGGACCTCGACCAGCTCGAGGAGCTTCTCCAGCACGCGCTCCTGGGCCTGGGTGGCCTGGTCGTACTGCTTCATGTTGGCCAGGCGCTTGCGGCTGTCGGCGCGAAGCTCCTCCAGCGTGTCGAACTCGGAGGCGAGCTGCGCGAACTCGTCGTCCAGCTCGGGCAGTTCGCGGGCGGCGACCTGGGTGACCTTGACGGTGACCTCGGCCTCCTTGCCCGCGGCCGAGCCGCCCTTCAGCTCGGAGGTGAAGGTGGCCTCCTCGCCGGCGGACAGGCCCTTGACGGCGTCGTCGATGCCGTCCAGCAGCTCGCCGGAGCCGATGGTGTAGGAGACGCCGTCGGCGACGCCGTCCTCGAGGACCTCGCCGTCGACCTTGGCCTGCAGGTCGATGGTGACGACGTCGCCGTCCTCGGCGGCGCGCTCCACCGGGGAGGTGGAGGCGAAGCGCTCACGGAGCTGCTCGACGGACTTCTCGATGTCCTCGTCGGTGACCTCGACGGCGTCGACCTCGACCTCGATGCCGGAGTAGTCCGGGATCTCCAGGGCCGGGCGGACGTCGACCTCGGCGGTGAAGTTCAGCGTCTCGCCGTCCTTCAGGTCGGTGATGTCGACCTCGGGCTGGCCCAGCGGGCTCAGCTCGGCCTCGTTGACCGCCTCGGTGTAGAACTTCGGGAGCGCGTCGTTGACGGCCTCCTCCAGCACCGCACCGCGGCCGAACCGCTGGTCGATGACGCGGGCCGGGATCTTGCCCTTGCGGAAGCCCTTCACCGTGACCTGCTGGTTGATCTTCTTGTACGCCGCGTCGAGGCTGTCCTTGAGCTCCTCGAAGGGCACCTCGACAGTGAGCCGAACCCGGGTCGGGTTCAGGGTCTCCACGGCGCTCTTCACGGTTCGGTCTCCTTGTGGCTGACTTCTTGGTTTCTGCCGGAGCCAGACTGGTCCGGCGGATTTCGCCGCCCGGAGGAGTTCGTAGGCCGAGTGGGCCGGGACACACGGGCGCGCAGCTTGCATAGTAACCGCAGCCGGTCAGCGCCCCAAAAGGCGATCATCAGGATGCCGTGAGCCGGTGGTCGGGGTGGCGGGATTTGAACCCACGGCCTTCCGCTCCCAAAGCGGACGCGCTACCAAGCTGCGCCACACCCCGTCTGGTGCGACACGTAGGGTACATGTCCCGGCCGATTCCGTCGGCCGGTTTCACCGCCGCCGCGCGTACGGCATCGCCGCAGTCCAACACGTTGGCCTCCGCGGCGGGCGACCCGCTACGATGCTCTCCAGTGCCACGGTCGCAGACCGGCGGCGCCTTGTCGCGGGCGTAGCTCAATGGTAGAGCCCTAGTCTTCCAAACTAGCTACGCGGGTTCGATTCCCGTCGCCCGCTCCACACGGCTCAGGGCCGGGTGCGAGGGTCACTCCCCCCACCCGGCCCTGATCGTTTTCCGCGCAGGCCCCGCCGCCCACCGCGCAGTGACCGCCGCACCTCGGGCGGCCTCGCCCGCGCGCCTGCCCACCCGTCGGGCGCGGCCAAAGCCGCGCTCGGGCAGGGCGGAGGTGCGGGCGAGGATCAGAAGCTGATCTGGTTGATCGTCTCCGCTATCGAGTTCATGAAGCGGTTGATCGACGGCGCCATGCCGGTCGAGGCGAGGAAGAAGCCGAAGAGGACGGCGACGATGGCCGGGCCGGCCTTGATGTTCCCCCCTCGGATCAGCACCACAAGGATGATCGCCAACAGCAGCACCACGGACAGTGAAATGGCCACAACTGATCACACCTTCGGTCGGTCCGCTCTCCCGGCCCTGGGACGCGGCCCCGCGCACCCCAGCCAGAACCATCGTGCCACCAACCCGGCCCTTGTATGCGGGCCGTGACGCAACGTGGGGTGCCGGTCCGCCGCCGACGAGACCCCGCACAGTAATTCGACGCGCACACCGGCACCTGCGGCACAGGGAATTGCGCAGCTTGGTTTCCATGTCCACACATCACATGCGCAGGTAATTCGAATTGATGACACAGAGACGTCGTATGACCCAATTAGTCAGGATGAATCGGTACATCGGGGGCGAACATGGGGTGTCGCTGTGCCCACCATCACGTGGACAGGGCAGGCAAGTTATGTAAATCAACGGGTACCCGAACGCGATAACCAGGAATAACAGGCGGGGTTTTACGGAATCCCGCAGTCGACGCTAGGGTGCCTGAGATGTTTGAAGCCGCCTCGTCCCCCGGCCAGAACCGCAGACCACTCCCCCCGGCACAGTCGCCGGCCGACGGAGTGCCCGGTCCGCGTACCCCGATGAGCGAGCAGAAGGGGCGGACGCCGGTGGACAGACCGGGCAAACAGCGCGACTCGTTCTTCGACAACGCCAAGTACCTGGCCATCGTGCTGGTCGCGATGGGCCACGCCTGGGAGCCGCTGAAGGGCGACAGCCGCATCCTGGAAGGCCTGTACACGGTCGTGTACACCTTCCACATGCCGGCCTTCATCATCATCTCCGGCTTCTTCTCGCGCAGTTTCGACATGCGTCCGGACCGGCTGAAGCGGCTGATCACCGGTGTGGCCGTGCCGTACGTCCTCTTCGAGACGGCGTACCCGCTCTTCAAGAACCTCGTCGACCACTCCGACGAGGAGATCAGCCTTCTCGATCCCTGGTACCTGACCTGGTTCCTGGTCGCCCTGTTCGTCTGGCGGCTCACCACGCCCGTGTGGAAGCTGGTGCGCTGGCCGCTTCCGGTGGCCATCGGCATCGCCATGCTGGCCAGCGTCGCCCCGAGCATCGGTGACGACCTCGACCTCCAGCGCGTGCTGCAGTTCCTGCCCTACTTCGTGCTCGGCCTGTGCATGAAGCCCGAGCACTTCCACATGGTGCGCCGGCGCTGGGTGCGGGTCGCCTCGGTGCCGGTGTTCGCGGCCGCGCTCGCGTTCGGCTGGTGGGCGGTGCCGCGCATGAACACGGCGTGGTTCTACCACCGTGACTCCGCGCAGGAGCTGGGCGCGCCGTGGTGGATCGGCCCGGTGATGGTGCTCGCGATGATGGGCTGCTCGCTGCTGCTGACGGCCTGCTTCTTCGCCTGGGTGCCGCGCCGCAGGATGTGGTTCACGGCCCTGGGCGCGGGCACCCTGTACGGCTACCTCCTGCACGGCTTCCTGGTGAAGTTCGCCGACTACCGCGGCTGGTTCGACCACTCCGCGTTGCACCACCCGCTCGGCGAGATCCTGGTCACCCTGGTCGCGGCCGCCGTCGTCACGCTGCTGTGCACCGCTCCGGTGCGGCGGCTGTTCCGGTTCGCGATGGAGCCGAAGATGTCCTGGGCGTTCAAGCAGGACGCGGCCGAACTGGCCCGCGAACGCCAGCAGAAGGAGCGCGAGCGCGAGAAGGTCAGCGCCTAGGTCTCCCGCTCAGCACCCGGCCCCGCCCTGGCCCAGACCGAGAAGTGCCCGCATCCGCGCGTACTTCTCGGTCAGTCGTTTCCGGGTCGGTTCGTCCAGGACCGCCAGCCGGGCCGGGTCGGCGTTGTGCGCGAGGTCGGCCTCCTTCACCAGCAGCGCGCCCGGGGTGGCGAGGATGCGCCGCGCGTACTCTCCGGGCTCCTCGCCGGCCCGTTTGGTGACGGCGCGCACGACGGCCTTGGTCCGTTCCGTCAGGGCCGCCCCCTCGAGCCACTCCTCGCTCAGCGCGCCGTCCTCCACGGCGTCGTGGAGCCAGGCCGCCGCGATCTGCTCGGCGTCCCCGCCCCGGGCCCGTACCCCTTCGGCGACGGCCGCGAGGTGTTCGGCGTACGGCCGCCCCGCCTTGTCGGTCTGTCCTTCGTGCGCGGCCCGCGCGAGGCTCTCGACCTCGCCGGGGCCGAGTGGCGTCCCGTTCATCGCCCCAGTGTCCCCGGTGCGCGGGGCGTCCGGTAGCGGGTCAGCGGGGAGCCTGCGTGGCGTCGCGGCAGATCAGCAGCAGGGCCCGGTCGTCGTTGACGTCCTTGGCGACCGCCTCGATGAGGTGCCAGGCGGCGCCGTGGAAGCCGCCGGCCACATAGCGGTCGGCCTCGCCGGTGAGGCGGTCGATGCCCTCGACGATGTCCCGGTCGGAGGTCTCCACCAGGCCGTCCGTGAAGAGCATGAGCACGTCGCCGGGCCGCAGCGAGCCCTTCATGGAGTCGAACTGCGCGCCGTCGTAGACCCCGAGCAGCGGGCCCTCGGCGGCCTTCTCCTCCCAGCGGCCGCTGCCCGCGCTGAGCTGGAGGCCCGGCGGGTGCCCCGCGGAGTACAGCTCGTAGTCACCGGAGTCCAGGTCCAGGACCAGGTGGATGGAGGTGGCGAAGCCCTCGTCCCAGTCCTGGCGGAGCAGGTAGCCGTTGGCGGCCGGGAGGAAGGCGTGCGGCGGCAGGGAGCCGAGCAGGCCGCCGAAGGCGCCGGACAGCAGCAGGGCGCGCGACGCGGCGTCCATGCCCTTGCCGGAGACGTCCGTGAGGACGACCTCCAGGGTGCGGCCCCCGTTGGTGCGGGCCGCGACCACGAAGTCGCCCGAGAAGGACTGGCCGCCCGCCGGGCGCAGCGCCATCTCGTGGTGCCAGCCCTGCGGCAGCTTCGGCAGCGTGCTCTGCACCCGGATCCGCTCGCGCAGGTCGAACAGCATGGTGCCGCCGCGCCGCCAGGGCACGCCGACCCGGCTGCGGAACTGCGCGGTGAGCAGTCCGAAGAAGCCGCACGCGGCGACCACCAGGACCACGCCCGGGGTGACCCGCGAGGGTCCCTCGGTGTACGGGCCGAGCCGCACCGACTCCACGATCAGCGCGGTGGCGGCGGTGGCGTACAGACCGAGCAGGCTGGCCGGGCGCAGCACCAGGCCGCCCGCGACGATCGGCAGCACCAGCGCGCCCGGCGAGAACCACACCGAGTTGCCGAGTGTCAGTGCCGTCAGGACGGGGATGGTGAGCAGCAGGCCGACGAGCGCGATCCAGTCCGAGCCGTCACCGCGGAAGTAGTCCACGGCGCTTCTGCGCAGGCCGACGCGGACCCGGTGCCACTGCATCTTCCACCGGGCCGTGAACGTCTCGGCCTTCGAGCGCCGCGCTCGTCCTGCTGCCATCAGTTCGGGACCCTATCCATCGGACCAGCCCCTTGGCACGGGAGGTCCCACTTGTCCCCCGTGCGAGGCTCCGCTTCGCGGTTCGACTTCACAGTGAACGGCACGAACGGCGTTCGCGCCGCCGCCTGGGAGAAATTCGCTGGCTCGTCCCGGGACGCGCTGGTAGGCATGGCCCATGGCGACCGAGCGTGTGACCGAGCTGACAGTGCTGCGCCCCGAGGAGTGGGGCGGATGGTTCGACCACCTGATCCGCGCCTTCGGCGCCGGCGAGACCTCCGCGGAGGAGCGCGAACTGGACCGGTCGGTCACCGAGTTCGACCGATCGCTGGCCGCCCGGGACGGGGACACGCTCGTGGGGACGGCCGGGGCGTTCAGCTTCCGGATGACCGTCCCCGGCGGCTCGCAGGTGCCCACCGCGGGCGTCACCATGGTGAGCGTCTCCGCCACGCACCGGCGGCGCGGGGTGCTGACCTCGATGATGCGCCGCCAGCTCGACGACGTGCGCGCGCTCGGTGAGCCGCTCGCCGCGCTGACCGCCTCCGAGCCGGCGATCTACGGCCGGTTCGGGTACGGAGCGGCGACCTTCCAGCTGCACGCGGAGATCGACACGGCCCGGGTGGCCCTGGCCCCGGTCGCGGGCAGCGGGGAGGTGCGGCTGCGGTACGCGCAGCCCGCCGAGGTGCTGGCCGAGTGCGAGGCGGTGTACGCGGCACTGGTGCCCCGCAGGCCCGGGATGCTCGCCCGGCAGCCGAACTGGGAGCAGGCCGGTCTGGTCGACCCGGCGAGCGGCCGGGACGGCGCGTCGGCGCTGCAGTGCGTGGTGGCCGAACGGGACGGCGCGGTCACCGGGTTCGCCCGGTTCCGCACCAAGCTCGGCTGGGGTCCGAGCGGGCACGACGGCACCGTGTCGCTGGAGGACCTGGCCGCGCTGGACCCGGCGACCGACGCGGCGCTGTGGCGCTTCCTGTTCGACATCGACCTGATGACGACCCTGAACGTGCGCGGGCGGCCGGTCGACGACGCCTGGCAGTACCTGGTCTCCGACATCCGGCGCTGCCGGCCGCGCTTCCGGGACGCCTGCCATCTCCGGCTCGTCGAGGTCGGTGCGGCCCTGTCGGCCCGTACCTACCAGGCGCCGGTGGACGTCGTGTTCGAGGTGGAGGACGCCTTCTGCCCCTGGAACGCGGGGCGCTGGCGGCTGACCGGCGACGCCAAGGGCGCGTCCTGCGAGCGCACCCGGGAGGCCGCCGACCTGGAGCTGTCCGTGCGGGAGCTGGGGTCGGCGTACCTGGGCGGGGTGTCGCTGCTGTCGCTGGCGGCGGCCGGCCGGGTGCGGGAGCTGCGGCCGGGGGCGCTGGCGGAGGCGGCGGTGGCGTTCGGCTCGCCGGTGGCGCCTTGGCTGCCGCACGGCTTCTGACCGGGAGGGGCTGAGCCCCGCTCGTGCCTCCGGTCAGGGTTTCTGGCAGGTGGGGCACCAGAAGAGGTTGCGGGCGGCGAGGCCGGCGGTGCGGATGCCGGTGCCGCAGATGTGACAGGGCCGGGTGGCCCGGCGGTAGACGTACACCTCGCCGCCGTGGTCGTCCACGCGGGGCGGGCGGCCCATGGCCTCGGGGGTGTGTTCGGGGCGGACGGTGTCGATGCGGTTGTGGCGCACGCCCTCGCGCATGAGCGCGACCAGGTCCGACCAGATCGCCTCCCACTCGGCCGGGGTGAGGTCCCGGCCCGGACGGTAGGGGTCGATGCCGTGCCGGAAGAGGACCTCGGCCCGGTACACGTTGCCGACACCGGCGATGACCTTCTGGTCCATCAGCAGCGCGGCGACGGTCGTGCGGCTGCGGGAGATCCTCCGGTAGGCGGCGTCGGGGTCGGCGTCCGCTCGGAGCGGGTCGGGGCCGAGGCGGTCGTGCACGGCCCGCTTCTCGGCGTCGGTGACGAGCGCGCAGGTGGTGGGGCCGCGCAGGTCGACGTAGTCGGTGCCGGTGGCGAGCCGGAGCCGGACGGTGTCGGTGGGCGGGGGCGCGGGGGCCGGGCCGAAGGCGACCTTGCCGAAGAGGCCGAGGTGGATGTGGACCCAGTCGGCGTCCCGGAACCGGAGGAAGAGGTGCTTGCCGTGGGCCTCGGTGCCGGTCAGGGGGGCACCGTCCAGCAGGTCCGCCGCGTCGGAGAACTTGCCCTGGGGGCTGGTCACCCGGGGAGCGGTGCCCTGGAAGCGCTCCGCGTAGTCCTGGGCCAGCCGGTGGATGGTGTGCCCTTCTGGCACGGCTGAGGTGTCCTTTCCTGCCGCCGGCCCGTCCCGGCCGGTGGAGAGGCCGCGGGGGCCCGGCACCGGACCGGGCCCCGACGGCGCTACTGCTGCGGGTGGTGGGCCGGGATCGGGGGCAGGTCGCCCGTCGTCTCGTAGCCGGCGAGCATGTCGATGCGGCGGATGTGACGCTCGTCACCGGAGAACGGGGTGTTGAGGAACACCTCGACGAACTTCGTCGCCTCCTCCGTGCTGTGCATGCGCGCGCCCACCGCGACGACGTTGGCGTCGTTGTGCTGGCGGCCGAGGCCGGCCGTCTCCTCGCTCCAGGCCAGCGAGGCGCGCACACCCTTCACCTTGTTCGCGGCGATCTGCTCCCCGTTGCCGGAGCCGCCGATCACGATGCCGAGCGCGTCGGGGTCGGCGGCGGTCCGCTCGGCCGCGCGCAGGCAGAAGGGCGGGTAGTCGTCCTGGGCGTCGTAGATGTGGGGCCCGCAGTCGACGGGCTCGTGCCCCGCCGCCTTGAGCCAGTCGACGAGGTGGTTCTTGAGTTCGTAGCCCGCATGGTCGGAGCCGAGATACACGCGCATGGGACGAGTGTGACACGCCGGTTTCCGGGAAGCAGCCGCGGGTGTGACAAGGACGGAATGTGAATCCGGCCATAGATCCTCAAGAGAACCTCAAGTAACAATCTGGATTCAGAGGTTCCTGAATCTGTTCACCTCGGATTCACTGGACCGGCTCGTACACCGCTCGTGCGGGCAGCTCCACCTGGCGTAAAGGAAATCCGTCCATGACCCCTGGTTCGGGCCTTCAAGCAGGACTGAAAAACCGCCACCTGACGATGATCGCGATCGGTGGCGTCATCGGAGCCGGCCTCTTCGTCGGCTCCAGTACCGGTATCGCTACCGCGGGACCGGGCATCCTTCTGTCGTACGCCCTCGTCGGCACCCTCGTGGTGCTGGTGATGCGCATGCTCGGCGAGATGTCCGCCGCCAACCCCACCTCCGGTTCGTTCTCCGCGCACGCCGACCGTGCGCTGGGACCGTGGGCCGGTTTCTCCATCGGCTGGCTCTACTGGTTCTTCTGGGTCGTCGTGCTGGCCGTGGAGGCCACCGCCGGCGCGAAGATCCTCGAGGGCTGGATCCCGGCCGTGCCGCAATGGGGCTGGGCGCTCATCGTGATGTTCGTCCTGACCGCGACCAACCTGGTCTCGGTCGGCTCCTACGGCGAATTCGAGTTCTGGTTCGCCGGCATCAAGGTCGTGGCGATCGGCGCGTTCATCGTCGTCGGCCTGCTGGCCGTGTTCGGCGTACTGCCGGGCGCGCACACCGACAAGGCGAGTTTCGCCAACCTCACCTCGCACGGCGGCTTCCTGCCACACGGCCCCGGCGCGATCCTCACGGGTGTGCTGCTGGTCGTCTTCTCCTTCATGGGCAGCGAGATCGCGACCCTGGCGGCCGGCGAGTCCGAGGACCCGCAGCGCGCCGTCACCAAGTCGACCAACAGCATCATCTGGCGTATCGGCGTCTTCTACCTGGGCTCGATCCTGATCGTCGTCACGCTGCTGCCGTGGAACGACCCGGCCATCGAGAAGGACGGCTCGTATGTCGCCGCCCTCGGCTCGCTGGGCATCCCGCACGCCGGCCAGGTCATGAACTTCATCGTGCTGACGTCGGTGCTGTCCTGCCTGAACTCCGGTCTGTACACGGCCTCCCGGATGGCCTTCTCGCTCGGCCAGCGCGGTGACGCGCCCAAGGCGTTCGCGCGGACCACGTCCCGCGGTGTGCCGCGGGCGGCGATCCTCGCGTCCGTGCTCTTCGGCTTCGCCGCCGTCTTCTTCAACTACAAGTTCCCGGACACGGTCTTCCTCTTCCTGCTCAACTCGAGCGGCGCGGTCGCCCTGTTCGTGTGGCTGGCGATCTGCTTCTCGCAGCTTCGGATGCGGCGGATCATCCAGCGGGAGGCGCCGGAGAAGCTCGTCGTGAAGATGTGGCTGTACCCGTACCTGACCTGGGCGACGGCCATCCTGATCATCGGCATCTTCGGCTACATGCTGACCGACACCGAGGGTGAGAGCAGCGGTCGCACGACCGTCGAGCTCTCCCTGCTGGTGGCCGCCGTCGTGATCGCGGCCTCCCTGGTCAAGCAGAAGATCGCGGGCCGCCGGCCTGCTCCGGCCGTGGAGGACACGGCGGAGAAGGTGTCGGTCGGCTGACCGCACCCGGCCCACGGCCATGACGAAGGGGAGGGAGTCCCGCACGGGACTCCCTCCCCTTCGTCGTTCGCGGGCCCGGCCCCCGCAGGGGCGGGGCGTCAGCGCCGGCCGGTGAGCTTCCAGGCGGCGGGCAGCGCGCCCATGGCGAGGGCCGCCTTCAGGGCATCGCCGATCAGGAACGGGGTGAGGCCGGCGGCGACGGCCTGGGAGAAGGACAGGTGGGCGGCCAGGGCCAGGTAGGGCACGCCGACCGCGTAGATGATCGCCTCACCGAGGACCATGGTGCCCGCCATGCGCAGCGGGGAGCGGTCGGCGCCACGGCGGGCCAGGGCGCCGACGGCGGCGGAGGCGAGCAGCATGCCGAGGACGTAGCCGAAGGAGACGGCGCCCGCGCCGGAGCCGCCTTCCGCGAACCACGGCAGGCCGGCCACGCCCGCGAGCGCGTACAGGGCGAGGGAGAGGAAGCCGCGGCGGGCGCCGAGGGCGGTGCCGACGAGCAGCGCGGCGAAGGTCTGGCCGGTCACCGGCACCGGGGAGCCGGGCACGGGCACCGCGATCTGGGCCGCGAGGCCGGTGAGCACGGCACCGCCGAGCACCAGCGCGATGTCGCGGGTCCGCGAGGCGGGCAGCAGGTCGGAAAGGACTTCACCGGGGCGGACGGTTGCGGTGGCGGTGCTCATGGGGACTCCGCGTGGGGCGAGGGCAGATGGGACACCGTGACGCTATCCCGGCGGCCTCGCGGTGATCACCGTCAGCGATCGACAAAGGGGGGAACGAGGGCTTGGTGGGCACCCGACAAAGGGTGGCGGTTACACCCGGTACGGCGTGACAACGGTCACTGAGGCGGGGATGCGCGGCTCACTCGGCGGGCCGCCGGCGGGACTGTGGAACCCCGCCAACGAACCCTGGTGGACTGGTCGGATTCCCCCTTCCTGCCCTACGCTTCCGGCATGGTTGCCCAGGCCCGGTACTTCACGTCGCGTCGCTACGTCGACCTGCGACGGCAGGGCACGGCCACCTGTCACCGTCCGGGGTAGGGCGCACCCCCGGCGCGCCTCGCCCTCCGAGACGTGTCGGCCCCGTTCCCGAGGACGGTCCCCCATGCCCCGTACCGCGGCATCCACCCTTGTCTCACCCGTTCCCCGCGCCGCCGACAGCGACCGGCGGCGCACGAGCGCCAGCGTCGTGCTGCGGTCCGTGCTGGAGCACGGCCCGGTGGCGCGCAGCACCGTCGCCCGGCTGACCGGGCTGTCCCCCGCGGCCGTGACCGAGCACTGCGCCCGGCTGACGGGCCTCGGGCTGCTCCGTGAGGAGGCGGCGCCGCGCCGCTCGAACGGCGTGGGGCGGCCGCACGTCCCCGTCGACCTCGACACCGGGCGGTTCGTGGTCGGCGGGGTGCACGTGGCCGTGCCGTACACCACGGTCGCGCTGCTCGATCTGCGCGGCCGGGTCGTCGCCCGGCGCGAGCTGAAGCACGAACGGCCGGACCCGGGACGGGTGCTGGCCCGCGCCGCCGACGCGCTGGCGGCGCTGCTCGCGCGGGCGCCGGAGCGCCGGCCGCTGGGGGTCGGTGTCGCCGCCGGGGGCTGGGTGGACCGGGAGTCCGGCACCGTCGTGGAGCACGAACTCCTGGGCTGGCGCGAGGTTCCGGTGCGGAAGCCGCTCGCGGACCGCACCGGCCTGCCCGTCCACGTCGACGGGCACGCGCGGGCGCTGGTGAGCGGTGAGCGGCTGTTCGGGCGGGCCCGGGGCAGCCGCAGCGTGCTGCACCTGTTCGTCGGCAACATGGTCGACGCGGCGTTCGCCACCAACGACGAGGTGCACCACGGGCCCCGCTCGCAGGCCGGTGCGATCGCCCACCTTCCGGTGCCGGGCGGCACCGAGCCCTGCGTCTGCGGCCGTACGGGCTGCCTGCAGGCCGAGTTGAGCGAGCGGACGCTGTGCCGGCGGGCCCGGGCGGCCGGGGTGAGCGACTCGGAGAACCCGATGCACGTGGTGGCCGCGGCGGCGGCCGGTGACGCGGTGGCCCGGCGGCTGCTGGTGGAGCGGGCGCGGGCGACGGGTCGGGCGGCCGGGCTGCTGCTGGACGTGCTCAACCCGGAGACGGTCGTGGTGACCGAGGTGGGCTCCATGCGCTTCGACGACTGCCTGACCGCGCTGCGGGAAGCGGCCGGGATGCGGCGCGCGGCGTCCGTGCTGCCGACGAGTTTCCCGGATTCGGTGCTCGCGCTGGCAGGCGGCTCGGTGATGCTGGACGTGCTGTTCCGGGATCCGCTGGGCGTGTCACCTGAGGCTATTTAATTCAGAAACTCGGAATGTTGACAGGGGGCGGAGATGGCGACGAACATGCTGGTCATGAACCCGCTCACGAGCTGTCGCACCCTCTGTTGCTGACATGTTGCCGCGCATGAAGCGCGTGTTTCCGTCTGCGTGAGTTCTCTTTCCACAAGCTCTCCCATGAGCTTTTCTTCCGGCTTTCCGCCGGTAATTCCGGCTGCCTTACGGCTTGCCTTTCCGCTGTGCGTACCCAGGGAGTCCTCCCATGTCTGCTCCGCCTGTCACCGGCCTCGACCGCCGCCTGTTCCTGACCTCCCTGCTCGGCGCGTCCGCCGCCGTCGCGGGCCTCGGCGGCTGCGCGGGCGGCAGTGCCGCCGCCGACACCGAGGGCGCCCTCACCCGCCCCCTCGCGGCCAAGGTCCCGGCCGGCACCAGCCTGAAGATCTCCTCCTACCAGAACGTCCAGCAGCTCCAGTTCAAGCTGGCCAAGCTGCCCGCGCTGCCGTTCGAGGTGTCCGACTGGCTCAACATCGGGGCCGGCCCGGACGTCATCAACGCCTTCCGCGCCAAGTCCCTCGATCTCGCCAACAACGCGGGCATCCCGCCGATCCAGGCGCACTACCAGGGCTTCGACGCGCGGATCGTGGCGATCAACGTGACCCGCAAGCCCAACTACCTCTTCGCCACGAAGCCCGGCAGCGACATCCGCACGGCCGAGGACTTCCGCGGCAGGAAGCTCGCCTTCTCGCAGGGCCAGGCCCAGGGTGTCGTGCTGCTGCGGGCGCTGAAGAAGGCGGGCCTGAAGTACGACCAGGTGACGCTGGTCCCGCTGACCAGCAACCAGTTCCTGACCGCCCTGCAGTCCGGCCAGGTCGACGTGGCGCCGCTCGGCAACAGCCAGGCGCCCGCCTATCTCAAGCAGTACGGGGACAAGGGCGCCCGCGTCATCAGGACCGACGTCGTCGACCTGCTCAACCTGCTGTGGGCGCCGCGGTCCGTGCTCGCGGACCCGGCGAAGGCCGCCGCGGTCGCCGCGTACATCCCGCACTGGGCCCGGGGCCAGGTGTGGAGTTACGAGCACCCGGACGTGTGGAACGAGGAGTTCTACGTCAAGACGCAGAACCTGACCCTCGACCAGGCGAAGTCCATCACCGCGCTCGCCAACAAGCCGCTGTTCCCGCCGAGCTGGGACGAGGCGATCAGGTGGGAGCAGGAGACGGCCGATCTGCTCGCCGAGGGCGGGTTCGTGAAGAAGTTCGACGTCTCCTCGCTCTTCGACCACCGCTTCGAGGCCATCGCCGCCCGGGCCGTACCGGCGGAGTACCGGAGGTGAGCGCCGTGACCACGACCACGACCGCCGTGGCGGCACCGGCCGCCGCTGAGGAACTGCCCCAGGTCCGCCGGCGCCGGCGGCTCTCCCCCGGGCGCCGGCTGCCCGCCGCCCGGCTCGCCGGCCCGCTCGCCGTCGTCGCCCTGTGGGCCGTCGCCTCGGCGGCGGGCGCGCTCGACCCGGGCGCGATACCGGCGCCCTGGACGGTGCTGAGGACCGCCGGCCACCTGTGGACCGCCGGCACGCTGCCCACGGACGTGCTCACCTCGCTCAGAAGGGCCGCCTACGGCTTCGCGATCGGCCTGACCGCCGGGGTGCTGCTCGCGCTGGTCTCCGGGCTCAGCCGCGCCGGGGAGGCGCTGATCGACGGGACCGTGCAGCTCAACCGGGCGATCCCGACCCTGGGTCTGATCCCGCTGTTCATCCTCTGGCTGGGCATCGGCGAGACCTTCAAGATCGCCATCATCGCGATCGTCGTCTACATCCCCGTCTACCTGAACACGCACGCCGCGCTGTCCGGTATCGACACCCGGTTCGTCGAACTCGCCGAGGTGCAGGGCCTGTCGAGGTTCGCCTTCGTCCGGCGGGTGGTGATCCCCGGGGCGCTGCCCGGATTCTTCGTGGGTCTCCGGCTCGGCGTCACCGGCTCCTGGCTGGGCCTGGTGGTGCTGGAGCAGATCAACGCCACCAGCGGCCTCGGCTACCTGATGTTCCAGGCGCAGAACTACGGCCAGAGCGACGTCATCCTGGTCGGCCTGCTGATCTACGGCGTCTTCGGCCTGATCTCCGACAGCGTGGTCCGACTCATCGAACGGAGGGTGCTGTCGTGGCGCCGCACACTGAGCAGCTGACCCGGCCCGCGGTACGACTGCGCGGCCTGACCCGGTCGTTCGGCGGCCGGACCGTCCTCGACGACATCGATCTCGACCTGCCCGCAGGCCAGTTCACGGCCCTGCTCGGGCACAGCGGCTCGGGCAAGTCGACCCTGCTGCGGGCCGTCGCCGGACTCGATCACGGAGTGGCGGGCAGCGGGCGGCTCAGCGCCCCGGAGCGGGTGTCGGTGGTCTTCCAGGACTCCCGGCTGCTGCCCTGGGCCCGGGTGCTGGACAACGTCCTGCTCGGCACCGACGGCAAGGACGCCGAAGAACGCGGCCGGGCCGCCCTGGCGGAGGTGGGCCTCGGCGGCCGTGAGCGGGCCTGGCCGGGCGAGCTGTCCGGTGGCGAGGCGCAGCGCGCCGCCCTCGCCCGCTCCCTGGTCCGCGAACCGGAACTGCTGCTGGCGGACGAGCCGTTCGGGGCGCTGGACGCGCTGACCCGGATCCGGATGCACAACCTGCTGCGCGAGCTGTGGAAGCGGCACCGGCCCTCGGTGCTGCTCGTCACCCACGACGTGGACGAGGCGATCGTGCTCGCCGACCGGGTCCTCGTCCTGGACCGGGGCCGGATCGGCCTCGACCTGACCATCGACCGTCCCCACCCGCGCTCCTACCGGGAGCCGGTGCTGGGCGAGTACCGCGAGCGGCTGCTGGCCGCGCTCGGTGTCACGGAGGACCACGAGTGACCACGAGAGAGCTGCACCTCAACGCGTTCCTGATGAACACCGGCCACCACGAGGCGTCGTGGCGGCTGCCGGAGAGCGACCCGTACGCGCACGTCGACCTCGCCCACTACGTGCGGCTGGCCCGGATCGCCGAGCGCGGCACCTTCGACTCGCTCTTCCTCGCCGACGGCCCGCAGCTGTGGAGCAACCTCGCCCAGCGCCCGGCCGGCGCCCTGGAACCGCTCACCCTGCTCACCGCGCTGGCCACGGCCACCGAGCACATCGGGCTGATCGCCACCGCCTCCACCTCCTACAACTCCCCCTACAACCTGGCCCGCCGGTTCGCCTCGCTGGACATCGTCAGCGGCGGCCGGGCCGGCTGGAACATCGTCACCACGGCGGGCCGGGAGGCCGCCCGCAACTTCGGTCTGGACGCCGAACCCGCGCACGCCGAGCGGTACGCCCGCGCCGCCGAGTTCCTCGACGTGTCCCTCAAGCTCTGGGACAGCTGGGAGGACGACGCGATCGTCGCCGACAAGGCGGCCGGCGTCTGGGGCGACGACAGCAAGATCCACCCGCCCCGGCACAAGGGGACGTACTTCGGCGTCGAGGGCGCCCTCAACGTGCCGCGGTCACCGCAGGGCTACCCGCTGCTGGTGCAGGCCGGCTCCTCCGAGGACGGCAAGGACTTCGCCGCGCGGTACGCGGAGGCGGTGTTCACCGCCCAGCAGACCCTCGCGGACGCCCAGGCCTTCTACGCCGACCTCAAGTCCCGCACGGCCGGGGCGGGCCGGGACCCCGGGCACGTCAAGGTGCTGCCCGGCATCGTCCCGGTGCTCGGCTCGACCGAGGCCGAGGCACGGGCCGGCGAGCAGCTCCTGGAGGACCACATCGTCCCCGAGCACGGCCGGGCCCGGCTGGAGAACCTGCTGCACCTGGAGCCCGGCACCCTCGACCTGGACCGGCACCTGCCAGAGGACCTGCCGCCGGAGTCCGCCATCGAGGGCGCCAAGAGCCGCTACACCCTCGTGGTGGAGCTGGCCCGCCGCGAGCGGCTGACCGTACGCCGGCTCATCGGACGGCTCGGGGGCGGACGCGGGCACCTCACCTTCGCCGGGACGCCCGAACAGGTCGCCGGCCAGATCGAGACCTGGTTCACCCAGGGCGCCGCCGACGGCTTCAACATCATGCCCGCCGTGCTGCCCTCCGGCCTGGAGGCCTTCGTCGAGCACGTCGTGCCGATCCTGCGCGAGCGCGGCCTGCTGCGCACCGACTACGGCCCCCGGCAGACCCTGCGGGAGCGCTACGGACTGCCCCGCCCCGCCAACCAGTACCTGACGCCCGCCCTCGTCTGAAAGGACCACCGCACATGTCTCTCGAGATCACCAAGGTCACCGCTCGCATCGGCGCCCGGGTCTCCGGCGTCGACATCTCCCGGCCGCTCGCCGCCGAGGAGGTCGCCGGCATCCGCGAGGCGCTGAACGCCCACAAGGCGCTCGTCTTCGACGACGTGCGCCTGGACGACGCCGGCCAGCAGGCCTTCGTCCGCCACCTCGGCGACCTCACCACCGCCCATCCGACGGTCGGCGCCGTCGACGGCTCCCCGAACGTGCTGCCCGTGGACAGCGAACGGGGCCGCGCCAACCACTGGCACACGGACGTCACCTTCGTCCTCAACCCGCCGCAGGCCAGCACCCTGCGTTCGATCACCGTCCCGCCGTACGGCGGGGAGACCCTGATCGCCAACGCGGCGGGCGCGTACCGCGACCTGCCCGAACCGCTGCGCCGGCTCGCCGACACCCTGTGGGCCGAGCACACCAACGACTACGACTACGCGGTGCCGGACGAGGCGATCGACGAGGAGAAGGCCGCCCAGCGCGCCCGGTTCACGTCGATCAAGTACCGCACCGCCCATCCGGTGGTCCGCGTCCACCCGCTGACCGGTGAGCGGGGCCTGTTCATCGGCGGGTTCGCGCAGCGGATCGTGGGGCTCTCGGTGGGCGAGTCCCGCAAGATCCTCGACCTGCTGCAGGCGTACGTCACCCGCCCGGAGAACGTGCTGCGCCACCGCTGGTCGCCGAACCAGCTCGTGCTCTTCGACAACCGCATCACCCAGCACTACGCCATCGACAACTACGACGGGCGGCCGCGCCGGCTGCACCGGGTGACCGCCGCCGGTGACGTCCCGGTCGGTGTCGAGGGCAAGGAGAGCTACTCGATCGAGGGTGACGCCTCGCACTACACGCCGGTCGCCGCGTAACCGGAGTCTCACCCTTCGTACAGCGCGTGTCCGGATGCTGGGCGGCCCCTTCGCCGGAGCGAACGGGCCGCCCAGACTGGCCGGGTTTTTGCCCGCCGATGACTGGACGAGCCGCGCCCATGCCCCACAGCACCCTCGAGACGCCACCGCGGCAGCGGTCCGGCGACTCCCTCTCCCACGGTCTCAAGCAGCGCCACCTGTCGATGATCGCCCTCGGCGGAGTGATCGGCGCCGGCCTGTTCGTCGGCTCCGGCGCCGGTATCGCGGCCGCCGGACCCTCCATCGTCGTCGCTTACGCCGTCTCCGGCGTACTGGTGATGCTGGTGATGCGGATGCTCGGCGAGATGTCCGCCGCCTACCCGTCCTCGGGGTCGTTCTCCGCCCACGCCGAGCGGGCCATGGGGCCGTGGGCCGGGTTCGCCGCCGGCTGGTCGTTCTGGGTGCTGCTGTGCACCGCGGTGGGCCTGGAGGGCATCGGCGCGGCGAACATCGTGCAGGGCTGGCTGCCGCACACCCCGCAGTGGCCCTGGGTGGCCCTGTTCATGCTGGTGTTCTGCGGTGCGAACCTCACGGCCGTGAAGAACTTCGGCGAGTTCGAGTTCTGGTTCGCGGCGCTGAAGGTCGGCGCGATCAGCCTGTTCCTGGTCCTCGGCGGACTGGCCATCGCGGGCGTCCTGCCCGGCACCCGCTCCCCCGGCACCTCCCACCTCGGCGACTTCCTGCCCAACGGCAGCGAGGGGCTGGTGGTCGGCCTGCTGGCCTCGGTCTTCGCCTACGGCGGCCTGGAGACGGTCACCATCGCGGCGGCCGAGTCCCAGGACCCGGTCAAGGGCGTGGCGAGCGCGGTGCGCACCGCCATGTGGCGGATCGCCCTGTTCTACATCGGTTCGATGGCGGTCATCGTGACCCTGGTCCCGTGGAACGCCAAGTCGGTCGTGACGGACGGCCCCTACGTCGCGGCACTGCGGCAGATCGGCCTGCCCGGCGCCGACCAGGTGATGAACGTGGTCATCCTGGTGGCACTGCTGTCGGCGATGAACGCCAACATCTACGGCTCCTCGCGCATCGCCTACTCGCTGGTCGAGCGCGGCCAGGGCCCGAAGGTGCTGGCGAAGGTCTCCGGCGGGGTGCCGCGGATCGCCGTCCTCGTCTCGTCGGTCTTCGGCTTCGGGTGCGTGCTGCTCAGCTACTGGCGGCCGGACGACGTCTTCCCCTGGCTGCTGAACATGATCGGCGCGGTGATCCTGGTCGTCTGGATCTTCATCGCGGTCTCCCAGCTCCTGCTGCGCCGCCGCATCGAGCGGGAGGCGCCGGAGAAGCTGGTCGTGCGGATGTGGGCGTTCCCGTACCTCACCTGGGTCGCCCTGGCCGGCATGGCGGCGATCTTCGTCCTCATGGCCCGGGAGCCGGACACCCGCCTCCAGCTCCTGTCCACCGGCGGCATGACGCTGTTCCTCGCGGCCGTGGGCTACGCCTGGCAGCGAGCCCGCACCAGGAGCTGACCCGCCCCGCCCCGCGCCACCCCGAAGGCCCCCGCGTACGACACGCGGGGGCCTTTGTGTTGCCCGCGCCTTGTTGTTGCTAGCGTGTAGTTGCAAGAGACTTGCAATAAGGTTCGGAGGGGAACCCGCCCATGCCCGTGTACTCGCTGCCCGACCTGCCCTACGACTACTCCGCGCTGGCGCCCGTGATCAGCCCCGAGATCATCGAGCTGCACCACGACAAGCACCACGCGGCCTACGTGAAGGGCGCCAACGACACGCTGGAGCAGCTCGCCGAGGCGCGGGAGAAGGAGGCCTGGGGCGGTGTCAACGGCCTGGAGAAGAACCTGGCCTTCCACCTCTCCGGGCACATCCTGCACTCGATCTACTGGCAGAACATGACCGGCCCGAAGGAGGGCGGCGGCGAGCCCCTCGCGGCGGACGGCGTGGGTGAGCTGGCCGAGGCGGTCAAGGAGTCGTTCGGCTCCTTCGCCGCCTTCCGGACACAGCTCTCCAAGGCCGCGGCCACCACCCAGGGGTCGGGCTGGGGCGTACTGGCGTACGAGCCGCTGAGCGGCCGGCTGATCGTGGAGCAGGTCTACGACCACCAGGGCAACGTCGGTCAGGGCTCGACCCCGCTCCTCGTCTTCGACGCCTGGGAGCACGCCTTCTACCTGCAGTACCGCAACCAGAAGGCGGACTTCGTCGAGGCGATGTGGCAGGTCGTGAACTGGCAGGACGTGGCCCGGCGCCACGAGGCCGCCAGGTCGCGCGCGGACGTGCTGCCGCTCATCCCCTGAGAACGTCCCGCCTCGTGATCGTCTTCTCACCCTTCACGACGGCGGGCGGATGGGGGAGGGCCCCCGCGAGGACGTGACTCGCGGGGGCCCTCCTGCTGTGCGCGGGCTCTACAGGTTGCTGAAGTCCGGGCCCTTGGTGCGGGTCCGCTTGATCTCGTAGAAGCCGGGGACGGAGGCGACCGCGAGGGTGCCGTCCCACAGGCGGGCCGCCTCCTCGCCCTTCGGGGCGGGGGTGACGACCGGGCCGAAGAAGGCGATCTGCTCGCCGTCGGGGCCCGGCACCGCGATGACCGGGGTGCCGACGTCCTGGCCGACCTTCTCGATGCCCTCCTTGTGGGAGGCGCGCAGCTCGGCGTCGAACTCGAAGTCCTCCTGCTCGGCGTACTCGATCAGCTCGGCCGGCAGGCCGACGTCCGCGAGCGCGCCGGCGACGGCCTCCACGGTGGGGCCCTCGCCGTTGTTGTGGATGCGGGTGCCGAGCGCGGTGTAGAGCGGGCCGAGGACGTCCGCCCCGTGCTTCTGCCAGGCGGCGGTGACCACGCGTACCGGCTGCCAGGCCTTGGTGGCGAGCATGTCCCGGTACTCCTCCGGCAGCTCGTCCAGCCGGTTCTCGTTGAGGACGGCGAGGCTCATGATGTGCCAGCTCACCTCGATGTCCCGCACCTTCTCGACCTCCAGCACCCAGCGGGAGGTCATCCAGGCCCAGGGGCACAGCGGGTCGAACCAGAAATCAACGGGGGTCTTGCCGGAGGGGGTCGCGGTCTCGGACATGCTTCTCCTCAGCGAAGGTCTTTTGAAGCGGCAACAGCCCCGCCGCTCCCGCCATTCCCGCCCCGGCCGTGTCGAGGGTTTCCCCTGATGTGCCGTGTCAGGTGCGCATGGCAGGATCGGTCCTGTTGTGAGGTGTCCAAGCGACCACGAGGGAGTGCCACGACGTGCCCGGTGAGAATCTGACCCGCGACGAGGCCCGGGAGCGGGCCGCCCTGCTGTCGGTGGACGGCTACGAGGTGGCGCTGGACCTGCGGTCCGCCGTCGGGGACGGGGGCGCCGAGCCGCGCACCTTCGACTCCGTGACGGTGATCAGGTTCCGCTGCAACGAGCCGGGCGCGTCGAGCTTCGCGGACCTGATCGCGCCGAGCGTGACCTCGGTCACGCTCAACGGCAGGGACCTGGACCCCGGCGCGGTCTTCGACGGCTCCCGCATCCTGCTGGAGGACCTGGCCGAGGAGAACGAGCTGACGGTCCACGCCCGGTGCGCCTACTCCCGCACCGGTGAGGGCATGCACCGCTTCGTCGACCCCGAGGACGGCGAGGTCTACCTCTACACCCAGTACGAGCCGGCCGACGCCCGCCGGGTGTACGCCAACTTCGAGCAGCCGGACCTGAAGGCGCCGTACCGCTTCGAGGTGCGGGCGCCCGAGGGCTGGACGGTGTGGAGCAACGGCGCCGGTGAACTCACCGACGGTGTCTGGCGGTTCGCGGAGACCAAGCCGATCTCGACGTACATCACCTGCGTGGTGGCGGGGCCGTACCACTACGTGACGGACCACTACGAGCGGGTCTTCGAGGACGGCACGAAGCTGGAGATCCCGCTCGGCGCGATGTGCCGCAAGGGGCTCGCCCCGCACTTCGACGCCGAGGACGTCTTCCTGGTCACCAAGCAGGGCCTGGACTTCTTCCACGACCACTTCGACTACCCGTACCCGTTCGGGAAGTACGACCAGGCGTTCGTCCCCGAGTACAACCTGGGAGCGATGGAGAACCCGGGTCTGGTGACCTTCCGCGAGGAGTACATCTTCCGCGGCAAGGTGACACAGGCGTCGTACGAGGCGCGGGCCAACGTGATCCTGCACGAGATGGCCCACATGTGGTTCGGCGACCTGGTCACCATGGAGTGGTGGGACGACCTGTGGCTGAAGGAGTCCTTCGCGGACTTCATGGGCACGTTCGTGAACGTCGGAGCGACCCGCTTCACCGACGCCTGGATCACCTTCGCCAACCGCCGCAAGGCCTGGGCCTACCGCGCGGACCAGCTGCCCTCCACGCACCCGATCACGGCGGACATCCGCGACCTGCAGGACGCCAAGCTCAACTTCGACGGCATCACCTACGCCAAGGGCGCCTCGGTGCTCAAGCAGCTCGTGGCGTACGTCGGCCAGGACGCCTTCCTCGAGGGCGCGCGCCGCTACTTCAAGCGCAACGCCTACGGCAACACCCGCCTGGGCGACCTGCTGTCGGTGCTGGCGGAGACCAGCGGCCGGGACATGACGGTGTGGGCCCGGTCCTGGCTGCAGACGGCCGGCGTCAACTCGCTGACCCCGCAGGTGCTGCTGGACACCGAGGGCGGCCGGATCGCCGAGCTCGCCGTGCTCCAGGAGGCGCCCGAGGCCCACCCGGAGCTGCGTCCGCACCGGGTCGCGGTCGGCCTGTACCGGCGCACGCCCGAGGGCGCGCTGGAGCGGTACGCGCGCGTGGAGACCGACGTCGAGGGCCCGCGTACGGTCGTGGCGGAGCTGGCCGGCGCCCAGGCGCCGGAGCTGGTGCTGGTCAACGACGACGACCTGACGTACTGCAAGGTCCGTTTCGACGAGACCTCGCTGGCCACCCTGCGCGAGCACCTGGGCGCGCTCACCGACCCGCTGGCCCGGGCCCTGTGCTGGTCGGCGCTGTGGAACCTCACCCGGGACGCCCTGCTGCCGGCCCGGGACTTCGTCGGCCTGGTGCTGCGGTTCGCGGGCCGCGAGTCCGACATCGGCGTGCTCCAGATGCTGCACGCCTGGGCGAACTCGGCGCTGGTGCACTACGTGGCGCCGCAGTGGCGGGCGGCCGGCGAGCGGCTGGTGGCCGAGGGGGCGCTGCGCGAGCTGCGGGCGGCCGGGCCGGGCAGCGAGCACCAGCTCGCCTGGGCGCGCTTCTTCGCCGCGGTGGCCTCGTCGGAGGCGGACCTCGCCCTGCTGAAGGGCCTGCTGGACGGCACGGAGACGGTAGACGGGCTGGCGGTGGACCAGGAGCTGCGCTGGGCGTTCCTCGAGCCGCTGGCGGCGCACGGGGTGGCGGACGAGGCGGTGCTGGCGGCCGAACTGGCCCGCGACGACACGGCGTCCGGCAAGCGGCACCAGGTCCGCTGTCTGGCGGCCCGCCCGTCGGCGGCGGTGAAGGCGCAGGCCTGGGCCCAGGTGGTGGAGTCCGACACGCTGTCCAACGCGCTCGTGGAGGCGACCATCGCGGGCTTCGGCCTGCCCTCGCAGCGGGAGCTGACCGCGCCGTACGCGGAGAAGTACTTCGCGGTGATCGACCGGGTGTGGCGCGAGCGGTCGATCCAGATCGGCATGGACGTGGTGCGCGGGCTGTACCCCTCCCACCAGGACCGGCCCGAGACGCTGGAGGCGACCGACGCCTGGCTCGAGGCGCACGCGGACGCGGCCCCGGCGCTGCGCCGGCTGGTGCTGGAGGCACGGGACGACCTGGCCCGGGCGCTGCGCGGACAGGAGTGCGACGCGGCGGCGGCCGGCCACTGATCCTTGGCCACGGATTCCGCTTTCGGTGACCGTTACGGAATTCAGTCAATAGCAGCCGTAACCCCTGGTCCGCACCTGATCGGACCAGGGGTTTCCGGTCCCTACTCGGCACCCGAACACCCGTCCTTTAATACCGCGTTGTCCGCATTTCTCGACGGACGTGTAACAGCGGTTACAGGAGGGACGCGGCGCGGGAACGTCGACGCCATGACGCACGACACCCCGCTCTCCCCCCGCACCCTGCGCCACCTCCCCGACGTCCGCCGGCGCATCATGACGGCCGCTCAGCTCCGCTCCCACGGGGTCTCCACGGCCGAGCTGAACGAGCAGTGCCGGCCCGGCGGCACCTGGCAGCTGCTGCTGCCGAACGTGGTCCTGCTCCACCCCGGCCCGCCGACCAGCGAGGAGCGGCTGCACGGCGCGCTGCTGTACGCGGCGCGGGAGTCGGCGCCGGGCGTCCCCACGCAGCCCACGGCCGGCGACCCGCACCGCCCGGTGTACCCGGAGACGATGATCACGGGTCTGGCGGCGCTCACCCTGTACGGCTTCTCCGCCACCCCGCCCCTGCTCTCCCTGGACCACGTCGAGGTCCTGGTCCCGCGGCTGCGCCGGCTGCGCACCACGGGCTACGTCCGCGTGCTGCGCGCCCCGGACCTGCCCACGCCCGTGGCGGTGACGGGCCTGCCGGTGGCTCCGGTGCCGCGCGCGCTGGCGGACGCGGTGGCGGGACTGACCGACGCGGGCGCGGTCCGCCGGCTGCTGACCGAGGCGGTGCGCGACGGCCACTGCGAGCCCGCGGCGGTGGTGCGCGAACTGACCCGGGCGAAGCTGCTGAACCGCCCGCACGTGGTGGGCGCGGTGGACTCGCTGGTGGCCGAGGGCCGGACGGTCGCGGAGGACCGGCTGTACCGGATGGTCGGCGAGCACGGACTGCCCGACCCGGTGTGGAACGTGGACCTGCGCCTGCCCGGCGGGCCCCACCTCGGCGGCCTGGACGCGTACTGGCCCGAGCAGGCGGTCGCGGTGGAGCTCGACACCCGCGCGCCCCGGCAGGACGAGGACGCGATGTGGTCGGAGTACGCGCGCAAGCGGGAGCACCTGGAGCGGCTGGGGATCACGGTCGTCCACATCACCCCCCGCAAGCTCAGGGAGTCCATGGAGCAGCAGGCGGCGGTGGTCCGGACGGCCCTGATGGCGTCCGGCGACCGTGATCCGGCGGCGTACGTCGTGGTGCTGCCGCGGTAGCCCCGGCCCCCGGAGGGCCGGCCGGCGCGGAGGGCTAGCCTCCGCAGAACTCCTTCTCGGTGACGGTGTCGGTGCCGCCCACCCAGTCGCCGTTGAAGTTGAGCGCGAGGGAGTGCCGGCCGTCGGCCGTGGTCACCGCCGAGGTGGCGGAGCCGTGGATGCCGCCGTCGTGGCCCCAGACGTGCACGCCGCAGCTCAGCCTGGTGTCCATCAGGCCCAGGCCGTAACCGGCGTTGGCGGAGCCGTCGGTCCGCACGGTGGTCTTCATCTCCTTGAGCTGCCGGGGCGGGAGCACCTTCCCGCTCAGCAGCGCGGAGTAGAAGCGGCCGAGATCCGCCGAGTCGGAGATCATCTCGCCCGCCGCGGAGGCGATGGAGGGGTTGAGCTCGGTGACGTCGTAGGTCGGGCCCGTGGCCGTCAGGGCGAGCTTGGAGTAGGCGCGGCCGCTGGGCCGGGGGACGGTGACCCGGGTGCCGGGCAGCGAGGTGGCGGTGAGCCGCAGCGGCCGGATGAGCCGCCGCCGGATCTCGGTGGCGTAGGAGTGGCCCGTCACCTTCTCGATCACCATGCCGGCGACGACGTAGTCGGTGTTGGAGTACTTCCAGGACGTGCCCGGCGCGAAGTCGGGCTCGTGCCGCATGGCGGTCGCCACCAGGTCGCGCGGGGTGAGGGTGTCGTAGCGGTGCCGGAAGAAGCCGTCCCTGAGGAAGTAGGCGCGGACGAACTCGGCGTCGGAGGTGTAGTTGTAGACGCCGCTGGTGTGGTTCAGCAGTTGCCGGAGGGTGATCCGGCGGCCGTCGTGGCCGTGGCCCCGCAGCAGGCCGGGAAGCCAGGTGTCCACGGTGTCGTCCAGGGTGAGCCGGCCCTCCGCCTCCAGTTGCAGCAGGACGGTGGCGACGAAGGTCTTGGTGACGCTGCCGACCCGGTAGCGGTCGGCGGCCGAGCGCGGCGCGCCCGTGACGACGTCGCCCACGCCGGCGGTCGCCGACCAGGTGCCCCGGGCGTCCTTCGCGGTGACGGTCACCCCGGGCACACCGGCCGCGACCGCCGCCTCGATCGCCCGGCGGGTGGCCTGGTGGCCGCCGGCGTCGCGGCCGGACGCGGCGGGTCCGGCCGCGACGGCCGGACCCGCCAGGGCCGCCGACAGGAGCAGGGCGGTGGTGCCCACCAGGGCGGTGCGGACGCGCATGCTGTCCCCCAACGTGTGGTGTTCGGTGCGGTCGGGGGGAGATACCCGTCAGTGCGCGCGATCGTGCCTGCCCGTAACCCGGTTGAGTGACTCTCAGCCCTTCTTGAGCACCAGTTCCGTGTTCCGGTCCACCGCGTCGCCCGCGAGCGCCCTGTTCGCGCCCGGGGCGTTGTACGACAGCTCACGGTAGAGGGCGGCGAGGCCGGTCTGCGAGAGGTCGGCGTGATCGGTTCGGTGCGGGGCGGCGGATTCGACCAGGGTGGTGAAGACGGAGAGCGTGCCGTCCTTGTTGTCGACGAGTTCGACGACCCGGGCGAGCTGGGGGAAGTCGACGTGCGAGGCGGTGGAGATCTCCCAGAAGGAGCGTCCGCCGGAGGCCTGGTGCGGGGTGATGTCGTTGCGGTGGATGTGGCCGTTCACCCAGGCGAGCACCCGAGGGTGGGAGGAGAGCACCGAGACCACCTCGGCGCCGTTGTGGCGGCGCTCCCCCGGGCGGGCCGGGTCGGGGCGGGTGTTGGTCATGGTCCTGCTGGTGTGGTGGCTGAAGACGACGGCGTAGGAGTCCTTGTTGTCCTTGAGCGTCCGGTCGAGCCACTTGAGCTGGGCGGTGCCGACGGACCCCTCGTAGTGGCCGCCGGGGTCGGTGGTGTCCAGGCTGATGCCGATGACGTCCTCGGAGACGCGGAAGGCGTAGTACTGGGTGTCCGCGTCCAGGTTCGCCGAGGAGTAGCCGTGGCCGGCCGGGCCGAGGCCCTGGTGGGCGGGGTCGAGATGGGCCTTGAGGTAGTCGGCCCGGGTGTACGGGGCCCGCTTCTCGTCCGGGGTGACCTGGCGCGTGGAGCGGGCGTGGGCCTTGAGGAAGTCGCGGTAGCCGACGCCCTTGGGGTCGGTGGCCTTCTTGATCGTGTCCTGCAGCTTCCTGGCGTCGGCGGCGGAGACGCTCATCAGCTTCCGGCCGCCGATGGCCGCCTCGGTGAGGTAGGGGTCGCCGTGGGAGCCGTAGCAGCCGAGCGGGAGGGAGTCGTGGTTGCCGACGGTGGAGTACCAGGGCAGGTTGAGGCCGGGGCTGCGGACCTCGCGGGTCGCGGCGGCCAGGAAGCCCTTCAGGTAGGGGAAGCCGAGCGCCTTGTCGCCGTCGCGCGCGGTGGAGCCGGGCTGCCAGTACAGCTTCAGGCCGCTGTTCTGCACGCCCTCGTAGTGGCGCGGGTCCCCGGAGTCCGGGGTGATGCGGCCGCCGCTCATCACCTTCATGAACCACTCCAGTTCGGAGTGGGCGTTGTTGTCGGTGTTGTCGCCGGTGGTCATCACGAAGTGCAGCGGGGCGCCGGTGACGGGGGCGCCGCGCAGCGCGTTGACCCGCTCGACGAGGGAGACGGCGCCGGGCACGGTGAGCGCCTCGTGCGGGCGCCAGGCGTGCGGGTCGTGGGCGCGCAGGAACTCGAGGCGCAGCGGGTGCTGCACGTCCATCAGGTGCAGGTCGGTGAACTGCACGAACGCCGCGAGGGTGGTACGGCGGCCCGCGCGGCCGGACTTGGGGGCGGCCAGCTCGTCCCGTACGACCCGCTTCCAGCCGGGGCCGTCGCCGAGCCGCCGGTAGCCGGAGCCGCTCAGCGGCGCGGCGACGGAGGCGAGGGTGGTGCCCCTGGTGTAGGGGGCGAGCGGGGCCGGCGCCGCCCTGCGGGAGGTGGCGACGGGCTGCTCGGCGGTGGTGGCGGCCTGGCTGTCGGTGGGGCGCAGGGCGTAGCCGACCCCCGCGGAGAGCGAGACCGCTCCGGCGGCGGCGAGCACGGTACGGCGGTGGACCCCCTGCGTGGAGGTGGCGACAGAGCGTATGCGCGACATGGCGCGATCTCCCCGGGTGCGAACGCGTCGGCGGTGGTCGCGGGCCGTCGCAGGCGCGAACGCCCCGCTCGCTCTGGATGGTTGGCACCGGGGATGACCTGTGCGTGAACAGGGTGGCAACGCGCGACACCGATCACCGTACGTGGATCACGGGGCGCGGAGCGCGGTCATGGAGTGGAACGCGGGTGGCCGGGGGACGGTCACTCCTCGTTCATCTGCCGGGGTAGGGGATGGGCCGCGGGTCCGAGATGTCCGGTCTCCGGGCGCTCGCGCCACAGCCGCAGCGCCACGTCGACGAGGCGGATCCGGGTGAGGCCGGCCACCGCGTCCAGGTCCTGCCAGGCCGCGAGATCGGTGGAGCCGCCGATCTCGTGGCGGAGTTCGCCGCCGGTGATCTCGGCCTCGTAGACGATCCGCACCCCCTGGTGGTCGGTGCGGCGCGGCGGCCGGCCGCCGCGGAAGACGTGGCGGGAGGAGTCCACGCCGAGCAGCCGGGTCACCTCGACCCGGTAGCCGGTCTCCTCGGCGACCTCGCGCCGGACGGTGTCGTACGGGTCCTCGCCGTGCTCCATGCCGCCCCCCGGCAGCACCCACTCGTGGGTGCCGCCGGGGGCGGGTGACCGGGCCAGCAGGATCTGTCCGTCACGGACGCACACGGCGTAGGCCGCCACCCTCAACTTCTCTCGCATGCCCGGACGTTAGCGCGGGTTGTCCGGATTGGCGGGTGAATACTCCGGCGCGGACCAGCGCAGCGGCAGGGCGGCCGGGGTGTGCACGGCGCGGGTGACGGTGAAGCGGACGGTCCGCTCACCGCCGGCGCCGAAGCCGGTGCGGGCCGAGCCGGTGAGCTGGAGGGTGGTGCCGGTAGTCCAGTCCAGGAAGAGCAGTCCGGCACGCGGGTCGGCGTGCAGGTTGCCGAGGCTGCGGAACATGGCGTTGCCCGGGTAGTCCGGCCAGGCCAGTTCGCTCGGTGAGACGACCCGGACGAAGCCGGGGTTGCCGCCGCGGTGGCTGACGTCGGCGCCGTCGGTGTGCACGGTGGCCAGGAAGAAGGTGTCGGCCGCCGCGACGAGCCCGGCCTGCTCCTCGCCGAGCCGGTCCAGGGGACGGGGTGTGCCCGGCGCGCGGTCCGGCACCCGCTCGAAGGTCTCCCTGCGCTGGATGTACTTGGGGCAGTTGGCGAAGACCTGTTCCGCCCCGACGGCGAACCCGCGGGGTGTGGGCCGGAGCCGGCCGTTGAGGCGCATCCGGCGCCGGGTGCGCGGATCGAGGGCGATGGTGCCCACGGAGGTGCCCGGCGTGGTCAGGGCCGACGCTAGCGGGTCGGCCGGGAGCACCCCGGCCGTGACGGACATCTGCCGGGGTCCGGTGGCCCGGACGAAGCCCGGGGTGCCGGTGACCGGTGAGGCCCACACCCGGCCGGTGGCAGGGTCGGCGGCGCCCACGACGAGCAGTGGCTGAAGCTCCAGGAAAACCGCCGCGACCTGTTTGATGTCCGCCCCGAGGGAGCGGCCGACGTGGTCGGCGCGGTCCCGCACGCCGACCAGGTCCTGCACGGCGCGGGAACCGGCGTGATAGACGCTCATGGCGCGAGTCCTAGAAGAAGCCGCAGGTGGGGGCGGCGGCATGCGGGGCGGGCGCACCCTCGGCGCCGTGCGGGACGGAGATCTCCAGGCGGATGCCGTCCGGGTCGTGGAAGAAGATCCCGCCCGAGGCCGAACCCTCCCGGTGGGCGACGACGCCCTCGTGGGCGAACTCCACCCCGGCGGCCCTGAGCGCCGCCTCGTACTCCCGGACCCGGTCCACCGAGCCGGCCGTGAAGGCGAGGTGGTGCAGCCCGGCCCGGCCGCCGTCGTAGGAATCGCGGGCCTGCTGCCAGAGGGTGAGGACGGGCCCCTCTCCCCCGGCCTCGCCGAGGAACGCGTACCGGCGGTCGTCCTCCTTGCCCTCGGCGAGCAGCGCGAAGCCCAGGACGTCCCGGTAGAAGGCGAGGGAACGGTCGAGGTCGGTGACGTTCAGGCCGGTGTGGCCGGTGCGCAGGCTCATGGCTCTCCCCTTCGGGTTGTCTAACCTTCGTAAGTAACATTAGAGGGTTAGGCTGCGCAGCGTCAACCGGTCACGTACGCTTGACCGGTTAGCAGTGAAGGAGCCCCTCATGCCCACCGCCCGCGAACCCCGCCCGCTCACCGGTGAGCCCCTCGCGCTCGACCTGCTCAACACCCGGTGGAACAGGGAGGGCGTGACCCAGGACCTGCTCGACGGCACCGAGGGCCTCGCGCGGTGGCTCGCGGACAACGGGCTGGACGGCGAACACCCGGCCGACGCGGACGTACTGCGTCATCTGCGGCAGGCGCGCGAGGCGCTCGCCGCCGCTGTGGACGGGTCACTGGAGCAGGGCGCGCCGCTGGTGGACGCCGTGCTCGCGCACGGGCGCATCAGGGCGCGGCTGACCGGCGAGGGGGCCTTCGAGGAGCCGGAGTTCACCGACCCCTCCTGGGCGCCGGCCTGGCTCGCCGCCCGCGACTACCTGGACCTGCTCGACCGGGCCCCGGACCGGATCCGGCGCTGCGCCCACGAGGCCTGCGTCCTGCACTTCTTCGACACCTCCCGGAACGGCACCCGCCGCTGGTGCTCGATGGCGTCGTGCGGAAACCGCGCCAAGGCGTCCCGGCATTACGCCCGCTCCAAGGAGAGTTGAGCCAATCCGGGACACGACGGGATTCATCCCGCCAAATCCCACCGGGGGTTTTCCCCATACATTGATTACGTTCAGGTCAACGGTCCCCAAATTCCCTTGCCTTGGGTAAAGCTGTGCGCTCGTCCGGCACTGGTAACTCACCTGCAAGGGATGCCGATGACCCACACCCCCGAGCGCGACCCGATATCCGGCCCGAGACGCCTGGCCCGCATAGCCGTGGCCGTCGGCGTGGTGGCCGCCCTCTCCGCGGCCGGGCCGGTACCGCTGGCCCTCGGCGCGGACGCGCCGCCCGCCACGGCCGATCCCGCCGTCAAGTCCGCCCACGACAAGCTCGGTTCGGAAGACGCCGACCGGCTCGCCGAGGCCAAGGCGGACGGCGACAAGAACGTCACGATGATGATCGCCACGGCGCCCGGGCAGACCGAGCAGGTCGCCTCGGAGCTGGACGCGGTCAAGGGCGGCTCGGTGGGCCGCACCTACGACAGGCTCGGCTACGTCCGCGCCACCGTCCCGACCGCGAAGGCGGACTCCGCGATCGCGGCCGCCGCGAAGCTGTCCTCGGTGCACGCGATCGACCTGCGCCAGGAGATCGCGCTCGACGACCCGACGCCCGCGGCGGACACCGCCCAGGGGGCCAAGAGCAAGGGACCGGCGGGCACTTACTCCGGACCGGGCAAGAGCACCCCGGCCGAGAACCCGTACAACCCGTCCTTCGAGACCGGTGCCGTCGACTTCGTCCGGGACCACCCGAAGGCGGACGGCCGGGGCATCACCATCGGCATCCTCGACTCCGGCGTGGACCTCGGCCACCCGGCGCTGCAGAAGACCACCACGGGCGAGCGGAAGATCACCGACTGGGTGACCGCCACCGACCCGATCATCGACGGCGACGGCACCTGGCGCCGGATGACCAACCCGGTCAGCGGCCCGTCGTTCGCCTACGGCGGCGCGACCTGGAAGGCGCCCGTGGGCGACTACCAGGTCAACCTGTTCCGCGAGTCGTCGACGGCCGGCGGCGACGCCAAGGGCGACGCCAACCGGGACGGGGACACCACCGACGTCTGGGGCGTCCTCTACGACCCGGCCGCCGGCACCGTCCGCGTCGACCTGAACAACAACCTCGACTTCACCGACGACACCCCGATGAAGCCGTACAGGGACGGCTACCAGGTCGGGTACTTCGGCACCGACGACCCGAAGACCGACGTGGTCGAGCGGCAGCCGTTCGTCGTCCAGATCCGCAAGGACGTGCCGACCGACCCGTACGGCGGCGACTGGGTCGGCAAGAAGGCCGACTTCGTCAACATCGGCGTCATCGAGTCCGAGCACGGCACGCACGTCGCCGGCATCACCTCCGCCAACGGCCTGTTCGGCGGGCGGATGAACGGCGCGGCCCCGGGCGCGAAGATCGTCTCCTCCCGGGCCTGCACCTGGAGCGGCGGCTGCACCAACGTCGCGCTGACCGAGGGCATGATCGACCTCGTCGCGAACCGCGGTGTCGACATCGTCAACATGTCCATCGGCGGTCTGCCGGCACTGAACGACGGCAACAACGCCCGCGCCGAGCTGTACACGCGGCTCATCGACACCTACGGCGTCCAGCTCGTGATCTCCGCGGGCAACTCCGGGCCCGGCGCCAACACCATCGGCGACCCCGGTCTCGCCGACAAGGTGATCTCCGTCGGCGCCACCATCTCCAAGGACACCTGGGCCGCCAACTACGGTTCGGCCGTGGAGACCAGGTACGCGATGATGCCCTTCTCCTCGCGCGGCCCGCGTGAGGACGGCGGCTTCACCCCGACCCTGAGCGCCCCGGGCGCCTCGATCAACACCACCCAGACCTGGCTGCCGGGCTCCCCGGTCGCCGAGGCGGGCTACTCGCTGCCGGCCGGCTACTCCATGCTCCAGGGCACCTCGATGGCCTCCCCGCAGGCGGCGGGCGCGAGCGCGCTGCTGCTGAGCGCCGCGAAGCAGAAGGGCATCGACCTGACGCCCGCGAAGCTGCGCACGGCACTGACCTCGACCGCCGACCACATCGGCGGCGTCCAGGCCTACGAGGAGGGCGCCGGTCTCATCGACATCCTGGACGCCTGGGACGCGATCCGCGACGGCGCCGCCGCCCACGACTACACCGTGAAGGCCCCGGTCGACACCGCGATCGACTACGCGCTGAAGACCCCGGGCTTCGGCACCGGTCTGTACGACCGCGAGGGCGGCCTGAAGGCCGGCCAGCGCAAGACGTACGACGTCACCGTCACCCGCACCTCCGGCCCGGACCGTGCCCTGCGGCACGAGCTGAGCTTCGAGAACAACGCCGGCCGGACCTTCCGGATCGTCGGTGACGACGACGTGCGGCTGCCGCTGAACCAGCCGGTGACGGTGAAGGTCCAGGCGGCCCCGGGCTCCGCGGGCCTCAAGAGCGCGATCCTGGACGTCGACGACCCGCGCACGGAGGGGGTCGACAAGCAGATCCTCACCACGGTCGTGGTCGCCTCCCCGGTGAACTACACCTACTCCGCGTCCGGTTCGGTGCAGCGCAACAGCACCCGGTCGTACTTCGTGACCGTGCCCGAGGGTGCCAGGTCGCTGGAGGTCGCGATCGGCGGGCTGAAGGACAAGAGCCAGACCCGGTTCATCTCGATCCACCCGTACGGCACTCCGGTGGACAACACCAGCACCCCGTACTGCTACAACAACTACCTCGACGGCAACGGCTGCAAGCCGGACGTCCGCTCCTACGCCGACCCGCAGCCCGGCGTCTGGGAGGTCGAGGTCGAGTCCCGCCGCACCTCCCCGCTGCTCGACAACCCGTACAAGCTGGACGTCACCGTGCTCGGCGCGGTCTTCGACCCGGAGACCGTGACCGTGCCCGAGGCGAAGGTCGGCACGCCGGCCACCGTCTCCTGGAAGGTGACCAACAAGTACGCGGCGCTCGACGGCAAGCTGGTCGGCGGCCCGCTCGGCTCCGCCAAGTCGGCCCGCCCGGCCATCAAGGAGGGCGAGACGCAGACCACCACGGTGGACGTCCCGGCCGGCGCCAAGTCCCTGGACGTGGCGATCGGCGGTGTCTCCGACGCGGCCGCCGACCTGGACCTGACCGTGTACGACGCGAACGGCACGCAGGTCGCGCAGTCCGCCGACGGCGACTCCGAGGAGGCGGTCTCCGTCCCGTCCCCGGCCGCCGGCACGTACACCGTCAAGGTCGTCGGCTACTCCGTTCCCTCCGGCTCGACCGCGTACGACTACCGGGACGTGTTCTTCGCCGGCACCCTCGGCAACGTCACGGTCGACGGCTCGGCCGTGGTCAAGCTCGGCACGGGCGACTCGGCCACGGTGAGCGGGCAGGTCACCGCCGCCGCCGAGGCCCCCGCGGGCCGCGAGTTCTTCGGCCAGGTGCAGCTGGTGAACGGCCGCGGCACGGCCGCGGGCACCGGCAGCGTGAAGATCGAGAAGGTCACGCCGTAACGGGGTGATCGCAGGCGAGGGGCGGGTGTCCGGACACGGGCGCCCGCCCCTCGGCCGTGCACCGGGTCAGGTCCTCGGCCGTGCGCCGGGTCACCACCCCTCGGCGCAGTCCGTCCCGGCCGTTCCGCAGGCGGGGTCCACGTCCGCGTGCCCGTGCTCCGACACGACGAGGACGGCGGCCGCGACCACGGCGAGCAGCAGCATCGCCACCGCGACGAGAGTCCGGCGCCACCGCCTCACGGTGCCCCGCTCACGGCTCGTCGCAGGGGGCGGGCGCGGACCCGGGCGCGGTGCCGTTGATCCGGGCGCGTTCCGCGGCCACCCCGGCGTCGCCGACGGCCCACAGGGTCGCCTCCTGCCCGCCCCGGTCCACCCCGGCCAGCACGTGCTGTCCCTGGCGCGGGGCCGGGCTCGCGGCGTCGTCGAGGAGGAAGGAGACCTCCGACGGGCCGTGGGCGGGGCGGTAGGAACGGGTCACGGTGAGCACGACGCGGATCCGGGGGGCCCGCGTCCGCCGGTCCACCCGCTCCACGGTGCCCTCGGCGAGCAGCCGGTAGCAGGAGAGCACCGGGCCGGTCGCGGCCTGGGCCGGGGCATCCGCCCGGCTCTTCGCGTCGGCGCTCTTGTCCGAGCTCATCGAGGCTCCGCCGCCCGACCGCACCACCACCCAGCCGAGCCCCGCCACCAGCCCGAGGGCCAGCACCCCGGCGACCGACCCGAGCACCACCCGCACCCCGCGCCGGACACCACCCGCCCGCGCGGGCCGTCCGGCGCCGCCCGGCCGCCTGACGCTCCGCGGGCGGCCGGAGCCGGCGGCGGGGGGCCCGTCCGGACCGGAGCCGGCGGCGGCCGGCCCGGACGCGGCACCGCCACGCTCGTCCGCGGCCGCCGGCCCCCGCGCGGGGGCCGGCGGCTCCGGCCGCGGCTCCCCCGTCAGGGCCTCGGCTAGCCACGTCAGTTGCTCCTTGAGCACCGCCACGTCCGCCTCGGCCGAACGGTGTTCCGCGAGGATGGCCGGGTCGTCGTGGGCGTCCGGCGGCAGGGGGGTGCCCGTGATCGCGGCCATCAGGGCGTCCATGCCGCCGTGCTCCCCGGTGTCCTCGTGTCCGGCGGGCATCTCACACCACCTCGTCCTCGTGCAGTCGCCGGCGCAGGGCGCGGACCGCCGTGTGCAGCCGGCTCTTGACCGTGCCCTCGGGAACGCCCAGCTCCTCGGCGATGCCGCGCACCGGCAGATCGGCGAAGAAGCGCAGGATCAGGACCTGGCGCTGGGCGTCGGGCAGCTCGTCCAGTCCCCGGGCGACGGCGAGGGAGAGCACGCTGGTCTCCTCGCCCGAGGGGTGCGCGGGCTCGCGCAGGGACGCCAGCCGCTCCCCCAGCCGCTCCTGGCGCCGCTTGGCCCGGTGCCAGTCCATGGCGAGGTTGGAGGCGACCACCGCCGCCCACGCCGACACGTCCCGCGGCGCCTCGCGCCCGCTCGCGGCCCGCTCCAGCAGCCGCAGGCGGACCTGCTGCACCCCGTCCGGCAGGTCCGCCTGCGGCACCCCGCCGAGCGCGAGCACCGCCCGCACCCGGCGTTCCTGGGCCGCGTCCAGTGGGTCCCCGCCGGTACGGTCCGCACCGGCGTACGCCCTCTGGTCGCGGCGCGCCCCTCCGCGCAGCACAAGCCACCCCCTCACGCGTTTGCCCCTACGACGCACGAGGGGGCGGAAACGTTCGGCCGGGCGCCGGGGACCCGGGAGGCGTACGTCACACCGCCGTGTGGACGGAGGCCCGGCGGGCAGGGGCGGCACAGCACAGCTTCCGGCGCGGGGCCGCCGCCGGGGAAACATCTGCAGCTCAGCGCGGTGCACGACGGAGGTCCGGAACCGGACGCCACATGATCGTGTCCCACTTTCCGGGCAGGCACCGCAAAGAATTGGACAGGTGGACCGGGACTGGCCGCATGATGGAAAAGCCCCGGTCATGCGAAGGCAAGCAGCAACAGACACACAGAGGGAGTCGCCGTGAGGGTCGGAATCGTCGGAGCCACCGGTCAGGTCGGCACGGTCATGCGCAGGATCCTCGCGGAGCGGAACTTCCCGGTCACCGAGCTGCGCCTGTTCGCCTCGGCCCGCTCGGCCGGGACCGTGCTGGACGGCGTGACGGTGGAGGACGCGGCGGCCGCCGACTACTCCGGCCTGGACATCGTGCTCTTCTCCGCGGGCGGCGCGACCTCCAAGGCACTGGCCGAGAAGGTCGCCTCCCAGGGCGCCGTGGTGATCGACAACTCCTCGGCCTGGCGCCGTGACCCCGAGGTGCCCCTGGTCGTCGCCGAGGTGAACCCGCACGCCGTCGCCGACCGGCCCAAGGGCATCATCGCCAACCCGAACTGCACCACGATGGCCGCGATGCCGGTCCTGAAGCCGCTGCACGAGGAGGCCGGCCTCGAGGCGCTGGTCGTCGCCACCTACCAGGCGGTGTCCGGCTCGGGCCTCGCGGGCGTGGCCGAGCTGCACGGCCAGGTGCAGAAGGTGGCCGCCGAGGCCGACAGGCTGACCCACGACGGCGCGGCGGTCGACTTCCCCGAGCCGCAGGTCTACAAGCGCCCCATCGCCTTCAACGTGCTCCCGCTGGCCGGCTCCATCGTCGACGACGGTCTGAACGAGACCGACGAGGAGCAGAAGCTGCGCAACGAGTCCCGCAAGATCCTCGAGGTCCCGGGCCTGAAGGTCTCCGGCACCTGCGTGCGCGTCCCGGTCTTCTCCGGCCACTCCCTCCAGGTCAACGCCCGTTTCGCCCGGCCGCTCAGCCCGGAGCGGGCGACCGAGCTGCTCGCGGGCGCCCCGGGCGTCGCCCTCTCCGACATCCCGACCCCGCTGCAGGCGGCCGGCCAGGACCCGTCGTACGTCGGCCGCATCCGCCGCGACGAGACCGTGGACAACGGCCTGGCGCTGTTCGTCTCCAACGACAACCTCCGCAAGGGCGCCGCGCTGAACGCGGTCCAGATCGCGGAGCTGGTGGCGGCCGAGCTGTCCGAGAAGTAGGCACCCGGTGCGAAAGGGGCGGTCACGTGCGCGTGACCGCCCCTTTCGCATGCCCGGGCTCATCGCTTTCCCCGTGGCCGCCATGGAAGGATGGCGCAACCCACACATAACGAGGAGATGACCGCGTGCCTGGCACAAACCTGACTCGCGAAGAGGCGCGGCAGCGGGCGAAGCTGCTCACCGTTGACTCGTACGAGATCGATCTCGACCTCTCCGGCGCGCAGGAGGGCGGCACCTACCGGTCCGTGACCACGGTGCGCTTCGACGTGGCGACCAGGGGCGCCACGTCCTTCATCGACCTGGTGGCCCCGGCCGTCCACGAGGTGACCCTGAACGGGGACGCGCTCGACCCCGCCGAGGTGTTCGCCGACTCGCGCATCGCGCTGCCCGGTCTGCTGGACGGGCGCAACATCCTGCGCGTCGTCGCCGACTGCGCCTACACCAACACCGGCGAGGGCCTGCACCGCTTCGTGGACCCGGTGGACGAGCAGGCGTACCTGTACACCCAGTTCGAGGTGCCGGACGCCCGCCGGGTCTTCGCGTCGTTCGAGCAGCCCGACCTGAAGGCCACCTTCCAGTTCACCGTGAAGGCACCGGAGGGCTGGACGGTCATCTCCAACTCGCCGACGCCGGAGGCCCAGGACAACGTCTGGGTCTTCGAGCCGACGCCGCGCATCTCGTCGTACATCACGGCGCTGATCGTCGGTCCCTACCACTCGGTGCACAGCGTGTACGAGCGGGACGGGCAGAGCGTGCCGCTCGGCATCTACTGCCGCCCGTCGCTGGCCGAGTTCCTGGACTCGGACGCCATCTTCGAGGTCACCCGGCAGGGCTTCGACTGGTTCCAGGAGAAGTTCGGGCTGGCGTACCCGTTCGAGAAGTACGACCAGCTCTTCGTGCCCGAGTTCAACGCCGGCGCGATGGAGAACGCGGGCGCGGTCACCATCCGCGACCAGTACGTCTTCCGGTCCAAGGTGACCGACGCGGCGTACGAGGTGCGCGCCGAGACGATCCTGCACGAGCTGGCCCACATGTGGTTCGGCGACCTGGTCACCATGGAGTGGTGGAACGACCTGTGGCTGAACGAGTCGTTCGCCACCTACACCTCCATCGCCTGCCAGGCCGCCGCGCCCGGCTCCCGCTGGCCGCACGCGTGGACGACGTTCGCGAACTCCATGAAGACGTGGGCGTACCGGCAGGACCAGCTCCCCTCCACGCACCCGATCATGGCCGACATCCGTGACCTGGACGACGTGCTCGTCAACTTCGACGGCATCACGTACGCCAAGGGCGCGAGCGTGCTCAAGCAGCTCGTCGCGTACGTCGGCGAGGACGAGTTCTTCAAGGGCGTGCAGGCCTACTTCAAGCGGCACGCGTACGGCAACACGCGCCTGTCCGACCTGCTGGGCGCCCTGGAGGAGACCTCCGGCCGCGATCTGAAGACCTGGTCGAAGCAGTGGCTGGAGACGGCCGGCATCAACGTGCTGCGCCCGGAGATCGAGACGGACGCGGACGGTGTCGTCACCTCCTTCGCCGTCCGCCAGGAGGCCCCGGCGCTGCCCGCCGGCGCCCAGGGCGAGCCGGTGCTGCGCCCGCACCGCATCGCGATCGGCCTGTACGACCTGGACGGCGCCGGCAAGCTGGTGCGCACCGACCGGATCGAGCTGGACGTCGACGGCGAACTGACGGCCGTGCCGCAGCTCGCGGGCCGGCCCCGGCCGGCCGTCGTGCTGCTCAACGACGACGACCTGTCGTACGCGAAGGTCCGGCTGGACGAGGAGTCGCTGCGGACCGTCACCGAGCACCTCGGCGACTTCGAGGCGTCGCTGCCGCGCGCCCTGTGCTGGGCCTCGGCCTGGGACATGACCCGCGACGCCGAGCTGGCCACCCGGGACTACCTGTCGCTGGTGCTGTCCGGCATCGGCAAGGAGTCCGACATCGGCGTGGTGCAGTCGCTGCAGCGCCAGGTGAAGCTGGCGATCGACCTGTACGCCGACCCGGCCGCCCGTGAGACCCTGCTGACCCGCTGGACCGACGCCACGCTGGCCCACCTGCGCTCGGCCGGGCCGGGCAGCGACCACCAGCTCGCCTGGGCGCGGGCGTTCGCGGCGACGGCCCGCACGCCGGAGCAGCTCGACCTGCTGGACGCGCTGCTGGACGGCTCGCAGACCATCGACGGCCTGGTCGTCGACACGGAGCTGCGCTGGGCGTTCGTGGAGCGGCTCGCGGCGGTCGGCCGCTTCGACGAGGCGGAGATCGCGGCGGAGTACGAGCGGGACCGGACCGCGGCCGGTGAGCGGCACGCGGCCACCGCCCGGGCGGCCCGTCCGACGCCGGAGGCCAAGGCGGAGGCGTGGGCGTCGGTCATCGACTCCGACAAGCTGCCGAACGCCGTGCAGGAGGCCGTGATCGGCGGCTTCGTCCAGACCGACCAGCGGGAGCTGCTGGCGCCGTACGCGGAGCGGTACTTCGAGGTCCTCAAGGACGTCTGGGACGCCCGTTCGCACGAGATGGCCCAGCAGATCGCGGTCGGTCTGTACCCGGCGGTGCAGATCTCCGAGGAGACGCTGAGCAGGACCGACGGCTGGCTGGCCGCGGCCGAGCCCGGCGCGGCCCTGCGCCGGCTGGTCTCGGAGTCCCGCTCGGGCGTCGAGCGCGCGCTGCGGGCCCAGGCGGCGGACGCGGCGACCGCGTAACACGGTCACGGCCACGAGGGCGCCCGGTCTCGCACCGGGCGCCCTCTTCCATGTGGTTTCCGTGCGGCCGGTGCGGCCGGTGCGCCGGGTTCGACGTCCGGATTCCGCCGGTGCGCGGCGCCGTCGGCGGGCCACGCTGGCCGTATGACGACCTACACCGCACGGCCCCTGCCGCCCGCGGCCCTCGCGGAGCTGCGCCTCTCGGACGACGCGGCCCGCCCCATGTCCCCCTTCGAGGACACCGAGGGCGGTGCACCGCTGCGCTGCTGCCTGCGCCGCAGCGCGCCGGGCGAGCGCGTCGCCCTGGTGTCGTACGCGCCCCTGCGCCGCTGGGCGGCCGCGACGGGCGCCGACCCGGGAGCCTACGACGAGCAGGGCCCCGTCTTCATCCACGCCGGCGACTGCGCCGGACCGGACGGCGACGCGCTCCCGTTCACGGACGCCCGCCGCACACTGCGCCGCTACTCCGCGGACGGCCGCATCCTCGGCGGCCGCCTGGTCGAGGAGGCGGACGCCTACGGGGCGGCGTTCACGGAGGCCTTCGCCGACCCGGAGGTGGCGCTGGTGCACGTGCGGGCGGTGGAGTACGGGTGCTTCCTGTACGAGGTGAGACGCCCGTAGACCGCCCCGCTCCCGAGCTGCCCGGCCGCCGTCGCCGCGAACGCCAGGGCCATGCCGAGCACCTGCACGGGGGTGAGCGCCTGCCCCAGGGCCGCCCAGCCGGTCACGGCGGCGGTCAGCGGGGAGAGCGGGCCGAGGAAACCGGCGCGGGTGGCGCCGAGCCGGCCGATGCCGCGGAACCAGAGCCAGTAGGCGACGGCCGTGTTCGCCAGCGCGAGGTAGAGGTAGCCGCCGACCGCGCGGCCGTCGAGCGCGGGCGGGGCCCCCTCGGCCAGCAGGGCGACCGGCGCGATGAACAGGCCGCCGGCGGTGAGCTGCCAGCCGGTGAGGGCGAGCGGGCCCACGCCGTCCGGCCGGCCCCAGCGCCGGGTCAGTACGGTCCCGGTGGCCATCGAGGCGGTGGCGGCGACGGCCGCGAGCACCCCGACGGCGTCGAGGGCACCGGCCCCCCTGAGCACGACGAGGCTGACGCCGAGCGCGGCCACGGCACCGGTGACCAGGGTGCGGACGGCCGGCCGCTCCCGCAGCAGCAGCGCCGAGAGACCGACCACGAACAGCGGCCCGACCGAGCCGACCACGGCGGCCATCCCGCCGGGCAGCCGGTACGCCGACACGAACAGCAGTGGGAAGAAGGCACCGATGTTCAGCGCGCCCAGCACCGCCGCCTTCGCCCACCAGATGCCGCGCGGCAGCACCCGGGTGAGGGCGAGCAGCAGCAGCCCGGCGGGCAGGGCGCGCACCAGAGCCGTGAACAGGGGCCGGTCCGGCGGCAGGAACTCGGTGGTGACGGCGTAGGTGGTGCCCCAGGAGACGGGGGCGAGGGCGGTGAGCAGGACGGTCGTGGGTCGCTTCATCACGGGCCCTTTCACGGAATTCGGCAAGTAGTAAGTAGCTTAGCGCCAAGCTACTTACCGTCAAGCCACTTTCTTGCCGACGACTGTCCCGAGTGGCGATACTCAGCACATGAACGCAGGCCGGCAGCAGCCCCACGACCCCGTCGACGCGATCATCGGCCAGTGGGCGGCGGTCCGCCCCGACCTCGACACCCGGGCGATGGAGGTCTTCGGGCGCATCCACCGCCTCTCCCGCGCCATGGGCGACCTCATGGAGAAGGCCTACGAGCCCTACGGCGTCTCCCGCGGTGAGTTCGACGTGCTGGCCACCCTGCGCCGCTCCGGCGAGCCCTACACCCTGTCCCCGCGCCAGCTCTCGGCGACCCTGATGCTCACCACCGGCGGCATGACCGGCCGCCTGGACAAACTGGAGCGGGCCGGCCTGCTGCGCCGCTCCCCCGACCCGCACGACCGCCGCGGGCTCCAGGTGACCCTGACCGAGAAGGGGCTGGACGTCATCGACCGGGCGGTCGGCGCGGGCCTCGCCGTCCAGACGGAGGCCCTGTCCCACCTGGACGACGAACAGGCCGGCCAACTGGCCGGCCTGCTGCGGGAGCTGCTCTCCGGGACGCGCTAGGCGGCCGGCCGGCCCCCGAGGCACGCGGCCGCCGCCGGCCGGGGCGACGTCCGGGACCCGGGTGCCTGTTCGTGCGCGGCGTCGCCGGCGAGGTGGTGGCCCGGCTCGGGCCGACCGTGCAGCGGTACCTCACCGCGCCCGGCCCCTGAGCCCGCCGGGAAACGCCGAGGGCGCCGGCCTCACCGGGTACACGCGGTGTGCGCGTACCGGAGGTGAGGACGGCGCCCTCGGCGGGACGGGGCGGCCGGTCAGGCCTTGGCCTCGCCCCTCACGTTGATGTTGGACGTCGTGGTGTCCTTCTTGGCGCGGGACTTGTCGAGCGCCATCACCAGGCCCGCGATGATCACGAACAGGGCGATCGGCGCCACCACGTAGAGGCCCAGCGTCTGGATGACGCTCAGGCCGGGGCCGGGGTCGTCACCGTCGTCGCGGGTCAGCGCGAGCGCGGGGGACGACATGAGCAGCATCATCAGCGTCGTACCGGCGGCCAGGGCGCCGGCGCGCAGGGCGTTCTTCTTGTCCACACTCTCAAGTTAGCGAACCACCCGAACGGCCGCGCGCCCGGGGTCCCCTACGCGGCCCTCACCGCCCCGTCTCCGCCCTGAGCACGTCCAGCAGCGCCCGGAGCCGGGGCGAGGCCGTCAGTTCCTCCAGCGTCACCGGGCGGCCCTGCGAATCGGCGACGGGCAGCCGCCAGTTCGGGTACTCGTCCCAGGTCCCGGGCAGGTTCTGCGGGCGGCGGTCGCCGACGCCGTCCGGGAGCCAGACCCCGACCAGCCGGGCCGGGGTGCGCAGCAGGAAGCGGTGGACGCCCAGGATCTCCGCCTCCTCGTCGCTGCCGGGCGGCCCGGCCACCGGGCTGTCGAGCAGGCCGAGGCTGCCCAGCAGGGCGAGCCACTCCGCCGTGTCCGCGGCCGCCTCGGCGCTCTCCTCGGCGGCGGAACGGGTGAGCAGGCCCAGGCGGTCACGCAGACCGACGTGGTCGCCGGTGAGCCGGGCGGCGGTGGGCGGCAGGTCGTGGGTGGTGGCGGTGGCCAGGCAGTCGGCGCGCCAGTGTTCCGGGGGCAGCGGGCGGCCGTCGCCCTCCCAGTCCCGTTCGAACCAGAGCACGGAGGTGCCGAGCACCCCGCGCCGCTGCAGCTTCTCGCGCACCCCGGGCTCCACGGTCCCCAGGTCCTCGCCGATCACCACCGCCCCGGCCCGGAAGGCCTCGAGGGCGAGCAGGGCGAGCATGGCCTCGGCGTCGTGGCGGACGTAGGTGCCCTCGGTGGGAGGGCTGCCCTGGGGCACCCACCAGAGCCGGAACAGGCCCATCACGTGGTCGATGCGCAGGGCGCCGGTGTAGCGGAACAGGGCGCGCAGCAGATGACGGTAGGGGGCGTGGCCGGAGGCGGCCAGCCGGTCGGGCCGCCAGGGCGGCAGCCCCCAGTCCTGACCGTGGGCGTTGAAGGCGTCGGGCGGGGCGCCGACCGACATCCCGGCGGCGAAGTGGTCCTGCTGCGCCCAGGCGTCCGCGCCCTGGGGATGCACGCCGACGGCGAGGTCGTGCACGATCCCGACGGGCATGCCGGCCTCCCGCGCGGCGCGCTGGGCGGCGCGGAGCTGGCCGTCGGTGAGCCAGGCGAGCCGGGAGTGGAAGGCGACGCGGTCGGCGAGCGCGGCGCGGGCTCGGGCGGTCTCGGCGGAGCGCGGGTCGCGCAGGCCCGCGGGCCACTGGTGCCAGTCGGAGCCGTGCGCCTCGGCCAGCGCGTACCAGGTGGCGTGGTCCTCCAGGGCCTGCCCCTCCTCGGCGCGGAAGGCGTCGTAGGCGGCCTGCCGGCCCGGTCCGAGGGGGACGGCGAGGACCGGTTCCAGCGCCTCCCGCTTCAGCTCCCAGACCGCGTCCCGGTCGATGAGGGCGCCCTTGTCGAGGACGTCGGCGCGCAGCCGTGCCGCGCGTTCCAGCAGGCCGCGGAGGCGGTCCTGGTCCTCGGCGTGGGCGAACTCGTCGATCAGCTCGACGCGCAGGTGGACCGGGTCGGGGAAGCGGCGGGAGGAGGGCCGGTAGGGCGAGGGGTCGGTCGGGGCGCCGGGCACGGCCGCGTGCAACGGGTTGACCTGCACGAACCCGACGCCGGCGGTGCGTCCGGCCCAGCCCGCCAGCTCGGCGAGGTCACCGAGGTCGCCCATGCCCCAGGAGCGCTGGGAGAGCAGCGAGTAGAGCTGGACGAGCAGGCCGTAGGAGCGGGCGGCCGGGGTCGGCAGCCGGTCCGGGGCGACGACGAGATGGGCGTGCCCGGTGCGGCCGTCGGGCGCCGCGGCGGTGACCCGGTGCGCTCCGAGCGGCAGCCCTTCGGCCGTGTCCCACGTCTCGCCCTGCTCCGTCTCGACGGTGAGGCGGGTGCCGGGGGGCAGCGCGGCGAGGGCGGCCGGGCCGTCCGGGTCGCCGGCCCAGTGCACGACCGTCGGCGGGAGCAGGCGTTCGCGCAGCTCGCGCTCCCGTTCGGCGAGCGCGGCGCGGACCGCGTCGGGGGTGCCCGCGTCCACGCCGAGGGCGGCCAGGGCGGCCACCACGGCGGAGGCGGGGACGTGGACCGTGCGGTCCGGTGCGGGGCGGTAGGAGGTGTCCACCCCGTGCAGTGCGGCGAGCCGGGCCAGATCCTCGTCGGCGGCCGCGGCCATCTACAGTCCCGCGCCGAAGAAGTCGGGGACCGGGTCGGACTCGCTGGTCAGCGGGGCGGCCTCGGCGAGCGGCGGCTCGCTGGTCAGGGGCTCGGCGTCGGGCAGGGGCGGCTCACTGGTCAGCGGCGCCTCCACGCAGGCGCTCTCCGCGCTGAAGACGCACAGCCGCGCGTCGTCGGTCTCGGCGGACGGCTCCGCCAAGGGTTTCCACTGGGCCGGGATGGTGGGATGAGCAGGTGCGGCCACGGGGGCCTCCTTCTCTCTGGATCGCTTGCCGCGGCTAGCGGTGGTCAGGGCAGGCCTACCCCGCGACGCCGAAGCCACTCACCACACCGCCCGGGTACGCGTGTGCGCACCCCGTGAACCGATGCGGGGGGTGTGATCGATAGAGGGGGTGTGAGACTGTTCCGCCCCGTGGGGGGCCAGCGGGAGAAGGACGGCGACGGGGACGCGGCACTGCTGCGGGCCGTCGCGGCGGGCGATCCGGCGGCCATGGCCGATCTGTACGACCGGCACGCCGGCTGGCTGCACGCGCGGCTGGCCCGGCGCTGCGCCGATCCGGAGGTCGTCCGGGAGGTGCTGCAGGACACGTTCGTCACCGTGTGGCGTTCGGCGGCCGGGCACCGCGGGGAGGAGACCGGCGGCTGGCTGTGGACGATCGCGGCACGGCGGCTGGTGGACGCGCGGCGGGCGCAGGAGCGGGCCGCGCGGGTGTCGGGCGTGCCGCTGGAGTCGGCGGACGGCGCCCCTGAGCGGAGCGCCGCGCCTTCCGCAGAGGACAGGGTGCTGGCGGGTCTCGAGTACGGGGACGTCGGTGCCGCGCTGGACCGGATCTCCCCCGAGCTGCGCGAGGTGCTGCGCGCGACCGTCGTCGACGGACTGAGCACCCGGGAGGCGGCCCGGCTGCTCGGCATACCCGAGGGCACCGTCAAGTCCCGCGCCCGGCGCGCCCGTACGGAGCTGCGGTCCGCGCTGGCGCATCTGAACCCGTCCCCGCTGGGAGGTACGGCATGACCCACGGCAACGCGCACGTCTGGCACGCCGACGCCGGCCTCGTCGCCCGTTACGCCGACGGCTCCCTCGCGGAGCCGGACGCGTGGTCCCTGGAGAGGCACCTGGAGAGCTGCCCGGGATGCGCGGCGCTGGTGTCGCGGGCGGTGCGCGGCACGGCGGCGGGCACGGTGCTGGACGAGGTACGCAGGGCGGTGCTGGGGGCGGCGCCCGCGGGGGCGGCGCGCTCCGCGGCGCGACCGGCCCCCGCGCTGTCCCGGCTCGCCCGGCTGCTCTGGGCCGCCGGGCCCGCCGTGCGGGGCGCGTGGCTGCCGGCCGTGCTGCTCGTCGCGGTGGGAGCGGTGGCCCTGGAGTACGGGGGCGTCGTGCCCGGGGCGCGGGCGCTGCTGCTGGCGATCGCGCCCGTGGTGCCCGTGGCCGGGGTCGCGCTGTCCTACGGGCCGCACGCCGACCCGCTGTACGAGGTGGCGGCGGCCAGCCCGGCGGGCGGGCTGCGGCTGGCGCTGACCCGGACGGCCGCCGTGCTCGGGGTGAGTCTGCCGCTGCTGACCCTGACCGGGCTGCTGCTGCCCGCCTCCGGCGCCCCGGCCGCCGCGGCCTGGCTGCTGCCGGGGCTGGCGCTGACCCTGGGCACGCTGGCCCTGGCCTCCTTCACCGGCTGCCGTGCGGCGGCCGGCGTCACGGCCGGGGGCTGGCTGTGCGCCGTCGGCGTGCCCGTGGCCGGTGCACCGGGCGCCGCCACCACGCCTCTGGCCGAGCAGCTCTCCCGCTGCTTCGACGGCGCGGGGGCGCAGGGCGCGTGGGCGGCGGCGGCCGTCCTGAGCGGCGCCCTCCTCGCGGCCCGCCGTCCGGCCTACGACCGCCTGCTCCGCCGGTGATCCCGGGCCCCGCCGTACCGCCCGCCCCCTGACGGCACCCCGCACGACCACTCGAACCGACCCGGCGGACACCGCCCGGACCGGGGCCCCACGGCCCCGGGACCCGGGCTGTCCGCCCCCGGGCCCCGGCCGTCCCGGCCGCCCCGCCCGGGCACACCACCTCTGGAGACCCCTTGAGTTCCCTGCTCGTGTCCGGCCTGCGGGTCCGGCACCGGAAGAACCTCGCGCTGGACGGCGTGGACCTGGACCTCGGCACCGGTGTGCACGGGCTGCTCGGCCCGAACGGTGCCGGGAAGACCTCGCTGATCCGGGTCCTGGCCACGGTGGCCCGGCCGTCCGCCGGGCGGGTGGAGATCCTCGGCCAGGACACCGCCGGCCATCGCGGGCGGTCCGCGGTACGGCGCCGGCTGGGCTATCTGCCGCAGGAGTTCGGCTACTACCCGGGTTTCACGGTGCGGGAGTTCGTCGCGTACGTGGCGTGGCTGAAGGAGATGCCCGCCGCACGCGTCCCGGCCGCCGTGGCGGACGCCGTGGCGCGGGTCGGACTCGCGGACCGCGCCGACGCGAAGATCCGCACCCTCTCCGGGGGCATGGTCCGCCGGGTCGGCATCGCCCAGGCCATCGTCAACGAGCCGAGCGTGCTGCTGCTGGACGAGCCCACCGCCGGTCTCGACCCGGAACAGCGGGTGGAGTTCCGCGAGCTGCTGCGCGAACTCGGCGCCTCGGCCGCGGTGGTGGTCTCCACCCACCTGGTGGAGGACGTGGCCGCCGCCTGCACGGAGGTCACCCTGCTCGAAGCGGGCCGGATCGCCTACCGCGGCACCCCGCACTCGCTCACGCTGATGGGCGAGACCTCGGACGGTCCGGGCGACCACCCGATCGAGCGCGGCTACACGGCCGCGCTGCGGGCCCACCGCGACGGCGCGGGGACGAGGGAGTCGGTGCGATGAGCCTCCTGACCGACCGGAGGGCACCCGCCGCACCGGCACCCCGTCCGCTGCGCGCGGAGGTCCTGCGCGGATTCGCGCCCTGCGCCGGGGCCGCCGTGCTGCTGACCCTCGGCGTCCTGCTGGCGGGCTCCGCCGCCCGCTGGCAGGGCGGCTGGGCGGAGACCGCCGCCCAGACGCACGTCACCGGGCTGATCGCCGGGCCGCTGGCCGCGGCGGCGGGCTGCTGGCAGGGCGGGCGGGAGCGGCGACGCCGTACCGAGGAGCTGTGGGGGACGGTCGTCCGGTCACCCCTCGCCCGGCTCCTGGCCGCGGCCCTGCCCGTCGCGCTCTGGACGGCCGCCGGCTACCTGGCCGCGGCGGGCCTGGCGATGCTCGCCACCTGGCCCTACGCGCAGGGCGACCGCCCGCACCCCGGGCTGCTCCCCGGGGACACCGTCGCGGTGGCGGCGGCCGCGCTGCTCGGGCACGTGGTGGGCCGCGTCGTCCCCACCCGGCTGGCCGCACCACTGCTGGCGATCGCCGGGTACGTGGGGCTTGGCGTGCTGTCGGCGAGCACTTCCGGGCCCGCGCGGCATCTCGACCCGGCGTTCCCGATCATGGACACCGATGTCCCGGTGTGGTGGCAGCCGCTCTCGATGGCCGTGTGGACGGCGGGCCTGGCGTTCGCGGCCGTGCTGGCGTACGCCGCGCGGCGCCGGGTGACCGCCCTGCTGCCGCTGGCCGCCGCGGTGGCCGCGGGGGCGGTGCTGACGCAGACCGGGGACGGCCTGTGGCACGAGACCCCGCTCGCGCGCCGACAGGTCTGCGACACCTCCACCACGCCGGCGGTCTGTGTGAACGCGCGGTACGCGGGGATGCTGCCGCAGGTCACGGACGCCTTGTCGGGCATCACGGGCAGGCTCGAAGGGGTGCGGAACCTGCCGGTGCGGTGGGAGGAACGCGACCACGAGTCGCACGACGCCGAGGCCCAGCTGCCCGGCCTCACACCGCTGGGCTGGTCGGTCGTACGGGGCCGGCTCACCGATCCGGAGCAGTTCGCGTGGGAGGCGACGGCGGCCCTGCAGCGGCGCCCCGACTGCCTGCACCCCACGGAGCGGATGTCCCTGGCCGACGACGCCGTGGCGGGGTACCTCGCCCCCAGCCCGGCGCGGAAGACGTTCGACGACATCGACGCCCGCGGCGACGCGGCTCACCGCGCCGGCCTGCGCAAGCGCCTCGCCGCCCGGGCCGCGCTGGCCGCGATGGGCGAGGAGGAGCGCCGGGACTGGCTGTCGGCGTACTTCGCGACGGCGGGCACCTGTGACGTGCGGGGGGTGCCCGCGCTGTGACCGGTCCCCTCCTCTACGCCCGTTCCCGCGCCCTGCCCCTCACCCTGCTCGCGCTGGCCGGCACCACGGTCTTCGCGGTGTGGGCCGCCGACCGCCTGGACGCCTATCTCGACCCCTACCGCCGGGTGCCGGTCGTCGCGCTGGCCCCGCTGCTGGCGGCCGCCGTCATCGGCGCGAGCCTGTACTCGGCGTCCGACGAGCTGGACCGGACGGCCGTGCGGCCCTGGTGGCCGCGGCGGCTGGTGCAGCTCGGTGCGCTGACCGCGCTGGCGGCGCTGGTGCTGCCGCTGGCGGTGCTGGGGCACGCGGAGACCTTCGGGCCGCCCGCGGTCGTCCGCAACACGCTGGGCTGCACCGGCGTCACGGCCGCCGCGGCCGTCCTGCTGGGCGCCCGGCTGAGCTGGCTGCCCGCCTTCGGCTACGTGACGGCCGTCTACCTGGCCTCCTCGGGGGCGCGCGGGCGCGCGGTCACGGTGTGGGCGTGGCCGATGCAGCCGGGCGCGCAACCGGGCGCCTGGGCCGCGGCGCTGACCGTGTTCGTGGTGGGCGCCGCGCTGTACGCGGCGCGCGGGGCGCGTGCCGAAGGACCCCGCGGCTAGGGGCTGTCCGACCATTTCCGTCGTCCGCCCGGAGGGCGGCCGCGCCGCAGTGGCCGGACGGGCCGGCCGTCCGGCCACGGGGTGCGTGAAGGCCCGGAACCGTCAGGCTGAGATGCCGTCGATCCGGGCCATGGCGTCGTCCGCGCCGTACGGCTGCAAGTAGGGCAGCCAGCGCGGGTCCCTGTGGCCGGTGCCGATGATGCGCCAGGCCAGACCGGTGGGCGGGGCGGGTTTGTGGCGCAGCCGCCAGCCGATCTCGACGAGGTGACGGTCGGCCTTCACGTGGTTGCAGCGGCGGCACGAGGCCACCACGTTGTCCCAGACGTGCTTGCCCCCGCGGCTGCGCGGGATGACGTGGTCGACGCTGGTTGCGACGCCACCGCAGTACATGCACCGGCCCCCGTCGCGCGCGAAGAGCGCCCGGCGGGTGAGAGGAACGGGCCCCCGGTAGGGAACCCGCACGAAACGCTTCAGCCGGACCACGCTGGGTGCGGAGACTGTGACGGTCGCGCTGTGCATAAAGGCGCCGGATTCCTCGAGGGAGACGGCCTTGTTCTCCAGGACGAGGACGAGCGCGCGGCGGAGCGGTACGACGCCGAGCGGCTCGTACGACGCGTTGAGGACCAGGACGTGCGGCACGGGTGCCTCCTTGGGCGTCGGCGGCGCGTGGCTCGCGCCGGGACGATCTGCAGTCAGTCTCCCCTCATGCCTGGTGAACGCGCCACCATGTCCCGGTAACGGGCTGGGAGTGTTTTCGACCACACCTCATGCGTCCCCCGGATCATGGCGTGTTCAAGCCCAGGTGAGACCCGTCTCCCTTGGACGGAACGGCGCGGAGCACACACGCTGCCCCGTTAGTGTGTTGGTTCTGTCCGTCCGGTGACCTTTTCGTGATCCCGAAGACCTTGACCGCCCCGCCGGAGCGGACCGCGCAGCGCCCTGGAGGTACCCGCCGTGTCCTTGCCCGTCGTCCTTGCGGCCGCCGGTGCGTCCCCCTCGCCGTCCCCCTCCGGTTCGACGGCGCCGCCCGTTCCCACCCTGCAGGACGCCCAGGACCACGCGACGAACGCCGCGAGCTGGGTGGAGCAGAACTGGTCGACCTGGCTGGCCATGGGCCTGCAGATCGTGCTGGTCGTGGTCGTGGCCGTGGCGCTCAGAGCGGTGGTGCGGCGGGCGATCACCAAGCTGATCGACCGCATGACCCGGGCGGCGCAGGCCTCGGAGGGCAGCGCGCTGGGCGGGCTGCTGGTCAACGTCGAGCGGCGCCGGCAGCGGGCGGCCGCGATCGGCTCCGTGCTGCGCTCGGTGGCCAGCTTCCTGATCCTCGGCACGGCCGCGCTGATGGTGCTGTCCACGTTCAAGATCAACCTGGCGCCGCTGCTGGCCTCGGCCGGTGTGGCGGGCGTGGCGATCGGTTTCGGCGCCCGCAACCTGGTCACGGACTTCCTGTCCGGTGTCTTCATGATCCTGGAGGACCAGTACGGCGTCGGCGACACCGTCGACGCGGGTGTGGCGTCCGGCGAGGTGATCGAGGTCGGACTGCGGGTGACCAAGCTGCGCGGTGACGGCGGCGAGATCTGGTACGTCCGCAACGGCGAGGTCAAGCGGATCGGCAACCTCTCGCAGGGCTGGGCCACCGCCGGGGTCGACGTGACCGTGCGGGCGAGCGAGGACCTGGACCGGGTGAAGGCCATCCTGGACGAGGTCGCCGAGAAGATGAGCAAGGAAGAGCCCTGGAACGAGCTGCTGTGGGGCCAGGTCGAGGTGCTGGGCCTGGACAGCGTGCTGATCGACTCCATGGTGGTGCGGCTCACGGCGCGGACCATGCCCGGCAAGGCGGTGGCCGTGGAGCGCGAGCTGCGCTGGCGGGTCAAGCGCGCCTTCGACGCGGCGAGCATCCGCATCGTGGGCGGCGCGACGGCCGTGGAGGACGTCGAGGACGCCCCGGATCCGGCCGCCGCGGTGGCCGCGCCGTCGGTGTACGCGAACGCCGAGTCCCCGCAGTCGGTGGCGGCGACCCCGATCGCCTCCCAGCGCCCGGCCCCGCCCGCCAAGTAACGCACCACGCGGCGCCGCGGGCGCGCGGACCCCACGCCCCCGAGGTAACGACTCCGTTGCCTCGGGGGCGTCGTCTATTGACGCCCTCTTCGTCCTGGGCTTACGTTCCTCCCACGCCAATAGGAAAGTTTCCTAACAGTGATCTTCCCGGGCGCCCGTTGATCAAGGCTGGACGTCGTGCCCGGGTCGCTGAAAAGCTGGGCAGCTGGAAAGGCAGGTGTCGACCGCATGGCAGGAACCCCCGGTACGCCGGGCACCCCGCGCGTCCTGCGCGCCATGAACGACCGCGCCGCGCTGGATCTCCTCCTGGAGCACGGGCCGCTGTCCCGCACCCGCATTGGCAAGCTCACCGGTCTGTCCAAGCCGACCGCGTCCCAGCTCCTGGCCCGCCTGGAGGCCGCCGGACTGGTCCGGGTCACCGGCACCAGCGAGGGCCGGCCGGGTCCCAACGCCCAGTTGTACGCCGTGAACCCGGTCGCCGCCCACGCGGCCGGGCTCGATGTGAGCCCGTACCGCATCCGCGCCGCCGTCGCCGACGTCACCGGCCGCACGGTCGGCGAGTACGAGCTGCCCACCCCGGGCCGGCGTCCGGCCCGGCCCGTCGTGCAGCAGGTCACCGAGGCCCTCGACGGCGCCGTGAAGGCCGCGGGGCTCGCCCGGTCCGACGTGCACCGCCTGGTCATCGGCACCCCGGGCGCCTTCGATCCGGGCACCGGCCGGCTGCGTTACGCCTCTCACCTGCCCGGCTGGCACTCCCCCAGCCTGCTGGACGAACTCGCCGCCGCGCTGCCCATGCCGGTCGAGTACGAGAACGACGTCAACCTCGTCGCCATCGCCGAACAGCGCCTCGGCGCGGCCCGCGGCCACGCGGACTTCGTCCTGCTGTGGAACCAGGAGGGCATGGGCGCCGCCCTGGTGCTCGGCGGGCGGCTGCACCGCGGCTGGACCGGCGGCGCCGGCGAGGTCGGCTTCCTGCCGGTGCCGGGCACCCCGCTGGTGCGCCAGGTGACCAAGGCCAACAGCGGCGGCTACCAGGAGCTGGCCGGCTCCCAGGCCGTACCGAAGCTGGCCCGTGAACTCGGTGTCGCCGACGTGCCGGCTGGTCGGTACACCGACGCGGCCGCGACCCTCCTGGCGCGGGCGGCCGACCACGCCGGCGGCCCGTACCGGGAACTGCTGCGGACCTACGCGACCCGGCTGGCCACCGGCCTCGCCTCGCTGGTCTCCGTCCTCGACCCCGAACTCGTCGTCCTCAGCGGCTCCGCCCTGACGGCCGGCGGCGAGGTGCTGCGCGCCCTCGTCCAGGCCGAACTGGAGGAACTCGCCGCGGCCCGCCCCCGGCTGGTCGTCGGCGACGTCACGGAACACCCCGTGCTGCGCGGCGCGCTGGAGTCCGCGCTCGCGACCACCCGCGACGAGGTCTTCGACACCTCGCGCTGAGCGCCCGAGCCCCACCCCGAAGCACTCCCTCCACACCCACCCCGTCCCAGGGAGACCTCGCCATGCCCACAGCCGTACCCGAAACCGCCCGGAAAGCGGCCTTCGCCCTGACCGCCGCCCTCGCCCTGCTCGCCACCGCCTGCACCGGCCAGTCCGGCTCCGGCGCCACCGACGACGCCTCGAAGGAGACGACGATCAACTTCTGGCACGCCTGGAGCGCGCCGAACGAGGTCAAGGCGGTGAGGTCGCTGGTCGCCGGATTCGAGAAGGCGCACCCCAACATCCATGTGAACGTCGTCGGCAACATGACCGACGACAAGATCAACCAGGCCCTGCGCGCCGGCGGCGACCGGGCCCCCGACGTGATCTCCTCCTTCACCACCAACAACGTCGGCAAGTTCTGCTCGTCGGGCGCGCTGATCGACCTGAACCCGTTCTTCGAGAAGGCGGGCATCGACCCGGAGACCACCTTCCCGAAGGCGATGAACGAGTACACCCGGTTCGACGGCGACCGCTGCACGGCTCCGCTGCTGGGCGACGCCTACGGCCTCTACTACAACCGGACGGCGTTCCGGAAGGCCGGCATCACCGCCCCGCCGAAGACCTGGTCGGAGTTCGAGACCGACGCCAAGAAGCTGACCGTCACGCGGGGCGAGGGGTACGAGCAGCTCGGCTTCATGCCGAACTACCACGGCTGGGAGTCCACCACCGAGCACTACTTCGCCCAGTTCTCCCCGGTCTACTTCGGCAAGGACGGCAAGTCGGACCTCGCCGACGACCCCGCCTTCGAACAGGGCTTCACGCTCCAGAAGCGGCTCGTCGGCGAACTCGGCGGATTCCAGAAGCTGGAGAGGTTCCGGGCCACGCTCGGCGACGAGTGGGGCGCCAGGCACCCCTTCCACACCGGACAGGTTGCCATGCAGCTCGACGGCGAGTGGCGGCTGGGCATGGCCGCGGAGGCCAAGCCGAAGTTCGAGATCGGGGTGGCCCCGCTGCCCGTCCCGGACGACCAGGCCGACCAGTACGGCAAGGGCTACATCACCGGCACCATCACGGGTATCGCCGCCACCAGCCACAAGCAGAACGCGGCCTGGGAGCTGGTGAAGTACATGACCACGGACACCGACGCGGTGGTCGGCTTCGCCAACGACATCCACAACGTGCCCTCCACCCTGGCCGCGCTGAAGTCGCCGAAGCTCCGGTACGACCCGCGGTTCAAGACCTTCCTGGACATCGCCGCCGACCCGCACTCCACCACCACCCCCGCCTCGGTCAACGGCGGTGTGTACCTGGTGACGATCCAGCAGTTCGGGTACGACTACGAGAGCGGCAAGGTCACCGATCTGAAGGCCGGCCTGAGGAAGACGGCCGCGCAGATCGACACGGACATCGCGCAGGCGAAGTAGCCATGGCGGCCACCACGTTGGGCTCCAGGCGCCGCAGGGCGGCGCTGCGCACGGCGGCGTTCATGTCGCCCTGGCTGATCGGCTTCGCGGTCTTCTTCGCGTACCCGCTGATCTCGACGGTCTACTTCTCCTTCATGCACTACGACGGCTTCCGGCCGCCGACGTGGAGCGGCACGAAGAACTGGACCTACGTCTTCACGCACTATCCCCTGTTCTGGCCCGCGCTGCGCAACACCCTGTGGCTGGTCGTGGTGATGGTGACGCTCCGGGTCGTCTTCGGGCTCGGGATCGGGCTGCTCATCACGAGGATCAGGACGGGGGCCGGTGTCTTCCGCACCCTGTTCTACCTGCCCTACCTGGCCCCGCCGGTCGCCGCGACCATGGCCTTCGCCTTCCTGCTCAACCCCGGCACGGGCCCGGTCGACTCGGCCCTGGAGAGCATCGGCATCCCGGCGCCCGCCTGGTTCAACGACCCCGCCTGGTCCAAGCCGGCCCTGACGCTGCTCGCCCTGTGGGGCATCGGCGACCTGATGGTCGTCTTCATGGCCGCGCTGCTCGACGTACCGGCGGAGCAGTACGAGGCGGCCGAACTGGACGGCGCGTCGGCGTGGCAGCGCTTCCGCTACGTCACCCTGCCGAACATCTCCCCGATCGTGATGTTCGCCGTGGTCACCGGCGTGATCCAGACGATGCAGTACTACACGCAGCCGCTGATCGCCGGAAAGGTCGCCTCGGGCGTGATCCAGGGCGCGGGCACCCAGTTCGAGCCCGGCTACCCGGACAAGTCCACGCTCACCCTCCCCCAGCTCGTCTACAACCTCGGCTTCCAGCGCTTCGACTACGGTTCGGCGTGTGTCGTCGCACTGGTCCTGTTCGCCCTGTCGATGGCGTTCACCGCGCTGTTGATGCGGCGCCGGGGCGGCCTCGTCCAGGCAGGTGACTGACCATGACCCAGGTACTGGAGAAGCCCCTGAGGACGCCCCCGGCCGTGCCGCGCGCCGAGCGCACGGCACGTCGCCGGGCGCTGCTGGAGTGGATCGCGGTGCACTCCCTCGGTGTCGCCGCCGCGCTCTTCTTCACCCTCCCCTTCGTGTTCGTGGTCCTCACCTCCCTGATGACCGACAGCCAGGCGCTGAGCCGGGATCTGGTCCCGCACACCTGGGAGTGGGGCAACTACCACAAGGTCCTGGCCACCCCGGGGTTCCTCACCTGGTGGCGGAACACCCTGGTCTACGCCGGGCTCGGCACCGTGCTCACCGTGGCGTCCTCGATCCCCGTGGCGTACGCGCTGGCCAAGTTCCGCTTCCGGGGCCGGAATCTGTCACTCATGCTGGTGATCTCGATGATGATGCTGCCCCCGCAGGTGGTCGTCATCCCGATGTACCTGTTCTGGGCGAAGCAGCTCGGCCTGTCGGGCACCCTGTGGCCGCTGATCGTCCCGATGGCGTTCGGGGACGCGTTCTCCGTCTTCCTGCTGCGCCAATTCCTGATGACCATCCCGAACGAGTACGTCGACGCGGCGAAGGTGGACGGCTGCGGCGACCTCAGGACCCTGGTGCGGGTGGTGCTGCCGATGGCGCGGCCCGGCATCGCCGCGGTGGCCCTCTTCCAGTTCTTCTACGCCTGGAACGACTACTTCGGCCCGCAGATCTACGCCTCGGAGAACCCCGGTGCCTGGACACTGAGTTACGGCCTGGAGTCCTTCAAGGGCGCCCACCACACCGACTGGAACCTCACCATGGCCGCCACCGTGCTGGTCATGGCCCCCGTGATCCTCGTGTTCTTCTTCGCCCAGAAGGCGTTCGTCGAGGGCGTCACCCTCACCGGAGTCAAGGGTTAACCGCATATGAAACTCACCGTGGTCGGCGGCGGCTCGACCTACACCCCCGAACTGATCGACGGCTTCGCCCGGCTCAGGGACGCCCTGCCGGTCGAGGAACTCGTCCTCGTGGACCCGGACGCCGAACGCCTGGAGCTGGTGGGCGGCCTGGCCCGCCGGATCTTCGCCCGGCAGGACCACGGCGGCCGCATCGTCACCACCTCCGACCTGGACGCGGGCGTGGACGGCGCGGACGCCGTGCTGCTCCAGCTCCGGGTCGGCGGCCAGGCTGCCCGGCAGCGGGACGAGACCTGGCCGCTGGAGTGCGGCTGCATCGGCCAGGAGACGACCGGCGCGGGCGGCCTCGCCAAGGCGCTGCGGACGGTCCCGGTCGTGCTGGACATCGCCGAGCGCGTGCGCCGCACCAACCCGCGGGCCTGGATCATCGACTTCACCAACCCGGTCGGCATCGTCACCCGGGCCCTGCTGGAGGCCGGGCACCGGGCGGTCGGCCTGTGCAACGTGGCGATCGGGCTGCAGCGCAAGTTCGCGGCCCTGCTGGGCACCGACCCGAAGGACGTGCACCTGGAGCACGTGGGCCTGAACCACCTGACGTGGGAGACGGGGGTGCGGCTCGGCGGCCCCGAGGGCGCGGACGCGCTGCCCGAACTGCTCGCCCGGCACGGCGACGCCATCGCCGGCGACCTGCGCCTGCCCCGGCCCCTGCTGGACCGCCTGGGTGTCGTCCCCTCCTACTACCTGCGCTACTACTACGCCCACGACGAGGTGGTGCGGGACCTGCGCACCAAGCCCTCGCGGGCGGCGGAGGTCGCGGCCATGGAGCGCGAGCTGCTGGCGATGTACGCCGATCCGGCCCTGGACGAGAAGCCGGCGCTGCTCGCCAAGCGGGGTGGCGCCTTCTACTCGGAGGCGGCCGTGGACCTGGCGGCGGCCCTGCTGGGCGGCGGCACGGGAAGCCCGTACCAGGTGGTCAACACGCTGAACCGGGGCACCCTGCCGTTCCTCCCGGACGACGCGGTGATCGAGGTGCAGGCGGCGGTGGGCCCGTCCGGTGCCGCGCCCCTGGCCGTGCCGGACCTCGACCCGCTGTACGCGGGCCTGGTGGCGAACGTGACGGCGTACGAGGAACTGGCGCTGGAGGCGGCGCTGCGGGGCGGCCGGGACCGGGTCTTCCGCGCCCTGCTGGCCCACCCGCTCATCGGGCAGTACGAGTACGCCGACGCCCTCACCGACCTGCTGGTCGCGCACAACCGGGAGCACCTCGCGTGGGCCTGATCCCGACCGTCCTCGCCATCGACGCGGGCAACAGCAAGACCGACGTGGCCGTGGTCACCGCCCGGGGCGAGGTGCTGGCCACGGCCCGCGGCGGCGGATTCCGTCCGCCGGTGGTGGGTGTCGGGGCGGCGGTGGACGCCCTCGCCGAACCGGTCGCGCGGGCGTTCGCGGACGCGGGCGTGACCACCGCCTCGCACGTCTCCGCCTGCCTCGCGAACGCCGATCTGCCGGTGGAGGAGGAGCAGTTGGCGGCCGCGCTCGGCGAGCGCGCGTGGGCCGCCTCGGTGGCGGTCCGCAACGACACCTTCGCCGTCCTGCGGGCGGGGGTGCCCGAACCCCGGGGCGTGGCCGTGGTGTGCGGTGCGGGCATCAACTGCGTCGGCATGCGCCCCGACGGCCGCACCGCCCGCTTCCCGGCCATCGGGCGGATCTCCGGCGACTGGGGCGGCGGCTGGGGCCTGGCCGAGGAGGCCCTGTGGTACGCGGCCCGCGCGGAGGACGGCCGGGGGGAGGCGACGGAGCTGGCCCGCGCCCTGCCCGCGCACTTCGGGCTGGGGTCCATGTACGCGCTGATCGAGGCCCTGCACCTGGGGCGGGTCGAGCACGGCCGGCGGCACGAGCTGACGCCGGTGCTGTTCCGCACGGCCGCGCACGGGGACCGGATCGCCCGCTCCCTCGTCGACCGCCTCGCCGAGGAGGTCGCGACGATGGCCGCGGTGGCCCTGACCCGGCTCGACCTGCTCGGCGAACAGACCCCGGTGCTGCTGGGCGGCAGCGTGCTGAGCGCCGGTCACACCCGGCTCGACGACGGGGTGCGCGACCTGCTGGCGTCCCGCGCCCCCAAGGCGGACGTCCGCGTGGTCACGGCCGCCCCGGTGCTGGGCGCGGCCCTCCTGGGCCTGGACCGTCTGGGCGCGGAGGAGGAGGCACTTGAACGGGCCCGGGCCCACTGGGACACCGGCCGGCGCTGACCCCCGCCGGGGCGCTCCGGGGCAGGTGGCCGCTGGAACCGAACAGGTGCCCACGGCGTGTTCATGGGCAGGGGACACTGCGATCCGATCAAGATCCAGCGAAGGCCGGTGCGGATGTCGGTCCGGGCCGCAATACTGGGCGGCGAACGGATGACCACGGGGGAGGTCAGGTGACACACCCGCCGAAGAGCAGCACGGCACCGCCATCGGCGGGCGCCGTCGTGCCCGCGATCCCCCCGCAGCCCGCGCCGCCGGCTCCGGCCGCCCGGCCGGGCCCGCCCCCGGCTCCCCGCCGTACCGCCTTCGCCGAGGGCGTCGACCGGCTGCGGTCCGCGGCGACCACCGAGCCGGGCCGGCTGCGTGTCATCGGTGCCGTCCTCGCCGTGCTGGTCGTCGCGTTCGGCGCGGTGACCGCCTGGCAGACCGCCGAACGCGCGGCCGCCGCCGACGACGTGCTGCACAGCAGCCAGCCGCTCAGCTCCGGCGCCGCCGACATCTACCGTTCGCTGGCCGACGCCAACACCGCCGCCTCCAGCGGTTTCCTGGCGGGCGGTCAGGAGACCGCGGACTCGCGCGACCGGTACGAGAAGGACATCCGCACCGCCGCCGCCGGCCTGGTCACCGCCGCCGCCAACTCCGAGCCGGGCTCGCCGTCGGAGGCGTCCGTCGCCAGGCTGAACAAGCTGCTGCCCGAGTACAAGGGGCTCGTTGAGCGCGCCCGCACCTACAACCGGCAGGGCTATCCGGTCGGCGGCGCCTATCTGCGGTACGCGAACGAGAAGATGCAGAAGGAGATGCTCCCGGCGGCGGAGGACCTCTACAAGAAGGAGAACCAGCGGCTGAACGCCGACTACGGGGACGCGACACCCTACCCGTGGGCGGCGATCGCGCTCGGCGTGCTCGCCCTGGCCGCGCTCGGCTGGGCCCAGCACCGCACCTACCGGCACACCAACCGCGTCCTCAACCACGGCCTGGTGGCCGCCTCCGCCGCCACCGCGGTGGCGCTGCTGTGGCTGGTCGCCGGGCACACGCTCGCCAGGTCGGGCCTGAACGGCTCCTACGACAACGGCGTCCGCTCGCTGAACGTCCTGCACGACGCCCGCATCGCGTCCCTGAAGGCGCGGGGCAACGAGAACCTGAGCCTGGTGGCGCGCGGCGCGGAGACCGTCACGGTGGACGGACAGACGTACGACGCCTACTACTACGACTTCGACCGGGACATGGGCGTGCTCGCCAAGGGCCTCACCGACGCCCGCCGGCTCGCCGACGACGACGCGGGCACCGGGCCGGTGAAGGCGGCCCAGGGCAACATGGCGGTGTGGAAGCAGCGCCACGCCTCGGCCCGCACCGAGGACGAGAACGGCAACTACCAGCAGGCGCTGGACAAGGTGATCGGCGGCGCGGACGCCACCGGCGCCTGTTTCGACAGCGTGGACCGCAATCTCGCCCTGGCCATAGGCCACGAGCAGACCGAGTTCCAGCGGGCCGCCGGTGACGGGCGGGACGCGATGACCGGGCTGTCCGTGGGCGCCGCCGTGCTGGGCGTGCTCGGCGCGGCGGCCGCGGTGGCCGGCGTCGGGCGCAGGCTTTCGGAGTACCGGTGACAGGGGGCGTGACGATGTACGCGAGCCGTGTACGGGCCTCCCTGCGGGGCTGGGGCGGGGTCGGCGCGATGGCGGTGCTGTGCGTGCTGGCCCTGGCCTTCGCGCTGCTCCTGCCGTGGACGCAACCGCGTCAGGACGACGACGGCGCGCGGACCGCCGGCCCGGGCGTCACCAGCGGCAGCCAGGCGCGGGCCGGGGACTGCGAGGACTCCGAGGCGCAGAAGCAGACGCTCTCCCCGTCCGGCGCGGACGGCCCGACCATCGACGCCATCAAGGCCCGTACGGGCGCCAAGCGCAAGCTGGTCGTCGGCGTCGACCAGAACAGCTACCACTGGGGCTACCGCAACCCGAACACCGAGACCGCCCAGCTCGAGGGCTTCGACATCGACCTCGCGCACAGGATCGCCGAGGACATCCTCGGCGACCCGGACGCGGTGCAGTTCAAGGCCATCCCGACCAGCCAGCGCATACCCGCGATCAAGGACGGCCGGGTCGACATGGTGGTCCGCACGATGACCATCACCTGCGCGCGCCTGGCCGACGTGGCGTTCTCCGCGCCCTACTTCAAGACCGGGCAGCAGGTGCTGGCCCCCAAGTCCTCCACCGTCAAGGGCTACGACGGCACCCTCGCCCACAAGAGGATCTGCACGGCGTCCGGTTCCACCGCCTACGGCAAGCTGAAGGCCGACCGGGACGCGGGCGACCTGCCCGCCTCCACCGACATCTCCACCACCGTCCCCAACCAACTCGACTGCCTGGTAAGGCTGCAGCTCGGCGAGGTCGACGCGGTGGTCACCGACGGCGCCCTCGCCGCCAGCCAGGCCGCCCAGGACCCGACGGTCGCCCTGAAGGGTGACGCGTTCACCACCGAGTACTACGGCGTGGCGATGAAGAAGGACGCCACCGATCTGGTACGCCGGGTCAACCGCATCCTGGTCGACTACCGCGAGGACGGCTGGCAGGCGTCGTACGACAGGTGGCTGTCGGCCACACTGGGGAAGGACTCGGACCCGTCCAAGCCGCCCGCGCCGCAGTACCTGCGCAAGAGCTGACCCCGACCCGACCCAGGCCAACCACACAGCAGCGAGAGGTGATCGATGGGCGTCACGGACCCCGCCGGGCCGGTGATGGACCGGGACGAGGTGGACCGTGCGCTGGCGCGGCTCGGCGCGGAGCACGAGGCGATCGAGACCTCGCTGCTCGCCCTCCAGGACCACGCGGGCCGCAGACTCCTCGAAGGCGCCGAGCTGACCGGCGTCACCCGGCAGCGCTGGCAGGCGGCGGAGGCGTCGATCACCCTGCTGTGGGCGTACTTCGACGCCTACACGGCGGCGCTGCGCTCCGCCCGGGACATCCGCGCCCGGCGCCGCTGGTCCAGCCGCGAGGACCTGGCGGAGCTGACCGAGCTGCTGCGCGGCGCGTCCGTCACCGTGCCCGGGGGCACCGGCCCCACGGCCGCCGCGAAGCTGAGCGAGAGCTTCTCGCTCACCACCCTGGTCGACCGGATGAACGAGCTGTACGCGTCCTCGCTCGACCTCGTCGTCACCGCCGACGCGGTCTGGTCGGCCCTGCCCGCCCGGATCGATTTACTCGCCGCGGAGCTCCAGCGCACCCGCAGGCTCGCGCACTCCGTCGGCGTCCGCCCGGGCGAGCACCCGGCCGGTGACGACCTGGAGCGCATCACGCGCACGCTGACCGCGCTGCGCGCGGACGTGGTCTCCGACCCGCTCGCCTTCTGGGTGCGGGCCGAGGGCAGTTCGGCGCCCGGCGGCGGCCGCCCGGACACCACGGTGTACGACCGCGAGGCGCGCGCCCTGGAGGACGTGCGGCGGGAGATCGACGCGGTGCTGACGGTCCGGCAGGACGCGGAGGCGCGGCTGATCCGGCTGCGGGACGTGCTCTCCCGCGCGGACCGCACCCTCGCCGAGGCGCGCACCGCGCGCGGTGAGGTGCTGGCGAAGATCGCCGCGACCGAGGTCCCGGTGGTCAGCGGGCCGCCGACCGCGCTCCAGGAGCAGCTCGCCGCGGCCGCCGAGTACCGGCGGCACGCGCAGTGGCACCGGCTCTCCCCGCTGCTGGAGTCCCTGGAGCAGAAGGCCGAGGACGAACTGCTGCGGGCGCGTGAGTCGCTGACCGCCGTCACCGCCCCGCTCGCGGTCCGCGCCGAGCTGCGCGGACGGCTGGACGCGTACCGGGCGAAGACCACCCGCAACGGCCTCGCCGAGGACCCGCTGCTGGTCGAGCGGTACGACGCGGCCCGGCGCATGCTGTGGAGCGCCCCCTGCGACCTGCGCGTCGCCGAACAGGCCGTACTGCGCTACCAGCAGGCGGCGGCCGAGCTGCTCGGCGCACCGGGCGTCCCCCGTCAGGGCGGACCCGAGGACCGTAGAGGTGAACCGTCATGAGTCAGGCACAGCGGACGTGCCAGCGGCCCGGCTGCGAGGGCTCCTACGAGGACGTCGGCGGCGGCGAGCTGTACTGCGACACCTGCGGCCTCGCCCCGGTCGTGTCGTCGGGAGGCATGGTCGGCTCGCCGGCCACGGGCGTCACTAGGGGCTCGGCGGCGAGCGGCGGTTCCCGCACCGGCTCCCGCAGTTCACGCACCTCCTCGCAGTCGTCGCGGTCGCGGCGCTCGGTGTCCGGGCGGCTGTCGCGCTCCCTGTCGGGCGGCTCGAGCGCCCGCTCGGTGTCGGTGCGCAGCTCGGGCTCGTCCTCCGGCACCTCGACCCGCGGACGGCTCGGCGCCGGGCTGGTCTCGGTGCCGCAGGTGCCGCGGCCCGACCCGCGCGCGATGGTGCTGGAGAACCCGGAGGTGCCCGAGCGCAAGCGGTTCTGCTCGCGGTCCGACTGCGGGGCGCCGGTGGGGCGCGCCCGGGGCGAGCGGCAGGGGCGCACGGAGGGGTTCTGCACCAAGTGCGGGCACCCGTACTCGTTCGTGCCGAAGCTGAAGTCCGGCGACATCGTGCACGGCCAGTACGAGGTCGCGGGCTGTCTGGCGCACGGCGGCCTCGGCTGGGTCTACCTCGCCGTGGACCGCGCCGTGTCCGACCGATGGGTCGTGCTCAAGGGCCTGCTGGACACCGGCGACCAGGACGCGATGGCGGCCGCGATCTCCGAGCGGCGGTTCCTCGCGGAGATCGAGCACGCCAACATCGTGCGGATCTACAACTTCGTCGAGCACCTCGACCAGCGCACCGGCTCCCTCGACGGCTACATCGTCATGGAGTACGTCGGCGGCAAGTCGCTGAAGGAGATCGCCAACGCCCGTCGCACGCCCGACGGCAGGCGTGACCCGCTGCCGGTGGAGCAGGCCTGCGCGTACGGCATCGAGGCCCTGGAGGCGCTCGGCCACCTGCACAGCCGCAACCTGCTGTACTGCGACTTCAAGGTCGACAACGCCATCCAGACCGAGGACCAGCTCAAGCTGATCGACATGGGTGCCGTGCGCCGCATGGACGACGACGAGTCGGCGATCTACGGCACGGTCGGCTACCAGGCGCCGGAGGTCGCGGACGTCGGCCCGTCGGTGGCCAGCGACCTGTACACGGTGGGCCGTACGCTCGCCGTCCTCGCCTTCGACTTCCAGGGCTACACGAACGTCTTCGTGGACTCCCTGCCCGACCCGGACAACATCGAGGTCTTCCACCGCTACGAGTCCTTCTACCGGCTCCTCGTCCGCGCCACCGACCCCGACCCGGCCCGCCGGTTCGCCTCCGCGCAGGAGATGTCCGAGCAGCTGACCGGCGTGCTCCGCGAGGTCGTCTCCCTGCAGTCCGGGCAGGCCAGACCCGCCTTGTCCACGCTGTTCGGGCCCGAGGTGAAGGTCGTCGACACGGAGCTGTTCCCCAGGGCGCACGGGGACGTGTCGCTGCTCGGGGCGCGTCCGGCGCGCGGTGCCGTGCCGGCCCCCGCGCTGCCCGCGCCGGCCGTCGTCCGGTCCGTGGACACGCCCGCCGCGGCCCTGGCGCTGCCGGTACCGCTGGTCGACCCGAACGACCCCAACGCCGGTTTCCTGGCCGGGCTCATGGCGTCCGCGCCGGCCGAGCTGATCAGCGCCCTGGACGCGGCGCCCGCGCCGAGCGTGGAGTCGCGGCTGCGGCAGGTCAGGGCCCGGCTGGAGAGCGGCGACCATCCGGCCGCCCTCACGGCCCTGCGCGAACTGGAGGGTGAACGGCCGGACGACTGGCGGGTGGTCTGGTACCGGGGCGTGGCCGCGCTGGCCACCGGGGACTTCGAAGGTGCCGCGCTGGGCTTCGACGCGATCTACGACGCCTTCCCCGGCGAGGCGGCCCCCAAGCTGGCGCTCGGTCTGTGCGCCGAGGTGCTGGGCCAGTTGGACAACGCGGCCGAGTACTACCGCCTGGTGTGGTCGACCGACCCGAGCTTCGTCAGCGCCGCCTTCGGGCTGGCCCGGGTGCGGCTGGCGGCCGGTGACCGGCGCGGCGCCGTGGACACCCTGGAGTCGGTGCCCGAGTCGTCCGTCCACTGCACGGCCGCCCGGGTCGCCGCCGTCCGGGCCCGGCTGCGCGGGCGGACACCGAGCGCCGGCGACGTACCGTTCCTCGACGACCTGACGGCCGCCGCCGGGCAGGTCGAGGCGCTGGACGCGTACGGTCTGGACCCGGCGCGCCGCGAGCAGTTGTCCGCCGAAGTGCTCGGCAGCGCGCTGGACTGGGTACTCTCCACAGGCCGGGACACCGTCCCGCCTGCCGCCGGCGGACGGATGGTGCTCGGCAGCGGTCTGGACGAACGGGGCCTGCGCTTCGGCCTGGAACGCGCGTACCGCACGCTGGCCAGGCTGGCGCCCGGCGGCGAGGAGAGGATCGAGCTGGTGGAACGGGCCAACCGTTACCGCCCCCGGACGTGGGTGTAGTTGATGTCGCAGATGCCCCAGCAGGCCGCACTGACGAAGTGCCCGAGCTGTGCCGAACCGCTCGAGTCGGGTGACCTCTTCTGCGGCGCGTGCGGATACGACCTGTCCGTCGTGCCCGCAGCGCCGCGGGACCACCCGACCCTCACCATGACCGGTTCCGCCGGTCCCGGGGACGGCGTGGACTGGCCCGCGCCCGAACCGCCCGGCTCCGACAGCACGCAGCCGGCCGCGCACGAGGCGACCGACCTGCCCGGCACCGACTCGGGCGGCAACGCGCTGCACCACGAGGAACCGGCCGCGCCCGGCGTCCGCTTCGACCGGCGACCGGAGCCCGACGAGTACCCGCTGCAGGCCCCCGACCCGCGCGCCTCGGCCGGTCCCGTCCCGTCCTCGGCGCCGGCCGGTCCGGCCGCCGCTCCCGGCACGGCCGATCCCGCGCAGGTCTGCGTGGCCTGCCGGGCCGGCCGGGTGGACGACGACGGCTACTGCGAGAACTGCGGGCACGCCCAGCCCCAGGAACGCGACCGCATGGAGCGGGAGTCGGGTCCGGTCGCCGCCGTCAGCGACCGGGGCCTGCGCCACCACCGCAACGAGGACGCCTTCGGCGTCGCCCACACCGCGCTGCCCGACGGCTCCCCGGCGGCGCTGGCCATCGTGTGCGACGGCGTGTCCTCGGCGACCCGGCCGGACGAGGCGTCGATGGCCGCCTCGCAGGCGGCCGTGGACACCCTGCTGGCCGCCCTGCCGCACGGCACCCACCCGCAGGCGGCGATGCACGAGGCGATCGTCGCCGCCGCACAGGCCGTCAACTCCCTCGCGGAGGAGCCCGAGGCGGCGCGCGAGCACGACCCGCACCAGAACTCCCCGGCGTGCACCATCGTCGGCGCGATCGTCACGGGCGGGCTGCTGGTGGTCGGCTGGGTGGGCGACAGCCGTGTCTACTGGGTGCCGGACGACCGTTCCGCGCCCCCGGCCCGGCTCACCGAGGACGACTCCTGGGCCGCGCAGATGGTCGCGGCCGGCCTGATGAGCGAGGCGCAGGCGTACGCCGACGAGCGCGCCCACGCGATCACCGGCTGGCTCGGCGCGGACGCCTACGAACTGGAACCGCACACCGCCGCCTTCAAGCCGGACCGGCCCGGAGTCGTGCTGGTGTGCACCGACGGCCTGTGGAACTACGCCGAGACGGCCGAGGAGATGGCCGAGGTCCTCCCCGCGGACGCGGCGGCCCGTCCGCTGCACAGCGCCCGGGTCCTGGTCGGCCACGCCCTGGACGGCGGGGGCCACGACAACGTAACAGTGGCCGTCGTGCCGTTCCCCACGCCGCCGCAGGGGGCAGGATCGGCCTGAGGCCGCACCACCACGGGGAAGTCCCGGCGGACCGGAGGGGACCGGTCCGTTCACCGGCACCGCCTCGCGTCAGCGGGGCGTAAACAGGGGGATCTGAACAGCCATGGCCAATTTCGCCAAGCCGGACGTGCCGCAGTTCTCGGTCGAGGTCTACCAGAACGAGTACCTGCCCGAGGGCGGCCGTGAGGTCAACGCCATCGTCACCGTGACCGCCACCGGCGGCGGCACGGTGGGCGGCGCCGTCACGGCCCCGCACCTGTACGCGCCCGGCCAGGGGCCCTCGGCGGCCGTCGTCGTCATGGTCGACTGCTCGGGCTCCATGGACTATCCGCCGGCCAAGATGCGCAACGCCCGGGACGCCACGGCCGCCGCGGTCGACACCCTGCGCGACGGGACGCACTTCGCGGTGGTCGGCGGCACGCACGTGGCCAAGGAGGTCTATCCGGGCGGCGGGCGGCTCGCGGTCGCCGACGCCACCACGCGCGAGCAGGCCAAGCAGGCGCTGCGCCGGCTCGGCGCGGGCGGCGGCACGGCCATCGGCACCTGGCTGCGGCTCGCCGACCGGCTGCTGTCCTCGGCGGACGTGGCCATCCGGCACGGCATCCTGCTGACCGACGGCCGCAACGAGCACGAGTCGCCGCAGGACCTGAGGGCGGCGCTGGACGAGTGCGCCGGACGGTTCACCTGTGACGCGCGTGGCGTGGGCACCGACTGGGAAGTGAAAGAAGTCACAGGCATCGCCTCCGCCCTGCTCGGCACCGCCGACATCGTCGCCGACCCGGCGGGGCTGGCCGCCGACTTCACGCGGATGATGGAGACGGCGATGGGCAAGGAGGTCGCCGACGTGGCCCTGCGGGTGTGGACCCCGGTCGGCGCGAACCTCCGTTTCGTCAAGCAAGTTGCGCCCGCCGTCGAGGAGTTGACGGGCCGCCGCACCGAGGCGGGACCGCGGGCCGGGGACTATCCCACCGGCTCCTGGGGCGACGAGTCCCGCGACTACCACCTGTGCGTGGAGGTCCCGGCGGCCGGTCTCGGCCAGGAGATGCTGGCCGCCCGGATCTCCCTGGTCGTGCCGCAGCCGGACGGGCAGGTGCGGAACCTCGGCGGTCAGGGGCTGGTCAGGGCGGTGTGGACCGACGACATGGCGGCCTCCACCTCGATCAACCCCCAGGTCGCCCACTACACCGGGCAGGCCGAGCTGGCCCAGGCCATCCAGCAGGGTCTGGACCTTCGCAAAGCGGGCGATTTCGAGCGCGCAACGGCCAAACTGGGGCGTGCCGTTCAGCTCGCGAGCGTCTCGGGCAACGCGGATACCGCGAAACTCCTTTCGAAGGTGGTGGACGTGGTCGACGCCGCGACAGGTACTGTGCGGTTGAAGACGAAGGTCGCGGAGGCCGACGAGATGACCCTCGAGACCCGGTCCACGAAGACTGTTCGTGTAAAGAAGTGACCCGCGGGAGACCGCGGGACAGCCAGAAGAGATCCGGACGTACCGGAGGACCCTCAGGAGAAGGGGAAGCGCCGACATGCCGACCTGCCCGAACGGACACCAGTCGGGTTCCGACGACTGGTGCGAGGTCTGCGGTCACCGCATGGCCGGTGCCGTACCCCCGCCCCCTCCGCCGCCCCCGCCCGGCGGCGGCTACGGCTTCCCGCCGCAGGGCGCGCAGACCGGCGGCCGCCCGCCCGGCCACGAGCCGGAGCTGTGCCCGCAGTGCCGTACGCCCCGTGAGGGCGGCGCCCCGTTCTGCGAGGAGTGCCGGTGGAACTTCCTGACCAACACGGCCACGTCCTACACCCCGGCCGCCCCGCGCCCGCCGCAGCCCCGCTTCGAGCCGCCGAGCGCGACGTACGGCGGCGGTGACTCGTACGAGTACCAGGGCTCGCGTCCCTCCCAGGTGAACCGGCCCGCCGAGCCGATCCCGTCCTTCGGCAGCGAGCCGTCGGGTCCGACGCCGTTCGCCGGTGAGCGCGGCCCGTCCGGCTTCGGCGGCGGGCGGCCGCCCGCCGGTCAGCAGCCGTTCGGCGGCGTACCGGGGCAGCAGGGCCCGGGCGGTCCCGGCGGTCCGGGTGGTCCTTCCGGCTTCGGTGGCGGTCCCGGTGGCCCGGGCGGCCCGCCGCCCTTCGGCCGTGAGCCCGGCGGCCCCGGCCCGTCCGGCTTCGGCGGGGACCCCTCGCGTCCCGTGCCGCCCCCGCCCGGTCCGACCCCGCCCGCGGGTCCCGGCGGTCCGGCCGGCGGTCCGCCGCAGGCCTTCCAGCAGCCCGGCGCACCCGCCTTCCCGCAGGAGACCGGCCGGCCCCCGGCCGGTGGCGGCCCCTTCGGCGGCGGCGAGGACGACTGGGTGATCTCCCCGCCGTCCGGCGGCCCCGGCGGCCCCGGCGGCCCGAACGGCCCCGGCGGCGGCTACGGCTACCCGCAGCCCGGCGCCACCCAGGCACCGCCCGGTCACGGCTTCCCGCAGGCCCCGCAGGGCCCGCAGGGTCCGCAGGGTCCGGCCACCTGGACCGCGACCATCGGCCCGGACCGCGACTACTTCATGGCGATGATGCAGCGCTCCGGCCCCGAGGCCGCGGGCCTGAACCTGCCCGCATACTCGCCCGAGCAGCAGCGCACGCTCAGCGGCAACCAGGTCACCATCGGCCGCCGCCGGCACTCCACCGGCGACACCCCCGACATCGACCTGTCGGTGCCGCCGGAGGACCCGGGCGTCTCGCACCAGCACGCGGTGCTGGTGCAGCAGCCGGACGGCAACTGGGCGGTCGTCGACCAGAACTCGACGAACGGCACCACGGTCAACGGCTCCGACGAGCCGATCCAGCCGTTCGTGCCGGTGCCGCTGCAGGACGGCGACCGGGTGCACGTGGGCGCCTGGACGACGATCACCGTCCGCAGGGGCTGAGGCACCTCACGGGAGGGGCCAGACGTACGGCCCCGCCGGGTCGTCCAGCCAGGCCCGGGTGTGTCCGTCGCCGACCGTGACGCCGTAGCGCTCACGGTCGGGGCAGCCCTCGCGCTCCCAGAGCGCGTGGGCCTCCCGCGGGTCCAGCGCGCCCCGGGTCAGGTCGAGCAGGAAGCGGAACGGCTCCTGCTCGCGGGCCCGGCCCGGCAGCCCGTCCAGGGACACCGCCTCCGGTTCCGCCCGGCCCGCGCCGCGCAGCGGCACGAAGTAGGCGGCCGTCGGCAGGAAGCGGCCCTCGGCGTGCCCGGGGTCGCGGACGGTGAGGGCGAGCAGGCCGGTGGCCAGCGGGGTCAGGATCCGGCCTCCGGGCCGGCACTGGACGAGCCAGGCGCCCGGCACCGTGGGCAGCCCGCAGGTGGCGATGATCCGGTCGAAGGGCGCCCGCTCCGGCACCCCCCGCGCGCCGTCGCCGGTGACGACGGCCGGGCGGTACCCGGCCGCGGCCAGGTGCTGCCGGGCCGACTCGGTGATCTCCGGGTCGAGGTCGACGGTGGTGACGAGGCCGTCGTCGCCCAGCCGGTGGGCGAGCAGGGCGGCGTTGTAGCCGGTGCCGGCGCCCACCTCCAGGACCCGGTCGCCGTCCTCCACGCGCAGCGCGGCCAGCATCAGCGCCATCAGGGAGGGCTGGCTGCTGGACGAGAGCAGTTCGCCGTCGCGCAGCCGGGTCGCCAGCGGGGTGTCGTCGTAGGCGCCGCGCACCCAGCGCTCCCGGGCCTCGGGGTCCGGGTTCTGGCCCCAGCGGCGTTCGTAGCCGCCCCTGACCCCGACGTAGTAGTACGGCACGAACAGGTGCCGGGGCACCGTCGCGAACGCCTCCCGCCACACCGGGTCCTCGTCCCAGGCCCCCTCGGCGTCGATCTCCCGCACCATCGCGGCCCGCGCCACGGTGGCCAGACGTTCGATCCCGGTGTCGTAGGCGCCCATACCCCCACAGTAGGGGCGCGAGGCGCCCGGGAGGCCCGGGCGGACGGGGCCCTGGGCCTGGAGTCCCAAGTCACCGGGTCTGAGACCATGGACGGGTGAATGAGATTCGGCGCGGCACGCTTCAGGAGCAGACGTTCTACGAGCAGGTCGGTGGGGAGGAGACCTTCCGCCGGCTCGTCCACCGTTTCTACGAGGGGGTCGCCGGGGACCCGCTGCTGCGGCCGATGTACCCGGAGGAGGACCTGGGCCCGGCCGAGGAGCGGCTGACCCTGTTCCTCATGCAGTACTGGGGCGGCCCCACCACCTACAGCGAGAACCGCGGCCACCCGAGGCTGCGCATGCGGCACGTGCCGTTCACCGTGAACCGCGCCGCGCACGACGCCTGGCTGAAGCACATGCGGGTCGCCGTCGACGAGCTGGGCCTGGCCGAGGAGCACGAGCGGACGCTGTGGAACTACCTGACGTACGCGGCGCAGTCGATGATCAACACCCCCGAATGACCAACTGAACCCCGAATTCCGGTCGTTCGGCGCCGCATTCCGGTCACGATCCGGTATAGACCGGTCGGCAACCGGTTACCCGCGACCGGTCCCCTCTGCGAGCATCACCCGAGATCGACAGAGCGCTTGCGGAAGTCCGGACGACACGGGGGTCGGGTGACGGGGTTCGTCGTCTCACGCGCGCGGGCACACCGCCTGCTGCTCGGCTCCGCCCTGCTCACGGTGCTGCTGACCACCGCCGTGCTGGCCACGCTCACGGCCTACTCCGGCGCGATCGGGGACGCCGCGCTGCGCCATGTCCTGAACGACCCGCGCAACGGCTCCGCCACGGCGCTTGTCGTCAAGGCCGACGTCCCCGTCGGGGAGCGGGCCGCCGCCGACGCCGCCGTACGCGAGGGCGCCCGGAGGACCTTCGACGGGCTGCCGGTGACCGTGCGCACGCTGCGCCGCTCCGGCCCGTACGCGCTGCCCCGGTCCCTGCGGCCGGCCGCGCGGCGCTCGGGCGACCCGGACCTGACCTATTTCGCGGCCCTGGACCACACCCAGGTGCGGCCCACCGCCGGACGGCTCCCGGGGCGGACGACCGGCGAGATCGAGGTGGCCGTCCCGCAGACCGCCGCCCGGGCGCTCGGGCTCGGGCCCGGCGACCGCCTCACCCTGGCCGACCGGCTCGGCGAGGGCCGGGTCCGGGTGCGCGTCACCGGGCTGTACCGGCCCAGCACCACGAGCGCGCCGTACTGGCGGCTAGACGACCTGCTCGGCCGCGGTGTGAAGAAGGCCGGCTTCACCACGTACGGTCCGCTGCTCGCCGATCCCTCGGTCCTCGCCGCCGGGCGGGTGAGCACCGGCGGTACGTCCTGGCTGGCGTCGGCCGGCTTCGACACGATGACGACCGGGCGCACGGGGGAACTGCGCGAGGCCGTGGGGACGGGAAGCGGGCGGCTGCGCAAGGCCACCGCCCTGCGCGGGGCGACGGCGGTGACGACCTCCCTGCCGGACGTGCTGGACCGCATCGACCGCTCGCTGCTCGTCGCCCGCTCCACCCTGCTGATCGTCGCGCTCCAGCTGGTGCTGCTCGGCGGGTACGCGCTGCTGCTGGTGGCCCGGCTGCTGAGCGCCGAACGGGCCGCCGGGACCAGGCTGCTGAGGGCGCGCGGCGCGTCCCGCCCCCGGATCGCGGCCCTCGCCGGGGCCGAGTCCCTGCTGCTCGCCCTCCCCGCGGCCCTCTGTGCGCCGTTCCTCGCCGGACCGCTCACCACCCTGCTCACCGCCCACGGCCCGCTGGCCCGTCTCGATCTGCGTCTCGACCTCCCGCCCGCCGGGAGCCCCGGGGTGTGGCTGGTGGCGGTGGCGGTGGCCCTGGGCTGCGCGCTGACGGTGACCCTCCCGGCGCTGACGGGCACCGGCGAGGAACCGTCCGGACGTCGCGGGCGGCGCGGCGCGGAGTCCGGCCGGACGCACCGACCGCGCGTCCGCCTTCGCGGGCGCCGTTCGGCGGGCCCGCGCGGTGCCCGGCCGCGCCGCGCGGGCGGCGGCCTCGTCCCCACCCCGCTCCGCGCGGGCGCCGACCTGGGCCTGCTCGCCGTGGCCGGCGTCGCGTACTGGCAGGTGCACCAGCAGGGCTCGGGGGGCCTCGCCACCGACCGGTCGGGGTCGCTCGGCGTGGATCCGCTGCTGGTCGCCGCGCCCGCGCTGGCGCTGCTCGCCGGAACCGTGCTGACGCTGCGGCTGCTGCCGCCGGTGGCACGGCTCGCGGAACGGTGGGCGGCGGCCGGGCGGGGGCTGCCGGCGGCGCTGGCCGGCTGGCAGTTCAGCCGCCGCACCGCGCGCGCGGCGGGACCCGTGCTGCTGCTGGTGCTCGCCGTCGCGCTCGGCATGCTGGCCATCGGTCAGGGTGCCTCCTGGAACCGCTCGCAGGACGACCAGGCCGACTTCCGCGCGGGGGCACCGGTGCGGGTGCTGGACGCCGGGCAGGGCGGACTCGGGCGCACGGAGGCCTACGCGGCCCTGCCGCGGGTCCGCGGGGCGGTGCCCGTCGCACGCGGCGAGCAGGGCCTGTCCGGTGACCGTACGGCGACCGTGCTGGCCCTGGACACCGCGCACGCGGCGAACGCGCTGCTGATGCGCCCGGACCTCGCCGACGAACCCGTGCCGGAGCTGCTGGCCGGGCTGACGCCCGAGGACTCCCCCGTGGGGGCCCGGGTGCCGGCCCACACCGCCCGGCTGCGGCTGACGGCGAGCCTGCGCAGCTCCACCGGACCCGGGACGACCGCCGAGGTCACGGTCCGGCTGGAGGACGCGGCCGGAGTGCCGTACTCGTTGCCGGCCGGGCTGCTGCCCGCCGACGGCCGCCCCCACACCCTCGTCCTCGGCCTCGGCTCCGCCGACGGCCCGGCCCTGCTGACCGGGCTCCGGCTCGACATGCCCCAGCCCGCCGAGCGCGCCGAGCGGCACCGGTTCACGGTCCGCGACCTCACCGCCGAGGGCACCGACGGGACCCGGCACCCGATCACCCTGCCGGCGTCCTGGACCACGGCCGTGGAGACCGGCGGCGCGGCCGTCCCGTCCCCGCGCACCGACCCCGCCCGGCCCCGGACCGTCTCCACCCGCCCCCTGGCCTTCTCCTACGGCACCGGCTACCTGCCCGACGCCGACATGTGGACGGTCGCCTCGCTGTCCGTGCGGCTCCAGGTGGCACGGCCCGCGCCGCCCGAGGTGCGGGCCGTCGCGACCGACCGGTTCCTGACCTCGGCCGGCGCCCGCACCGGGCAGCGCCTGGACGTCACCGTCGGCGGCGAGAGCCTGCCGGTGCGGATCGTCCGGTCGGTACGGGCGCTGCCCACCACCGGAACCCCGGCCGCCGCCGAGCACGACGGCGGCGCGGTGCTGGTCGACCTGCGCGCCGCGAACCGGGCGCTGCAGGCGCGGTACGGGGAGAACGCCACCCCCGACGAGTGGTGGCTGCGGACCGCGCCCGGTGACGCGGCTCGGGTGGCCGCCTCGGTCCGGGCGCTGCCGGACGTCGACCCGGAACAGGTGGTGGTCCGCGACGAGATCGCCGCCGAGCTGCGCGAGGACCCCTTCGGCGCCGGACCCACGGCCGCGTTCACCGCGGCCGCCGTGGTGGCCGCCGCGCTCGCCGCGGTCGGCTTCGCGGTGGGCGCCGCCGGTTCGCTGCGGGCACGCGAGGCGGACTTCGCGGTACTGCGCGCCCTCGGCGCCCCGCGCCGCCGGCTGGCCCGGACGGTCGCCGCCGAACTCGCCGTGCTGGTGGGCCTGGCCCTCGTGGTGGGCGCCGTCCTGGGCACCGTACTGGCCCGTGGAGTACTGCCGTTGATCGTGCTGACCGGCGAGGCCACCCGGCCGGTACCCGGGCTGCTGGTGCTGCTGCCGCCCGGACAGGTGGCGCTGCTGCTGGCGGGCGTCGCCGCCGCGCCGCTGGCGGTGGCCGTGGTGACGGCCCTGCGCCGGGCCGATCCGGCCCGGGCACTGCGTGAACAGGGGGGTGAGTGACGTGCGTTCCGTACCGGCCGTGGTCGCGCCCTGGGTGCGGACCCGGCTGCGGGCCGCTCCCGGTGCCGCGCTGGCGCTCGCGCTGCTGGTCGTGCTGACCGCCTGCCTGGCCGGAGCGCTGCCGCGCGCGGTGGACCGGTACGAGGACGCGGGCCTGCGCCACTCCCTCGCCCAGGCGGGCCCCGAGCGCACCACGTTGAGGGCGACCGCGCCGATACCGGAGGGCGGCGTCTTGGGTGAGGACCTGGACGTCTCGTTCAGCCCCGAGGTCCTCGAGCGGCAGTTCGGGAAACTGCTGCCCGTGGTGGACGGTTCGGTGCCCGTCGACCGCGCCCAGTCGGCTTACGGCACCTCCACCGACGACAGCACCGCGGTGCTCGAACCGTGGCTCCCCCGCCCGACCGGCCTGCCCGCCAAGGTCACGCTGGTCGCGCAGAGCGGCCTGGCCGGACACGCCCGCGTCAGCGCGGGCCGGCTGCCCCGGGCCCCGGCCCGGCCGGACGGGGACGAGGCCGAGGCCGCCGTCTCCGCCGCCACCGCCAAAACCCTGCACATCAAGCCGGGTTCGGTCATCCACGTGCCCAGGTTCGGCGGCCCCCTCTCCGTCCGGATCACCGGAATCCTCGCCCCGCGCGACCCGGCCGGCGCCTACTGGTCGACGGTGCCGTTGCTGCGCACGCCCGCGCTGGAACGGCTGCCCGAGCCCGGCCCGCCGCAGACCTACTGGCACGGCGCCCTCCTGCTCCCGCCGGAGGCCACCCTCGCCGTGCTGGGCAGCGGCAGGAACCCCTTCCGCTACTGGCACTTCGCTCCGGACACCGGCGGCGGGCAGGCCCATGGGCTGGACCGGCTGCGGTCCGGCGTCGCGTCGCTGGAGTCCGGCCCGGGCCTGCGGCGGGCCCGCTCCCTCACCGATCCGGACCTGGACGTGAGTTCCGGTCTGGACGACGTGGCCGTCGCCTTCGGACGGCTGCGGTCGGGCATCTCCCCCCTGGTCGGGGTGGCCGCCGCCGGCACCGCCACGGTCGCCGCCGTCGTCCTGCTCATGGCGGGCGGCCTGGCCGCCGACCGGCGCCGTGCCGAGCTCGCCCTGCTGCGCGCCCGAGGCGTCTCCCTGCCCGGCCTCACCGGCCGGCTGCTGGCCGAGACCGCCGTGGTCGCCGTGCCGGCCGGGGCGCTGGGCCTCACGGCGGCACTCGTCCTCCTCCCGGGCGCCCGCGCCGGGTACGCCGTCGCCGCCGCCCTCACCGTCACCCTGGCAGCCTGCGCCGCCCTCCCGCTGCACGCCGTGCTCGCCCACCGCTCGGTGCGGCTGACGGGCCCCCGGGAGGACATGGCCTCGGTGCGCCCCTCCCGCCGCCGCACGGTCGCCGAACTGACCCTGCTGGCACTGGCGGCCGGGGCGGTGGCCACCCTGCGCGACAGGGGCGCCTCGGCAGGCCGGCTGGTGTCCCTGGCACCGGTACTGACCGGCGTCATCGCGGCCCTGCTGCTGCTCCGTCTCTACCCGCTGCTGCTGCGCCGCCTGGCCCGCCCGGCCGGCCGGCTGCGGGGCGCGGTGGCCCCGCTGTCCCTGGCCCGCGCCGCCCGCACCCGCGCCTCCTCGGTGCTGCCGCTGCTGGCCCTGCTGACCGCTCTGACCACGGCGGCCTTCGGCGGCTCCGTCCTGGCGGGCGTGGCCGAGGCCCGGGACCACGCGGCCCTGCTCACCGTCGGGGCCGACGCCCGCCTGGACTCGGCCACCGCGCTGCCGGACGGCCTGGCCGCCCGGGTCCGCGCCCTGCCCGGGGTGCGCGGGGTGACCCCGGCGGCCATCACCTACGAGGCGACCCCGACGGACGGCGTGGCCACCGTGCCGCTGGTGGGCGTGGACCCGCCCGCGTACGCCGAGCTGACGGCCCGTACCGGCCTCGGCGCCGTCACGGCAGGGCAGTTGAAGGGTTCGGACGCGCACTCGGTCCCGGCCGTCGCCTCCCGGGCCGTCGCACGGAACTACGGCATCCGGCGGCCCTTCCTGGTGCGGCTCACGGACGGCAGCACGATCACCGTCCTCATCACCGCCGTCCGCGACCGCACCCCGGCGGCGCCCGCCGGAGACTTCCTGGTCGTGGACCGCGCCGGGCTACCGTCGTCCGCCGCCCGGCCGACGACGCTGCTGCTGACCGGTGCCCGCCCGGACGCCGCGGCGCTGCGCCGCACGGCCCCCGCCTCGGCCACGGTCCGGCTCCTCACCGAGGAGCGCGCCGGATACGCCGACTCGCCCCTGCAGAGCGGCGCCGGGCACGTCTACACGGCGGCGGTGGCGGCGGGCGCCGGCCTCGCCGTGCTCGCCCTGCTCCTCGCGCTGCTGCGGGCGGCCCCGGAACGCGCCGCGCTCCTCGCCCGGCTGCGCACCATGGGGCTCACCCGGGCCCAGGGCCGCCGCCTCCTCGTCCTGGAGTCGCTCCCGCAGGCCCTCCTCGCCGCGGCCGGCGGCACGCTGACCGGCTGGGCCGCCATTCACGTCCTCTCCCCCGGCATCGACCTGACGACCATCGCCCTCGCCTCGTCCCAGACCCCGGTGGGCAGGGCCGTCCTCCGCCCGGACGCCTGGTCCCTGACCCTCCCGGCCCTCGCGGTCGTGGCCCTGGCGGCGGGAGTCGCCGTCACCCAGGCCTGGTGGACCACCCGCCGGAGCTCGGCCCGAGAACTACGGGCGGGAGACCCCCAGTGACGGCGCCGGCCGCGGGCAGGCGCGCCCCGGTGGCCGCGGGCGGGCGCGCCCACGCAGCCGCGGGCACGCGCGCCTTCCCGGCCGCTGGCACGCACGCCTACGCAGCCGCTGGCACGCACGCCTACGCAGCCGCTGGCACGCACGCCTACGCAGCTGCGGGTGTGCGTGCCGCCAGGGGCGGCACGGGTGGGCGACGGCGGTCCCCGCTCGGCGAAGCCAAGAGTGGAGGAGGCACCCCGCGAGCGCGGGCGAGCGAGACCCCCTCGGCCCGCACCGGCACCGCGCACCCCACGGACACCGGCACGCGAAACACCCCCGCCCCCCCCGGCAGCGCAGGGCACCCGAGCAGGAGACCCCATGACAGCCGACCCCACGGCAGAAGACACCACCCTCGCCGACCTCACCACCCGCGTCACGGAGTCCCGCGACAGCCCCGCCTACGGGCACGACGCCCTCATCACGTGCGACCGCCTGGTCCGCATCTTCTCCGCGGACGGCATCGAGGTCCAGGCCCTCCAGGGCCTCGACCTCCTGGTCCGTGAGGGCGAGTTGATGGCGCTGGTGGGCGCCTCCGGCAGCGGCAAGTCCACCCTCATGAACATCCTCGCCGGCCTGGACACCCCCACCGCCGGCGGAGCGAACGTCGCCGGCCGCGACCTGCTCACCATGACCGCGAAGGACCGCCTCGCCTACCGCCGCGAGGTGGTGGGCTTCGTCTGGCAGCAGACCTCCCGCAACCTCCTGCCGTACCTCACCGCGGCCCAGAACGTGGCCCTCCCGCTCCAGCTCTCCGGTACCCGCATGCGCCGCCGCGCCCGCGCCGAACGAGCCCTGGAACTGCTGGACCTGCTGCAGGTGGCCGACTGCCGCGACCGCCACCCGCACGAGATGTCCGGCGGCCAGCAGCAGCGCGCCGCGATCGCCGTGGCGCTCGCGAACGCCCCCGCGGTCCTGCTCGCCGACGAACCCACCGGTGAACTCGACTCGCACACCGGCGCGCAGATCTTCGACGCCTTCCGCACCGCGAACGAGACCCTGGGCACCACCATCGTCATCGTCACCCACGACCAGGCGGTGGCCGGCGAGGTGCGCCGCACGGTGGCCATCCGGGACGGCCGTACCTCCACCGAGGTGCTGCGCCGCAGCGAGGTGGACGCCACGACCGGCCACGAGACGGTGGTCGCCCGCGAGTACGCCATGCTCGACCGCGCGGGCCGCCTCCAGTTGCCCGCTGAGTACACCCGGGCCCTGAACATGCGCGACCGCGTGGCCCTGGAACTGGAACCGGACCACATCGGGGTATGGCCGGACGACAGCGACGGGAGGTGACCGCACAGGGAAACAGCCGGCGACCGGACCGAGCCGGAGCCGAATCGGAAACCGCGGTCGAAGCCGGAACCGGAGCCGAAGCCGGATGGGAAACCGCAGTCGAAGCCGGAACCGGAACCGAAGCCGAATCGGAAACCGCGGTCGAAGCCGGAGCCGGAGCCGGAGGCACCTGAGACAGGCACCGCCCCCTGGGCGCCCGACGCCCCGGAGAGCCGCCCGGACCCCCGTCACACGCCTCAGCGCACGCTGACACCCAGCGTGCCGAGCCCCGCCCGCCGCACCGCGACGGACCCGTAGGGCGTCCGCAGCCGCAGCCACGCCCCGGAGGAGAACAGCCCGGTGTCGGCCGCACCGGCCCCGGGCCGCAGGAAGCCGAGGGACTGGGCCGCGTGCACGGCCCGCACCGGAAGCGGGGTGTTCCCGACCTCCCGGGCCCAGATGTCCCGCCCGATCCGGTCCAGCTCCGCACGGGTGCGCCGCTCCGGCGCCAACTCCTCCGTGCGGGAACGGAATTCGGCGACGGCCGCGGCGACCGTCGTGCGCAGCGCGTCCGGCACGGGCAGCCCCGGCTCGGGCCGCCAGCCGCCGCGCGGGGGCAGCACGCCGGCCCACGGCGGTCCGGTGACGGCGGCCGGTACGGCGGCCGTGGCGGCCCGCTCGTCCACTGACTCCAGGAACTCACCGGCCGAGACGGTGACGTCGAGCGTGACGTCGAGCCCGTTCTCGTACGGCTTGGCGAGCCGCACCGCGCGGATCGTCAGCACCTCGAAGGACGGCGGCCGGCCGAACACGGCGAGCGCCGTCCCGGCCGCCTGCAGGCGCACCGCGGCTCCACGGTCGTAGTGGAGCAGCCGGGAGAGGAAGGCGGCGAGGTCGGCCGCCTCCGTCTCGTCGGCGAGGTGCAGGACCGTCATGCGGCGACGGCCTCCCCCGGGGTCTCCGCGTTCTCGGCGGCGTCCGTGTACTCCTGGAGGAACTCCCGCTCCTCCTGGGTGATCCGGCGCGGCCGCTGTGCCTCGAAGTCGAACGGCACGATGACGGTGGAGGCCCGAACGTAGACCAGGTCCCCGTCCTTCACCTCGTAGGTGATGGTGAAGGACGCGGCCCGGATCTCGGTGACCCACAGCTCGATGTCCACCGGGTGGTGCCGGTGGACGAGCTGCCGCTTGTAGTCGATCTCGTGGCGCGCCACCACGGACCCCTGCTTGAACTCCTTGTCCGGGCGGAACAGGAAGTCGATACGGGCCTCCTCCAGATAGCGGAGGAACACCACGTTGTTGACGTGGCCGTACGCGTCCATGTCCGCCCAGCGCAGCGGGCAGCGGTAGATGTGGCGCAAGACCGATCAGCCCCGGGTCAGCTTCTTGTAGGTGGCACGGTGCGGACGCGCGGCGTCCGCGCCCAGCCGCTCGATCTTGTTCTTCTCGTACGACTCGAAGTTGCCCTCGAACCAGAACCACTTCGACTCACCCTCGTAGGCGAGGATGTGCGTGGCGACCCGGTCCAGGAACCACCGGTCGTGGGAGACGACGACGGCGCAGCCGGGGAACTCCAGCAGCGCGTTCTCCAGGCTGCCGAGGGTCTCGACGTCGAGGTCGTTGGTGGGCTCGTCGAGGAGCAGCAGGTTGCCGCCCTGCTTCAGGGTCAGGGCCAGGTTGAGGCGGTTGCGCTCACCACCGGAGAGCACACCGGCCGGCTTCTGCTGGTCCGGTCCCTTGAACCCGAAGGCCGACACGTACGCGCGGGACGGCATCTCGACCTGTCCGACGTTGATGTAGTCGAGACCGTCGGAGACGACCTCCCACAGCGTCTTCTTCGGGTCGAGGTTCGCGCGGCTCTGGTCGACGTAGGAGATCTTGACGGTCTCGCCGACCTTGATGTCGCCGGAGTCCGGGGTCTCCAGACCCTGGATCATCTTGAACAGCGTGGTCTTGCCGGCGCCGTTCGGGCCGATGACGCCCACGATGCCGTTGCGCGGCAGCGTGAAGCTGAGGCCGTCGACGAGGACCTTCTCACCGAAGGCCTTGTTGAGCTTGTCGACCTCGACGACGACGTTGCCCAGGCGCGGGCCCGGCGGGATCTGGATCTCCTCGAAGTCCAGCTTCCGCATCTTGTCGGCCTCGGCGGCCATCTCCTCGTACCGGGCGAGACGGGCCTTGGACTTGGCCTGACGCCCCTTGGCGTTCGACCGCACCCACTCCAGCTCTTCCTTGAGCCGCTTCTGCCGCTTGGCGTCCTTCTGGCCCTCGACCTTCAGACGGGTGGCCTTGGTCTCCAGGTACTTGGAGTAGTTGCCCTCGTAGCCGTGCAGGCGTCCGCGGTCGACCTCGCAGATCCAGCCGGCCACGTTGTCCAGGAAGTACCGGTCGTGGGTGACGGCCACGACGGTGCCCGGGTACTTGGCCAGGTGCTGCTCCAGCCAGTTCACGGACTCGGCGTCGAGGTGGTTGGTGGGCTCGTCGAGGAGCAGCAGGTCGGGCTGCTCCAGCAGCAGCTTGCAGAGCGCGACGCGGCGCTTCTCACCACCGGAGAGGTTGGTGACGGGCCAGTCGCCGGGCGGGCAGCCCAGGGCGTCCATGGCCTGCTCCAGCTGGGCGTCGAGGTCCCAGGCGTTGGCGTGGTCCAGCTCCTCCTGCAGCTTGCCCATCTCGTCGAGCAGCGCGTCGGAGTAGTCGGTCGCCATCAGCTCGGCGATCTCGTTGAACCGGTCGAGCTTGCCCTTGATCTCGGAGACACCGTCCTGGACGTTCTCCAGGACCGTCTTCTCCTCGTTCAGCGGCGGCTCCTGCAGCAGGATGCCCACGCTGTAGCCCGGCGTCAGGAACGCGTCGCCGTTGGACGGCTGCTCGAGACCGGCCATGATCTTGAGCACGGTCGACTTACCGGCACCGTTCGGGCCGACGACACCGATCTTCGCTCCCGGCAGGAAGCTCAGGGTGACGTCGTCGAGGATCACCTTGTCGCCGTGCGCTTTGCGCGCCTTGCGCATGGTGTAAATGAACTCAGCCAAGAGAAACCGTCCGGCAGCTTGAAATCTGGCAGTGGGCAGATACACCCCATCTTGCCGTACCGCCACCCCTAGGCGGAAACGCGTCTGGCTGGGCGGCTCTGACCTGGGGTTTCGCGGCTGCGGGCTGCGCTTCGCCTGTCACTGTTGGTCACCCTTGGTCGGCCTTGGGCGCCCTCGCACGACCCAGGGACGGCCCAGCCCGACCCGCGCGGACCGAGTCGGCTTCGTTGTCGGTGTGGGCGGCTACCGTGCATCCGCCAGCGAGGGCAACACCCTGGGGAGGGGCTTTGGGAGCCAAGACGGGATTTCTGGTGTACGCCGACGGCGACGTGCCGGGGCTGCTGCGCGAAGTGGGCACAGCGGATCTGGAACAGACCGCCAACATGATGCGGCGGCTCTACCCAGGCTGGGAAATCGAGGAGAGCGAGGGCTCGAAGCTCAGCAGCGGCGTTTACCCGCCGGAGGGGACGGCTTACGCGGCCGGCTGGCCCGGCCTGGAGTTCATCGGTGACCAGAGGGTGATGATCGACGTTCCCTCGGAACTCCCGGAGCACCTCGTGGCGGCAAGCGCCGGCCGACGGCTCGTGCTGCACGCCATGCACAGCGTCGTGGACTGGCTCGCGTTCGCCGTATGGGAGGACGGCCGGCTCGTCCGCTCCCTGAGCCTGTCCCCCGACAGCGGCATCATCGAGAACATCGGCGAACCACTCCCCTTCGAGCTGCCCTACTGGTCCGGGGAACGCCCGGCCGACGTCATCCCCTGGCCGGACGAGGACGAAGAGCCGTACCCACTGCCGTTCCACCCCTTGGATCTTGGCGAAGACGCACTGCGAGCACTCTGCGGCTTCGTCCTGGAGGGCCACCCCGAACCGGACGACATTGACGCGGACGACATCCACCTGCACGGATTCCGGGTCCGGGACCCGCACGGCCCTGATCCCGCGGAGCAGCAAGCGGCGCTGCAGAGGGCCATGGAAGCCATGGGCCCGCCGCGCTTCTTCACCATGAGCCCTGACGGCTCGCTCATCGAGCGCGATGGCCTTTAGCTCGGGGCTTCTTCGCCCCGAAGCAACTACGGCGGGGGTGTGGCCTTGGGCTGATCTGGCTCTCACCTGGTGCAACGGTCCACAGGCGTCCGCGGTTATCCGCTGCTGTTCGTCTGCGTGGTCACGCAGTTAGACACTCACTCGGGATGCGGACCACCCTGAGGGCGCTGCGCGGGTTCGACTGGGGAGCCTGCTGCCTGCGTCAACCGGCTGTGTCATCAGGGCGCGGGGAACCATGCCGCCTACGGGTGGCCGTGCGCGTACCGTCGGTCTGAACCATGGGGGTGGAAGTCTTTGCTGTACGCACACGAAGTGATCCTGAACGAGCTCGCACAGGACCTCAGACCTGTGGACGAGGGCGTCGAGTGGTTCGAGAGTCTCTCAGAGGGTGACCAACGCAAGGTTCTGCACGCCCTGGTGCTGTTCTGCGGGCAGGCACGCGCCCGCGAAGAGGACGTGCCAGAGAGCATCGCGCGTTCCGGTATCCGCCCTACTCACACGCCGGCAGTGATGCTCACGAAGTGGCGTTTTGGAATGGAAGCACTTCCGGCCTACGAACTCACCAAGTCATTCCGCCTGCTGGTCGCCCTCTTCAGCATCGCCGACGCCCGCAGGCGAACGCTGTACTGTGCCGGCGGATGCTGTCACGCGTGGCACAACCTGCCGGATCCGCCAGGCGACGCAACCTGAGATGTCTTCTTGCCCTGGGTCTTGCCGGGGATCTTGGCGACCTGCGTTTTCGCTGCTCAGAAGCGGTGGGCACGTGCGCCTGGTGGTCGTCATTGGTCGTCGTTGGCCACTGTCGAGCGGCGTCGGACGGCCCAGAGACGGCCCAGCTTCGGCGCGCTCGGCAACCTAGCTGTGCCCCGCCGGCCGGAGCGGCGCTACGGCGAAGCGGATAAGTGGCACCTTGGGCGATGACCCCTTCGTCCCGAACTCTCGGGTGGGTGGCTATGGAGGTCGGGTGGGCTGGTCAGCCGGTCATGGACGGTTCCCGACGGTCGGCTGTGGTTACGGTGGTTGCTGTACTTCGCTGCTGTACAGCAGTCGCGTTGATCACCGCTTTCGGAGTTCGATTCGCGGATGCTCTGATCCACTTCCGCCTGCGCTGTCCAGCTCACGCCCGCTCGCTGGGCTCCGGGGCCATTCGCCGACGTTAACGTCAGCGATGGATGTCAGCAGGCCGCGCTGCATTAAGGCTGGGGCCCGGCAAGACGAACTTCAAACCGGTGGAATGACCTGGTCTGCGCCGTCTCCACTCTTCTAGCTGAGCCTGGGAAGACTGGTGGTTACGGCCGGGGCTCGCTTCGGACGGGCCCCGACTGGTCGTGACCTTCGACGTCCTACAGGTGTCGCCCACCGGTCGGCAGCGTCACGCCCCGGTCCTCGGGATGCGGGTAGTAGATCGTCGTTTCCCCGGTGCGCGGATGGTCCCGGAAGAGAGCGTGATCGAGGCTCGCCCGAGCCTGGTTGAGTGCTTGTTCGGCGGCCCTGAGCTTGTGGTAGGGCTCGCCCTCCACACCGCTCCTCGGGTAGGCGGTGGCAAGCTGAGTGACGCGGTGGACGAGTTCGGTGTGGATGGCCGCGAGAGTGCGGCCGAGGTCCTCGTGTTCTTCGAGGGACAGGCGTGGTTTGGTCACGGTCTCCTTTTCCTCCCGTTCGGGGTGGCGCTGGCCTGTGTGGTGACGGTACGACCAGGGAGGGCTCTCCGTCCGGGAGTTGGATCAAACGGCGGTGATGGTGAGGGTCGGCGAGATAATCCGAAGGAAGCGGCCTAGAGGTCGTCATCGATGATCGTCGGCCTCTGGTGGTGGCTTCGGACGGTCCAGAGACGGCCCGGATCGAGCACTGGGGCGGCGCCTGCCTCCGGTGGCCTGGCAGGTCTCTAGACCTCCGAGTCCGCGCAGCCGACTCGACCTTCCCTGCGCGATCATGAGGGGACGCTATTCGTCCTGGTCTGCAAGAGACCGGACGGAGTCTGGAAGGACTGAGGGTGGGGAGACGACGCCGTCGCTTCATGGTCTGGCAGTGGCTAGCGGTACTCAGCGCCAATGAGGGGAGGTGCGCGTACTGCGACAGTCAGGAAGCTCAGACGATGGACCACCTCATACCGTTTGCTGACGGCGGGGCAGACGACATCTCAAACCTGGTACCAGCCTGCCACGACTGCAACAGCAGGAAGCAAAGCCGCAATCCGGTGAACTGGTACCTCGGCGTGATGATGAAGGGCAATTGGTCCGGCGACGGGTCGCTTCGCTCCGGTGGCGGAGGCCGAGACTTGAGTTTGAGGGACTTGTATCTGACAGCGCATGAGACCGTCCTTGGATGGCTCGACCACCTGGACAACGTGACAGCCGAGGGCAACGACGTAGAGCGGCTTACCTGGTTCATCGACCGGTACTACGGACTCGGCAGGCCGGCGGGCCAAGTCAAAGGCCCCACGATGTACGCCGTCTTCCGAGAGCAGATCAAGGCAGCGCAGGCAACCGGATTCAGTAAAAAGTGACGGCGTAGCTGTATGCGCGGGGCCAGGATTCAAGCAGGGGACACCCGCTTTAGGAGTTCGATCCGAAACTGCTCCGACTGCCGTCGGCGACTGACGTGACCACCGGACAGGGATGCTGGTGCACCCCCGGTCCGGCACTGTTGATGTCAGCTGTGGATGTCAGAGGCCGTCCGTTGGGTCGGCGGTTCAGCGCAGAGCTCTACGGCAGGCAGTTCTTGTCGGTCTCGGGAAGCGCGATGGTCTCGTCGTAGTCGGTCCAGTTGTAGACCCACTGCTTCCTCACGACCACCTGGGCGGCCCAAGGAACTAGCGTTTCCGCGAGGCCGATCACGCGATCCGCGATCGTGTCCAATGCTCGCTGGACACTCGCGTCGCGGACATTGGACCGCAACCCTCGCGGGATCTGGAACTCAAAGCTGATCCGCAGGGAACGAGGCGTTCCCTTGGGGTCCTCGGTAACCACTCTTACCCCCCTAGTCAGGCGGTTCTTGTAGCCACGAGAGTACTCAATTACCGACGACAGTCAATACTCTCGCTGAGATTGGCTACTCTGGCTCACATAGAGGGCACCTGCAGTGATGTCGATGGGAGCGTCTGACCTGTGCAATCTCTTGTCACTGCGACTTCTCCGCGCATCCAGCCCGAGCACTCTCTCACGAGAGAACCTGGCCTGCCGAGGAGTTGGCTGAGCTCTCCAGGGGTGCTCACTTGCGGGTACGGAAGCAACCGTTGGCCACCCTCGGTGCGCCGACCGATCAGGCGCGCGCCAAGGCAGTCACCACTGACGTTAGCGGCGCTGTTGGCCTACGCGAGCAAACCCAGACGGTGGAAGCACTGCGACCAGGGCTTGGGGCCGTAACTGCTTCGTCCCGAAGCAACTTGGAGGCCGGTGCCGCCTTGGGCTGGTGCGGCTCTCACCTGCGCTGATGGTCCGCTGACGTCCGCGCTCGTCCGCCGCTGTTCGTCGGCGTTGTCACGCAGTTAGACACTCACCGCTCGACGGTCGATCGCTGGCGAGTCGGTTGTCAGTGCTGGCGTCTATGGTCTCAAGCGCGCGGTCGGCTTCCGGGGGTTCCAGCTCTGAAGTGAATGGTTGCATCCCCGGTCTGTCTGGGGGCGGCCCGGAGAATCGTCCGGGACCTAACCGACGGTCGGGCTTCGTCGATGGCCAGCGGATGACCTGCCAGAGCCGACCGTGCACCCCCTACCTAGTAGGCAGACGCACGCTTTCCAAGTCTGTTGGTGGCCCACCAGGGGCCGTGCCAGGGCATTCACCTGCGTTCATGACCGTCCGGGCGCTCATCACGAGCCGCGGGCCGGACGGACCTGAACGGTGGTGTCCGTCGCTGAATGAGACGGAAACTGAGACGGTCCTCTGTCGGCGGCGTGGCTGGGAAGGCCCATCAGAAAGGGGGATCGGTGTCGTAACCGTTCCACGGCTCGTCGGTCCACGGTGAGGGCTTGAGCTCCGAGTCGCAGAACGAGTACCGCTCGTGTCGGACCTCCGTCCCGGCGGTCTCCTCACCCCAGGTCGTCAGGGCCTCGATCGACCGCTCGCGATACTGCCAGAGCGCACTTGCGGCCAGCACGTCCCGCAAGAGAGGCGCCAAGGCGACTCGGTGGTGGAGCAGGCGCGGGTCGTCCAGCAACGGGATGCAAGTGGAGACGGCTGCCTCGCGCACGTGGATGTCAGGGTCGTCGAGAAACGCGGACGTGGCACGGAAGAGCTGGGGTCGAATGCGGCAGATCTCGACGAACGGCGGGTAGTCCTCCGGAGGGAAGCCGAAACGGCGACTGATCGCTGCTGCTTCGTCGTCTGCCTCATTCGCCACGGAGTCAAGCCATCCCAGCAGCTCGGCACGCATCGGCCCGGGAAAGCTGCGAGAGTCCTTCTGGACGGACCGGAGTGAGCGCTCATCGCTGAGAATCCCCGCCACATACAGGGCGGCCGGGGCCGTAGCGGTATACAGGGTGTTCTGGTGGTGAACCACGTGATGCAAGTCGTCCAGCGCCCGAGACCGTACGCCCTCATCCAGGCCCGTGAGCCCGATCAGCATCTCGGGGACGTCGTCAGCCAGCCCATAAGCATGCTGCAAGGCACCCCAGTGCGTCGCGGCCAGTACTTCCGCGGGATCGATCGGCTCGGCAAGCTCCTGGTCGCGGGTCACGCGGGGAGTATGACAGTGCTCATAAGAGGCAGGCTCGGCCCCTGGGCGACCGTTACTACGACCCATCCAGCGTGACAGCGGCTGGCGACCGTGACGCCGCCAGCCGTGTGCCCTTCTGATCCGTAGCTCTAGAGAGATGGGTCGGAGACGGTCATACAGGTTGCGTTCTGGCCTCAAGGGGGCGCTACGGGGTGGGGCCGATTGCTGTGGTTGCTGTACCCGGCTGCTGTACAGCAGGATCCCGGTGAGGGTGACGGGTATGAAACGGGAAAGCGATGGGCTCGTGCTCCTGGTGGTCGTCGTTGGCCATCATCGGCCACTGCCGAGCGGCCTTGGACGGCCCAGAGACAGTTCGTCACGGCGCCCAGGACGCCCAGCCCTTGCCGCGTGGTGTCCCCTGCTGAGGGTTGGATACGGGTTTCGTCTGGGCCTCAGCCAACGACAGTCAGCCACGATGGCGGGTGCGCCGCCCGACCACGCACGCGTATGCCTCGCTGGACCCCCACCGGCCTCAGCCACGCTGCCGTGCCGTCGACCGGGGCAATCGGCGCCGGCGGAAGCGTAGCGGTGAGACCTTTGAGGATGACCTCTTCATCCGAACGCGATCACGATGGACGGTCACTTCGTCCCCGAAGTAGTCCGGATTGGACCTCCACCTTTAGGTGACTTCTGAATTGGCCAGAAATGGTCTAGTGGCCAGCGGAAACGCCGGTCAGGCGCTTGGCTTAGCGAGCCACAATTCGGCCAGGAGATTCCTGCAATGTGCAGACGGCAGACTTAAAATGGCTTGTTGCGTGCCACCCGAGCAGTCGCAGGTGCATTTTATTCAACGTCGAACTTTTTTGTAGGCTCAGAACTTCCTCAAATTTTTCCCGGTGCCCTGATGTTACCTAGGTACGCATGGAAGACTCTCGCTCGACCAATCACCCTTGAAGGGGGAAACCGTGAGTCAAAAGGTGAGAGCAGCATTTGCGGGTGCTGTCATGACCCTTGGAGTGTTGGGTGTGGTGACACCTAATGCCTCTGCTGCGGCAACTGGGCGTCCTTCGGGATGTCACTACCAAGTTGCCGGCCCATGGGGCACAGTCGCCGAATGTAGCAGCAGTAACGGCGGCCACTACCGTGCTTTCGCGCTGTGCAAGGACCCGGACACTGGGGTCATTAAGGTGTTTGAAGGCGATTGGCGGACGGGTGGGTGGTCCAAGGCCTACTGCGCCGGCTCGACCAGAGCTTCGAGTGCTGGCGTCGAAACCAAGGTGACCTGAGGGCGACGCGTCAGTCTCCCGCGCACGACACACCTCTGAATTCAGTCGCAGCGAAAGGTACACCAAAATGAAGAAATGGTCGCTTCTCCTCACGGGTGGCGTCGTAGCCGCCCTCTCCTTCGGCTTCCAGGGAGCAGCCTCGGCAGCGCCTAGTGCGGCAACCGGCTGGCCGACCGGCTGCACCTACCAGACCAACTACGACAATGGAGCGATGGCGAAGTGCTCCCACAGCAACGGTGGTCACTACAAGGCCGGCGCCCTCTGCAGCCGCGTTGACGGCGGCGGCAAAGTCGACGTCGAGGCGGTTGCTTGGGTTACCAGCGGCTGGTCGAAGGTGTACTGCCCGCCCTTTACAGTTTTCTACTCGGCTAACATCGTCACCAAGTCTTCGTGAGAGCGCCAGGCGCTAAGGGAGGCGCCGTTTAAAGGCAGATACACAAAGGGTCCGTGCCCTTTGTGGCCCGCACGCGCCCTCGCATATGTCTTCCGCCGAAGCCGAGTGTGGGGTTCAGCGATCTACCCAACGCGGAAGGTCTTCGAGGCTCACGCCCAGTGGCTGTCTTGAGCTGTGGAGCCGACCGCCACAGCCAGGATGTGTTCCCGCCCTGACTTCAAGCGACTGATCGCTGTAAAGCGCGGGACGGGTGCCGGCCGGGCTGGAGCGGGGCGGAGACAGGAGCGCAGGCCCGGCCGGGGGCCGGGCCTGCGCTCGGGGAGCGGAGCGAGCCGCCTTGAACCAGTAGAGAAAGTTGTAACTCAGTCCCTATGGCTGGTGGTTTGGTCAGTTCCCGAGTCTCGGGCTTCCGCGATGCGGCGGCCGTGTTCGGCAGCTCGTAGCAGTGACTGGGCTACCTATTCGGCACCGTCGGGGTGCAGGTAGATCTCCTGGGTCCACAGCACGGACAGCCGCACGGTGCCGTTCAGCAGGTTCGTTGCCACGTCCACTTCGACGCCGTTGTCGGTGGCGTCGGTGACCGTCAGATCCAGGTCGCTGCTGTAGGCGCTCATGTGTCCGAGCATGCCTGAGGCCCGGCTTCAGGTACGAGGCCGGGCCTTCAGTCTCAGTTGATAGCGGACACCCTGGTTCTGGGGCTGAACTCATAGGCGCAGGGCGGGAGCTCTGTTCGATGGGCTAGCGGTAGGTAGGTCACCGGTCGGATGGTCCAAGTGACGTGGGTGCCAGCGTGTATGACTGACACCGTGCAGGGCTCCGACCGCAGTAGGGCTCGTCTGGTCTCGGCGCGGCCGTCGTGCAGCCACTCCCACGCCTCGTCGGAAGCGTCCGGGTCCAAGGCTGGTGAGATCGTGCGGAGTGCGACCGCCACCCATTGGTCGGCCTGTGGTGCCGAGTAGGCGTCGAAGGATGCCAGGAGTGCCGGCCCCCGCTGCTCGGTGAGGTCTTCTGTCCAGCACTCGCACCAGAAGCCGCGGCGGGTTTCATGACTCAGCACGGATGACCTACCCGCAGTGCGTCCGCGTATAGCTCCGCGGTGAGCGTGTGGCCCTGGTCGCTGTCGTGCACGACGACCCGGTGAGCGATGACGCTGACCATGCCCAGGCCCCGGCCGTGCTCGGCGTCCTGGTCCTGGTGCTCGACCTTCGGGGCCGTACCCGTGCCGCCGGTCGACGTGACCTTGCCCTGGCTGACCCCGACTGGCCCCAAGGTCACACACCGGCTCGTCTTCACGAGCGGTGTCGGTGCTGCCATCTGGAGCCAGGGCTTCAACGATCAGGCGTGGAAGCCCGCGCTGGCATCCGCCGGCATCATCCCGGCCCCCGAGAAAGGGCAGCGCTACGCGGCGGCCCGCGAGCACGGAATGCACGCCCTGAGGCACTTCTACGCCTCGGTGCTCCTGGACGCCGGGGAGAACATCAAGGCCCTGAGCCTGTACCTGGGGCACAGCAATCCGGGGTTCACGCTTCGGGTCTACACACACCTCATGCCGTCCAGCGAGACGCGGACCCGGAAAGCCATCTCCGCGATGTACCGGGCCGCCGGTCACGCTCATGACGGCCCAGAGACGGCCCAGGCTGCCTGAGACGGCCCCTCATCGGTGGGAAACCTGCTGGTGAGGGGCCTTTTCATGCCCTCTCGCGGCAAGTAACTATCTTGCCGTACCGCCACCCCCAGGCGGAAACCCGTATGACCCGGCAGCCCTGACCTGGGCTTTCCGCGCTGTCGACGGCGCCCCCTCGTCACCCTCGACCGCCCTCGGCCGACCGCGGGCACCCGTGATGCGCGGTTCGGATGATCCGTGCGTCTGTCCGGGTGCCTTCCGGGCGTGCCGTGAGCGGGAGGCCCGTGCCGGCGGGTATGTCGCTTCGGGCAGAGCGTCCCCGGGAGCCAGGAGGAGATCAGCTATGTACGCAGTGGTCCGGCGGTACGAAGGGGTGACGGATCCCGCGGAGGCGGGACGCCGGGTGGACGAGGGATTCATCCCCCTCCTCCGCCAGGTCCCCGGCTTCGTGGCCTACTACTGGGTCGACGCCGGGGGCGGAGTGATGCTCTCCACCAGCGTCTACGAGGACCGGGCCGGGGCCGACGAGTCGGTCAAGCGGGCGGCGGACTTCGTGCGCGACAACCTCGCCGCACTGCTCCCCAATGCCCCTCTGGTCACGGCCGGCGAGGTCGTGGCTGCCGGGTGACGGTCTTCGCCGGCGAGCCGGCCGACCGGGTGTCCGCACGCCGGTGACCTGGTCGTTCCCAAGGCGCCGGGCAGAGCCGGGCCGTCCTGGCTCTGCCCGCGGCTCGGTGGCCCGGGGGTCACTGGAGGGCTCGGCCGACGATCGCGCCCAGGTGGATCACCACGCCGACCGCCACCAGCCAGGACAGGATGACCATCACGACGCCGATGGGGCCGTACTTCTGCTCGTTCGCCACGATCGCCGCGGAGAAGTAGTGGGTGGAGAAGACGCCCAGGCCGGTCCAGCACACGCTGGTGACCAGGGCGGGAGGGAGGAGGGCCCGCCAGGGCACCCTCCCGGCGAGCAGCGCGTACATGCTGGCCCACCAGAAGGCGACCGCCCAGAGGAAGCCGGTCAGGCCGGTCAGGAGCCAGCCGTGCAGGATCCTGCCGAAGGCGGCCTGCGCGGCGGCGTAGGCGAACAGTCCGGCCAGCCAGGTGAGCCGGGCCGTGGTCTTCCACTTCGCGTCCTCCGGGATGTCGAACAGCATCCGGTACCAGCTCTGGAGGGTGCCCGCCACGGCCAGGACGCCGAGCAGGAGCAGTACGGCGCTCGTCCCGGTCAGGGTGTAGGAGGTCGTGGTGGGCGCGAACAGAGTGGCCACCGCCTGGGCCGCCTGCTCGTTCAGCCCCAGCCAGCCGGCGACGACCGCGGCCGTGTCCTGCCCCGCCGCCGCCGTGAGGATGATCAGGAACGGGAAGAAGCACAGGAGCGCGAGCGCGGCCAGCTGGAACGAGTGCCCGAAGAAGTCGACCGCCGAGAGCCGGACCCACAGCCGGCCCGGCCCGCTCTCCTCGAACCTGCGGAACGCGCCCTGCCACATCTGGTCCGCACGCCGGAGGAGGGCGCGCGGTGACGGGTGGGATGTCTTCCTGCCGTCGTTCATGCGGTGACGCCCCAGGAGTTCGGCCGCCATCCGCTGGATGCGGACCCCCCTGAGTGCACGGCGGTTGCGCAACAAGCGTAGGCACCCCCCTGTGGCTGCGCGCGCCGAGCCTGACGGGCGGAGCGAAATCACCCGGGCCGAGTGATGTCGCCGGTCGAACGCAGGCGCACTGTGGATTCGGAAACGTCGTCCGAGGCCGGGGGAAGGACGAAGGGAAGCGCCCTCACTGATCGCCGGACGCAATCGCCGGACGCAACCGATCGAGGCCCAGAAATGACCACGACACACACCACACAGGCCCGCAAGCAGCATTGGGCCAGCGGCTTGATGCTCTTCGCCGCCGTCATGCTGATGATCGCCGGAGTGATCGACATCTTCCGCGGCATCATGGGGATCGCCGCGGACGACGTGTTCATCACGACGCGCGGCTATGTCTTCCAGTTCGACCTGACCGGCTGGGGCTGGGTCACCCTGATCCTGGGCGCCGTCGCCGTGGTGATCAGCCTGGGACTGTTCCAGACGGCGAAGTGGGCGCGGATCTCCGGCATCGCCATCGCCGGACTGATCATCCTCGCCAACTTCCTGTCCCTGCCCTACTCCCCGCTCTGGTCCACCCTGATGATCGCCTTCTCCGGCGTCGCCATCTGGGCCATGTGCGTGGCGCAGCCCGGGGAGAGCGGGGCGGGTCAGGGCGCACCGCGCGTCGGCTGACCGGCGGCGTCAGGCGGCGCGCAGAGCGGCGTCACCCTGCCCGTCGGGCGGCGTCAAGCGGCGCGCCCGACAGGCGGGGTCAGGAGGAAACGGCGCGGCCGGAGCTCACTCGCCCGCCGCCGCTTCCTTCCTGCGCAGAATCACCAGCACCGCGCCACCGATCACGACGAGTCCGATGGCCACCCCGGCGATCATCGGGGTGATCGCGGAACTGCCCGTGGCGGCGAGGTCGGTGTCGGGAGCCGTGCTGTTGCCGCCGACCGTCGCGGGGCTGGGCTCGCTGAGGGTCTGGGTGGACTCGGTGGTGACCGTGCCCTGGGTCTTGCAGTCGAGGACCCCGGTGAACCGGTGGCTGAAGCCGTTCGGGCCGGTGATCGTGAAGTCGTAGGACTGGTCCTCCTGGAGCGGGACCGTCACGGTGCGGGTGGTCCCGGCCGGGATGGTGTGCTCGGAGCCCATCAGCTCGAAGGTGAAGGGCTGGTCTCCCTTGTTGGCCGCGGTGATGTCGACGCCGCTCTTGGCGCAGTTCTTCCGGGCCGACACCGCCATGGCACCCTTGTCCGCCCAGGTGGCGCCCGCGGTCGCGGAGACCGTGGACTCGCTGGAGCCGGCCAGTATCTGGGTCTGGCTGCGGCTCTCGGACGCGAAGGCGCGTCCCACCGGGACGGTGGTCGAGGCCTGGACGGTCAGCTGGGCGGAACCGTCCGCCGCCCCCTCGGGAACGTCGAAGAACAGCTGGCTGCCGTTCTTGGCCGAGGTGATCACCTCGCCGGTCCTGTCGATGATCCGAACCCCGCCGGCGCCCACGCCCGCCGGCGCGCCGACCGTCACGCTGCGCGCGTTGGTGTGCACCGTGACCGGTCCGAGCAGGTCACCCGGGCGCCCGGAGACGGAGGGCGGATCCAGGGTCAGCGAGGCCTGCGGCTCGGTGCTGCCGCGGGCGCTCTTCTCCAGGTAGTCCGCGAGCTTCTCGGCCTGCGGGTCCACGGCGTCGACCTTCGCCCCGTCCGAGTACCGCCAGATGGCCACCTGTGTGCCGGCGGCCGCGTCCTGCTCGCTCAGGGCGCTCACGCCCGCCTGCTTGGCGAGCGTGGCGAGGTCGTTCACCTGGGGGTAGGAGTTCTGCAGGATCCAGCGGATCCTGCCGGCGTCCTTGTTGGCGCCCAGCGAGGTCCCGCTCCAGGGGGTCTCCTGGTAATGGGCGTCGCGCTGGGTGGGGTTGTGGATGTCGACGCAGTACGTCTGCAGGGTGCCGCCGCCGTCCACGGACATCTCGAACAGGCCCGCGGACACCTGCTGGTCGCCGCCGTCCTCGTGGATCACGGCCTGGCCGTACGTCTTCAGGCCGCCTATCGTCGCCGTCGCGCCGCCCTGGGTCTGCGGTGTCTCGTCGGCCGCGGACGCACCCGCGCCGAACAGCACGGTGGTCGCCGCGAGGCCGGACGCGAGCGTCACGGCCGCGAGGCGGGCCACGCGGAACCGAGTGAACCCAGTGAACGCAGCAAGCACAGAATTCCCCTTCGAGCAGGACCCGTTGGATGTGGGGGACGGTCCCACCAGCAGAATCGGCTGCCCCGAGGGGCATGCCCGGCATCCTATGGATCACAGGGACCGCGCTTGCCGGTCGGATCGTCACATGGGGCGATCCGATCCGGAATCGTTATCGCCGGCACGGCACGCGGGCCGGGCTTGTCGACAAATACATCGCCCTCACCGGCCTGTTCGGCACGCTCGGTGGCGGCCCGTCGACAAGGCGCGACAGTCGCTTCAGGGCCTCAGCGGCGACGCCGTCGCCGCTGACGTCACGTCACCGATGTTGTGACCAGAGCTGGTTGAGCGGATCGCTCGTCCACGGTCCCGGTGGCCGGTGTCTCCCAGTTCGGCTCCGGACGGGGCGCCGCGGGCGTCTCCTGCCGGGCCGCGCGGCGGAACAGCGCGGTCCCCCGCGCAAGGTCGTGGCCGACGGCCACCGCGTCGATGTCGGCCGATGTGCGGCCCTGCTGCCCGTCCCGCGGTTGGGTGCGCACCTTCAGCCTGCCCTGGACGACGACGGGCTGCCCCACCTCCACCGAGGCCGCCACGTTGACCGCCAACTGGCGGTTGGCCCACACGGTGAAGAAGTTGGTGTGCCCGTCCGTCCAGGCACTCTTCTCCCGGTCCCAGTAGCGCGCGGTCACCGCCAGCCGGAACCGGGCCGAAGGCCCGGCCGCCGTCTCCCGGTACAGCGGCGGCGTCGCCACGTTGCCCACCACGCACACCACGGTCTCGTTCATCGCGAACCCCTCCCTGGGCCCGGCCGCTCACGGCCGGGCGGACATGCGTACGGGCCCGTCCCGTACGGCGGCGTCTGCCCCGCGGCACGATCGCCGCGGGAACAGACTGCCTCCGCCGGGCCGGGCCCGCTGAGCGCTGTGGACCACCCCCGAGCTGTGGAAAACCCCGCCACCCGAACGGGTGAGGGAGAGGCCGGGGTCAGGAGGTGGGCCCACGGACTCCCCCGCACCGTCCAGGCCTCAGCCCACCCCTACTCCCGTCTGCACCACCCGGCCGTACTGCTCCCGCACCTCGCGGTACCGCAGCAGTTCCGCCGCCACCGGGTCGAGCACCCGGGCCCGGCCACAGCTGGCGGACGCCTCCCGCAGTCTTCGTTCCGCGTCCTGGCCGTACCGGCGGGCGGGTCCCCGGGCCGCCATCCGGCAGCCCCACTCGACGAACGGCCCGCCGACGATCCCGCACACCATCAGCAGCACCGGGACGCCCAGGTTGGGTGCCATGACTCCGGCGATCTGCCCCACGAGCCACAGCCCGCCCACGACCTGGAGCAGGGTCATGGCCGCCTGGACCAGCACGGCCACCGGCCACCAGCCCGGCCGGGGCGGCCGTCCCGGCGGCAGTCCGGCCCGGGTCGCCAGATCGTCCAGTGCCTCCGGCAGTCCGTGCGAGCCGCGCACGGCGGCCTCCCGCACCGCCTGCGCCCAGGGCGTGGGCAGGCCGGCCGAGGCCCGGTCGGCCACCGTGCGGACCGCCTGTTCGACGCGCTGGCGGGCCGTGGCCTCCTCGTCGGCCGGGTGGCGTACCGCCATCCGGCCCGTACTGGGCCCGCCGCGGCTCTGGTACCAGCGCCACAGCCGCAGCCAGGGCGTACCGCAGGCCCGGTTGGCGTTCCGCAGCCAGGCGCGTTCGGCGGCCTCGCCGGCCGCGGTGGCCCCCACCGCGTCGGCCAGCCGGGCGGCGAACTCCTCGCGCGCCTCCTCGCTGAGGCCGACGCGCCGGCCGGTGGCGTAGACGGGCCGCAACTGGGCGGCGGCCGCGTCCAGATCGGCCGCGACCCGGCGGGCCGCCGCGCCGCGCTCCATCACGAAGTGACCGAGCGCTTCCCGAAGTTCGCCGACACCGTCGCCGGTGAGGGCGGACAGCGCGAGCACGGTGGCACCCGGTTCCCCGAACTCGCCGAGTGCGACACCGTCCTCGTCGAGCAGCCTGCGCAGATCGTCCAGTACCTGGTCGGCGGCCTCACCGGGCAGCCGGTCCACCTGGTTGAGGACGACGAACATGACCTCCGCGTGGCCGGCCATGGGCCGCAGATAGCGCTCGTGGAGCATGGCGTCGCCGTACTTCTCGGGGTCGACCACCCAGATGACCGCGTCGACCAGTTTCAGGATCCGGTCGACCTGCTCGCGGTGCTCCACGGCCGCGGAGTCGTGGTCGGGCAGGTCGACCAGGACCAGTCCGCGCAGTTGTCCCTCGGCCTCCGCGCTCTGCAGGGGGCGCCGGCGCAGCCGGCCCGGGATGCCGAGCCGGTCGATGAGGCCCGCGGCGCCGTCGCTCCAACTGCACGCGATGGGCGCCGCGGTGGTGGGGCGCCGCACCCCCGTCTCGGAGATGGCCACCCCGGCCAGGGAGTTGAACAGCTGCGACTTTCCGCTGCCGGTGGCGCCCGCGATGGCGACGACCGTGTGTCCGCCGGAGAGCTTGCGACGGGCGGCCGCCTCGTCCAGGACCCGGCCCGCCTCGGCGAGGGTGCGGGTGTCGAGGCGGGCGCGGGACAGGCCGACGAGTTCGCGCAGCGCGTCGAGCCGGGAGCGCAGGGGGCCGTCGTACGCCAGGGGCGCTGGGGTGTGGGTGCCCGGGGCGCGCACGGGCTTGTCGAGGACGGAGACGCGCTCGCCGCCCTCCGTCACCCTGCGGGCGATGAGTCCGTCGTCCCAGGCGTCGGCCGCGTCGGCGTCCATGTCGGGAGCGGCCTTCGCCTCGTCCTCAGTGAGGCCGTGCGAGCCGCCGTCGGTTTCTGTGCCGGCCCCGTTGCCGGTGGCGTTCGCGCGCGCGTGCGGCTCGCCGGCGTCCCACCGGTCCATCCGCGCCTCCGCCGTACGCGCGTGCGCGTCGGTCTCCCGGTGTCCCGCGGGATTGGTGGCCTCTTCGCCGCTTTCAGGGGCGGGCTCGCCCTCCCCGCGGTCGGAGCGCTTCGCGGGCACGCGCGCGTGCGGCCGGCCGGCCGTCTCCGGGCCCCGCTCGTCCCGCCGTTCCCCGGCCCCGGGACCGGTTCCGGTGTCGTCACCGGCGTCCGCGCCGCGCACCGGGCCGGAGGTCGCGTGCGCGGAGCCGCCGCCGGCCGGCGTCAGGCCGGCGGCCGTGTCGCCCTCTCCCCCCGCTCGGCCGTCCGTGCCGGCAGCAGGGGGACCGGCGTGGTCGGAGGGGCCCACGTGCGTCATGCGGTCCATGTGAGTCATGTGATCGGTGTGGTCCCTGTGGTCCCTGTGGTCCGTGTGATCATGGTCAGTGACGGCTGTCACCGTTCACCTCTCCTTCTGCAGTACGGACAGCGCGGCGATGAGCTCCGCCTGGGGCTCGGCACGGAGGTCCAGGGCGTCGAGCGGAGCCAGGCGCCGCTCGCGTTCGGCGTGCACGACGCGGTCGACGGTGTCGTTGAGCAGCCGCTCGGCCCGGTCGCGCAGCCGCAGCGCCCCATGGGCACCGATCCGCTCGGCCAGCCGCTCGCCCGCGGTACGCGCCCGGCTTCCGCCCAGCAGCGCGGTGGCGACCAGCGCGGCGACGCTCTCGGAGTCGGGGGCGGTGTTGCGCTCGATGTCGCGCACCTCGTCCTCGGCGTACTCCTCCAGCTCACGTCGCCAGCGACGGGCCGCGAGCCCGATGCGGTGCTCGGCCTTCTCCGGTGAGGGGTGCCGGTCGGCGAGGACCGGGGCGGCGGCGCCGGGCTCGCGCCGCCACGCCTCGTCGACGCGCTCGTCGGCGGCCGTGACGGCACACAGCAGCAGCGCGCCGAGGCTCTCCACGAGGGCGTCCAGCAGCTCACCCGCCGTGCAGTCCAGGGGGAAGGCACGCCAGCGCTTGAGGGCGTCCCCGGCGAGTACGGCCCCGGACTGCAGCCGGCCCCGCACACGCGCGTGCTCGCCGTCGTAGGCGCTCTCCACGGCGGAGGTGAGCCGGAGGGCGGCGGCGTACTGGGCGGCGACACCGGCGGCCAGCTCGGGCATACGCGACTTGAGCGAGTCGAGCAGGCCGTGCGCCGTACGGGCCATGACGTGTTCGCGGGCCGCGGCGTCCTGCGCGTGGTGCACGAGCCAGGTCCGCAGGGCGGCCACCGCGGTGCTGGGCAGCAGACCGGCGCCCCAGGCCGACTCGGGCAGCTCGGGCACGGTGAAGCGCGGTACGTCGCCGAGCCCGGCCTTGGTGAGCAGGGCGCCGTACTGCCGGGAGACCTCGGAGACCACCTGGTGCGGCACACGGTCGAGGACGGTCACCAGGGTGACGTCGTACTCCTTGGCCGTGCGCAGCAGATGCCAGGGCACGGCGTCGGCGTAGCGGGCGGCCGTGGTGACCATGATCCAGATGTCGGCGGCGCAGATCAGCTCGGCGGCCAGGACCCGGTTGTCGGAGAGCAGCGAGTCGATGTCGGGGGCGTCGAGCAGGGCGAGTCCGCGCGGAAGGCTCTCGGCGGTCTCGACGCGCAGCACGCGCGCGGGAGCCTCGCCGGGGAGCAGGAGGTCGTCTCCCGCGTCCGGCTCGTGTCCCCACACGCGCGTGAGGTCGGGCAGCACGCGCATCGAGCTGAACCAGTGATGATCCTCCGGATGGCAGACCAGGACCGGTGTCCGGGTCGTCGGCCGGAGCACGCCCGCCTGACTGACCCGGCGCCCCACGACGGAGTTCACGAGGGTCGACTTGCCGGCCCCGGTCGACCCTCCGACGACTGCCAGCAGAGGGGCGCCGGGGTCCCTTAGTCGGGGCACCAGGTAGTCGTCGAGCTGCGCGAGCAGCTCGTCACGGTTCGCACGCGCGCGTGGGGCCCCGGCCAGGGGGAGCGGAAAGCGTGCGGCGGCGACACGGTCGCGCAGAGCGGAGAGTGTGTCGAGCAGCTGAGGCCGAACGTCCAAGGTCACCACATGTGAAGAATGCCCAATTTTAGGGGAATTCTGAAGCATATGGACATCTCAGCGCGCCGATGGAACACAACGGACGTAAGGGACGACTGGTACGAGGGCACAGTCCAGGCATAACGAGTGCACAACACCCGGTGCGTCGGAGGCCAAAAGCGGTGCACGATTCGTACCTGCCTGCGATTATCAGGACCGCTTCACCGAACCTCCACATCGAGCCACGGAGGCGAAGCGACAGGGTCAGGGAACAAGGAGCTTTATCCTTGTCCCGCCACCAGGCCCCCGTAGCTCAGTGGATAGAGCAGGCGCCTTCTAAGCGCTTGGCCGCAGGTTCGAGTCCTGCCGGGGGCGCTCTCCCTCAGCCCTCCCCTCGGGAGGGCTTTTCGCTGCTCAGGACGGGCGCCGGCCGACACGACGAAGCCCCGGTCGGGCCCCTGGTGATCAAGGGCGGGCTCCGGGGCTACGTGGCTGTCACCGGGTTTCGCGGGCGGCCGTGGCGAAAACGTGTCGAAGATCGCGGCCGCGGGAAGATCGGCCGGCGTCCGGCAGCCCGGTCGCCCGCGACTTTCAGTCGCCGTTTCGGCCGGCAGCCGCCCACCGACACGCCGGGCGCGGGTCGCCAGGTGCGCGGCCGGCGCCGGCAGGTCATCTCTAGGCCATCGACGAAGCCCGACGGTCGGTCAGGTCATGGAAGAGTCTCCGAGCCGCCCCCGGACAGGCCGAGGACGAAAGGCCCGTGCCCAACGAGTCGCGCATCCTCAAGTGCTTGGCCACTGGCTCGAATCCTGTCGGGGGCGTGAGGCTGCGTCCTCGCGCTCCGCAGGGCTTGTTGCCGGTGCGGGTGGGTGGGGCTCGGTGTCGTCGGGGGTTCGGCGGGTCAGGGCCAGGGTGCCGGCCGCCAGGGTCCAGGCGAGGAGGGGGAATGCCGCTACTCGCTCCATGCCGCCCATGCCGAGTCCGAGATAGTGGTGGGAGAGATAGAGGCCGAAGGCCGTGACCGCCGCCGCGCCCAGCAGGACTGCCGTCCATCGCGGTGGACTCGGCACCTCGCGTGCCAGGCCGGCTCCCGCCAGCAGAAGACCCGTGTTGCCCAGCGCCATGATGAGCAGGGCGCCCAGGATGTGCTGGTTCTCGTGGACGTCCGCAGGTGCCAGCCCGGCCAGCGTGAATCCCACGCCGGCGCAGGCCAGCAGGAACCGGGCCGCGATCGCGGTGACGCCCTTGCGCCATGCGGCACCGGTGAGGACGACGCCGACGACGAGCAGTACGCCCAGGGCGATGAACGAGGCGTTCATCAGACCGTGCTCGGGGGAGCAGATGTAGCGCGGTTCGGGATCCGGCTGCATGGCGCAGCGAGCGTTGCCCAGGTCGCTGATGTTGTTGCGGGCCCAGCTGTACGGTCTCGCCCAGGCCGACTCGACGACCAGGTGGATCACGAAGAACTGCACCACGCCCACGATCCATGCGGCGTACCCGATCCGGGTCTTCAACCGACCGTCCCCTCTCGCACGACCGATGTGTGTCACGTGCGAACAGCGGATCACGGACGGTCGGCCCCAGGCACTCCGGCGGGCCCCCGAACACGAGGTGGGGCAGACCCTACGTACAGCCGCGGCGGCTCGAGCCTCGCCGCTCAGTGGCAGTCGAAGCGCCAATCCCACGGTTGGCCCGGGCACCGGCGGCAGTGGAAGAAGTAGACGCCGCCGCAGTCGCCGAGCTGGATGTCGCCGGTGATGGTCAGGAGGTGCTCCATGCGGTGGCCGCCCTCGCAGTTCGGCCAGTCGGCGGGCTGGGTCCAGGCGGGCCAGCCGCCGACCTTCGTGCCGATGATGTTGGAGTCCGGTGGCCATTTCGAGCCGCCCGACGGCAGCCGGAGACGGGGTTCCCAGGTCTCCCGGACGTCCCCGGGCAGATCGAGCCACCTCGGGTAGTCCTGCGCGACGGCCGGGGACAGCGTGGACGGTGCCGGCATGTGGTCCTCGTCGTACTCGCCCTCGCCCGCCTCGGGGATCTCCGACAGCAGCCCTCCCCTCACGACCTCCGCCTCGTTGCGCCAGTACAGCCTCGGCATCACCGGCCCGGGGTCCTGCTCGTGGATCAGCGCGCACCACACGAGCTGCAGCAGGTCCTTGCCCTCCGGGAACTCCAGGCCCGGCACGTCCCTTGCGAAGAGCTGGAGGACCGGCACCATCGGCACCGCGCCCGGGACGATCTCGGTGCGGTTGCGCCAGTCGGTTCCGAACGTCCAGTGGTCCTCCTGCGCGCAGTACGGCCACGGCTCGTCCGCGGGCCAGAGCAACTCGCCACCGAGCGAGCTCTCCCGTGGACCGGGGTCGCCCGGCTCCGGGTTGAGGAGGACGGTTTCCCGGGCGAGACTCGCGTACTCCGGTATCAGTGAGCGCAGGTCCTTCGCGGGCGACTCGGTTGCCTCGCCGGGCATCGCGGCTCCTCGGGTGTACGAAGATCGTCGGGTGTCCCGGGGCACGTTAGTGCCTGGCACCGACAACCCCCTTGTGGCCACTGCCGGCTCGCCTTCCGTGCGATGTCCGAGGTCCATGCGGCCGTGTTCGATGCCGTCCGCGGCCAGTCACTTTTCGGCCAACATGCCCTGATAGCTGAGGTTTGGGAAGAATTTCGTTGACTGGAGTGTCCGATGTGGATCAGGCTCACCTGGTCGGCGGGAAGATCATCGGCCGACAGCGCACACGGCACTGACCAGCCAGTTGCGCTCCATCGCGGTTCCGGCGTGACGGCCCAGCGCCGAACGGGGTGTCCGGACACCGCTCACTCCTGAGGGGGAAACTCAGTCATGCGCAAGACCACAGCCAGACTGGCGCTCGTCGGTGTGGCGGCGGCGACGCTGTCGATGGTTCCGCTGGCCGGTACGTCGTACGCCGCCGGCTGTTCCGGTGCCGGGTGCGACAACAAGGGCCCGGCCACCTACAAGTGCGACGACAGCAGCTCGACCAAGCGGACGGTGAACAGCAACGGCCGCGTGGCGGAACTGCGTTGGTCGGCCGACTGCCTGGCCGGCTGGGTACGCGTCAAGAACAACGCGGACCCGTCGGTCTACGACTCGACCGCGACCATCGAGAAGTGGAGCCTCGACGGCAAGCTGCTCAAGTCCCTGTCGGTGAGGACGCCCAACTACGGCAAGACCGACTGGTCGAACATGCTCGGCGGTCCGGAGTACAAGTACCGCGTGTGCGTGCGCTTCGACAGCGACCTGTACCCGCTGCAGTGCAGCGGCAAGTTCTAGTACGGCCTCCCGTGACGCCGGCCCACAGCTCGACCGGCTGACCGGAACTCGCCGGGACGCACCCGTCCTCACGCGCGGCCCGTATCCGTCCTTCACGGCTCGGATACGGGCCCGCCTGCCGCAGGCCGGGCGCCAGGCGGGCACCATCGCCCGGCGGATCTCGTACGGCGGCAGAGGCTCACCGGCTCGGCAACTCGAGCGCTCAGGAACTCACGGGCTCAGGAGCCGTGCGCCACCGTGGGCTAAATTGCCTGGCGGTCCGGTCCCGCGGAGGCGGAGACTCGGGGCGTGGCTGACATGGGGGCGTTCCGGGACGCGGTCGGTGTGTGGGCGGCCGGTGGGGACGGTGAGCCCGCGCGGGAGCTGGCCGGGCCGTTGTCCGTGCGGGTGGCCGTGCTGCTCGAAGGGCCCAGCGATGTCGCCGCGGTCGGTGCTCTCGCGGCGCGCCGGGGGCGGGATCTGGCGGCCGAAGGGGTTTGCGTGGTGTCGATGGGCGGTGCCATGAGTGTCGGGCATTTCGCCCGGGTTCTCGGGCCGCCCGGGCTGGGGCTGCGGCTCACGGGTCTGTGCGATGAGGCGGAACGTGGTTTCTACGTCCGTGGGCTGGAGCGGGCCGGTGCCGCGTGGCAGGGGTTCTTCGTCTGCGCGGCGGATCTGGAGGACGAGCTCATCCGCGCCCTGGGCGTGACGCGGGTGGCGGAGCTCGTCCGGGCGGAGGGCGACGAGCGGGCCCTGCGGACCTTTCTGCGTCAGCCCGCGCAGCAGGGCCGTACCGCGCAGCAGCAGTTGCGGCGCTTCTTCGGCACCAAGAAGGGGCGGAAGATCCACTACGGCCGAGTGCTGGTGGAGGCGCTCGAGGCCGATCGCGCACCGGCGCCGCTCGACGGTCTGCTGGCCGCTCTCTGACGCGCGCTCAGACGCCGGCCCGCCGGCCGTCCCGTGTCGCCGCGTTGATCACGGCGCAGACGACGGAGGTCGCGACGAGGCTTCCGATCAGCACCATGCCCACGCCGACCACGAAGAGGCCGCTGGAGTCGTCCGACCAGTCGTAGTACGCGGCGATGGTGAGGCCGGCCGAGGTGCCGAGCACCGCGGCCGCGTCGTGGTGCCGGAACGCTGCCCAGCACACCGGTGCCAGGAGTGACAGGACGAGCCCGATGACCTGCCACGCCTCGTACGGGCCGGTCGTCGAGCCGTCGGGGTGGACGTCCCGGTGCTGGTCCCAGCCCAGCCAGGCCGCCCACAACGCCATCGACACGCCGGCCAGGACGAGGATCGACAACAGCTGCTGGGCGGGCTTCCGCGGTTCTCTGCTCATGGGTTCAGCGTCGCGGCCCGCCCCGGTACGCGAACAGGGCGCTGGTACTCAGGTCCACCCGAGTACATCAGCGCCCCGTCCGCCGGGTCTTCCGCTCAGGCCGCCAGTTCCGGAGCCGTCTCCTCCGCGCGCTCCGCCGCCGCCTTCGCCGCCAGGGCGTTCACGGACGCGTTGAAGCGCTCCATGGAGGTCGGGTGGTCGGGACCCAGGACGTACTCCTTGAGGGTGCGGCGGTCCAGGGCCATGGGGTCGGTGTGCGGGGCACGGACCGAGTCCAGGATCTCCGTCAGGCGGGCGCACTCGCTGTCGAGGAGGTAGGCGCCGCCGGCCGTGGTGTAGGCGGCCCGGAACTCGTGGTCGGGCAGGTCGTGGGCGTTGGTCAGGACGTACGGCTTGAGGCTGGCCACGAAGTCGGCGACGACCGAGGAGACGTCGCTGATGAGGATGTCCGCCTGGTTGAAGCACTCGTAGAGGGTGGGGAGCTGCTTGAGGATCACGTTGTGGCGGACCGGGCCCCGGGTCTCCCAGAAGATGCGGTGCCACTCGGCGCGCAGCTCCTGCCATTCGGCCGCCCCCGCGCGGTCCGGCACCCGGGCCTCGCGCATCTGCTCGGCGTCGTCGCCGCCGTGCCGGCCGGCCAGCTCGTCGAGGCGGGCCTGGATCTCCTTGAGGCGGGGCTTGGCGGCGGCGACCGCGGCCTCCGCCTCGGCGGCGCCGCGCTGCTCGTTGTCCGCGCGCAGCAGCTCGCGGATCTCCTTGTCGGCCTGGGCCGCCTCGGCCGAGCGCTTGCCGGTGAGCGGGTGCGGCTTGTAGACGACGCGGACGTTCTCCGCGAGGAGCTTCTCGATCAGGCGGACGCCCATCGGGATCAGCGAGGTGTGGCAGTCGTCGTCGCTCCAGCCCTCCCAGGTCGGCGCGTACAGGACGACGGGCAGCGGGCCGGGGATGTGGTCGGCGTGCAGCCGGATCGGGGAGAGCTGGGGGCGGCCCACCTCCACGATGGCGCTGTCGCTGATGGCGTGCCGCACCCGCTGGTAGCGGTCGCGGCCGGCCCGGCCGGCCACCCATATCTCGTCGTAGACCTTGCTGACCCGGTTGCTGCTGGCGAGCTTGTCGCTGTCGCCGTGGCCGATGAACACGTGCTTGGCCTCGGCCACTCGCAGCATGTGCACGTTCTTGCCCGCGTTGCCCGGGTAGAGCACGACGCGCACACCGGAGAGTTCGAGTTCGGCCAGGTCGTCGGCCTTCGGCACGCAGACCACCGGGATCCAGGTCCGGCTGAGGTATCGGAACGAGGCCCGCTCCCGGAGGATGATCACCGGGCGCATGTCGAGCTGCTCCAGCGTCTCGATCCACATGTTGACCTGGTACATGAAGTCGCGGGAGACGGCCGCGAAACTGAAGTAGAGCGCCACCTCGGGGCGGTATCCGGCGAGCTGCCGGTTGACCTCGGCGAACACCTCGTCCTTCGCGGGCATGCGGCGGACCTTGCGGTACTGCTCCAGCAGCAGGACGACGGCCGCGGTGGTCACGCCGACGGTGACGGCGAAGGCCGCGTACGCCGGCTGCCAGGAGCCGGCCGCCAGCGCGGCGAGGAGTCCGGCGTGGGCCGGCAGGTCGAGGTGGAGGAGCTTGCGCAGGAACCGCCGGTAGAGGAGGGCGGGCGGCTGCTTGGGTATGGGCAGCCCGCCCATGTCGAGGTTGCGGACGACCAGCGGCAGCACCCGGCGCTGGCGGATCGCGTGGTGCACCGCCGTGTACAGCATCATCATCGCGAAGTGGGCGCTGAAGACGGCGAGCGCCGCCACCAGGACCGCCTCCGGCGCGTCCATCCGGCTGGCCAGCGCGAGCAGCATCACCGTGCGCACCGCGAACCGCAGCGGCCTGGTGAGCTGCAGCGCGGCGAGCCTGCGCACGAATCCCGGAGCCCTGGAGTGCAGCACCTCGTCCACCACGTACGTCACCGCCGACGCCACGGCGAAGGCTCGCCAGTCGGGCAGCAGCGCGAAGACGGGCAGTGCCGCGAAGCCCGCGCCGAGCAGGAGCACGAGCAGCAGCTCGGTCACCCCGCGCACACGCAGGGCACCGCACAACCGACGGATCGTCATGGGCAAGGTTTCCTCTTCCGGGCAGGCGTGCACGTTGGGGGCAAACGCCGTTGTTCGTCAGTTCGACTCAGCAAGAGGACGAAGAGTTGTACACCGGATCGAAAGAAGCAGTTCAGATTCCGTTTCCCTGACTATTCGACTGAGTTCGGGCCTTCGACCGGCGGGTACAGTCGCGGCGGGGAAGGGAGAGGTCACGTGCGACTTCGCTGCGCGGTGCTGGACGACTACCAGGGGGTGGCCACCGCCTCCGCCGACTGGTCGGTGCTCGGGGACGAGGTGGAGGTCGTCGCGCTGCGCGAGCACCTGGAGGGCGAGGAGGCCCTCGCCGCGGCCCTCGCCGACTACGACATCGTCGTCACGCTGCGCGAACGCGTCCCCTTCCCCGGCTCGCTGATCGCCCGCCTGCCCCGGCTGAGGCTGCTCGTCGCCTCCGGGATGCGCAACAGCGTCATCGACTACACCGCCGCCGAGGCGCACGGGGTCACCGTGTGCGGTACGGCCAGTTCGTCGACGCCTCCCGTGGAGCTGACCTGGGCACTGCTCCTGGGCCTGGCCCGCGGGATCGTCCAGGAGAGCGAGGCGCTGCGCTCGGGCGGGCCCTGGCAGTCCACCGTCGGCGCCGATCTGCACGGGCAGCGGCTCGGCCTGCTGGGCCTCGGGAGGATCGGCAGCCGGGTGGCGCGGATCGGGCTCGCCTTCGGCATGCGGGTGAGCGCCTGGAGCCGGAACCTGACCGGGGAGCGGGCCGAGGAAGTCGGGGTGGAACCGGCCGCCTCCAAGGAGGACCTCCTGGCGACGAGCGACTTCGTCTCCGTCCATCTGGCCCTCGGCGAGCGCACGCGCGGTCTGGTCGGCGCGGCCGAACTCGCCCTCATGAAGCCGACCGCCTACCTGGTCAACACCTCCCGCGCCGCGATCGTGGACCAGGACGCCCTGCTGGCCGCGCTGCGCGGGGGCCGGATCGCCGGGGCCGGCGTCGACGTCTTCGACCTCGAGCCGCTGCCCGCGTCCCACCCGATGCGCACCGCGCCCCGCCTCCTCGCCACGCCCCACCTCGGCTATGTCTCACGGGCCAACTACGCGACGTACTACGGCCAGGCGGTGGAGGACATCCAGGCCTACCTGGCCGGGTCCCCGGTACGGCGGCTGCCCTGACGTCCCGGGGTACGGCGGCCGGCGTTCTGCTCCCGCCGTGGCGGCCGGTGCGCCCCCGTTGAACGGGTGATCCGCGTCCGGTCGGCGTGACCAGCCCGCTGCCGGTCCGTTGAACGGGGAGTGCGGCGGCTGGTCCTGCTGCCGCACCCCCGACCAGAAGGAGAACCTGATGTCTCGCATCGCGAAGGCGGCCGCTGTCGCCCTCGGCACGAGTGCCGTGGTGATCGGCGGCGCCGGCCTCGCCCTGGCCGACGCGAGCGCCGGGGGCGGGACCCTCGACTCGCCCGGCGTGCTGTCGGGGAACACGGCCCAGATTCCGGTGCACGTCCCCGTGAACGTGTGCGGGAACACGATCGACGTCATCGGCGCGCTGAACCCGGCGTTCGGCAACGTCTGCGGCAACGGCGGCGACCACAAGGTCACCCCGGGCAACCCCGGCCCCGGCGCCTACGGCAACTGATCCGGCCGCACGGACAGCGAAGAGCCCCGGCACCTCGAGCGCCGGGGCTCTTGCCGTGTCCGCGCTCCGCTCACGCGTACCGGTAGATCCCGCTCAGGTCCTCGAGCTGGTCCGGTGTCACGTCCCAGGGCGGCAGCTTCTGGTGCCGTGCGACGATCCGCCCGTGCTGCCGGTCGCCCGAAGGTGGCGGGCTCGCGGGCAGGTAGCGGTGGCTGCGGTGGGCGAGCTGCCACCGGTGCCACTGCAGGTCGAGGAAGGCGTGGTGCAGCCAGAACACCGGGTCGTTGACGGACGCGCCGCCGAGCATCACACCGCCGACCCAGCGGTGCACCCGGTTGTGGTTGCGCCAGGACGCGCTGCCGCTGCCGGGCCCCCAGCCCTCCAGCTTGTTGCGGAACCCCGTGGTGGCCGTCGAGTCCCAGGGCCGGGCGTCGTAGACCGGATCGTCGAGGGCCCACTGCAACTGGCTCCTGGTGGGCAGCGCGATGGGGTTCGCGGCCCGGCCCAGGTCCCGGGTGAGGTACTTGCCGTCCGTGATCCCCACCCTGATGGTCCAGTGCCCCGCCGAGTAGGCGAACGGGCCGGTCGTCACCTGCCGGTCGGAGCGCCGCCCGTTGCCGCCGAGCAGGTCCGCCGTCCACGGCACGGAGGTCCGCGTACGGTTCCGGGTCCAGTCCCAGTACGGCACCGTCACCGAGGAGTCCACCCGGCGCAGCGCCCGCTCCAGGTCCAGCAGGAACTGGCGGTGCCAGGGCAGAAAGGACGGGGCCATGTGGGCGGAGCGCAGCCCGGTCTCGCCGTCGGCGGCGTAGTGGTCGATGTGCATGCGCACGAACTCGTCGTACTCGCCGCGCCGTTTCAGCTCCAGCAGCGCGTTGACGAACCTGCGGCGCTCGGTGCGGGTCAGCGTGCTGACGTCCTTACGCACGTACGCCATGACGCCCTCCCATGTGGTGCCCTGCCATCTCGCCGACGGCCGGGCCGGGGGCGAGGTCGCGCAGTTGCTGCCCGGGGCCGATCTCGTCGACCGCCGCGCGGGTCGCCTCCAGCGCGGTCGGGTACGAGCCGTAGTGGTCGACCATGCTCAGCCAGGTGCCGTCGGCCCGGCGCATGAGGTGCAGCGGGTGCCCGTCGATGGTGACCTCCCAGTCGCCGTCGGCCTTGCGGCGCCCGGCGATCGGCACCAGGGCGCCCTGGATGCGGCGGCCCCGGTAGGTCTCGTCGAAGGAGCTGCCCCCGGGACCGGGCCCGGCCGGCAGGGGGCGGGAGGCGGCGACGACCGGGGCGAGCGCCAGGGCGGCGCCGGTGCCGAGCAGCGCCCGGGCCGCCTCTCTGCGGGAGACTCTGCGGCCGCCTGCCGCGACCTGCTGATTCGCCCCCACCGCGACGCCTCCGGCACCGACGACCATCTCTCACTCCTCGATCGGGATCAGATGTCCGTATCGGTAACCGACAGGACCCGGGCCGAGTCACCGATGAGGGCCATCCGGCGGTACGCGGCGCGCGGAATACGGCCGGGTGCCCCAGCCGGCCGCCCTGCGACCGGTCGGCTCATCGGTTCTTCACTCATCAGGTCCTCACTCTTGGGGTTTTCGCTCTTCGGGTTTTCGCTCTTAGGACTTTCCTTCCTAGGGTTTTCGTTCCTAGGGTCTTCATTCATCAGCTCGTCGGTCATCGGCTCGTCATTCGTCAGCCGATCACTCTTCGTTTCGTCATTCGTGCGTTCTTCGGTTCATGGGCTCATGCGCTCGTCATTCATCATCCGGTTATTCTTGGGCTCGTCGTTCATCGGCTAGTCGGCCTGGCCCATGGACCGGGCCCACGGCATCAGCCACGCAGACGGCGGGCAGGCAGGACGATGTGCGCGGCGGCCGTGAGGGTCTCCTCGGCACCGGCGAACGCGGCCAGCACGGCCGGTTCCACCACCTTGCCGGGCGCGCCCTCGGGCCACGCGCGGGTGGTGAAGACCAGGTAGGCGTAGCCGCGTGCGGCGACGGCGGCGAGCCACTCCGGCGGGGCGTCGGCCTGCGCGACCAGCTGGGGCATGGTGACGACGGCCTGTCCCGCCTCGACGAGCAGGCTGACGGGCAGGCTGGGTCGTCTGGCGCCGTCGATCACGTCCTGGCCGACCGGAAGCCCGTTGCTGACCAGCAACCGCTCGACCGCGGCGGACGTCGCCTCCGGGCCGCCCTCGGCGTCCCCGAGGGAGTAGCCCAGCAGATAGGGCATGTCGGTGCCGTCGGGTGCCTCGCCGCTCCAGGCCAGGACGACGAGCGTGCCAAGGTCGGCGAGGCGGGCGGGAGGCGCGCTTGAGGTGGAGGTCACCGCGCGACCCTACCGACGGGGTACGGCATGGTTCGGGGGCCTCTCACCCCTTCGGCCCAGTGCCGGGTACCGCTCCACACGATCGAGGGAAGCGGTCTCGAACGCGCCGAGGGCCGGTCCCGCGTGGTGCGGGACCGGCCCTCCTTCGTCGCGTGGCCGGTGTGTCAGCCCTGCAGGGGGATGCCGCCGAGCAGCGGGTTCTGCTGGTTCACGGTGGTGGTGGCGTCCTTGACCGTGTGCAGGACGGAGTCCTTGTTCTCGGTGCTGAGGGCGTCCGACTGGTGCTTGAGCGGCATCACGTCGTGCACGGTGAGGGGGTGGTGGGCGATCGTGTCCACGGCGCCGTTGAGGCTGGTGGGCCTGAGGTCGGCCGAGTTCTGGGCGAACGCGGGTGCGGCGGCGCCGGCGAGGGCCAGGGAACCGGCAACGACAGCGGCGGCCTTGAGGGACTTCATCGTGTTCCTTCCTTCGGCAACTCGCGTCACCCCGGGGAATTCTGACGTCCTGCCTAACGAGTTGCCGTCGGACCGGAAACCCCGTCGCGAAAAGGCATATGAGATGCCCTCGGGTAGGAAGACGCCTCGGCCGTCCCGCGCCGGTGCGCGGGACGGCCGAGGCGGAGGCGGGTAAAGGGTCACCCGGTGGGCAGCGCCGGGACCGCCGGAAGGCTGGGCAGGGCGGGCACGCTGGGCAGCGCCAGGGTCGGTGTCCCGGTGCCGGGGAGGAGCGGCTTGAGCAGGCCCAGCAGGCCGTTCACCACGCCGGTGGCGGCCGGCAGTACGTCGTCGAGGCCGGCGACGACGGCCTTGACCAGGGCGTCGATCGCGCCGGTCAGTGTGGCGAGCACGTCACTCGCGGCGTCCCGGGCGGTGGGCGCCGCCACCCGGGCGGCACCGTCGGCGGCCAGCGGATCCGGCGCGGGCACGTGCATGCCGAGGGTCTGGCTCATGGTGCCGTCGGCGGGGAGCGCGGGCGTGGCGGGAGCCGCGGGACCCGTCGCCGCGGAGGGCGTGGCCGCCCCGGGTACGGCCGCCATGGAGGGCGACGCGGCGGTGGACAGCGTGGGGTCCATGGAGGGTGCCGGAGCGTTCGTCGGCGCGGCCGGTGTGGCGGCGGTCGCCGGAGTCCCGGTGGCCGCCTCGGTGACGGAGCGTTTGGCCGCCTCGCCGAGCCGTCGGGCCTCGGCGGGGGTCAGCCGGCCCTTGTGGAGCGACCGTTCGAGCAGCTCCCTGACGGGTGCGGGGACGGCGCCGGTGCCGCTCAGGGCCTCGATCCGGGCGAGCAGCGGTTCGGCGCCGGGGACGGCCGAGCGGGAACCCGCCTGGGTGCGCTCTCCGGCCAGGTCGGTGGCGACGGCGGCGGAGCCGGCGACGCCGACCAGGAGGGCGGCGCAGAGGGTGGCGGACGCGAGACGCCGTGGGGGCAGCACACGCATGCGGGTTCCTTTCGATGGGGCTGGGGTCTCAGCCCACCGTTGAACCGCCGATGGCGTACCGCAACCGCTCGGCGCCCGGGTGGAGCATCCGGGGGAGGGCGGAACGCGAACCGGCCACCCGTCCGTGCGTGCTGCACGGGCGGGCGGCCGGCGAAGGGGATGCGCCTGGGTGTCAGTCGTTTGCGCAGCCGTTGCCGAACGCGGGGTTCAGCAGGCCGATGACGTCGACGGTGTCGCCGCAGACGTTGACCGGCACGTGGATCGGGGCCTCGATGACGTTGCCCGACAGCACGCCCGGGGAGTTGGCGGCGAGGCCGTCCGCACCCGAGTCGGCGGCGGCCACGCCGACACCGCCGGCGACGGCCGCGACGGCGGCGGAGGTCAGAACCAGACCCTTCGCGATACGCGACATGGAGAAGTGCTCCTTGGGATCGACACAAACATCCGGGCGGGATGCCCAGCGCTGTGTCAACGCGTGGCAGCCGCCGGGGTTCCGCCGCCAAAGGGGTGATGTGCCGCCGAAGCACCCGTTCACCATTCCGACACACATGTCCGGTTTCTTCCGATTAATCCACATGCCGCATAGAGTTGCTGCCCTCTCCACCAGGTACGGGGAGGCCGTACGGCGTACCCCGACTCGCCAACGCGCAGAAGTGTTCGAAGCAGGCCCGGCTCGGCGGCGCGGTGGTGACCAGCCGGGCTTCCGGCTCGTTGTTCAGCGGGACGTGGCGTGGACCGGCGCACACCTCGTGGCCGTGGACGCGCCGGCACGACACGCGTACCAACTCTCAGCCCCGAGCGCCCCTGTGAGCGAGGAACCCGAGAATGCACCAGCCGGCACCCGATCCTCGGCCGCGGGTTCTGCATCTCGCGCAGCCCGTCGACGGCGGGGTCGCCCGTGTCGTGCTCGACCTGGCACGTGCTCAGCTCGCCTCCGGCGTACGGGTCACGGCCGGCTGTCCCGGCGGTGAACTGGGCGCGGAACTGCGGAGGATGGGCGCCGGATTCCGCCCCTGGCGGGCCGCGCGGTCACCGGGGCCGGGGCTGGCCGGTGAGGTACGGCGGCTGGCACGTCTGATCGAAGAGGTGCGGCCCGAACTGGTGCACGCGCACAGCGCCAAGGCCGGGCTCGCCGCCCGGCTGGCGGTACGCGGCCGCATCCCGACCGTGTTCCAGCCGCACGCATGGTCGTTCGAGGCCGTCGGCGGAGTGACCGCGGGCCTCGCTCTGCGCTGGGAACGTCGGGGCGCCCGGTGGGCCGACCGGGTGGTGTGCGTCAGCGAGGCGGAGCGCGCGACCGGCGTGCGGGCCGGAGTGCACGCCTCGTACGCCGTCATCCCCAACGGCATCGACATCGCCCGCTTCTCCCCCGCGCCCACCGCGGCCACGCCCACCGAATCCACCCGCGCCGCGCTCCTGCCGGACCTCGATCCGTCCGCACCGCTCGTCGTCTGCGTCGGGCGGCTGTGCCGGCAGAAGGGCCAGGACGTGCTGCTGCGCGCCTGGGAGCAGGTCCGGCGCGCGGCGCCGGACGCCCGGCTGGTGCTGGTCGGCGACGGACCCGACCGGGACGCGCTGCGCGCGCGGGCGCACCCCTCCGTCCGCTTCGCGGGCGCGGTCGCCGACACCGTGCCCTGGTACCGGGCCGCCGACCTGGTGGTCCTGCCCTCGCGCTGGGAGGGCATGGCCCTCGCCCCGCTGGAGGCGCTGTCCTGTGGGCGGCCCGTCGTGCTCACCGACGTCGACGGCGCCCGGGAGAGCCTGCCACCGGCCCTCGCGCCCCGGTGTCTGGTGCCGGCGGCGGACCCCGTCGCCCTGGGCCGGGCCGTCGCCCTGCTGCTCGCCGACGCCCCCCTGCGTGCCGCCCTGGCGGACCAGGGGCGCCGTCATGTCCTGTCCACGCACGACGTGCGGAACACCGCCGAGCGGGTCGCGGACCTCTACCGCGAACTCCTCGGACCCCGGCCACCCGTGTCCTTCGAGCGCAGGGAGTCCATCCTCTCGTGACCGCGGAAAGTACCGTCCCCTCCACCGGCGGCCAGCCATGGGACCACGGACTCTCGCCCCTCTCGGTGCTGCCCGCCCGCGCCACCGGCGGGTCCCGGATCCCGGTGCGCCGGCCGCCCGCGCGGCCCGCCTCGCCGCTGCCCCTGCTCGCCGCCGACGTGCTCGCCGCGTGCGCGGGCGCGCTGGCCCTGGAAGGCGTCTTCCACCGCCCGTTAATGGCCGCCTTCCTGGTGGCGGGCACGATACTGCTGCGGCCGCGTGCGGCGCGGCCGGTGCTCGGCGTACTCGACGAACTGCCCGCCGTCTGCGGCCGGATCGCGGTCACCTGGCTCGCCGTGGCCACGCTGCGGGCGGCCTGCGACCCCGCTCTGGCGCTGTCCGCCCGCAGCCTGCTGCTGGGCTGGACGCTGCACGCGGCCGTGGCCTGCGCCGGGCGCGGCGCGGTGCACTGGCGGCGCCGCGCCGTCCTGGCCGGCCGCCCGCGCCCGGCGCTGGTCATCGGCCCCGCCGCGACCGCCCAGCGGGTGGCCGCGGCCCTGCTGCGGCATCCGCGCTGCGGGGTACGGCCGGTGGGCGTCGTCGCCGGACACCACGAGGGCCGGGGCGGGCTGCCCGTGCTCACCACGGACGAGGAGGTGGGGCGGGCGCTCATCCAGAACGGCGTGGGCGTCGTCCTCACCGTCGCACCGGCCGTACGCACCGAGCGGGCACCGCTGCTGCGCATGCTCCTCGACGCGGGCTGCACGGTGTGGGAGGTCGACCCGGAGAGCCCGGCGCACGGGTCCGGCGACCAGCTCGCCGGGTTCGCGGTGCGCGGCCTGGACCCGGGTTCCGGGCGGCGCGGGGACCTCGGCAAGCGGCTGCTGGACGTGCTGGTGTCCGGGGCCCTGCTGGTGCCGGTCTCCCCGCTGCTGCTGGTGTGCGCGGTGGTGCTCCGGCTCACCGACGGACCCGGGGTGCTGTTCCGGCAGGAGCGCATCGGCAAGGACGGCCGCCCCTTCACCCTGCTGAAGTTCCGCACCCACCGCCCGGTCGACCAGCACGAGGCGGCCACCCGGTGGAGCGTGGCGGGCGAGCGCGACATGCGCCGCTTCTGCCGCTTCCTGCGGCAGACGTCGCTGGACGAGCTGCCACAGCTGTGGAACGTGTTCCGGGGCGACATGAGCCTGGTCGGGCCGCGTCCCGAACGGCCCTACTTCGTCTCCCTGTTCAGCCAGGCCCACCCCGGCTACGCGGACCGCCACCGCATGCGGACCGGCATCACCGGGCTCGCCCAGATCAACGGCCTGCGGGGCGACACCTCCATCGAGGACCGGGCCCGCTTCGACAACGCCTACATCGACAACTGGTCGCTGTGGCAGGACGTCTGCATCATGCTGCGCACCGCGGTCGCGCTCGTGCGGTCGGCGGGGAGCTGACCGATGAGCCTCGCCCTGCCGCTCCACCGCCCGTTCCGGCCCTCACCGGTGCTGTCCGCCGTGGCCGTGGTCGCGCTGCTCGCGCTGCCGGGCCAGCCCGGCGGCGAGGGCGGCGCGGGCCCGGCCGACGCCGTGTCCGCCGTGGTCGTCGCCCACTGCGCGGTACGGCTCCTGCGCGGGCGCCGGCGCCCGCTGTCCCGCACCGCCGCCGTCGTGCTCGGGCTGCCGGTCGCCGGCCTCGCACTCGCCGCGATGGGCGCGGTGTCACCGGGCGCCGGGATCACCGGCCTCGGCCGCTACCTGCAGATCTTCGTCCTCGTACCCGCCGCCGTCCTCCTGCTGATCCGCGACCGGCGCGACTTCCGGCTGCTGGCCTGGTCGCTGGTGGCGCTCGCGCTGTGGCAGGGGATCCTCGGGGTGCACCAGTACGTCACCGGCACGGGGGCGTCGTACGAGGGCGAGGACGTCCGCGCGGTGGGCACCTTCGGGGCGTCGGACGTGATGGGAATGGCGACGGTGGTCTCCTTCGGGCTGGTCTGCGCGGTGGGCCTGGCGCTGGGCCGGGCCACGGGGCGCGAGCGGTGGACCGCGGCGGCCTGCGCCCTGGCCCTGCTGCCGCCGCTCGCCCTGTCCTTCAGCCGGGGGGCCTGGATCGCCACCGTCGTGACCGTCACCGTCCAGCTCGCCCTGGCCGGTCCGCGCCGGGCGCTGCGGGTGGGGGCGGCGGCGGTGGCCGCGAGCGTGGTCCTGGTGGGCGGGTTCGGGGTGGGCACGGCGATGCTGCAGGAGCGGTTCGACAGCATCGCCCAGGTCGCCGACGCGCCCGACCAGTCCGTCACCGACCGGTACACCATGTGGGCGGCGGCCACCGACATGTGGCGGGATCATCCGCTGACCGGCGTCGGTCTCAAGGGCTTCCCCGAGTACCGGGACGGCCACGCCTCGCTCGCGCTGTCCTCGGGCAGCGACACCGCGGGCGCGGGCGCCGCCTTCCGCCGCCAGCCGCTGCTCTCCCCGCACAACATGTACCTGCTGGTCCTCGGCGAGCAGGGCCTTCTCGGGCTGCTGGGGCTGGCGGGCGGCTGGCTGGCCCTGCTGGTGTGCGCGCTGCGGAACCAGTGGCGGACCCGGCGTTCGCGCGGGGGCCGGGAGTGCGCGCTGGTCGCCTGCGGACTGCTGGTCTGGCAGCTCGTCGACTTCGCCTACGCCGACATCGGCGGCCCCTCGACCGTGCTGACCGCGGTGTGCCTCGGACTGGCCGCCTGGTGGGCGCTGTCCGGCACCGCCACGGCGGAACGCGACCCGGAGCCGGGAGAGGCGGCCGCGCGGTGACGGCGATCCCGTCCCGCGAACCTCGGGACCCCCGGGCACCCGCCGGGCCGGCGGCGGAACCCGAAGCCGGTGGGCCGGCCGGGCCGGCGGCGGAATCCGCCGGTGCGGGACCGGCGGGCGGGCTGTCCGTACCGGCCGCGCGGACGGCCGTACGAGGGGACGCGACGCCCGGAGCGGACGCCACGCCCGGAGCCGAAGCCAGGGCCGAGGCCGGAACCGCAGCCGAGGCCGGGACCGCAGCCGGAGCCGGCACCGCCCCGGCGTCCGGAACCGCTCCAGAGACCGGCCGGGAGTCCGCCGCCGCTCCCGGACACGCCCCGCCCGTCCCCCGTTTCCTAGCCCGCGCCGCCCTGGTCACCGCCTCCCTCTCGGTCGCCGGTGCCCTCCTCGGGCTGGTACGCGACCAGTCACTGGCCCGGCTCTTCGGGGCCGGACGGGACACCGACGCCTTCCTGGTCGCCTGGACCGTGCCGGAGTTCGCGGCCACGCTGCTCATCGAGGAAGGGCTGGCGTTCGCGCTGATCCCGGCGTTCAGCGCCGCCCTGGCCCGGCGTGCGCAGGGCGCCCCCGGCGATCCCGTGCGGTCCCTGGTGGCGGGCAGCCTGCCCCGGCTGTCGCTGGCCTTCACGGCGGTGGGCGCGCTGCTCGCCGCCGCCGCGCCGCAACTGGTCGGGGTGCTCGCGCCCGGGCTGCCCGACCCCGCCCTCGCCGTCGACTGCACCCGGCTCACCGCGACCTGCGTGCTCAGCTTCGGGCTCGCCGGGTACTGCAGCGCGGCGCTGCGGGCCCACGGCCGCTACCTGGCCCCGGCCGCGATCTACGTCGTGTACAACATCGCCGTCATCACGGCGATGTTCGCGCTCGGCGGCCACTGGGGGGTGCGTTCGGCGGCGTTCGGGGTCGCGGCCGGCGGGTGCCTGATGGTCCTGGTCCAACTTCCGGACCTGGTCCGCCGGTTGCGTGATCGCACGGTGACGCGAGCCGCCTCCGGGGACGCCGCGGCCGCCCGGCCCGTGGACGTCACGCTGATGGCCACGGTGCTGCTGTTCGGGCTGTGCCGGCAGTCGCAGGTGCTCATCGAGCGGTTCCTCGCCTCGCAACTGCCCGCCGGAGCCATCTCGCACCTGAACTACGCGCAGAAGGTCGCGCAGATCCCGATGATGCTGTCGATGATGCTGTGCACGGTCACCTTCCCGGTGGTGGCCCGGGCCCTCGCGGACGGCGACACCGAGCGCGCCAGGACGCGGGTGGAGCGCGATCTGGCGGTGGCCGCCGCCCTGGTCCTGCTCGGCACCGCGGCCGTTCTCGCCTGCGCCCCGCAGATCATCCAGCTCCTCTTCCAGCGCGGCGCGTTCACCGCCGCCGACACCGCCGCCACCGCGGGCGTCATGCGGGTGTACGCCCTCGGCCTGCTCGGCCAGACCCTGACGGGCGTGCTGGTCCGCTCCCACTTCTCGGCGGGCCGCGCCACCTGGTACCCGCTCGCCGCCATGGCCGCCGGCATCGTCGTCACCTCCTGGACCGGCGCCTGCGCCATCGGCTCCTGGGGCGTCCTCGGCATCGCCGCCGCCAACGCCGCCGGGATCACCGTCACCGCCGTGCTGCTGCTGTCCGGGCCGGCCTCGCGCAGCGTGCCGGTGCGGGCCCGGGGCGTGCTGCGCGAGCTGAGCCGGCCGCTGCGGGCCGCGGCGGCGGCCACCGCCGCGGGGGCGTTCGCCGCGAGCCTGCCCGCCGCCCCGCTCGCCGGCCTGCTGGCCGGCGGCACCACCGTGACCGTCGTGTTCGTCCTGCTCGGCCACGCCCTGGGCGCCCAGGGCTGCACCTTCGCCATCCGATTCGTCCGCACCCTCGCCGGAAGGCTCGCCCATGCCGTCCTCCGTTGAGTCGCCCCGCCGCGCCGCCGCCGGACCGGGCCGCGTCCCGTGGATCGCCATGTACCACTCGGTCGGCGACCGCGCCGACGACCCGTACCGGATCACCGTCACGCCCGGCCGGCTGGAGCGGCAGCTTCGCTGGCTGCGCGGCCGCGGCCTGCGGGGGGTGTCGGTGCGCGAACTGCTCGCCGCCCGGGCCCGCGGACAGGGGCGCGGCCTGGTCGGGCTCACCTTCGACGACGGCTACGCCGACTTCCTCACCGGCGCGGCCGACGTGCTGGCCCGCTGGGAGTGCACGGCCACCCTGTTCGCGCTGCCCGGGCGGCTCGGCGGCGACAACGCGTGGGACCCGCTGGGCCCGCGCAAGCCGCTGCTGACCGCCGACGGCATCCGGCGCGCGGCCCGGGCGGGTGTGGAGATCGGCTCGCACGGTCTGACCCATGTCGACCTGACCCGGGCCGACGACCTCACCCTCAAGGCCGAGACCGTCGAGAGCCGGGCCCTGCTGGAGACGCTGACCGGCGCTCCGGTCACCGGCTTCTGCTATCCGTACGGCAGGGTCGACGCCCGCGCCGCCGAGGCCGTGCGGGAGGCCGGCTACGACTACGCCTGCGCCATCGCCCCCGGCGCGCTGACCGGCCCGTACGCCCTCCCCCGGGTGTACGTCGGGGAGCACGACACCGATCTGCGTCTGTCGCTGAAGTACCGGCTGCACCGGCTGCGCCGCCGTCCGGTGGAGGGGCCGCGGTGAGGGCGCTGCACATCATCACCGGGCTCGGGGTGGGCGGCGCCGAGCAGCAACTGCGGCTGCTGCTGCGGCACCTGCCCGCGCGGTGCGACGTGGTGACGCTGACCAACCCCGGGCCGGTGGCCGACGGGCTGGCCGCCGACGGGGTGCGGGTGACGCACCTCGGGATGAGCGGCAACCGGGACGTGGCGGCGCTGCCCCGCCTGGCCCGCGTCATCCGGCGCGGCCGCTACGACCTCGTGCACACCCATCTCTACCGGGCCTGTCTGTACGGCCGGCTCGCCGCCCGGCTGGCCGGGGTGCGCGCGGTGGTGGCCACCGAACACTCCCTCGGCGACTCCCAGATGGAGGGGCGGCCGCTCACGGCGGGCGTGCGCGCGCTGTACCTGGCCGGCGAGCGGCTGGGCCGGACCACCGTCGCGGTCTCCCCCACGGTCGCCGACCGCCTCGCCCTGTGGGGGGTGCCCCGGCCGCGCATCGCCGTGGTGCCCAACGGCATCGACCTGGACGGCTTCCGCTTCGACCCGGTGCGGCGGCGGCTCACCCGCGCCCGGCTCGGGCTGCCGGACGACGCGTTCGTCATCGGCGGCGTCGGCCGGCTCGCTCCCGGCAAGCGCTTCGACGTCCTGATCCGTGCCCTCGCGCAGCTCCCGGACGACTGCAGGCTGCTGCTGGTCGGCGGCGGCCCGGAGGAGGCCGCCCTGCGCCGGGCCGCCGAGCGGGCCGGCGTCACCGGCCGGGTGCTGTTCACCGGTGAGCGGCCCTACGCCCCGGACGGCTCGCCCGGTCCCGAACTGCCCGCGCTGACCTCGGCGATGGACGTGCTCGCGGCGCCGTCCACGGAGGAGGCCTTCGGGCTGGCCGTCGTCGAGGCGCTGGCGGCCGGGCTGCCGGTGCGCTACGCCTCCTGCCCGGCCGTCGAGGACCTGCCGCCCGAGGCCGCCCCGGACGCGCTGCGCGTCACGGGCGGCGCCGACGCCTACGCCCGCGCGCTCGCCGGGGTGCGCGCCGCCGGGCCCGGCCCCCGCACCGCTCCCGAGGCACCCCGCCACTACTGCATCACCCGCAGCGCCGCACGGCTCATGGACGTCTACACGGCGGCGCTCGCCGGCACGTTCCCCAGGTCCCGATCTCCCGAGAGAGTCAGCTCGCCATGACCGAGAATCCCACCCGGCACTCCCGCCCGGCCCGCTTCCGGCGCCTGCGCGCGCTCCCGCCCTGGTCGCTGGTGGCGGCCGGCGTCCTCGCGGGCGGGCTGGCCGGCGGCGCGTACGGCGTGCTCAAGCCGCCGGTGTACACGGCCACCAGCTACGTCATCGCCGTGCCCACCGAGAGCTCCGACTCCGCCGCCGCGGTCGGCTTCGCCCAGGCCTACGGCCGGGTCGCCACCGACCTCGCGGTGCTCGGCGACGCGCAGGTGTGGGCCGGGGTGCCGGTGAACACCCTGCGCGGCAGCGTGCGCACGGCCACCTCGCCGGACGCCCCGATGGTGGCCGTCTCCGCCACTTCGGGCCGCCCGGCCAAGGCCGCCGACATGGCCAACGCGGTCGCCCGCTCCCTCGCCCAGCACGCCAACGCCACCAAGGCCGACACGCATGTCGAGCTGGTGCAGTTCTCCCGGGCCCCGCGGCCGACCGCGCCCACCTCGGCCTCCCCCGTGGTCACGGGCCTGGTCGGGACGAGCGCGGGCGGACTGCTCGGCGCCCTGGTGCTGCTGGTGCGGCCGCGGCGCCGGCCCGAGGACGAGGCCGGGGCCGAGCTGCGCCCGGCGTCGGTCCCCGGCCCGGCCCTCGCCTCCGACGCCCACGGCCAGCTGTGACGGCCCTCTGCCCGGCGGTCCGGGCCCACACCACCGACCTGGTCACCGACGCGGACGCCTTCGCCGCGCTGGCCCCCGCCTGGGGGCGGCTGTACGAGCGGTGCGCCACCGCGACGCCGTTCCAGCACCACGCCTGGCTGCACTCGTGGTGGCGCTCCTACGGCGGCCCGGGCCGCCTCCGGGTGCTGCTGGTGCGCTCCGGTGACGAACTGGTCGGCGCGGCGCCGCTGATGCTGGTCCACCGCCCGCTGCCCGCGCTGGTGCCGCTGGGCGGGGCGATCTCCGACTACGGGGACGTGCTGCTGGACGACGCCGACGACGGGCCCGCGGCCGACGCCCTCGCCGACGGCCTGTGGGACGCGGCCCGCACCGCCCTGGTCGACTTCCGCGAGGTGCGGCCCGGTGGTGCGGTGGAGCGGGTCTACGACCGCTGGCGCGGACCGCGCCGCACCATCCGCGACTCGCTGTGCCTGGAACTGCCCGCCGTCCCGCTGGCCGAACTGGCCGCCCGGCTGCCCACGAAGCGGGCCCAGCGGGTGCGCGCGCAACTGCGGCGGCACACGTCGCTGGGTGTGGAGCGGCACGTGGCCCGGCCGGACGAGGCGGCCGCGGCGCTGCACCGGATGCTGGAACTGCACCGGCTGCAGTGGCAGGAGCGCAAGGTGACGGCCGAGCACATGCTGCCCCGCTTCCGCGAGCATCTGGTGCGCGCGGTCCCCGAGCTGGTCCGCTCCGGGAACGCGGTCGTCACCGAGTTCCGGATCGGCGCCGACGTGCTCGCCGTCGACCTGACGCTGCGGTCCCGGAGCCTGGCCGGCGGCTACCTGTACGGCGCGCATCCGCGGCTGCGGGAGAGCAAGGCGGACGTGGCCGTGATGCTGCTGGACGCCTGCAGCGAGCAGGCCGCGCAAACCGGCGGCGCGGACGGAGCGGGCACGCTGAGCCTGCTGCGGGGCAACGAGCCGTACAAGATGCACTGGCGGCCCGAACCGGTCGCCAACCAGCGGCTGCTGATGGCCCGGCGGCGGACCGCGCCGCTGCTGTCGGCCACGCTGTTCGGCGCGTCCGCCCGGCGGCGCGGCGGCAGCGTGCTGCGCCGGTGGCGGGAGCGGCCGTCGGGCTGACGCCGGGGCCCGCCGGCCGCGGGCTCACCAGTCGAGGCAGAACTTCCGGCCGAGCCAGTTCTCCAGCCAGTCGTGCGGGTCCGGGGCCGGGCAGTCGCCGGCCGGCTCCGGTGCGGGCGCGGTGGACCTCGTGGGCTGCGGGGCCGGCGTGGAGGCCGTCGGTGCCGGAGCGGCCGGCTGCTCGCCGCGGCCGTACAGGAAGGACCGGTAGACCTGGGACGAGCGGGGGTTCTGCGCGCACTGCCACACGCCGTGCGGACAGTAGTCCGTGAGTGTGTTGTACAGCGGCTTGTGTTCCTCGATCCAGGCCAGCATGCCCCGCATGTAGGCGGTGTCGTCGCCGTTGCGGAAGAGCCCCCACTCCGGGTAGGAGACGGGCTTGTGGTGGGCCTTGGCGAAGTCGACGTGCTGCCGCAGCCCGTAGGGCTCCTTCACCTGCTCGTCGAACGACAGCCCGGCCGGCTGGTCGTAGGCGTCCATGCCGATGATGTCGACGGTGTCGTCCCCGGGGTAGCACTCGGTCCAGGGAACGGCGTCCCGGCCGCGGCTCGGGGTGAAGTCGAACCGGAACCGCTGTCCCGGCACCGACCGCATGGTCCTGACGATCCGCTTCCAGTACGTCTTCCAGGCCGCCGGGTCCGGCCCGCAGCGGTGGGTGTAGGTGATGCCGTTCATCTCCCAGCCGAGGACCAGCACGGTGTCGGGCACCTTCGACTCCACCAGCCGCTCGGCCAGCGTCCGGAAGTGCTGGTCGAACTCCCCGGCCGCTCCCTGCCGGAGCAGCTCGCGCACCTCTTCGTCGGAGACGTTCTCCTCGTTGCGCTCCTGCATCGGCACGTTGAGCACGAGCGTGCGGTCGGCCTGCGCGCGCCGCCACGCCGCCCACGCGTCCAGGAAGCCGGGCGGGGCCTCGATGTCGGTCCAGCTGCCGCCGGGCAGATAGGTGTGGGCGACCTTCGGTTCGGTGCCGCCGAGCCAGCGGCGCAGCCCCGACATCCGGGCCACTCCGAGCGGACCCGAGTCGAGGAAGGCACCGAAGGGAGCGATCCCGGCGGCCCCCTTCGTGGGCTGGGGCGAGGCCGCGCCGGGGAGCGTCGCCGGTGCGGAGGCCGTGGGTGCGCCGGCCGCGGACGGGGGCGCCGTGGGTGCGGGTGGCGCCGGTGCGGAGGTCACCGGGGTGGGGGCGGGTCCCGCGGCCAGGACCGCCGCGACGGTGATCCCGGCCGCGATCAGCGTCAGCCGGTACCGGGCCCTTCGCCGTTGTGGAGCCATGCCGGGATCCTCCCTCTCCCGCACGCCCGCCTGCTCGCCCGGCGGCTGCTGTTACTGACACCCAGTCATACGAACGGGGGCTCCGCCAACGCGGTTACGTCTTACAGGTGGCCGCACCCCCCGTACGGCCGAACAGCCGGGGTGCCGGGCACGGGGGCACCGGCACCCGGCACCCGGCACGTCAGCGACGGGACGCTGCGCGGCGGCCCCGGCGGTAGAGGGTGGTCCCGGCCACGATCAGCGCGGCGCTCGCCGCCGAGGCCGCGATCATGGCTTCGGCGTTGCCACCGGTGTGCGGGAGGTGGGGCCTGCCTCCGTGATGGTGGTGGTGATGCCCGTGGCCGCCGTAGGGCGGAGGCGTGTCGTCGTCGCCGTACGAGGGCGGCGTCGAGTGGTCGTCGTCGCCGTAGGAGGGCGGCTTCGCATGGTCGTCGTCGCCGTACGACGGCTTGGGAGAGGGTTCGTCGTCCCCGTACGACGGCTTCTGTGAAGGCTCGTCGGTCCCGTACGAGGGCTTCGGGGTGGGCTCGTCCTGACCGTACGACGGCTCGGGAGAGGGCTCGTCGTCGCCGTACGAGGGCTTCTGGGTGGGCTCGTCGTCCCCGTACGTGGGCTTCGGAGCGGGCTCGTCGTCCCCGTACGAGGGCTTCTGGGTGGGCTCGTCGTCGCCGTACGAAGGCTTCTGGGTGGGCTCGTCGTCGCCGTAGGAGGGCGGGGCCGAGTGCTCGTCCTTGCCGTAGGAGGGCGCGCTGGTGGGCTTCTCCTCCCCGTACGCGGACGGGGAGGAGTGCTCCTCATCGCCGTACGAGGGCGCCTGGCCGGGCTCCTCGTGCCCGTACGAGGGTTCGGCAGAGTGCTCCTCTTCCTCCTTCGAGGGACCGTCGGCCTTGTCCTCCTCGCCGTGCGAGGACGCAGATGAATCGTTTCCCTTGTTGGGCGCGGGAGCCTGGGCCACGTCGTCGCTGTAGTCGGCCTCGTCCTCCGGGTCGGCGTTGGTGGCGCCCCTGCCCTTGTCCCCGTCACCGCCGGACTCGTGGCCGCCGGCACAGGAGCCGGAGACGGGGTTCAGCGCGGCGGTGCCGTTCGCGGAGCCGCCGCAGACGTCGGCCGGGGTGTCGGCCGGGGCCTGGACGGTGTTGCCGGAGACCATCCCGGACGACTGCCGTGCGGCGCCGTGCGCGTCCGAGTCGGCGAGTGCCAGGCCGCCGTACAAGGACAGCATGCCCGTCGCGGCGGCGGCCACGATCACGCCCTTGCTGAGGGTCTGTCGCAATGTCGTTGTCTTCCTGCTCGTAGAAATGGGAAAGCCGGCCCCGGAACGAGAAAAGAGGTCCGGGGCCGGCCACGACACAGCCGGTGGGCTGAGGCGTCGGGTTACTGCACTCAGTCGTTGTCGCACTTGGCGCCGAGCGCCGGGTTCAGCGCCCCGATGACGTCCACCGAGTCGCCGCAGGCGTTGACCGGAACGTGCACCGGCACCTGGATGGTGTTGCCCGAGACAACGCCCGGCGAGTTCGCGGCGACGCCCTCCGCGCCGGAGTCCGCGAACGCGGGGGCCGCCCCACCCAGAGCCAGGATCGCGCCGACGAGCACAACAGCGCTCTTGTTCATGAGACTTTCCCTTCTCTGCGGTCATGCCCTTTTGACGGCCGAAACCCACGAGCGGCTTCGGTCGAGCGAGCACAGCTTCAACGGCTCGCACCATGACCGGCAGTTGTAAAACGAGGAATAGACAGCGGAAGAAACTACGGAACGCATACCACCCGTCAATTCACTCGAACGCCCCCACAGAATTGACACCTTGGCCGACATCGGCCCATTTCCACGCGCGCGGGAGCATGAGAAACCGCCCGGCGGGCACGCGGACGTCCGCGTGCCCGCCGGGCGGTCTCGGGGTTCGGCCGGCTCAGTTGTTGCCGGCGCCGTTGCCCGCGAGTACGGAGATGTCGTCCAGGACGTGCGAGACCGGCTCGTCGCCCTTGGCCTGCGTCGAGTTCTCGGCGCACTGCTGGGTCTGCGGCGAGGACAGGACGGGGATGTCCTGCGCGCCCACGTTGACGCCGGCGAGGAGGGACTGGACGTCGGCCTTGGCCGGGAGGCCCACACAGAGCTTGTTGAGCGAGCCCTGGACCAGGGTGGCCTGCGGGCTCTGGCTGCCCGAGGTCACGCTGTTGCCGAACGTCTCCTTGGCCTCGTTGCCGCTGAGCGACGTGGTGCCGTGGTCGTTGCCGATGGCAAGCGCCTGGGGGGCGGCCGCCGCCGACACACCTACGACGGACACGGCGACCGCCGCCGCGGCCATTGCCTTCTTCAGCATTTCGCTTTCCTTTCGTGGCTTCTCGCCATGACGCACGTTCCTGCGCTGGCATCAACCCGGCCCGCACCCATTGGTTGCGGGGCGTCACCCGATCGGTGTGCCCGGCGTCGCGCGTCCCGTGAAATCGCCGCGGGACCGGCCGGTCGGGGCCCCGGAGGGTGGCGTAGGCCATCGGAGTGAAGGGGAGCAACCCGGCGACCGAAGGGGAGTTGACCAGGGGGCTCCGGTGGACGGGGTGTCTTCTGAAGGGAATCGCAAGTGATCAAGAAGGTTCTGGCCTCTGCCGCGGTCGCCGCCTCCGTCGTCGGGTTCTCCGCCACCGCCGCGTCGCCGGCCCTGGCCACCGGCAATGACAGCGGCACCACGTCGTTCAGCGGCAACGGCGCCTCGCAGGCATTCGGCAACTCCGCCACCTACGGCTCCATGAGCCCGCAGCTGGCGCTCATCCAGGGTTCCTTCAACAAGCCCTGCGTCGGCCTGCCTGCCAAGCTCAACGCGCAGTCCATCGCCTCCGCGCTCAACGTCGGCGTGCAGGACATCCCGGTGCTGTCGTCGCCGCAGACCCAGCAGTGCACCGAGAACTCGACACAGGCCAAGGGTGACGAGCCGCTGTCGCACATCCTGGACGACATCTCCGCGCTGTCCGCCAACGGCACCGGCAACAAGTGACCCGGGACCTCCCCCTCCAGCCGACTCTCCCGCGGCTCCTTGCGGAGCACGCGTCTCGAAAGGGAACCACCATGAAGAAGCTGTGGGCGACCGCGGCCGTCGCCGCCTCCGTCGCCGGTCTCGCGGGCGTGGCGGCCCCGCAGGCCCTCGCCATCGGCAACGACCACGGCACCACGTCGCTGAGCGGCAACGAGGCCGAGTCGACGTTCGGCAACTCCGCCACCTTCGGTGACCAGAGCCCGCAGCTCTCGCTGGTCCAGGGCTCGCTGAACAAGCCGTGCGTCGGCCTGCCCGCGAAGGTCCAGGCGCAGTCCGTGCTGGCGCTCATCGGGAACGTCGGCGTGCAGGACATCCCGGTCCTGTCCTCGCCGCAGACCCAGCAGTGCACCGAGAACTCGACGCAGGCCAAGGGCGACGAGCCGCTGTCGCACGTGCTCGACGACATCTCCGCCGTGTCCGGCAACGGCACCGGGAACGGCTGAGCGCACCCTTCGCGGCGGTGGGCACCGGTTGCTTCCGGTGCCCGCCGCCGTCGTGCGTGCTCAGCCGCGGTACAGCGCCTCGATGTGCTCCGCGTAGGCGGCGGTCACCGCGTGCCGCCTCACCTTCAGCGACGGGGTCAGCAGCCCGTTCTCCTCGGTGAACTCCCCCTTGACCAAGGCGAAGGCGCGGATCGACTCGGCGCGGGAGACGGCCGCGTTGGCGTGGTCCACCGCCTTCTGCACCTCGCGGCGCAGCCGTTCGTCGTGGACGAGTTCGGCGAGCGGCGTGTCCGCCGGGAGCTTTCGCACCGTCAGCCAGTGCGCCACCGCCTCCGGATCGAGGGTGATCAGCGCGGCGACGAAGGGCCGGTTGTCCCCGACGACCAGGCACTGGCCGACCGGGGAGCGGCTGCGCAGCCGGTCCTCCAGGACGGCCGGGGAGACGTTCTTGCCGCCGGAGGTGACCAGGATGTCCTTCTTGCGGCCGGTGATGGTGAGGTAGCCGTCCTCGTCGAGGCGGCCGAGGTCGCCGGTGGCGAACCACTCGTCGGCCAGAACGGCGTCCGTGGCGGCCGGGTCGTTCCAGTACCCACCGAAGACCACTCCGCCCTTGATCAGCACCTCGCCGTCGTCGGCGACGCGTACGGCCACGCCCGGGACGGGCAGGCCGACCGTGCCGGGGCGGGGGGTGAGCGGGGGCACGATGGTGGCGGCCGCGGTGGTCTCGGTCAGGCCGTAGCCCTCGTAGACGACGATTCCGGCCCCGTTGAAGAAGAGGTTGAGGTCGCGGTCCAGCGGGGAGCCGCCGCTGATGGCGTAGCGCATGCGGCCGCCGAGCTCCCCGCGGATGCGCCGGTAGACCAGGAGGTCGTACAGGGCCCAGGCGGCGTACAGGCCGGGGCCCGGGCCCTTGCCGGTGCCGAGGAACTTCCTGAGGTACGCCTCGGCGAAGCGCACGGCGATCCGTTCGGCGCGGTCGAAGGAGGCGCCGCGGCCGATCCTCTCGGCGGTGGCGCGCCCGGTGTCGTGGATCTTCTCGAAGAGGTACGGCACCCCCACGAGGAAGGTGGGCCGGAACTCCTTCAGCGCGGGGCGCAGTTCGTCGGGCCTGACGCTCGGGAAGTGGCCGGTCTCGATACGGGCCATCAGGCAGGCGAGCTGCAGGGTGCGGCCGAGGATGTGGGCGAGCGGCAGGAAGAGCAGGGTGGAGGCGGTCCGTCCGGTGACCGCCTGGAAGACCGGGTGCAGCAGTTCGACCGTGTTCGCGGCCTCGGCGTGCAGGTTGGCGTGGGTGAGGACGCAGCCCTTGGGGCGGCCGGTGGTGCCGGAGGTGTAGCAGAGGGTGGCGATGGTGTCGGGCGTGAGGGCGGCGCGCCGTTCGGCGACCTCGTCGTCGCCGACGTCGTGGCCGAGGGCGACGAGGTCGGCGAAGGTGCCGCCCGGCACGGCGGACGTCCCGGTGTCCCCGGTCGGGGAGAGCTGCCAGACGCGGGGCCGGCGGGCGTGGCTCGCGGTGCCGGCGAGGACCGTCGCGGTGTTCTCGGCGGTCTCGGTGACCACGTACCGGGCGCCGGAGTCCCGGACGATCCACTCCACCTGGGCGGCGGAGGAGGTCGGGTAGACGGGCACGGACTGGCCGCCGGCCGCCCAGATCGCGAAGTCCAGGACCGTCCACTCGTAGCGGGTGCGGGACATCACCGCGACCCGGCCGCCCGGTTCCAGACCGGCGGCGATCAGCCCCCTGGCGACGGCGGTGACCTCCGCGGCGAAGGCGGCCGCCGTCACCGGACGCCAGGTCTCCTCGGCGCGGCGGCGCAGGAGCACCGCGTCCGGGGTCCCGGCCGCGTGGGTGAACGGGAGGTCGGCCATGGAGCCGCCGGTGAGCGGTGCCGCCAGGGGTGCCGCCCGCACTTCACGCACGGTGCCCCCGGAGTCCCTGACGACCTCCACCGACCCGCGTGCCGCCAGGTCGGCGCGCCGCCGTGCCCGCTTCAGATCCCTGCGTACGCCCATGACGGCTCCCGGTCGCGGCTGTGGCGAAGGTTCTTACTGCCGGGTCAACTTACTCGTAAGTAAGGAAACGTCAACGGTACGCGCGGCGGCCGGTCCGGCCGCGCTCAGGAGACGATGTCCTTGCGCGCGAAGCCCCGGAAGGCCAGGGCGAACAGCACCACGGCGTAGGTCACGGAGATCGCGGCGCCCTGGACCATGCCGGACCACTCCGGGTCCGGCTGCACGGCGTCGGCCCAGGCGAACTGCCAGTGCGCGGGCAGGAAGTCCCGCCAGTGACCGAGGGCGGTCACGGCGTCCAGGACGTTGCCGACGATCGTCAGGCCGACCGCGCCGCCGACCGCGCCGAGCGGGGCGTCCGTCCTCGTCGACAGCCAGAACGCCAGTCCCGCCGTGACCAGCTGGGACACGAAGACGTAGGCCACGACCACCACGAGCCGCTGCGCCGCCGTGCCCGGGTCCAGCGCGCCGCCGGTGGGGATCTGGAGCGGACCCCAGCCGTAGGCGGCCGTGCCGACCGCCAGGGCCACGACCGGGAGCAGCACCATCGCGGCGAGGCTCAGCCCGAGCCCCACGGCGAGCTTGGACAGCAGCAGCCGGGTCCTCGGCACGGGCGCGGCCAGCAGATAGCGCAGGGAGGACCAGCTCGCCTCGGAGGCGACCGTGTCCCCGCAGAACAGGGCGACCGGGATGACCAGCAGGAAACCCGCCGAGACGAACAGGTTGACCGCGGCGAAGTTGGCGCCGGACGCGGTGGCCGTGTCCATCAGCGTGACCCGGCCGTCGCGGCCCGAGGGCTCGCCGCCGATCGCGAACGCGACGAGCAGCACGAACGGCAGGACCGCGAGGACGCCGCCCATGATCAGCGTGCGGCGCCGCTTGAGCTGGCGGACCAGCTCCACACGCAGCGGCAGCGTACGGCCCGCGCGGTACCCGGGGGCGGCCTCGACGGGCTCGGTGAGCGTGCTCACGGGGCACCTCCGATCAGGGTGAGGAAGGCGTCTTCCAGGCGCCGGTGGGGGCCGACCGAGGCGACGGGCACCTCCAGGCGCACCAGTTCCACGACCAGTTCCTCGGCGGTGCCGCCGGGTTCGAGACGGACGAGCAGCCCGTCCTCGGTGCGGACGGCCGAGGCCACGCCGGGCAGGGCGGTGACCTTCTCCACCACCGGCTCGTCCACGGGCGTGCCGGTGCCGACCAGCAGCGTGTCGCCGGAGCCGACTATCTCCCGCACCGGTCCCGCCTGGACGAGCCGGCCGCGGTCCATCAGCACCAGGTGGGTGCAGGACTGCTCGACCTCGGCGAGGAGGTGGCTGGAGACGATCACGGTGCGGCCGGCGGCCGCGTAGCGGATCATCACCTCGCGCATCTCGCGGATCTGGGGCGGGTCGAGGCCGTTGGTGGGTTCGTCCAGGATGAGCAGGTCGGGCAGGCCTAGCATGGCCTGGGCGATGGCCAGGCGCTGGCGCATGCCCTGGGAGTAGGTGCGCACGGCGCGGGCGAGCGCGTCGCCGAGGCCGGCGATCTCCAGGGCCTCGTCGAGACGGGCGTCCTCGGGCGGGCGGCCGGTGGCCCGCCAGTACAGCTCCAGGTTCTCCCGGCCGGACAGGTGGGGCAGGAAGCCCGCGCCCTCCACGAAGGCGCCGACTCGGGACAGCACCGGCGCGCCGGGCCGGACGGCGTGGCCGAAGACGCGGATCTCCCCGTCGTCGGGCCCGATGAGGCCCATCAGCATGCGCAGGGTGGTGGTCTTGCCCGCGCCGTTGGGTCCGAGCAGGCCGAGGACCTGGCCCTTCTCCACGCGGAAGGACAGCTCGCGCACCGCGTACCGGTCGGTGGACCTGGCGTACCGCTTGCTCAGGTCCGTTATCTGCAGCGGGACGTCGGCGAGCGCCGGGTCGGGCGCGGGGGCGGTCGTGGGGCGGCGGCCGGTGAGCAGCAGGGCGAGCGCGCCCAGGGCCCCGGCCAGCGGCAGCCACCACACCCAGGCGGGCAGCGGCGCCGCCGCGGTGGTGAGGGCGGGCGCGGTCGGCACGCTCAGGTCCGACCTGAGGGAGACGGTGTACGTGGCCGGGGCGGCCGGTGAGGCGTAGCCCAGGTCGGTGGAGGCGAGGACCAGGCGGAGCCGGTGGCCCTTGCGCACCTCGTGGTCGATCGCCGGGAGGGTGACGGTGACGTCCTTGCCGGCCTTCGCGCCGGTGATCCGCAGGGGCGCGACGAGCTGGGAGGGCAGCACCTGCCGGGTGCCGCCGGGGCCCACGTCGTACACCTTGCCGAAGAGGACGGCGTCGTCGGTGGTGGAGGTGACGTGGACGGTGGCGGTCGGCGAGCCGGTGATCCGCAGGTCGCGGGTGAGCGGGGCCGAGTCGAACCGGGCGTACTGGCCGGGGAAGTCGAGGGAGACCCCGACGCCGAGCGCGGAGAGCTGGGAGAGGCCGCCGGAGCCGCCCAGGCCGGGCAGCGCGGAGACGCCGGGCGGGCTGGCGCCGGCCGGGTTGGCCACGTGCTGCTCGCGGCCGGTCAGGGCGATCGCGCGCGGGTGGTCGCGCAGGCCCGGGTAGGCACCGGCGCTCGCCCCGCGCAGCAGGGCGGTGCCGTCGGTGGAGTCGACGCCGCCGGTGCGGGTGACGCGGAAGGCGGGGCCGGTGCCGGTGGACCCGTCGCCCTTCAGGTAGTGGTCGAACCAGGCGGTCACCCGCCCCCGCACCCGGCCGTCCTCCATGTCGCCGCCGTCGTGCCCGCCCGCGATCCAGTCGACGTCCACGGGGGCGCCGTTCTCGCGGATCGCCTTCGCGGCGGCGTCGGACTGGGCGAGGGTGAACAGGGAGTCGGTCTGGCCCTGGACCAGCAGGGTGGGCACCTCGATGCGGTCGGCGACCGCGACGGGCGAGCGTTCCCGGAGCAGTTCGCGGGCGGCGTCGTCCGGGGTGCCGGACTCGGCGACCCGGTCGTACATCCGGCACAGGGCGGGCTCGAACCGGGCGCAGCCGCCGCCGGTGTTGAAGAAGACGCCGGCCCAGAGCTTCTTGAAGACGCCGTCCGGGAAGAGGGCGTCGGCGAGGTTCCAGTAGGTGACGGCCGGGGCGATGGCGTCGACGCGGCGGTCGCGGCCGGCGGCGAGCAGGGAGATCGCGCCGCCGTAGGAGCCGCCGGTGACGCCCACCCGCGGGTCGCCCCTGCCGTCGAGGCGGACCTGGGGCTGCCCGGCCAGCCAGTCGATGAGCCGGGAGACGTCGGCGACCTCGTGCTCCGGGTCGTTCAGGCCGATCTTCCCGGTGGAGCGGCCGAAGCCGCGGGCCGACCAGGTCAGCACCGTGTAGCCGGCGCGGGTGAGGTCCTCGGCCTGCTGCCGCACGTCGTTCTTGCTGCCGCCGAAGCCGTGCGCGAGCAGGACGGCGGGGCGGCGGCCGGCGGAGGCGCCGGTGAAGTAGGAGGTGTCCAGCCGGGTGCCGTCGGCCATGGTCATGACCCGGTCGGTCCGGTGCACCCGGGGCGGGTCGTCGGACGCGACGGCCGACCAGGTCCCGGCGCCGGCGAGCACCACGACGGCGGCCGCGGCGGCCAGCAGCCGGCGCGGCCCCTTCAGCGGTCCCCGCGGTACGGGCACTCGAAGATCCATGCATCAACGGTACGGGCCGCCACCGACGGCGCATGCGGCCCAGGGGGTGAACCGCCGCCCTCCTTGCGGCGTACGGGCCCCCTCCCCCGTACTCCAGGCGCGGTACCGGGGCGGCGCCGGGCGCGGGAACGCCGCCGTCCTCGCCGCCTGTCGGGGTGCGGGCGGCGAGGACGACGGGGCGTGCTCGGTGGTGACGCGGGACTTCGGCCGAGCCGTCAGTCCTGCTCGTCCTCCGGGATCGACACGAGCCAGCGGGTGTCGCGGCGCGGGCGGAGGTAGAAGGCCCAGTAGAGGGTGGCGACCGCGGTGATGCCGCCGGTCCACAGCAGGTAGCTCGCCTCCTGCTGGGTGAGGATGTAGGCGAGGACCACGATCAGCAGGACCGGCATCGCGGGCCACAGCGGCATCCGCCAGGCGGGGGTGTGCTTGTGGTGGCCGCGGCGGCACAGCAGGGCGGCGACCGCGACGAGGATGTACATGCCGGTCACGGAGACGCCGGTGACGCCGTACAGGGTGTCCAGGTTGACGAAGCAGAGCAGCGCGCCGGGGACTCCGACCGCCAGGGTGGCGACCCAGGGGGAGCCGAAGCGGCCGAGCTTGGAGAAGACGTTGTTGACCGGCTCGGGCCAGGCCTTGTCGCGGGCGGAGGCGAACAGGACGCGGGAGTTCTGGATGACCATGACGATGCCCGCGTTGATGATCGCGAGGGCCACGCAGAGGCTCACGAAGGTGCCGACCGCGGAGTTGGACCAGGCGGTGACCATGGAGCTGATGTCGCCGCCGGTGAGCTCCTTGATGTCGGAGGCGCCCATGGTGATCGCGGCGACCGGCACGATGATGACGACCGAGGAGATGGCGAGGGTGGCCAGCACCGTGCGGGCGACGTTGCGGCGCGGGTGCTCCAGTTCCTCGGAGAGGTAGACGGCGGTCGAGAAGCCCTGGGTGGCGAAGAGGGCGATGGCGAGCCCGGATATGACGAGCATGGCCGTCACCGGGTCGGTGTGGCCGCTCGGACCGGCCACCTGCATGGAGACCAGGCTGCCGACGCCGCGGTGGCTGTGCGAGAAGCCCAGCAGGGCGACCACGCCGGCCGCGATGACCTCGAGAACCAGGAAGATGCCGGTGATCCAGGCGTTGGCCCGCAGGTCGAGCAGTCCGGCGAGGGTGGCGAGCAGCATGACGCCGGCGCCCGTCAGGGACGGGTCGAGGTGGACGATCGGGGCCAGGTAGTCGGCCGTGCCCATCGCGATGACGGGCGGGACGATCATGACCACCAGCAGGGACAGCACGAAGACCAGCCAGCCCGCGAGCCGCCCGGCCATCGTCGACACCATGGCGTACTCGCCGCCCGCGCTGGGGATGAGGGTGCCCAGCTCGGAGTAGCAGAACGCCACGGCGATACAGAGGAGGGAGCCGATGGCGATCGTCAGGGCGGTGGCGGTGCCGAGGGAGCCGAACAGGTCCGGGATGACCACGAAGAGGGTGGAGGCGGGCGTGACGCACGAGAGCGTCAGCAGGGTGCCGCCGACGACGCCGATGGAACGCTTGAGCTTGCGGGGACCGTCGGAGATGCCGGGAGCGTCTGCGACGGCGGTGTCGACAGGGCGGAGCGTGTCGGTCATGCGGCGGGGTTCCGATCGACTGGTGCGACTGAGGGTGGGGGTCGGGAGCGCTATCGCCTCCGGCGGCTCGTCTGCGTTCGTCTCGTCCGCTCCCGGCGCTGCTTAGAGAACCCCTTCGAAAACCGCCGCGTCAATGGGGGTTCACCTTCGGATTCCGCACTCGTAAAGCGATGCAGTTCACATCAGTTTCGCAGGCACTGATCACGCAACAGATCATTCAGTAAGCCAACCGGATTGATGACCTTGCTTTCGAAGGCATCCGACAGATCCCTCATGGCTTGCCCGTTTGATCCTCGAAAACGGGAACCGCAGGCAGCGCGACAAAAAAATGTCGGGCCGTCCGGTATCCGGACGGCCCGACGGGGTGTTCCCGGCGGTCGCTCAGTGGTTGCGCGGGAAGCCCAGGTCGACGCCCGCGGGGGCGTCCGCCGGGTCGGGCCAGCGGGTGGTGACGACCTTGCCGCGGGTGTAGAAGTGCGTGCCGTCGTTGCCGTAGATGTGGTGGTCGCCGAAGAGCGAGTCCTTCCAGCCGCCGAAGGAGTGGTAGCCCACGGGGACCGGGATCGGGACGTTGACGCCGACCATGCCGGCCTCGACCTCGAGCTGGAAGCGGCGGGCCGCGCCGCCGTCCCGGGTGAAGACGGCGGTGCCGTTGCCGAACGGCGAGGCGTTGATGAGGGCGACGCCCTCCTCGTACGTGTCGGCGCGCAGCACGCACAGCACCGGGCCGAAGATCTCGTCCCGGTAGGCGCTCGCGCCGGTCGGCACCCGGTCGAGCAGCGAGATGCCGATCCAGTGGCCGTCCTCGTAGCCCTCCACGGTGTGGCCGGTGCCGTCCAGCACCACTTCGCAGCCGTCGTCCGCGGCGCCCTTCACGTAGGAGGCGACCTTGTCGCGGTGGGCGGCGGTGATCAGCGGGCCCATCTCGGACGCCGGGTCGTTGCCGGGGCCGATCCTGATCTTCTCGGCCCGCTCGCGGATCTTCTCCACCAGCTCGTCGCCGATCGCGCCGACCGCCACGACCGCGGAGATCGCCATGCAGCGCTCGCCGGCCGACCCGTAGGCCGCGGAGACCGCCGCGTCGGCGGCCGCGTCCAGGTCCGCGTCCGGCAGGACCAGCATGTGGTTCTTGGCGCCGCCGAGGGCCTGCACCCGCTTTCCGGCCGCGGAGGCCGTCGTGTGGATGTAGCGGGCGATCGGGGTCGAGCCGACGAAGGAGACGGCCTTGACGTCCGGGTGCTCCAGCAGACGGTCCACGGCCACCTTGTCACCGTGCACGACGTTGAAGACGCCGTCGGGCAGTCCGGCCTCGGCGAGCAGCTCGGCGAGCCTGACCGCCGCCGACGGGTCCTTCTCGCTCGGCTTCAGCACGAACGTGTTGCCGCAGGCGATGGCGATCGGGAACATCCACATCGGGACCATCGCCGGGAAGTTGAACGGGGTGATGCCCGCGACGACACCCAGCGGCTGCCGGATCGACGACACGTCCACCCGGCTCGCCACCTGCGTGGACAGCTCGCCCTTGAGCTGCACGCTGATGCCGCAGGCCAGGTCGACGATCTCCAGGCCGCGCGCCACCTCGCCCAGAGCGTCCGAGTGCACCTTGCCGTGCTCGGCGGTGATCAGCTCGGCGATCTCGTCCCGGTGCGCGTCGAGCAGCGCGCGGAACTTGAAGAGGATGTTGGTCCGCTGCGCCAGCGAGGACTGGCCCCAGGTCGTGTAGGCGTCCTTGGCGGCGGCGACCGCCGCGTCCACCTCCTCGACCGACGCGAAGGCGACCTTCGTGGTGACCGCGCCGGTCGCCGGGTCCGTGACCGGCCCGTACGTACCCGACGCGCCTTCGGCGGTCTTGCCGCCGATCCAGTGGTTGACGATCTTCGTCATGCCCTAAGACTCCTTCTACAGATGGCGGCGTCGGGTCGAGACGTGCCGTTCGTACAGCTCACGTGCCTTGACCGCGGACGATCGGGTCGCGGTCTCGGCCACAGGAACATCCCACCAGGCCTGCGCCGGAGGCGCGCCCGACACAGTGTCGGACGTTTCGGTCTCCACGTAGACACATGTGGGAGTGTCGGCCGCGCGCGCCTCGGCGAGCGCGGACCGCAGGTCGCGGACGGTCCGCGCGCGCAGCACCCGCATGCCGAGGCTGGCCGCGTTGGCGGCGAGGTCCACGGGCAGCGGGGCGCCGGTGAAGGTGCCGTCGGCCGCGCGGTGGCGGTAGGCGGTGCCGAACCGCTCGCCGCCCACCGACTCCGACAGGCCGCCGATCGACGCGTACCCGTGGTTCTGCACCAGCAGGACCTTGATCGCGACGCCCTCCTGGACGGCGGTCACGATCTCCGTCGGCATCATCAGATACGTGCCGTCGCCGACCAGCGCCCACACGTTCCGCCCGGGCGCGGCGAGCTTGACGCCGATCGCCGCCGGGATCTCGTAGCCCATGCAGGAGTAGCCGTACTCCAGGTGGTACTGGTCCCGGGACCTGGTCCGCCACAGCTTGTGCAGGTCGCCGGGGAGCGAGCCGGCCGCGTTCACGATGATGTCGGACTCGTCGACGAGGGCGTCGAGAGCGCCGATGACCTGCGGCTGGGTCGGCCGTACGTCGGGCTCGTCGGCCTCGAAGCAGGCGTCCACGCGCTGCTCCCAGCGCTCCTTGTCCTCGGTGTACTCGGTGACGTAGGAACCGGCGGCCCGGTGGCCGTGCGTCACCAGCGCCTCGGTCAGTTCGGCCAGGCCGCTGCGGGCGTCCGCGACCAGCGGGAGCCCGGCGAGCTTGTGGCCGTCGAAGGGCGCGATGTTGAGGTTCAGGAAACGGACGTCCGGATTCTCGAAGAGGGTGCCGGAGGCGGTCGTGAAGTCGGTGTACCGGGTGCCGACGCCGATGACGAGGTCCGCGGTGCGGGCCAGTTCGTCGGCGGTGGCGGTGCCCGTGTGGCCGACGCCGCCGACGTCCTGCGGGTGGTCGTGGCGCAGGGAGCCCTTGCCGGCCTGGGTGGAGGCGACCGGTATGCGGGTGGCCGCCGCGAACTCGGCGAGTGTCTCCTCGGCGCGGCTGTGGTGGACGCCGCCGCCCGCGACGACGAGCGGCCTGCGCGCCCGGCGGACGGCCCGGACCGCCTCGGCCAGCTCGGTCGGGTCCGCGCCGGGCCGCCGTACCACCCACACGCGCTCGGCGAAGAACTCCTCGGGCCAGTCGTACGCCTCCGCCTGCACGTCCTGCGGCAGGGCGAGGGTGACCGCGCCGGTCTCCACCGGGTCGGTGAGGACCCGCACGGCCTGCAGCGCGGCCGGGACGAGCTGCTCGGGCCGGGTGATCCGGTCGAAGTACCGCGACACCGGGCGCAGGGTGTCGTTGACCGAGAGGTCGCCCGCGTACGGCACCTCGAGCTGCTGCAGGACCGGGTCGGCGGGGCGGGCGGCGAAGACGTCGCCGGGGAGGAGCAGGACCGGGAGGTGGTTGACGGTGGCCAGGGCGGCGCCGGTGACCAGGTTGGTGGCGCCGGGGCCGATGGAGGTGGTCACGGCGTGGGCGGACAGGCGGTTGGACTGGCGGGCGTAGCCGACCGCCGCGTGCACCATGGCCTGCTCGTTGCGGCCCTGGTGGAACGGCATGACCTCGGCGTACTCGACCAGCGCCTGGCCGAGCCCGGCGACGTTGCCGTGCCCGAAGATGCCCCAGGTGGCGCCGATCAGCCGCCGCCGCTCGCCGTCGCGTTCGGTGTGCTGGGCGGCGAGGAAGCGGACGAGTGCCTGGGCGACGGTCAGCCGGATCGTCATCGGTAGCCCCCTGTGGTCTCTGCTTGGTCGGGGTGGAAGCGGATCCGCCACTCCCGCGTCTCGCCGGGCCCCGCCATGACGTTGAGGTAGTACATGTCGTGGCCAGGCTGGGCGATCGACGGGCCGTGCCATCCGTCGGGGACGAGGACGGCGTCGCCGGAGCGGACCTCGGCGAGCACGTCGGAGCCGCCCTCTCGGGAGGGGAACACGCGCTGGTAGCCGAACCCGTTCGGGCCGTCGATCTCGAAGTAGTAGATCTCCTCCAGCCGGGACTCCTCGCCCGGCACGTACTCGTCGTGCTTGTGCGAGGGGTAGGAGGACCAGTTGCCGCCGGGGGTGACGACCTCCACGGCGATCAGCCGGTCGCAGTCGAAGGTGTCGGCCGCCGCGAAGTTGCGCACCTGGCGGGCGCAGGTGCCGCTGCCGCGGTGTTCGACGGGGACCTCCGGCGCGGGGCCGTAGCGGGCGGGGAGTCGTCGCTCGCACTTCGCTCCTGCCAGGGCGAAGCGGCCTCCCGCGCCGGAGGCGATCTGGACCCGGGCGTCGCGAGGCGCGTACACGAAGTCGGAGACCCCGGTGAAAACGCTCTCCCGGCCCAGGAGTTGGTACTCGTCTTCCTCGATTCGCACGGTACATCCGCCCCGCAGCGGAAGCACGATCCATTCACTGCCCCCGGTGGTGAACGTATGGCTGCCGCCGGGTGTCAGCTCCACGACGCGCAGGGCGCTGTACTCCCAGCCGGCGCGCCCGGGGCCGATGTCGAGGGTGTACCCGCCGTTCCCGGCGGTTCCCCGGGGCAGGTGCAGTCCGGTGCCGGTCATGCGGCCCCCCGCAGCAGTCCGGCGGCGGTGTCCACGGCGGCGGCCACATCGCCGTCCGCCGGGTACAGCAGCGAACGGCCCACCACCAGGCCGCGCACGGTGGGAAGTCGGAGCGCGCCGCGCCACTTCTCGTAGGCGGCGACCTGTTCCCCGGGGGAGTCGCCGACGTCGCCGCCGAGGAGGACGGCCGGCAGGGTCGAGGTCTCCATGACCCGGGCCATGTCGTCGGGGTTCTCGGTGACCGGCACCTTCAGCCAGGTGTAGGCCGAGGAGCCGCCGAGGCCGGAGGCGATGGCGACGGACCGGGTGACGGCTTCGGCGGACAGGTCGTTGACCAGCCGGCCCTCGGGGGTGCGGCTGGTGATGAACGGCTCCACGAAGACCGGGAGCCGGCGGGCGGCCATGTCGTCGATGACGCGGGCGGCGGACTCCAGGGTGGTGAGCGAGCCCGGGTCGGTGTAGTCGATGCGCAGCAGCAGTTTGCCGGCGTCGAAGCCGAGGCGCTGGATGTCCTCGGGGCGGTGGCCGGTGAAGCGGTCGTCCAGTTCGAAGCGGGCGCCCTGGAGTCCGCCGCGGTTCATGGAGCCGAGGACGACCTTGTGGTCGAGGGCGCCGAGCAGCAGCAGGTCGTCCAGTACGTCGGCGGTCGCGAGGACGCCGTCGACGCCGGGCCTGGACAGTGCGAGGCGGAGCCGCTGCAGCAGGTCGGCGCGGTTGGCCATGGCGAGAGCGCGGTCGCCGACGCCGAGCGCGCCGCGGGCCGGGTGGTCGGCGGCGACGATCATCAGGCGGCCGCTCGTGCCCAGCAGCGGGCGCCGGACGCGGCGGGCGGCGGCCTCGGCGATGGCCTCGGGGCGGTGGGTGCGGACGCGGACCAGTTCGGCGACGTCGACCGGTGGCAGCCGGGTCCCCGACCCGCCCTCGGTGTGCGTCCCCGCCACGCGGCCGGCCCTCACAGCACCGCTCCGGCCTCGAGCGCGGCGGCCACCTCGTCGGGGGCGGGCATCGCGGAGGAGCACTCCAGACGGGAGGCGACGATGGCGCCGGCCGCGTTGGCGTACCGCATGGTCGTCTCCAGGTCCCAGCCCGCCAGCAGGCCGTGGCAGAGGGCGCCGCCGAAGGCGTCCCCGGCGCCGAGTCCGTTGAGGACGGTGACCGGGAGGGGCGGGACCTCGGCGCACCCGCCCGCCCGGTCGACGGCGAGGACGCCCTTGGGTCCCTGTTTGACCACGGCGATCTCGGCCCCGGCGGCCAGCAGGGCGCGGGCGGCCGCGTGGGGTTCGCGCAGCCCGGTCGCGATCTCCACCTCGTCGAGGTTGCCGACGGCGACCGTGGTGTGCCGCAGCGCCTCGGTGTAGAAGGGCCGGGCCACGTCCGGATCGGTCCGGGCCGGGCCGTTCCAGAGAACGGGGCGCCAGTCGAGGTCGAAGACCGTCGTGCCGGACCGGGCCCGGTGGGCGAGGGCCGTGAGGGTCGCCGTGCGGCTCGGCTCCTCGCTCAGGCCGGTGCCGGTGACCCAGAAGATCCGGGCGGCGGCGATGGCGTCCAGGTCCAGGTCGCCGGCGTCGATCTCCAGGTCGGGCGCCTTCGGGCGGCGGTAGAAGTAGAGGGGGAAGTCGTCCGGCGGGAAGACCTCGCAGAAGGTGACGGGCGTGGCCAGTCCGGGGACCGGGGTGACCCAGCGGTCGTCAACGCCGAAGCCGCGCAGGGCCTCGTGCAGATAGGTGCCGAACGGGTCGTCACCGGTGCGGGTGATCACGGCGGTCCGGCGGCCGAGCCGGGCGGCGGCGACGGCGACGTTGGTCGCCGATCCGCCGAGGAACTTGCCGAAGGCCGACACCTGGGCGAGCGGCACGCCGGTCTGCAGCGGGTAGAGATCCACTCCGATCCGCCCCATGGTGATCAGGTCGTACGCCATCGGCTTCCCTTCCGCGCTGTCCGGTTCACCCCGCGTATCTCTTCCCGGGCTTTCTAGTCCTGTCAGACGAACCCTGTCAATCTTTTGTCCGGACATTCGGACGACAGCTTGACACCGCTTTCCGGGCGCCCGCAGGCTGACGGCCATGACGTCCTTGTCACCCTCCTCACTTTCCCGCATCCGGATCGGTTCGGCGCCCGACTCCTGGGGCGTGTGGTTCCCGGACGACCCGCGGCAGGTGCCCTGGCAGCGGTTCCTCGACGAGGTCGCCGGCTCGGGCTACGAGTGGATCGAGCTGGGCCCCTACGGCTATCTGCCGACCGACCCCGCGGTGCTCGCCGAGGAAACCGGCCGCCGCGGCCTGAAGGTGTCGGCCGGCACGGTCTTCACCGGCCTGCACCACGGCGCCGATGTCTGGGAGAGGACCTGGGAACACGTCTCCGGCATCGCCGCCCTGACCCGGGCGATGGGCGCCCGCCACCTGGTCGTCATCCCGTCGTTCTGGCGGGACGACCGGACGGGCGAGGTGCTGGAGCCAGACACGCTGACCGCCGGGCAGTGGCGCGACCTGACCTCGCTGACCGAACGGCTGGGGCGCGAGGTCCGGGAGCGGTACGGCCTCACGGTCGTGGTCCACCCGCACGCCGACACGCACATCGACACCGAGGAGAACGTCACCCGGTTCCTCGACGGCACCGACGCGGATCTCGTGTCCCTGTGCCTGGACACCGGGCACTACGCGTACTGCGGCGGCGACAGCGTCAAGCTGATCGAGACCTACGGCGAGCGGATCGGCTATCTGCATCTCAAGCAGGTGGACCCGGAGATCCTCGCCGACGTGCGGGCCAAGGGCACGCCGTTCGGGCCGGCGGTCGCCCGGGGGGTGATGTGCGAACCGCCGTCCGGAGTGCCCGCACTGGGGCCGGTGCTGGAGGCCGCCGGACGGCTGGACACCGATCTGTTCGCGATCGTCGAGCAGGACATGTACCCGTGCGACCCGGACAGGCCGCTGCCGATCGCCCGGCGCACCCGGGCGTTCCTGAGGTCCTGCGGAGCCTGAGCCTCACACGGTCGGGCCGCCGCCCCGCCTCCCCGGCCCTCCTCGCACCCCTCGCACCCCTCGCCGTCCGAACCGGCCGCAACAGGCGCCCCCTTTGCTGCGGCCGTGTCACAAACTCCCCCTTCCTGTCACAGATGTCGCACCTACGCGGGTTCTCGGTCACACCCGGCCAACAGCCGCTTGCCCGCCGCCTCCCGGTGTCGTTCACCGGGCACAGGCTTGGTGATCACCAGCGCACCGCCCGGCTCCCCCGACGGCCGTCCCCCGGCCGCGCCGCGGCGCGCGCGGGGAGGTACGACGCATGACCGACCGAAGGCTCTGGTCCTACAAGGAGATCGCGGCGCACATCAGGGTGCAGCCGGACACCGTGCGGTCCTATCGCAAGCACGGTCTGCTGCCGCCTCCGGACCAGGTGGAGGCGGGCAAGCCGTACTGGTACGCCGACACCGTCCGCGCCTGGGTCGCCTCCCGGCCGGGCAACCGGGGCCGAAGAGCGGACTGAGCGCCAAAAACCACCTGTGCCCCACCCACCGCGTGGGGCACAGTCGCCCCATGAGTTTCTCCGTCAAACCCGTACTGACCGGCCGCAGGACCGTTCTCCGGCCGTTCACCGAGGCCGACGCCGACGCCATGGGGGAGATCGTCGCCGACCCCGAGGTCGTCCGCTTCACCTTCGAGCCCTCCACCGAACTGACCCCGGAGCGGCTGCGCACCTGGTACGGCTCCCGGGCCACCGCCCCTGACCGCCTCGATCTCGCCGTCACCGATCCGGAGACCGGTGAGGTGTTGGGCGAGGTCGTGCTGTACGAGTACGACGCGGCCGCCCGGAGCTGCACCTTCCGCACCCTCATCGGGCCCCGGGGCCGCGGTCGCGGCATCGGTACCGAGGCGACCCGGCTGATCGTCGCCCACGGCTTCGGGCCGCTCGGTCTGCACCGGGTCGAACTGGCCGCCTGGGCCCACAACCACCGCGCGCTGCGGGTCTACGAGAAGGCCGGATTCGTGGTCGAGGGCGTACGGCGGGAGGTGCAGGTGCGCGAGGGTGAGTGGGCCGACGAGGTGATCATGGCGATCCTGGACCGTGAGTGGGCCGCGCTCAGCGCCACGGCTCGATGACGGTCACGCCCGGACCCGGCGCCGTCCCCATGGCGGCGAGGGCGGCCGGGGCCGCGTCCAGCGGGATCGTCCGCGTCACCAGCAGGTCCGGCCGCAGCACCCCGGAACCGACCAGCTCCAGCATTCCGGGATAGGCGTGGGCGGCCATGCCGTGGCTGCCGAGGATCTCCAGTTCCAGGGCGATGGCGCGGGCCAGCGGGACCGGGGTGGTGCCGTCCGCCGAGGGCAGCAGGCCCACCTGGACGTGCCGGCCGCGGCGGCGCAGGGAGCCGACGGAGGCTGCGCAGGTGGCGGGTGAGCCGAGGGCGTCCAGGGAGAGATGGGCTCCCCCGCCGGTCAGCTCCCTCACGGCCGCCGCCGTGTCCGGTACGGCCGAGGCGTCCACCGTCCCGGCCGCGCCGAACGACCGGGCCAGTTCGAGCGCCCGGGGTGAGACGTCCACCGCGACCACCCGGGCTCCCGCGGCGACCGCGATCATCACCGCCGACAGCCCGACCCCGCCGCAGCCGTGCACCGCTACCCACTCCCCCGCCGCCAGCCGGCCCTGCCGCACCACCGCACGGAAGGCCGTGGCGAAGCGGCAGCCGAGGGCGGCGGCCGTGCCGTACGCCATCGAGTCCGGGACCGCGACCAGGTTCACGTCGGCGTGGTCGAGGGCCACGTACTGGGCGAAGGACCCCCAGTGATGGAAGCCGGGCTGGGTCTGGCGCTCGCACACCTGCTGGTCGCCGGCCGCGCAGGACGGGCAGCTTCCGCAGGCGCAGACGAACGGCACGGTGACCCGGTCGCCGGGCCGCCAGCCGGTCACCCGGGCGCCCACCGACTCGACGACTCCGGCGAGTTCGTGCCCGGGGACGTGCGGCAGGGTGATGTCCGGGTCGTGGCCCATCCAGCCGTGCCAGTCGCTGCGGCACAGCCCCGTCGCCTCGACCCGCACCACGACCCCGTGCTCGGCCGGCTCCGGGTCCGGCACCTCGCGCACCTCGGCCGGCTCCCCGTACTTCTCGAACACCACCGCTCTCATGCGGCCCACCTTCGCACGCGATGACGCCGCTTCACACCCGCCGTCGGCTCACACCCCGGCCGTCTCCTTCTCCGGCGCGGGCGCCGGCGCCTCGCCCTCGCTGAGTCCGAACCGCCGGTGGAAGCGGCGCAGTGGGGCGGGGGCCCACCAGGTGGCGCGGCCGGTGAGCCGCATGATCGCCGGGACCAGGAGGCTGCGGACGACCATCGCGTCCATCAGGACCGCGAGCGCGATGCCGAGGCCCAGCATCTTGGTGTTGGTCACCCGGGAGGTGCCGATGGCGACCATCACCACGGCGAGGATGACCGCCGCCGCGGTGATCAGCCCGCCGGTGCGCTGGAGCCCGTGGCGGACCGCCTCGTTGTGGTCGCCGGTGCGGTCGTACTCCTCCTTGATGCGGGAGAGCAGGAACACGCCGTAGTCCATGGAGAGTCCGAAAGCCACGCAGAACATCAGGACGGGCAGGGTGGTCTCGATGGAGCCGGGGCTGGTGAAGCCGAGCGCACCGGACAGATGCCCGTCCTGGAAGACCCAGACCACCGCGCCGAACATCGCCGTCAGGCTGAGCGCGTTGAGCACCACGGCCTGCAGGGGTATCAGCACGCTCCCGGTGAGCAGGAAGACCAGCAGCAGGGTGACGACCGTGATGAACGCCCCCGCCCAGGGCAGGCGTTCGCCTATCGCGTGCTTGGAGTCGACCAGGACGGCGGCCGTTCCGGTCACCTTGGTGTCGAAGGGGGCCTTCAGCGAGCGGAGGTCGCCGACGAGACTCTGGGCCGCGGTGTCGACGGCCTCCCCCTTCGGCTGGACCGTGAAGTAGCCCGTGTCGCCCTCGATCAGGGGGCCGTCGACCCGGACGACCTCGGGCAGGGCGGCCACCCGCTGCTTGTAGGCGGCGTACTGGGCCTTGGTGGCGCCGCCCTCGGCGAGGATCTCGAGTCCGCCGCCGGGGGTGCCCGGGAAGCCGTCGCGAAGGTGCTGCTGCACCACGTGGGACTCGGCGCCCGAGGGCAGTTGGCGGTCGTCGGCGGTGCCGAACTTCACGCCGAGGAAGGGCAGCCCGAGGACGACGAGGAGGGCGCTGGTGCCGACCGCGAAGAGCGGGGCGCGGCGCATCACCAGTGTGGCGGTGCGCGCCCAGCCGGTGCCGCCGGTCGCCTCGGTGCCGGAGCCGGCGCTCTCCCGGTCGCGGCGGAACAGGCGCCGCACGTCCAGGGAGTTGACCCGGTGACCGAGCAGAATCAGGGCCGCCGGAAGCAGGATCAGGGCGGCAGCGGCGGCCAGCAGGACCACGGCGATGCCGGCGTAGGCGAAGGACCGCAGGAAGTACTGCGGGAAGAGCATCATGGCGGCCAGGGAGACCGCCACCGTGAGGGCGGAGAACAGCACCGTGCGGCCGGCCGTGCGCAGTGTCGCGCCGACCGCTGTCAGGGGTTCGGCCCCGCCGGACAGTTCCTCCCGGTAGCGGCGGACGATGAACAAGGCGTAGTCGATGGCCAGGCCGAGGCCGAGGGCCGTGGTGAGGTTGAGCGCGAAGACCGAGACGTCGGTGAAGGCGGTCAGGCCGCGCAGGACCGCGTTGGTGCCGAGGATCGCCACGATGCCGATGCCCAGCGGCAGCAGGGCCGCCACGGCGCTGCCGAAGACCATCACCAGGAGCACCAGCGTGATCGGCAGGGCGATCATCTCGGCACGGGTGAGGTCCTCCTTGATGATGGTCTGCATCTCGTGCCGGACGGCGACGATGCCGCCCACCTTCACCCGCACCGGGCCGTGCGCGCCCCGGTAGTGGGGCGCCAGGCGGTCCAGTGTGCGGCCCATCGCGTTCTCGTCGCCGGTGATGCGGGCGGCGATCAGCGCCTCATGGCCGTCCTTCGCGCGCAGGCCGGGCGCCGCCGAGGGACCGGCCTGCCAGTAGGAGCCGACGCCGGTCACGCCCGGCTCCCCGGCCAGTCGCTCGGCCAGGTCGCGGGCCTCGGAGGCGACCGCCGGGTCGTCGACGGAGGCGCGGCCCGCGTCGACCAGGAGCAGCAGATTGGGCTGGGAGTCGGGGAACTCGCGCTCCAGCGCCCTGGTCGCGTAGGTCGACTCGGCGGCCGGGTCCTCCCAGCCGCCGCTGCCCAGATGGTCCGCGACCCCGCCGCCTGCCAGCACGGCGAGCGCGGTCAGCACCAGGGCCACCAGCAGTGACAGGCGCGGGCGGGCGGTGACGAACCTCGTCCAGCCGCCGGTCCGGGGAGGTCCGTCCCCGTCGCGCGCCGCCTTGTTGACTTCGGTCATCGTGCGGTGTCCCCTTCACCGTGACCCATGTCCGTGCAGGCAGGCGGCATGGGTCGGTCATTGCCATAAACTGGCAAACACGAGAGATCGCTCGCGTTTCATAAGAATGCGAGCGACCACTCGCGTTTGTCAATCGCCTTCGAAGGGCTGGGGATAACGCGTGTCCGACACCTCGGAGAACGAGCAGCCGCGCCGCCGTCAGGCACGCGGCGAGCGCCGTATCGCCCAGCTCCTCCAGGCCGCCGCCCAGGTCTTCTGCACCACCGGCTACACCGCAGCCAGCACCAACGCCATCGCCCGCGAGGCGGGCGTCTCGCCGGGCACGCTCTACCAGTTCTTCCCCAACAAGGAAGCCATCGCGATCGAGCTGGGCGACCGCCTGATGCACGAGATGCGGGAGACCTACGGCGAGGCCCTGGCCCCCGTCGACCCCGCCACCCCGCTGGAGGAGGCGATCGGCTCGGCCGTCGACCGGTTCATGGCCTTCAACACCGAGCACCCGGTGTTCTTCGCGCTGATGCACGGCCCCGACCTGCCCGGCGGGATCACCGAGGCGCACGACCAGTTGCACGCGACCCTGATCGGCCGTGTCGAGGGCCTGCTCGCCTCGCTGCTGCCCGAGGCCCCGCCGGCCGACCTCACCCGTACGGCACACGTCTGCCTGGGCATCTACAAGGCCGGCCTCGAACTGGTCCTGGCCCACGAAGGCGCCGAGCGCGCGGCCTACGTGCGGGAGGTCAAGAACGTGCTCGTCCGCTACCTCGAACCCCTGGTGGGCGACCGGCTCGGCCGCGCCTGACCCCACAGGGTCACCCGGACTGCGACAAAAGGCACACCTGCGTAGGGTGCGGATGAATCGCCCCGCAGCAGTCCGAGGGGGACCCACGTGACCCACTCCCCGCCGCCCGGCAGGCCCCGGGCCCGCATCCCCGGCCCGCAGCAGCCGCCTCCACCGTTTCCCCGCATCGGCGCGGGCCTGTGGCGGCGCTGCCTCAAGGGCGGGCTCGCCCTGTGGGGGCTGACCGCGGTGGCGGCGTACACCACGCGCGGCGTCGCGCCACTGCCCGCGCTCGTCCTGCTCGGCGGCTTCCTGATCCCCGTCGTCTTCGTGCTGTGGGCGTACGAGCGGCACGGCCGGGACCTGGGCGTCAGCGCGGTCCTCGGCTGCTTCCTGGCCGGCGGCGCCCTCGGGGTGCCCGGCGCCGTGCTGATGGAGGCGCACCTGCTCCACCCTTCCCTCGGACGGTTCACCGGTGTCGCCCTGGCCGAGGAGGCGGCGAAGCTCGGGGCCCTGGTGTTCGCGCTGCGCCGGCAGCCGGGCCTGCGCGGGGCGCGGGCCGGCCTGGTGCTCGGCGCGGCCGTGGGCCTCGGATTCGCGGCGGTGGAGAGCTGCGCCTGCGCCTTCGACGCGGTGCTCCTCTCCGACGCCGCCGATCTGCGGGTGGTGCTGGAGACGGAGTTCCCGCGCGAACTGCTCGCCCCGCTCGGGCACGGGCTGTGGACCGCGATCGCGGGCGCCGCGCTGCTGTCCCAGCGCCGTCCGAACGGGCACTTCCGCCTCGCCGCGCCGGTGGTGGGCACGTGGCTCGGCGTCTGCGTGCTGCACGCTGCGTGGGACGCCACACGTGGGGTCGCCGGCCGGCTGGTGACGCGGGTGTACGGGACCGAGGCCGTCGCCCCGGGGCCGTTCGGGCAGCCGTACCTGCCGCGGACCGGCGCCGGGCAGGAGCACCTGTTCACGCTGCTCTCGGCGGGCGGCCTGGCACTCGTGGCCCTGCTCGGCGTCGCCTGGGTGTGGTCGCTGAGCTCCGGAGACGCTTGGAGAAATACCCCCTAGGGGTATAGTGTGGTGAGCATGGGGACCCCACCGTGAGTCCCTCCGGCCCCACCTGCCCCGACGAGGAGTAACGACATGACCGCCCAGACCGACACTTCGGGCTCCGTCACCACCGTCTACAAGGTGACCGGCATGAGCTGCGGCCACTGCGAGGGATCCGTCTCCGGCGAGATCTCCGAGATCCCGGGCGTCAGCTCGGTGAAGGCCGTCGCGTCCACCGGTGAGGTGACCGTCGTCTCCGCGGCCCCGCTCGACGACGAGGCCGTCCGCGCCGCCGTGGACGAGGCTGGGTTCGAGCTCGCCGGCCGGGCCTGACAAAAAAACCCCTCCCTTCCCCGACCGGGCCGTTCCGACCAGCTGATACTGGATCCGTACGGCCCGGTCCGATGTCTGGAGTCCGGACATGACCAGCACCACCGCCACACCGGCGAGCGCGATAGGCGACACCTCCGAGGTCGAGCTGCTCATCGGCGGGATGACCTGCGCCTCGTGCGCCGCGCGGGTGGAGAAGAAGCTCAACCGCATGGACGGGGTGAGCGCCACCGTGAACTTCGCGACCGAGAAGGCGAAGGTCAGCTACCCCGGAAGCGTCCAGGTCGCCGACCTGATCGCGACGGTCGTGAAGACCGGCTACACCGCCGAGGAACCCCCGCCCCCGGAGCCCGAACCCGCGGCCGCCGAGGCCCCCGAGTCCGCCGGCCCGGACCCGGAACTGGGCGCCCTCCGGCACCGCCTGCTGGTCTCCGCGCTGCTCGCCGCCCCGGTGGTACTGCTCGCGATGGTGCCCGCCCTGCAGTTCGACAACTGGCAGTGGCTCTCGCTCACCCTCGCCGCGCCGGTCGTGGTCTGGGGCGGAGCGCCCTTCCACCGGGCCGCCTGGACCAACCTCCGGCACGGCGCCGCGACCATGGACACGCTCGTCTCGGTCGGCACCCTGGCCGCCTTCGGCTGGTCGCTGTGGGCCCTCTTCTTCGGCGACGCCGGCATGCCCGGCATGCACGACGAGTTCCGGTTCACCGTCTCGCGCATGGACGGCGCCTCCACCATCTACCTCGAGGTCGCCTCCGGAGTCGTGGCGCTGATCCTGCTCGGCCGCTATCTGGAGGCCCGCTCCAAGCGGCGCGCGGGGGCCGCCCTGAAGGCGCTGATGGAGCTGGGCGCCAAGGACGTGGCCGTGCTGCGCGAGGGGCGCGAGGTGCGGGTCCCGGTGTCCTCGCTGGCCGTCGGCGACCGGTTCGTCGTCCGGCCCGGCGAGAAGATCGCCACCGACGGAACCGTCACCGAGGGCGTCTCCGCGGTGGACGCGTCCATGCTGACCGGCGAGTCGGTGCCGGTGGACGTGGGCCCCGGCGACCGGGTCACCGGCGCCACCGTGAACGCGGGCGGCCGGCTGGTGGTCGAGGCGACCCGGGTCGGCGCCGACACCCAGCTCGCCCGAATGGCGAAGCTGGTGGAGGACGCGCAGAACGGCAAGGCCGAGGTGCAGCGGCTGGCCGACCGGATCTCCGCCGTGTTCGTCCCGGTGGTCATCCTCATCGCCCTCAGCACCTTCGGCGTCTGGCTGGGCGTCACCGGGGACACGGTCGCCGCGTTCACCGCCGCGGTCGCCGTCCTGATCATCGCCTGCCCCTGCGCGCTGGGCCTCGCCACCCCGACCGCGCTGATGGTCGGCACCGGCCGGGGCGCCCAGCTCGGCATCCTGATCAAGGGCCCCGAGGTACTGGAGTCCACGCGCCGCGTCGACACGGTCGTCCTGGACAAGACCGGCACGGTCACCACCGGACGGATGACGCTCCAGGAGGTGTACACCGCCGTCGGCGAGGACGAGAAGGAGGTGCTGCGGCTCGCGGGCGCCCTGGAGCACGCCTCCGAGCACCCCGTCGCCCGGGCGATCGCCGCGGGCGCCGAGGAACGCGCCGGAGCGCTGCCGGCCGTCGAGCACTTCGAGAACGTCCCCGGGCGGGGCGTACGCGGGCGTGTGGCGGGCCGCGAGGTGGCCGTGGGGCGGCTGTACGACGAGCTGCCCGAGGCGCTGGCACGCGCCCGGGAGGCGGCCGAGCGGGACGGGCGCACGGCCGTCACCGTCGGCTGGGACGGCCGGGCCCGCGGAGTGCTCGCGGTCGCCGACGCGGTGAAGGAGACCAGCGCCGAGGCGGTGCGCGAGCTGCGCGCGCTCGGACTGACGCCGGTGCTGCTCACCGGGGACAACCGCACGGTCGCCGAGTCGGTCGCCCGGGCGGTGGGCATCGACGAGGTGATCGCCGAGGTGCTCCCCGAGGACAAGGTGGACGTCGTACGGCGGCTGCGGGACGAGGGCCGGACCGTGGCCATGGTCGGCGACGGCGTCAACGACGCGGCCGCGCTCGCCACCGCCGACCTGGGGCTGGCCATGGGCACCGGCACGGACGCGGCGATCGAGGCGGGCGACCTGACCCTGGTCCGCGGTGACCTGCGGGTGGCGGCGGACGCGATCCGGCTCTCCCGGCGCACCCTCACCACCATCAAGGGCAACCTGGTGTGGGCCTTCGGCTACAACGTGGCCGCACTGCCGCTGGCCGCCGCGGGCCTGCTGAACCCGATGATCGCGGGTGCCGCGATGGCCTTCTCCTCGGTGTTCGTGGTGACCAACAGTCTGCGACTGCGCGGCTTCCACTGAACTCACCCGGGGTTACCGGCGGTTAGTCACAGTTGAAGTGGCAGCCCCCCTGGAGTCGGGCGCGCGCCTCACATAAGCTCTTCACAAGGCTCGCGCATCATCCTTACGCTTGAGCCCCGATCGCCGTATCGGGGCTCTTGCGCACCTAAAGGACAAATGCAAGAGACGCAGATCACAGTGACGCGAACGTAACCATCGAAGGGGTTCGAAGGTCTAAGTTGGCGATGTCAGACCAGCGTCTTGGGGGGCGCTGACTGACATCTGGGGATGTCTTGGGGGACTTCCTCAGAGATGCGTTGCCGGGGCACGTACACCGGGAAGCTTTGAGCGGCCCTCCCAGCGTGCGTTGTCCCGGCAGATCGCAGCGCGTCACTGGAGCACGGCGGGTTCCGCCCGTCGTGTTCAGACAGCGATTTCAGGCGCTGTCCTCTCCAAGCGCCCGGCCGGATCCCGTGGGGGGAATCCGCACCGGGACATGGGAAGGCGCCCTGGTCGTCGGCCCGTGGGGGGACCGGCGTCAGGGCGCCTTCCGTTTGCGTTCGTCACCGTCGGTTCCGGGCCCACCCATGACGGCGGGCCCTGTGCGGCGGGCGGGGCACCGGATCGGCACCCCTGGTCCGGCAGGTGCTCAGCGCTCCTCGACCGGAACGAAGTCGCGCTCCACCACGCCCGTGTAGATCTGGCGCGGGCGGCCGATGCGGGAACCCGGCTCCTTGATCATCTCGTGCCACTGGGCGATCCAGCCCGGCAGACGGCCGAGGGCGAACAGGACCGTGAACATCTCGGTCGGGAAGCCCATGGCCCGGTAGATCAGACCGGTGTAGAAGTCGACGTTCGGGTAGAGGTTGCGCGAGACGAAGTAGTCGTCGGAGAGCGCGTGCTCCTCCAGCTTCAGCGCGATGTCCAGCAGCTCGTCGGACTTGCCGAGGGCCGAGAGCACATCGTGCGCGGCGGCCTTGATGATCTTCGCGCGCGGGTCGAAGGACTTGTACACCCGGTGGCCGAAGCCCATCAGGCGGACGCCGTCCTCCTTGTTCTTCACCTTGCGGATGAAGGAGTCGACGTCGCCGCCGTTGGCCTGGATGCCCTCGAGCATCTCCAGGACGGACTGGTTGGCACCGCCGTGCAGCGGGCCCCACAGGGCGTTGATGCCGGCCGAGATCGACGCGAACATGTTCGCCTGCGACGAGCCGACCAGGCGGACCGTGGACGTCGAACAGTTCTGCTCGTGGTCAGCGTGCAGGATCAGCAGCTTGTCGAGCGCGGAGACGACGACCGGGTCGAGCTCGTACTCCTGCGCGGGGACCGAGAACGTCATGCGCAGGAAGTTCTCGACGTAGCCGAGGTCGTTGCGCGGGTAGACGAACGGGTGACCGATCGACTTCTTGTACGCGTACGCCGCGATGGTCGGGAGCTTCGCGAGCAGGCGGATCGTGGAGAGGTTGCGCTGCTTCTCGTCGAACGGGTTGTGGCTGTCCTGGTAGAACGTGGACAGCGCCGAGACGACCGAGGACAGCATGGCCATCGGGTGGGCGTCGCGCGGGAAGCCCTTGTAGAAGTTCTTGACGTCCTCGTGCAGCAGGGTGTGCCGCGTGATGTCGCCCTTGAACGTCGTCAGCTCGTCGACGGTCGGCAGCTCACCGTTGATCAGCAGGTAGGCCACCTCAAGGAAGGTGGAGCGCTCGGCCAGCTGCTCGATGGGGTAGCCGCGGTAGCGGAGGATGCCCGCCTCACCGTCGAGGTAGGTGATGGCGGATTTATAGGCGGCCGTGTTGCCGTAACCGCTGTCCAGAGTCACCAGACCGGTCTGGGCGCGGAGCTTCCCGATGTCGAAGCCCTTGTCACCTACGGTGCTGTCGACCACCGGGTAGGTGTACTCGCCGTCGCCGTACCGCAGTACTACAGAGTTGTCGCTCACGTCTTCCCTCACCGACGTAGTGCCTCATCTTCGAGGTGCCCTGACTGTCTCTACCATCCCCCATTTGGCTCAGGAGAGTGCACTCGGGGTCGACCATTGGGCCCATCGGCGGCACTCAGTGCCGCCAACCTGCTCATCCTGCCCGCTTCGGCGGGTAACCGGAAGTGCTCTGTGACCTTCACGACTCATTTGATCGATCATTTTTTTCGATGCGGGCGGGAGCCGCTGGTCGGAGGCGTTCAGGAACCGCGGAGCCGGTGGTCCAGAGCCGTGCAGCGCCGGCCCGCCGACACCGTGCGCACCGCCTGTCCTATCGCCTTGCGTGAACCGACGAGTACCACCAGCCGTTTCGCCCGTGTCACCGCCGTGTACAGCAGGTTCCGCTGGAGCATCATCCACGCGCCCGTGGTGACGGGGATCACCACGGCGGGATACTCGCTGCCCTGCGACCGGTGGATCGTCATCGCGTACGCGTGGGCCAGTTCGTCCAGTTCGTCGAAGTCGTACGGGACCTCCTCGTCCTCGTCCGTCAGCACCGTCAGACGCTGGTCGACCGGGTCGAGCGAGGTCACCACGCCCACGGTGCCGTTGAAGACACCGTTCTCCCCCTTCTCGTAATTGTTGCGGATCTGGGTGACCTTGTCGCCGACGCGGAAGACCCGGCCGCCGAACCGCTTCTCCGGCAGCTCCGGCCGGCCCGGTGTGACGGCCTGCTGGAGCAGCCCGTTGAGGGTGCCGGCCCCGGCCGGACCGCGGTGCATGGGCGCCAGCACCTGCACGTCCCGGCGCGGGTCCAGGCCGAACCGGGCCGGGATCCGGCGGGCGGCCACGTCCACGGTGAGCCGGCCGGCCTCCTCGGTGTCGTCCTCGACGAAGAGGAAGAAGTCCTTCAGCCCGTCGGTGAGCGGGTGCTGCCCCGCGTTGATGCGGTGCGCGTTGGTGACGACGCCGGACTGCTGGGCCTGCCGGAAGACCCGGGTGAGCCGCACCGCGGGCACCGGGCCGCCCTCGGCGAGCAGATCGCGCAGCACCTCCCCGGCGCCGACGCTGGGCAGCTGGTCGACGTCGCCGACGAAGAGCAGGTGGGCTCCCGGCGGCACGGCCTTGACCAGCTTGTTGGCGAGCAGCAGGTCCAGCATCGAGGCCTCGTCCACGACCACCAGATCGGCGTCCAGCGGGCGGTCGCGGTCGTAGGCCGCGTCGCCGCCGGGCTTGAGCTCCAGCAGCCGGTGGACCGTGGAGGCCTCGGCTCCGGTCAGCTCGGCCAGCCGCTTGGCGGCTCGCCCGGTGGGCGCGGCGAGCAGCACCTTGGCGCGCTTGGCGCGGGCCAGTTCCACGATGGAGCGGACCGTGAAGGACTTGCCGCAGCCGGGGCCGCCGGTGAGCACGGCGACCTTCTCGGTGAGCGCGAGCCGGACGGCGGCCTCCTGCTCGGGGGCGAGGTCGGCGCCGGTACGGCTTTTGAGCCAGCCGAGCGCCTTGTCCCAGGCCACGTCCCGGAAGGCGGGCATCCGGTCCTCCGGGGTGCGCAGCAGCCGCAGCACCTGGGCCGAGAGGGAGAGTTCGGCGCGGTGGAAGGGCACCAGGTAGACGGCGGTCACGGGTTCCGCTTCGCCGTCGGGCCCGGGCACCCTCTCCCGAACGACCCCCGGGTCCTCGCCCTCCTCGGGCGGCCCGGCGAGCTCGGCGAGGCACTCGATGACCAGGCCGGTGTCGACCTGGAGCAGCTTCACCGCGTCCGCGATCAGCCGCTCCTCCGGCAGGAAGCAGTGGCCTTGGTCGGCGGACTGCGACAGCGCGTACTGCAGGCCCGCCTTCACGCGCTCGGGGCTGTCGTGCGGGATGCCGACGGACCGGGCGATCCGGTCGGCGGTGAGGAAGCCGATGCCCCAGACGTCGGCGGCCAGCCGGTAGGGCCGCTCCCGCACGACCGAGATGGACGCGTCGCCGTACTTCTTGTAGATCCGCACGGCGATGGACGTCGACACCTCGACGGTCTGGAGGAAGAGCATGACCTCCTTGATCGCCTTCTGCTCCTCCCAGGCGTCGGCGATCTTCTTGGTCCGCTTGGGGCCGAGGCCGGGGACCTCGATCAGCCGCTTCGGCTCGTCCTCGATGATCGCGAGGGTGTCCAGGCCGAAGTGCTGGGTGATGCGGTCGGCGAAGACCGGGCCGATGCCCTTGACCAGCCCGGATCCCAGGTAGCGGCGGATGCCCTGGACGGTGGCGGGCAGGACGGTCGTGAAGTTCTCGCAGACGAACTGCTTGCCGTACTGCGGGTGCGAGCCCCAGCGGCCCTCCATCCGCAGCGACTCCCCGACCTGGGCGCCGAGCAGCGCGCCGACCACCGTCAGGAGGTCCCCGCCGCCCCGCCCGGTGTCGACGCGGGCGACGGTGTAGCCGTTCTCCTCGTTGGCGTAGGTGATCCGCTCCAGCACGCCTTCGAGCACGGCGAGCCGCCGTTCGCCCGTGGGGTTCCCCGCCTGTTGCGCCATGACCCGAAGGTACCGGCCGGGTCTGACATCACGATCCGGTCTCAGGAACCCGGCGGGGGGTTGATTTACGTCCGTGTAATCGATTCCAATCCTTCGTGCATGTCGATGTAATCGATTCCATGAGTTCCACAAGGAGGTGGAGCCCGCGATGGCGAGCATCAAGGACGTCGCCGCCGCGGCGGGCGTCTCGGTCGCCACGGTGTCGCGCGTCCTGAACGAGCACCCGTCGGTCAGCGCGGACGCACGCATGCGCGTGCTGGCCGCCGTCGAGGCGCTGGGCTACCGTCCCAACGCCGTCGCCCGTTCCCTGCGCACCGACCAGACCCGCACCCTCGGCCTGGTCATCAGCGACGTCATGAACCCGTACTTCACCGAGCTGGCCCGCTCCGTCGAGGAGGAGGCCCGCGCGCTCGGCTACAGCGTGATCATCGGCAACGCGGACGAGCGGCCGGACCTTCAGGACCACCATGTGCGGACCCTGCTGGACCGGCGCATAGACGGCCTGCTGGTCTCCCCCACCGACGGCGGCTCCCCGCTGATGCTGGACGCCGCGCGCGCGGGGACGCCGATGGTCTTCGTCGACCGGTGGATCCCGGGCGTCGAGGTGCCCGTGGTGCGGGCCGACGGGCAGCGCGCCGTGCGGGATCTCGTCGCGCACCTGTACGGGCTCGGGCACCGGCGGCTGGCGATCATCTCCGGACCCGCGGCCACCACCACCGGCAGCGAACGCGTCGAGGCGTTCCGGGCCGCCCTGGCCGAGTACGGGCTGGACCTGCCGGACGCCTACACCGGTCAGGGCGACTTCCAGGCCGAGAGCGGCCGGCGGGTCACCGACGGCTTCCTCGACCTGCCGGAGCCGCCCGAGGCGGTCTTCGCCGCGGACAACCTGATGGCGCTCGGCGCCCTGGACGCGATCCGCGCGCGCGGGCTGCGCGTCCCGGACGACATCGCGCTCGCCGCGTTCGACGACATCCGCTGGTTCGTGCACACCGATCCGCCGGTCACCGCGATCGCCCAGCCCACGGGCGAGCTGGGCCGGGCGGCCGTCCGGGCCCTGGTGGACCGCATCGAGGGCCGGCCCGGCGAGTCCGTCACCCTCCCCGCCCGTCTCGTCGTGCGCCGCTCGTGCGGCGCGCCCCCCGCCGAGAACCCCGTAACGAACAGGAGCGAGTCGTGAGCGACCAGGACGAGTTGCTGCGCATCGAGGGCATCCGGAAGACCTTCCCCGGCGTGGTGGCGCTGGACGGCGTCGACTTCTCCCTGCGCCGGGGCGAGGTGCATGTGCTGCTCGGCGAGAACGGCGCGGGCAAGAGCACGCTGATCAAGATGCTCTCCGGCGCCTACACGCCCGACGGCGGGCGGATCGTCGTCGGCGGCGAGGAGGTCCGCATCCACGGTGCGCAGGACTCCGAACGCCTCGGGATCGCCACCATCTACCAGGAGTTCAACCTCGTTCCCGACCTGACGGTCGCCGAGAACATCTTCCTCGGCCGGCAGCCGCGCCGGTTCGGGATGATCGACCGGAAGCGGATGGAGGCCGACGCCGAGGTCCTGCTGAAGCGGGTCGGCGTGAACGTGTCCCCCCGCGCGCGGGTGCGCGAACTCGGCATCGCGCGCCTGCAGATGGTCGAGATCGCCAAGGCGCTCAGCCTGGACGCGCGCGTACTGATCATGGACGAGCCGACCGCCGTGCTCACCTCCGAGGAGGTCGACAAGCTCTTCCGGATCGTGCGCCAACTGCGCGAGGACGGCGTGGGGATCGTGTTCATCACCCACCACCTGGAGGAGATCGCCGCCCTCGGCGACCGGGTCACCGTCATCCGGGACGGCAGGAGCGTCGGACAGGTCCCGGCCGCCACCCCGGAGGCCGAGCTGGTCCGGCTCATGGTGGGCCGCTCCATCGAGCAGCAGTACCCGCGCGAACGGGCCGACCGGGGCGACGCGCTGCTCAGCGTGGAGGGCCTGACCCGGGACGGCGTCTTCCACGACGTCAGCTTCGAGGTGCACGCCGGTGAGGTGGTCGGCGTCGCCGGGCTGGTCGGCGCCGGCCGTACCGAGGTCGTCCGGGCGGTGTTCGGGGCGGACCGGTACGACAAGGGGGCCGTGAAGGTCGCCGGTACGGCCCTGAAGGGGCACGACGTCAACGCCGCCATGGCGGCCGGCGTGGGACTGATCCCGGAGGACCGCAAGGGCCAGGGGCTGGTGCTCGACCAGTCGGTCGAGGAGAACCTGGGCCTGGTCACCATGCGCGCCGCCACGCGCGCGGGACTCGTCGACCTCAAGGGCCAGCGCGAGGCCGCCGCGAGGATCGCGGGGCAGCTCGGCGTGCGGATGGCCGGACTCGGTCAGCACGTGCGGACCCTGTCCGGCGGCAACCAGCAGAAGGTCGTCATCGGCAAGTGGCTGCTGGCGGACACCAAGGTGCTGATCCTCGACGAGCCGACGCGCGGCATCGACGTCGGCGCCAAGGTCGAGATCTACCAGCTCATCAACGAACTGACCGCGGCCGGTGCCGCCGTACTCATGATCTCCAGCGATCTGCCCGAGGTGCTCGGCATGAGCGACCGGGTGCTGGTGATGGCCCAGGGCCGGATCGCGGGCGAACTGTCCGCCGACGAGGCCACCCAGGACTCCGTGATGGCACTCGCCGTCAGCAACCCCACGACCGACAGGGAGGCCGCTCGTGGCCACTGACACGCTCAAGAGCACGACGGGCGCCGGTGGCGCCACGGCGGTGCGCCGGCTGCTCCTGGAGAACGGCGCGCTGACCGCGCTGATCGTCCTCGTCATCGCCATGTCGGCGCTGTCGGGCGACTTCCTGACCACCGACAACCTGCTCAACGTCGGCGTCCAGGCGGCCGTGACCGCCGTCCTCGCCTTCGGCGTCACCTTCGTCATCGTCTCGGCGGGCATCGACCTGTCGGTCGGCTCGGTGGCGGCATTGTCGGCCACCGTGCTCGCCTGGACCGCCACGTCGCACGGCGTACCGGTCGTCGTGGCGGTACTGCTGGCCGTCGTGACCGGCATCGCCGCCGGACTCGTCAACGGCTTCCTCATCGCGTACGGCAAGCTCCCGCCGTTCATCGCGACGCTCGCCATGCTCTCGGTGGCCCGCGGTCTGTCCCTGGTGATCTCCGGCGGCTCCCCGATCCCCTTCCCCGACTCCGTCTCGCACCTCGGGGACACGCTCGGCGGCTGGCTGCCGGTGCCGGTCCTCGTGATGATCGTGATGGGCCTGATCGCCGCCCTCGTGCTCGGCCGGACCTACATCGGCCGCTCGATGTACGCGATCGGCGGCAACGAGGAGGCCGCGCGGCTGTCCGGCCTGCGGGTGAAGAGGCAGAAGCTCGCCATCTACGCCCTGTCCGGCGTGTTCGCGGCCGTCGCGGGTGTCGTGCTCGCCTCCCGGCTGTCCTCCGCGCAGCCCCAGGCCGCCGACGGCTACGAGCTGGACGCGATCGCCGCGGTCGTGATCGGCGGTGCCTCGCTCGCGGGCGGCACCGGCAAGGCGTCCGGCACGCTGATCGGCGCGCTGATCCTCGCGGTGCTGCGCAACGGCCTGAACCTGCTGAACGTCTCGGCCTTCTGGCAGCAGGTCGTCATCGGCGTCGTGATCGCGCTGGCCGTCCTCTTCGACACGCTGCGCCGCAAGGCGGGGGCGGCCCCGGCGGCGGCCGGCGCCTCTCCCGGCGGCAAGGGCAGGCAGGCGGGGACGTACGCGCTCGCGGCGGTCGTCACCGTGGCGATCGTCGGCGCGACCTCGTTCCTGCACAACGGCTCCTCCTCGTCCACGAACCCGAAGATGGGCCTGTCCCTGTCCACCCTCAACAACCCCTTCTTCGTGCAGATCCGGGCGGGCGCCCAGGCCGAGGCGAAGAAGCTGGGCGTGGACCTCACGGTCACCGACGCGCAGAACGACGCCTCCCAGCAGGCCAACCAGCTCCAGAACTTCACCAGCTCCGGGCTCGGGGCGATCATCGTCAACCCGGTGGACTCCGACGCGGCCGGCAACTCCGTGAAGGCCGCCGGCAAGGCGGGGATCCCGGTCGTCGCCGTGGACCGCGGGGTCAACAAGGCGACCGTGGACACCCTGGTGGCCTCGGACAACGTGGCAGGCGGTGAACTGGCCGCGAAGACGGTCGCCGAGAAGCTCGGTGGCAAGGGCAGGATCGTCATCCTGCAGGGCCAGGCGGGCACCTCCGCCGCGCGCGAGCGGGCGGCGGGCTTCGCCCGGGGGCTGAAGTCCTACCCGGGCATCCAGGTCCTGGCCCAGCAGCCGGCCGACTTCGACCGGACCAAGGGGCTCGACGTGATGTCGAACCTGCTGCAGGCCCACCCCGACGTGCAGGGCGTCATCGCCGCCAACGACGAGATGGCCCTCGGCGCGATCAAGGCGCTGGGCGCCAAGGCCGGCCGGTCGGTCCAGGTGGTCGGCTTCGACGGCACCCCGGACGGATTGAAGGCGGTCGAGGGCGGCACGCTGTACGCGTCCGTGGCGCAGCAGCCCAGCCAGCTCGGCCGGATCGCGGTCGACAACGCGCTGAAGGCGGTCCAGGGCAAGAAGGTCGGGGCTGCCGTCAAGGTGCCGGTGAAGGTGGTCACGAAGCAGAACGTGGCCGGGTTCACCGGCTGACATCGGCGAGCGGGCGGGCGGTCCTCGGGGACCGCCCGCCCCGGTCATCTCTCAGGGGAGTCAATTCCATGTACGACTACGACCTCCTGGTCGTGGGTTCGGCCAACGCCGACCTGGTGATCGGGGTCGAGCGGCGGCCGGCCGCCGGCGAGACGGTGCTGGGCGGCGACCTGGCCGTCCATCCGGGCGGCAAGGGCGGCAACCAGGCGGTCGCGGCCGCCCGGCTCGGCGCGCGTACGGCCCTGCTGGCCCGGGTCGGCGACGACGCGCACGGCCGGCTGCTGCTGGACGCGCAGCGGGCGGCCGGGGTGGACACGGCGGGCGTGCTGGCGGGCGGGGCGCCGACCGGTGTCGCGCTGATCACCGTCGACCCGTCCGGGGACAACAGCATCGTGGTGTCGCCCGGTGCCAACGCCCGGCTCACCCCGGCGGACGTGCGGCGGGCCGCCGGTCTGCTGCGCGCCTCGCGGGTGGTGTCGGCGCAGCTGGAGATCCCGCTGGAGACGGTCGTGGAGGTCGTGCGGAACCTGGCGGACGGCAGCCGGTTCGTGCTGAACCCGTCCCCGCCGCGCGAGCTGCCCGCGGAGGTGCTGGCGGCCTGCGATCCGCTGATCGTCAACGAGCACGAGGCCCGGGTGCTCCTCGGTGCGCGGGGCGCGAGCGGTGAACCGGCGGACTGGGCACCCCTGCTGCTGGCCCGGGGACCCCGTTCGGTGGTGGTGACGCTCGGCGCGGCCGGAGCGCTGGTGTGCGACTCCTCCGGTGTGACCCGGGTGCCGTCGGTGCGGGTGGACGCGGTGGACACGACCGGCGCGGGCGACGCGTTCACGGCGGCCCTGGCCTGGAAGCTGGGATCGGGCGCGGCGCTGCCGGCGGCGGCGGCCTACGCGGCCCTGGTGGGCGCGGCGGCGGTGACGCGGCGGGGCGCGCAGGAGTCGTACCCGACGGCGGCCGAGGCCGAGGCGCTCGGTGAGCGGGGCGGTGACCGGTGAAGCGGGCGGGGATCCTCAATCGTCATCTGGCCGGTGCGCTGGCCGCGCTGGGACACGGCGACGGGGTGCTGGTGTGCGACGCGGGCATGCCGATACCGGACGGGCCGCGCGTGGTGGACCTCGCCTTCCGCGCGGGCGTGCCCTCGTTCGCGGAGGTCCTGGACGGGCTGCTGGCCGAGCTGGTGGTGGAGGGGGCCACGGCCGCCGAGGAGGTGCGGGCCGCCAACCCGGCGGCCGGCGCGCTGCTGGACGGCCACTTCCCGGAGCTGGCGCTGGTGCCGCACGAGCGGCTGAAGGCGCTGTCGGCGGGGGCCCGGCTGGTGGTGCGCACCGGGGAGGCGCGGCCGTACGCGAACGTGCTGCTGCGGTGCGGGGTGTTCTTCTAGTACCCCGGGTTCCGGGGCCTCGGGCGGCGGCGCCCGGACGTTTCGAGGGGGTGCGCCCGGTCCGTCGACCGGGCGCACCCCCTCGGCTTTCCCCTCCGTGCCGGAACTCCTCGAATCCCCCCCGGGTTCCCTCCCCAGAAGTTCCGGACGACGAGTTCGACACGGGATGCGGAAGGAGGGTTGTACGGGATCCGGAATTTTTTTCACCGGATCACATGGGCGACGAACCGCTCCGCCGTCTCGGCCAGCACCGCGCGGCCGTCGCGGGCCCACAGTCCCTCGTTGAACAGCTCGACCTCGATGGGTCCGGTGTAGCCGGCCGACTCCACGTACCCCTTCCACTCCCGCATGTCGATCGCGCCGTCGCCGATCTGCCCGCGGCCGTTGAGGACGCCCTCGGGAAGCGGAGTGGTCCAGTCGGCGAGCTGGAAGGTGTGGATACGGCCGCCCGCGCCGGCGCGGGCGATCTGCCCGGGCGCCCGGTCGTCCCACCACAGGTGGTAGGTGTCCACGGTCACGCCCACCTGGTGCGCGGGGAAGCGCTCGGCGAGGTCCAGGGCCTGGGCGAGGGTGGAGACCACGCAGCGGTCGGACGCGTACATGGGGTGCAGCGGTTCGATGGCGAGCCGTACGCCGTGCTCCCCGGCGTACGGTCCGAGTTCCGCGAGGGCCTCCGCGATGCGCTCGCGGGCCGCCCGCAGGTCCTTCGAGCCGGACGGCAGGCCCCCGGAGACGAGGACGAGGGTGTCGGTGCCGAGGGCGGCCGCCTCGTCGATCGCCCGGCGGTTGTCGGCGAGGGCCGCCGCCCGCTCCCCGGGGCTCGTCGCCGTGAGGAAGCCGCCCCGGCACAGGGTGGTGACCGTCAGACCCGCGTCCCGGACCAGCTTGGCGGTCGCCTCCACGCCGTACGACCGGACGGGTTCGCGCCACAGGCCGACGCCCGGCACGCCCAACCGGACGCAGGCGTCGGCCAGTTCCGGCAGGGAGAGCTGCCTGACCGTCATCTGGTTGATGGAGAAGCGGGCGAGATCGGTGCGGGCGAGACCGGTGCTCACTGGTTCACCCCGTACAGCGACAGCAGGTTCCGCATGCGCTCCTCGGCCTGTTTCGGGTCGGGGAACAGGCCCAGACCGTCGGCGAGTTCGTAGGCGCGGGCGAAGTGCGGCAGGGAGCGGGCGGACTGCAGGCCGCCCACCATAATGAAGTGGCTCTGGTGACCGGCCAGCCAGGCCAGGAACACGACTCCGGTCTTGTAGAAGCGGGTCGGGGCCTGGAAGAGGTGACGGGACAGGGCCACGGTCGGATCGAGCAGGGCGCGGAAGCCGGCGGTGTCGCCCGTGTCCAGGACCCGTACCGCCTCCGCCGCCAGCGGACCGAGCGGGTCGAAGACGCCGAGCAGGGCGTGGCTGCAGCCCTGCTCGTCGCCCGCGATCAGCTCGGGGTAGTTGAAGTCGTCGCCGGTGTAGCAGCGGACGCCCCGCGGGAGCCGGCGGCGCAGGCCGACCTCGCGCCCGGCGTCCAGGAGGGAGACCTTGATGCCGTCGACCTTGCCGGGGTGGGCGGCGACGACCTCCAGGAGGGTCTCGGTGGCCGCGTCGAGGTCGGACGAGCCCCAGTAGCCCTCCAGCGCCGGGTCGAACATGGGGCCGAGCCAGTGCAGGACCACCGGCTCGGTGGCCTGGCGCAGGAGGTGGCCGTAGACCTCCAGGTAGTCCTCGGGGCCGCGGGCGGCGGACGCCAGTGCCCTGGACGCCATCAGGACGGCCTGCGCGCCCGCCTCCTCGACGACCGCGAGCTGCTCCTCGTAGGCCGCGCGGATGCCGGCGAGGGTGCCGCCGGTGAGCTGGTCGGTGCCGACGCCGCAGGCGATGCGGCCGCCCACCGCCCGGGCCTCCGCCGCCGAGCGGCGGATCAGCTCGGCGGCGCCCGCCCAGTCCAGGCCCATGCCGCGCTGGGCGGTGTCCATCGCCTCGGCGACACCGAGACCGTGGGACCACAGATGGCGCCGGAAGGCGAGGGTGGCGTCCCAGTCGACGGCGGCGGGCGAGTCGGGGGTGGTGTCGGCGAACGGGTCGGCCACGACGTGCGCCGCCGAGAAGACCGTGCGGGAGGTGAGCGGGGTGCCGGGGGTGAGCGTGAGCGGCTCGGTCCTGGGCTCGTAGGTCCGCAGGGCCCCGTCCGCGGCCGGGAGTCGGATGGTCACAGGGAGATCTCCGGCACCTCGAGACGGCGGCCCTCGGCCGAGGACCGCAGGCCCAGCTCGGCGAGCTGGACGCCGCGGGCGCCGGCCAGCAGGTCCCAGTGGTACGGGGTGCCGGTGTGCACGTGCCTGAGGAACAGCTCCCACTGGGCCTTGAAGCCGTTGTCGAACTCCTGGTTGTCCGGGACCTCCTGCCACTGGTCGCGGAAGACCTCGGTGGCGGGGACGTCCGGGTTCCAGACCGGCTTGGGGGTGACCGAGCGGTGCTGGACGCGGCACCCGCGCAGGCCGGCGACCGCGGAGCCCTCGGTGCCGTCGACCTGGAACTCGACCAGTTCGTCGCGGTTGACGCGCACCGCCCAGGAGGAGTTGATCTGGGCGATCGCGCCGCCCTCGAGCTCGAAGACGCCGTACGCGGCGTCGTCCGCCGTCGCGTCGTAGGGCTTGCCGTTCTCGTCCCAGCGCTGCGGGACATGGGTGGTGGCCAGCGCCTGGACGGAGGTCACCCGGCCGAACAGCTCGTGCAGGACGTACTCCCAGTGCGGGAACATGTCGACGACGATGCCGCCGCCGTCCTCGGCGCGGTAGTTCCAGGAGGGGCGCTGGGCCTCCTGCCAGTCGCCCTCGAAGACCCAGTAGCCGAACTCGCCCCGGACGGACAGGATCCGGCCGAAGAAGCCGCCGTCGACGAGCCGCTTCAGCTTGAGCAGTCCCGGCAGGAAGATCTTGTCCTGGACGACGCCGTGCCTGACGCCCTTCTGCGTTGCCAGCCGGGCGAGTTCGAGCGAGCCGTCGAGTCCGGTGGCGGTGGGCTTCTCGGTGTAGACGTGCTTGCCCGCCGCGATCGCCTTGCGGACGGCGTCCTCGCGGGCGGAGGTGACCTGGGAGTCGAAGTAGATGTCGACGCCCGGGTCGGCGAGCACCGCGTCCAGGTCGGTGGAGACGTGCTCCAGACCGTGCCGGCCGGCGATCTCCCGGAGGGCGTGCTCGCGGCGGCCGAGCAGGATCGGCTCGGGCCACAGCACGGTGCCGTCGCCGAGGTCGAGGCCGCCCTGCTCGCGCAGGGCGAGGATCGACCGGACGAGGTGCTGGCGGTAGCCCATGCGTCCGGTCACGCCGTTCATGGCGATGCGCACCGTCTTGCGTGTCACGTGAGTCCCCTTCGTAACGCCGGTACGGCCTTGGTCGGCGGGGCCGGCGTCGTCGTCATCAGCCAGGGCAGCAAGCGCTTTCTGCGACGAGAAGCTAGCCTCTGCACCGTCGTCAGGACAAGACCGTGTCCTCTTCGAGTTGTTCGAGGGGGCGAACAAACCGCCTGGTTGGCCTTATGGTCTGCTCGGCACGCACGGAACCGTGACCGTGCCCGGCCTGTCTACGAGGACGTACGAGCACCAATGCGCGACAGCCCGCGCGACCGGAGGACGACGAGATGACGGTGACCCTGGCGGACGTGGCGGCCCGCGCACAGGTCTCCCCCGCGACGGTTTCGCGCGTACTGAACGGCAACTACCCGGTGGCCGCGTCCACCCGGGATCGGGTGCTGCGGGCGGTCGACGAGCTGGACTACGTCCTCAACGGCCCGGCCAGCGCGCTGGCGGCGGCCACCTCCGACCTCGTGGGCATCCTCGTCAACGACATCGCGGACCCGTTCTTCGGGATCATGGCGAGCGCGATACAGGCCGAGATCGGGGGGCCGGGTGGCCGGGCGGGCGGTGAGCGGCTGGCGGTCGTGTGCAACACCGGCGGTTCACCGGAGCGGGAGCTGACGTACCTCACCCTGCTGCAGCGGCAGCGGGCCGCGGCGGTGGTGCTGACCGGCGGGGCCGTGGAGAGCGAGCCGCACGCGGCGGCCGTCTCGGCCAAGCTGCGCAAGCTGGCGGAGGCCGGGACCCGGGTGGTGCTGTGCGGGCGGCCGCCGGCCGCGGACACCGACGCCGTCGCGCTGACCTTCGACAACCGAGGTGGCGCCCGCGCCCTGACGGACCACCTCATCGGGCTCGGGCACCGGCGGCTCGGCTACATCGCGGGCCCCGAGGAGCGCACCACCACCCGGCACCGGCTGGAGGGCCACCGCGCCGCGCTCGAGGCGGCCGGGGTCGAGGAGGACCCGCGGTGGACGGTGTACGGCCGCTACGACCGCCGGTCCGGTCACGAGGCCACGCTGGAGCTGCTGCGCCGGGACCCGTCACTGACGGCGATCGTCGCCGCGAACGACTCCGTCGCGCTGGGCGCGTGTGCCGCGCTGCGGGAGTCGGGGCTGCGGATCCCCGAGGACGTCTCGGTGGCCGGCTTCGACGACCTGCCGTTCAGCGTCGACGCGGTGCCTGCGCTGACGACGGTGCGGTTGCCGCTGTCCGAGGCGGGTGCGCGGGCGGGGCGCATCGCCATGGGCCGTGAGGAGGCTCCGCCCGGGGGGATCGCTTCGGTGCGGGGGGAGTTGATGGTGCGGGGGTCCTCCGGGGTTCCGCGGGGGTCCTCCGGGGGGTCGCGGGGCGCCTAGTCGCTCGGGGGCTTGGGGGGTTCGGCGGGTGCGGGTGGGTGGGGCTGGTCGCGCAGTTCCCCGCGCCCCTTCTGGGGTGAGCGGTGACTATTGGGTGCCCAGTCGCTCGGGCGCCGGGCGGGTGCGGGTCCGTGAGGGCTGGTCGCGCAGTTCCGCGCCCCCATTGAGGTGAGCGGTATTTCTTCGGGGGCCTAGGCTCGGGGGCGTGGCTTCGAGGGTTTCCGACGAAGGCGACGGCGTGCTTCGCGCGCCGGTGGCCGGTGATCTCGGCTGGATCGTGCAGCGCAACGGCGCTCTGTACGCGGCCGAGTACGGCTGGAACGCGGAGTACGAGGGGCTGGTGGCGCGGATCGTCGCCGACTTCGCCGAGGACCACGACCCGCGTCTGGAGCGGGTGTGGATCGCCGAGCTGGACGGCCGGGCGGTGGGGTGCGTGATGTGTGTGCGGGACTCGGCTCCGGACACCGCGCGGCTGCGGCTGCTGCTGGTCGAGCCCTCGGCACGCGGGCACGGGATCGGCGACCGGCTGGTGCGCGCCGTCGTCGCCTTCGCGCGCGAGGCCGGCTACCGGGACCTGGTGCTGTGGACCAACGACGTGCTCAGCGGGGCCCGGCGCCTCTACCAGCGGCACGGCTTCGTGCTCGTCGCCGAGAAACCGCACCGTTCCTTCGGCAAGGATCTGGTCGGCCAGGACTGGCGGTTGGATCTCCGCGGATCGGGCACCTGACGAGTAGGGTCCGAGCATGAAGCTGGCGTTCTCCACTCTCGGTGTCCCCGGGCTGCCCGTCCCCGATGTCCTGGCGCTCGCGACCGCGCACGGTTACCACGGTGTGGAACTGCGCGCCCATCCCGAGGAGCCCGTGCACCCGGGTCTGTCCCCCGCCGAGCGGACGGAAACGGCCGCGCTGTTCAAAGCGGCCGGAATCGAACTGCTCGGCCTTGCCGGATACACACGCGTCGCCGCGCCCGGCGACGACACCCCCGTCCTCGACGACATCCGACTACTCCTGCAACTCGCCCACGATCTGGGCGCCCCGTTCGTCCGGGTCTTCCCCGGCGCCGACCCGGACCGGCCCCGCGAGGAGTCCGACGCCCTCGCGGCCCGGCGGCTCGGTGCCGCCGCCGAGGACGCCGCCGCGCTCGGCGTCCGGATCCTGCTGGAGACCCACGACTCGCACCGCACCGGCGCCGACCTGATCCGCGTGCTGGGCCCCGTCGGGCACCGGCAGGTGGGCGCGCTGTGGGACGTGATGCACACCTGGCTGGGCGGCGAGCAGCCCGCCGACAGCTACGCGGCGCTCGCCCCGCACCTCGGCTATGTCCAGGTCAAGGACATCTCCTCGGCCGAGGACAGCACCCCGCTGCCGCTCGGCGCGGGCGTCCTGCCGCTCACCGAATGCGTGGACGTACTGTGCCGCAACGGCTGGGACGGCTGGCTGTGCTGGGAGTACGAGAAGCGCTGGCACGAGTCCGCCGCCCCGCTTCCCGACCTGCTGGCCGCGGGCCGCGACCACCTCGTACGCCTGCTCGGCGAGGCGGCCTAGGGGAGACGCCCCCTAGCGGAACCGGCCCCGTCCACGGCCGCCCGGCACGCGCGTCTCACCGCCCACTCCGTGGGTGGACACCCCGCGCCGGGCGGCCGCGCCGGGCGGTTGGGCGGGGTCCCGGCCGGCTCGTCGCTCTCGGTGAGCCGGTTCGGCGGCCCCCGGTGGAGCCCCTTCTCGCCGCCGGGCGGCGGTTAAATCGCTGGCCGGGGTCGGCGGGGGCGGTTAGCCTCCCCCGGTGATTGTGCAGCCCTCGCGTTCCCGTTCTCTCTCATGAGACTTCGCCGCTCGCTCATCGATGTGACGCCGCTGCGCACCTCCCCCGTCTTCCGGCGGCTGCTGATCGGCCGGACCGTGTCCGTGCTCGGCGGGATGATGACCATGGTGACGGTCATGTACCAGGTGTGGGACATGACCCGCAGTACGGCGTGGACCGGCGCGGTCGGGCTGGCGCAGGCGTTGCCGCTGGTGGTGTTCGGGCTGTTCGCGGGTGCCTGGGTGGACCGGGCGGACCGGCGCCGGATCTATCTGGCCGCCACCGTGGGCCAGGCCGCCTGCTCACTGCTGCTGGCCGTGCAGGGTTTCACCGGGCACGTCCCGGTGGTGGTCGTCCTCGCACTGGTCGCCGTGCAGTCGACGTTCGGCGCGCTCGGCGCCCCGGCGGCCGGCACGTTCGTCCCCCGGCTGCTGCCCCAGGAGCAGGTGGCCGCCGGGCTGGCCCTGAACATCGTCACCGGCCAGACGATGATGCTGCTCGGCCCGGCGCTGGCCGGTGTGCTGCTGGGCCGGCTGGGCATCGGCACCTGCTACCTGCTGGACGCGCTCAGCTTCGGGCTCGCCTTCTACGGTGCCTTCGGGCTGCCCGCGCTGCCGCCGGAGGGTGAGCCGTCGCGGGCGGGAGTGCACGGGGTGCTGGACGGGCTGCGGTTCCTCGCCGGGCACCGGGTGGTGCGGGGCGCGCTGATCACGGACCTGGCCGCCACCGTGCTGTCCTTCCCGGTCAGCCTGTTCCCGCTGGTCAACGCCGAACGGTTCGGCGACGACCCACGCACCCTGGGCCTGTTCCTGTCGGCCCTGGCGGTGGGCGGCGTCACCGCGACGACCCTGTCCGGCTCACTGACCCGGCTCGGCAAGCCCGGCGCGGTGATGCTGTGTGCCTCCGGCACCTGGGGCGTGGCACTGGTTCTGTTCGGGCTGTCGAGCAGCCCCTGGGCCGGTCTCGCCCTGCTCGTCGTCGCGGGGGCGGCGGACGCCACCGCGGTCGTCTCCCGCTCCACGATCGTGCAGACCCGTACCCCGGACGCGCTGCTCGGCCGGGTCACGGCGGCCGAGCAGATCGTCGGCCAGGCGGGCCCCAGCCTCGGCAACGTGCGCGGCGGCCTGCTCGCGGGCTTCAGCTCCGGGGCGACGGCCCTGGTCAGCGGCGGCCTGATGTGCGTCCTCGCGGTGGCGGCGGTCGCGGCGGCCACCCCCGAACTGCGGTCGGGGGCCGGCAAACTCACCGTTCCGGAGACATCCTGAGAGGGGCACGGCCGCTTCCCCGCGCCACTGAGGACGGCTGGGCTCCCCTGGGCACCCCCGTCCGGCGTGACCCCGAACCAGGGCCACGCCGGACACGGCGGACACGCAAGGCGCATTCCTCGTCGACGTCGTCCGCCGCCCCGCCCACCGGGCCGGTCCTGACGCCGGAGACGGCCGGCCCCCCGGGGGGGGGGCGGGGCGGCGAGCCGGCCGGGTCCGTCACCCGTCGGGCTCGCCCGGCCGAGTGCCGTGGGACGGCGGGGTTCCGCCGTCCACCGGCGAGTGCGTCCGGCGGGGTGCTTACGTCTAGTACGTCAGCCCGTACCCCAGGGGATACAGCTCCCGCGCCGGATCGTCCGCCCGCTGCACCGGCACCGGGAGCCTGCCGTGCGGCCCCACCCGGCCGGCGATCACCCGTGCGGCGGCGCGCAGTTCGACGTCGGTCCAGGAGTAGGTCGCCAGGAATCCCTTGACGGCGGGGAGCTGGGCGACGTCGTAGGGGTTCCGTACGGCGACGGCCACCACCGGCTTCCCGGTGGTGAGCAACTGCTCCACCAGGGTCCGCTGGCTGCTTGCCGCCGTCACGTTGTACGTGGCCACGACCACCGCGTCGGCGTCCCGCGCGGCCGTCACCGCCTTGCCGATGACCGTCGCGGAGGGCGCGGTGCCGGTGGACAGGGCGGTGGCGGTGAAGCCGAGTTCGGTGAGGGCGGCCGCCAGCACCGTGGTGGGCGGTCCCGTGGTGCCGGACGGGGAGGCCGGGTCGGCGCCGACGACGAGGACCCTGGGCCGGTCGCGGTGGTCGAGCGGGAGGACGCGGTCCTCGTTGACGAGCAGGGTCGTGGTGCGCTCGGCGATCCGGTCGGCGGCCGCCAGATGGGCCTTGGTGCCCACCGTGCGGTCGACGCCGGCCCCGGTGACGTAGGGCGGCCGGTCGAGGAGTCCGAGCCGGGCCTTCAGCCGCAGGATGCGCAGGATCGATTCGTCCAGCCGGGCCTCGGTCAGCTCGCCGTCCTGGACGGCCTTGAGGACCGCGTGCCACGCCACGTCGAGCGACGGCGGGTTGAGGAGCTGGTCGACACCGGCCTTCAGGGCGAGCACCGGCACGCGGTCGTCGCCGTACTTGGTGCGTACACCCTCCATGCCGAGCGAGTCGGTGACCACGACGCCGTCGTAGCCGAGTTCGCCGCGCAGGATGCCGGTCAGGATGGGGTGCGAGAGGGTGGCCGGGTCACCGGCGTCGTCCAGGGCCGGGAACTGCAGGTGCGCGGTCATGATCGAGTCGATGCCCGCCGCGATCGCCGCCCGGAAGGGCACCGCGTCCAGCCGCTCCCACAGCTCGCGGCTGTGCGTGATGACCGGGAAGCCGGTGTGGCTGTCGACGGCGGTGTCCCCGTGGCCGGGGAAGTGCTTGGCGGTCGCCGCGACCCGGGAGGCCTGGTAGCCCTTCACCTCGGCCGCCACCAGCCGGGCCACCGCCTCCGGGTCGGCCCCGAAGGACCGGACGCCGATGACCGGGTTGGCCGGGTTGACGTTCACGTCGGCGTCGGGGCTGTAGTCCTGGTTGATGCCCATGGCGCGCAGTTCGGCGCCGGAGACGCGGCCCAGGGTGTGGGCGTCGGCGGGGCGGCCGCCCGCGCCGATCGCCATGGCGCCCGGGAACAGCGTGGCCGGCGCGCCGACCCGGCAGACGATGCCGTGCTCCTGGTCGGTGGCGATGAGCACCGGCAGGCCCCGGGGCTGCTCCAGGGACGCGCGCTGGATGCCGTTGGACAGGTCGGCGATCTGGTGCGGGTCCCGGGTGTTGTGGGCCCAGGTGAAGTAGATGATGCCGCCGACCCGGTACTTCGCGATCAGCTCGGCGGCCGTGCGGACCCCGATCTCCGCGAGGTTGGCGTCGATGTCGGCCTGGTCGGGGGCGGTGGCGGAGTGGCCGTAGACCCGCATCACGAAGAGCTGGCCGACCTTCTCCTCCAGCGACATGCGGGAGATGAGGGCGCGCAGCCTGGTGTCGCCGGAGGCGGCAGCGTGGGCGGTGGCCGGTACGGTCAGCGCGGCGGTGATGCCCGCGGTGGCGGCGAGAACGGTCCGTCTGGACGGCCGCGGGGTGTTTCCCGTGCTTCCCGTGCTGCTGTGGTGCACGCGTGCTCCTTCCGGAGGACAACCGCTGAAGGAAACTTCCAAGGAGCCACCAATATCCGGGAAGTTTCTTTCCGTCAAGGGAACGCACAGGAAGCCGGGGTGAGGCCGCAGCCGGCAGTCGGGAGGGGGCGCGCCGACGGCGGCGGCCGCCCGGCCCGGTGCGGCGGAGAGGGTGCGCCGGCCTCGGGTCCGGAGCCGGCACCGCACCGCGGACCCGCCGGCGGTCCGGGCGTCGGACGGCCGCGGGGTCCGCGCGGGCGGACGGCCGCACGGGTGAGTTCTTCCCGCCGCACCGGTGAGTTCCGCCGGCGCGGGGAGTCTGCACCACAGTTGCCGACGACGCGGGAGGAACCATGGCTCAACTGCTGAGGGTGCAGAACTTCAATGTGTCCAGCGACGGGATCGCCGCCGGCGAGGACCAGAGTTTCGAGCGGCCCTTCGGCCTGCCCGGTGCCGAGCGCCTCTTCGGCTGGGCGGGCGCGACGGCGAGCTGGCCCAATCGCACCGACCCCGGGGGCAGCCGGGGGCTCGACGACTACTTCACGCGGGACTTCGCCAACGGCATCGGGGCGGAGATCATGGGCCGCAACAAGTTCGGGCCGCAGCGCGGGCCCTGGCAGGACTACGAGTGGCGCGGCTGGTGGGGCGACGAACCCCCTTTCCACACGCCGGTGTTCGTGATGACGCACCACCGGCGCCCCTCGTTCACGCTGTCGGACACCACGTTCCACTTCGTCGACGGCGACCCGGCGACGGTCCTGGAGCAGGCGCGCGAGGCGGCGCGGGGCGGGGACGTCCGGCTCGGCGGCGGGGTGACCACCGTCCGGGAGTTCCTCGACGCCGGTCTGGTGGACACCATGCACGTGGCGGTGTCGCCGGTGAAGTTCGGTTCGGGCCTCCGGCTCTGGGAGTCGCCGGAGGAGCTGCTGGACCGCTTCCACCTGGAGGTCGTGCCCAGCCCGAGCGGCGTGACGCACCACCTGTTCTGGCGGAGGTGACACCGGGGCGCCCGGCGCGGGTCGGGCGCCCCGGCGGTGCCGGCCCCTCCGTGTGGAGCGGCCGGCACCGGTGGATCAGGGACGCAGGCCGGGCTCGCGTTCCACGTCCCGTACGTCCAGCTTCGCGTCGTGGCGGGCCAGCGGCCTGGCCGCGGACGGGTCCGCCCGGACGGCGGCGGGCGCGACGCCCGCCCACTCCAGGATGCGGGCCGTGGCCAGCGCCTTCTGGTCGGGCACCAGGCCCGCCACATTGGCCCCGTGGTTCATGCCGGGGGCGGTGAAGACGTACGAGTCACGGGAGCCCGCGCCGACACGGAACCGCTCCGAACCCCAGGGGTCGTTCTCGCCGTAGACGAAGAGCATGTGCCGGGCGTGCCGCCGGACCCAGCCGTCCACGTCCCGCATCGCCTCCGGCTGGAAGCGCATGGGGATGGAACGGGGCACGAAGTTGCGCGGCGGCTGGTAGCCGTAGCGGATCAGCTTCTTCTCGATGTACGGGAAGTGGATGGTGGGCGCGCCGAGCTGGGTGCCCGCCTGGTAGTAGTACGGCGTGTACGTCTCCAGGCCCTGGTCGGTGTAGGCCGAGAAGCCGGAGATGGTGTCGACCGAGTCCCAGATCGCGTCGTCGGCCGCGGTCGCCGCGTCGGCGGGGATCGTGTCGCAGTCCTTCAGCAGGCTGTACTGCCAGAAGCCCCAGACGTAGTCGAGGACGACCGCCTCGTAGGCCTTGTCCAGGCCGCCGATGGTGTCGAAGGTGTAGCCGTTGTCCGCGGCGTACTGCGCGTACCTCTTCTCCAGCGGCTCGCGGCGCACCAGCGCCTCCCGCTGGACGGCGTTCAGCCGGTCCCGGCACTCCTTGGTTCCGACGCCCGCGAAGAACCGGTCGTACGCCGAGTCCTCCTTGTTGACGACGTCGTTGGGGGCGACGTAGGCGACCACGCCGTCCATGTCGCGCGGGTAGAAGCGCTCGAAGTAGGTGGCCGTCATGCCGCCCTTGGAGCCGCCGGTGGCCAGCCAGTTGGCGGAGTAGATCGGCTTCAGGGCCTGGTAGACCCGGTGCTGGTCACTGGCCGCCTGCCAGATGTCCAGCTTGGACCAGTCGGCCGGCGCGGGCCGGGACGGGGTGAAGAAGCGGTACTCCAGGGAGACCTGGTTGCCGTCCACGATCTGGGTGGGTTCCCGGCGGGACGGGGTGGTGGAGACGTTGTAGCCGCCGGTGTAGAAGACCGTCGGGCGGCTGGTGTCCTTGTGCAGCACGGTGATCCGCTGCTGGAAGGTGCCCTGCGACGGGTGCCGGTGGTCGACCGGCTGCGTGTAGTTCAGTACGAAGTACCGGTAGCCGGGGTACGGCTTCTCCTGGACCAGGCTCATGCCGGGTATCGCCAGGAGCCGGTCCTTGATGTCGGGCTCGGACTGGGCGGCGGTGGCCGCGCCCGCTGTGCTCAGCGTGCCTATGAAGACCGTGAGCGCCAGCAGCCATCTGAGCGCCTTGCGCATGCGCACTCTCCCCTGTGAGACAGATGTGCGCCGGAAGCTAGCGGAGCAACTGCCGTGACACCAGAGGGGGTTGTGCGATTTGGGGCGATCTGCGGTCAGATGGCCGTACGGATCAGGGGTTCAGGGGCCCGGGATCGCGGGAGTTCAGCACAGGAACCAGCCGGAGCTGACCGTGGCGCGGCCCACCGAGCCCCGCACCCACACGCAGCGCTGTCCGGCGTGCACGGTCACCGGGCCGGCGTGGTGCTTGAACCGGCCCGCGTCCACGACCGGCCGGTTGCCGCGGGCCTGGACGCTGACGGACATCAGTCGTCTGGCACCGGGGTGCCGGGCGACGGTGACGGCGCAGACGTAGCCGTTGCGCTTGTAGACGTGCACGACGCCGGCGCTGAAGGGCAGGGTGCGTACCTCGTGTCCGGCGCAGGAGCCGGCCGGGGCCGCCTGGGCGGCGCCGGGCACCGCGAGCGCGAGCGCGCCGGAGGCGGCCAGCGCGGCCGCGCCGAGCACCAGACGCCGGCGTATGGCACCACAGTCCATCGTCGTCCTCCCCGTACCGCGGTCGTACGTCCCCGGCATACGTCACCGACGACCGTACTGATGTACGGACGCAGGACATGTGTCGGATGGTTGCACGGTCGTCGGCGGGCCCGCCCTCCGGGGTGCTCAGCGGGTGGCGCCCACCGGCTCCTCCGGTTCGGACCGGCCGACGAAGGTCCGCCACAGCTCGGCGTAGTGGCCGCCCAGGGCCAGGAGTTCGTCGTGGGTGCCGTCCTCCACCACCCTGCCGTGGTCCATGACCACCACCCGGTCGGCGCGCGCGGCCGTGGTCAGCCGGTGCGCGACCACCAGCGTGGTGCGGCGGCCCGCCAGCCGGTCGGTGGCCTGGTTGACCTGGGCCTCGGTGGCCAGGTCCAGGGCGGCCGTGGCCTCGTCGAGGAGCAGGACGTCCGGGTCGACCAGTTCGGCGCGGGCGAGCGCGATGAGCTGGCGCTGGCCGGCCGAGAGGTTGCGGCCGCGTTCGGCGACCTCGTGCAGGTAGCCGCCGTCGAGCGTGGCGATCATCTCGTGGGCGCCGACCGCCCGCGCCGCCGCCTCGACCTCGGCGTCGGTGGCGTCGGGGCGGCCGTAGGCGATGGCGTCCCGGACGGTGCCCGGGAAGAGGTACGCCTCCTGCGGGACCACCCCGAGGCGGTGCCGGTACGAGGTCAGGTCCAGGGCGCGCAGATCCGTGCCGTCGGCCGTGACCCGGCCGGAGGTGGGGTCGTAGAACCGGGCCACCAGCTTCACCAGCGTGGACTTGCCGGCCCCGGTCTCACCGACGAAGGCGACCGTCTGCCCGGCCGGGATGGTGAGGGTGATGCCGGTCAGCGCCTCCTCCTCGGCGCCGTAGGCGAAGCGCACGTCCTCGAACGCGATGTCGCCGCGCAGGGAGGCGACCTCGCGGGGTTCGGCGGCGGAGCCGGTGGAGGTCGGCTCGCGCAGCAGCTCCTGGATGCGGCCGAGGGAGACGGTGGCCTGCTGGTAGCCGTCGAAGACCTGGGAGAGCTGCTGGACCGGGGCGAAGAACAGGTCGATGTAGAGCAGGTACGCCACCAGCGCGCCCGTGGTCAGCGTGGCCGCCTCCACCCGGCCGGCGCCGGTGATCAGCACGGCGGCCGCGGCGACCGAGGACAGCAGCTGGACGAAGGGGAAGTACACCGAGATCAGCCACTGGCCTCGGATACGGGCGGCGCGGTAGCTGTCGCTGCGCTCGGCGAACCTCCGGGCGCCGTCCGGCTCGCGCCGGAAGGCCTGCACGATCCGGAGTCCGGCCACCGACTCCTGCAGGTCCGCGTTGACCGCCGACACCCGCTCACGGGCGAGTTCGTAGGCCTTCACGCTGGCCCGGCGGAAGAAGAAGGTGGCGACGACCAGCGGGGGCAGGGTGGCGAAGACGACCAGGGCGAGCTGTACGTCGAGCACCAGCAGGGCGGCCATGATGCCGAAGAAGGTGACGACCGAGACGAACGCGGTGACCAGGCCGGTCTGCAGGAAGGTGGACAGGGCGTCGACGTCCGTCGTCATCCGGGTCATGATCCGGCCGGTCAGCTCGCGCTCGTAGTAGTCGAGGCCGAGCCGCTGGAGCTGGGCGAAGATCTTCAGCCGCAGGGCGTACAGCACGCGCTCGCCGGTGCGGCCGGTCATCCGGGTCTCGCCGATCTGCGCGGTCCACTGCACCAGCACGGTGAGCAGGCCCAGCAGTGAGGCCGCCCAGACCGCGCCGAGCGCCGCCCTGCTGACGCCCTGGTCGATGCCGTGCCGGATCAGCACCGGCAGCAGCAGGCCCGCACCCGCGTCCACGGCGACCAGCAGCAGGCTGACCAGCAGCGGCAGGCCGAAGCCGTGCAGCAGGCGGCGCAGGCCGTACGACTGCTCGGCGCGCACCGCGCGGGCCTCGTCGACGTCGGGGGTGTCGGTGGCCGGGGGCAGTGCCTCGACCTGGGCGAGGAGTTCGGGGGTGGCGGGGGTGCCGGCCATGGCCGCGTCCCTGGGCCGGCGCTCACCCGTCCACAGCCGGGGGGTGATGCCGGCCTCGGCGTCGAACTCGGCGTCCAGCTCCTCGCGGAGGCTGGTGTCCTCCTGCGGCGCGGCGGGGCCGGTGTGGCCCGGGGAGACGCCGCCCAGCTCGTCGGGGTCGGTCAGCAGCCGGCGGTACAGGGCGCAGCGCTCCTGCAGTTCCTCGTGGGTGCCGAGGTCGGCGAGCCGGCCGCCGTCCAGGACGGCGATGCGGTCGGCGAGGTTCAGGGTGGAGCGGCGGTGGGCGATGAGCAGGGTCGTCCGGCCCTCCATCACGTGCTTCAGCGCCTCGTGGATCTCGTGCTCCACGCGGGCGTCCACGGCGGAGGTGGCGTCGTCCAGGACCAGCAGGCGGGGGTCGGTGAGCAGGGCGCGGGCGAGCGCGACGCGCTGGCGCTGGCCGCCGGAGAGGGTCAGGCCGTGCTCGCCGACCTTGGTGTCGTAGCCCTGGGGCAGCTCGCCGATGAACCGGTCCGCCTGGGCGGCGCGGGCGGCGGCCTCGATCTCCTCCCGGGTGGCGTCCGGGCGGCCGTAGGCGATGTTCGCTCCGACGGTGTCGGAGAAGAGGAACGAGTCCTCGGGCACCAGGCCGATCGCGGACCTGAGCGAGTCCAGGGTCAGCTCGCGCACGTCGTGCCCGCCGATCAGGACGGCGCCCCGGGTGACGTCGTAGAAGCGCGGCAGGAGCAGGGAGACGGTGGACTTGCCGGAGCCGGAGGAGCCGACCACGGCCAGGGTCTCGCCGGACCGGATCTCGAAGCTGAGCCCGTCGAGAACGGAGCCGTCCCCGCTGCCGGGGGCGCCGTCGTATCCGAACGACACGTCGTCGAACTCGACGGTCGCGGGCGCGTCGGCCGGGAGGGTCTTCGTGCCGTCCTTCATGGTCGGCTCGGTGTCGATCAGCTCCAGCACGCGCTCGGTGCCGGCCCGGGCCTGCTGCCCGACGGTGAGCACCACGGCGAGCATGCGGACCGGGCCGACGAGCTGGGCGAGGTAGGTGGAGAAGGCGACGAAGGTGCCGAGCGTGATGTGGCCGCGTACGGCCAGCCAGCCGCCGAGGGCGAGCATGGCGACCTGGCCGAGGGCGGGCACCGCCTGCAGGGCCGGGGTGAACCTGCTGTTCAGCCGGATGGTGCGCAGCCGGCCCGCGAAGAGCCGGCGGCCGACCTCGCGCAGTTTCCCGGTCTCCTGCTCCTCCTGACCGAAGCCCTTCACCACCCGGACGCCGCTCACCGCGCCGTCCACCACACCGGCCACGGCGGCGGCCTGGGCCTGGGCGTACCAGGTGGCGGGGTGGAGCTTGCTGCGGCTGCGCTTGGCGATGGCGTACAGGGCCGGGGCCACGGCCAGGGCGACCAGGGTCAGCGGCAGCGACAGCCACGCCATGATCACCAGGGACATCACGAAGAGCAGGACGTTCCCGATCGTCATCGGGAGCATGAAGAGCAGGCCCTGGATGAGCTGGAGGTCGCTGGTGGCGCGGCCGACGACCTGCCCGGTGGACAGCTCGTCCTGGCGGCGGCCGTCGAGCCGGGTGATCGTGCCGTACATCTCGGTCCGCAGGTCGTGCTGGACGTCGAGGGCGAGCCGGCCGCCGTAGTAGCGGCGGATGTAGGTGAAGACGTAGACGAGGACGGCCGCGCCGAGCAGGGCCCCGGCCCAGACGGCCATGGAGCGGGTGTGGGCGCCGATCACGTCGTCGATGATCACCTTGGTGAACAGCGGGACGACGGCCATGACGGCCATGCCGCCGAGGGAGGAGCCGAGGGCGAGGACCACGTCCTTCGGATACCGCCAGGCGTAGCCCGCCAGTCGCCGTGCCCATCCCCGTTGCGCTGCCACGCCGGTGCCTTCCTGTCGTCCTGCTCTACCGGAAGGCACCAACGCCGGGGCGTGCGGATTTCATCCCCCTGCAACAAAGCGGGGCCGGGCACCGCGAACGTTACCCACGGGTAGTGGAGTCGCCTCAGCCCTGCGGCGGCACCGCCACGTACGCCTCGCTCGGCGTGCCGGTCGGGGTGTAGCGCGCCACGGCGGCCGTCGTCGGCACCAGGTCCTTGTGGATGGCCTTGGCGACGTTCTGGATGGTGGTGACGCCGTAGCTCATGGTGCTGTTGTCCTGCGTCAGCACGGACATCATGTAGTCGTGGCCGCCGCCGTTGAAGGTGCCGAGGCTGTGCACCCGCCAGCCGTGCGTGGCGCGCTCCAGCCAGCCGTTCTTCACGTGCACGGTGACCGTGGACGGCGCCCCGGCCGGCGTGCCCCAGCGCTGCGAGGAGACGACCTGGTTCATCAGCTTGAGGATGTAGGCGCGCGAGTTGTCGCTCAGCACGGTGTTCCTGGCGGTGACGAGCCTGAGCAGCTTCTGCTCGTCGGTGACGTTCTCCTGGGTCAGTCCCCAGTAGCCGTTCGCGCCGGGGACCGTCCTCGTCATCCCGGCGGCGGACAGGAAGCCCTTGATCTTCGTCAGGCCGAGCTGCTTCCAGAGCGTGCTGGTCGCGCTGTTGTCCGACTTGGTGATCATGGCCTTGGCGAGCGAGGCCTCACGGTCGGTCAGGTACCGGTCGTGCTTCTTGGCGTCCCACAGCAGCGTGGCAAGCACGGTGACCTTGACGGTGCTCGCCGAGTCGTAGGCGGTGGTGGCGCGCAGGGTGCAGGTGGTCTTGGTGGACCGGTCGTAGAGACCGATCGCGACGGTGCCCCTGCGGTTCGCGAGCGCCGCGGTGATGTCCTTCTTCAGCTTGTCGGCCAGGCCCGCCTTGGCGGACGTACAGCTGACGGTGGGCGCGGTCGCCGCCGCGGCCGGGGTGGCGGCGACCGCCGGTATGAGCACCACGGCGCCGAGGGCGGCCGCCAGCGCTCCGGTGCGTACGGATGTGCGGGAAGTCATGCATGCGTTGACTCACCGGGGCGGAGGACGGTTGTACGTGTGGCCGGTCACGGGGGTGGCAATACTCCTCCCATGCCGCAGACGGAAGGTCGACTGAAGCAGTCCGGGCGCCTGTTCGCGGCACTGGCCGTGCTGCGTCTCCTCGCCCGGGTGGACCGGGAACTCCTCACCCCGGACGCGGCGCCGAACGCGAAGGACAGCCCGGAGATACGCATCCGGCGCGTCAGGGGCGACCTGTACGAGATGCTCACGGCGGCCCGCCGGCACTGCGGCGGCGAGCACTGGAAGGCCGCGTCGGAGATATTCCGGTCGATACCGGGCTTTCTGACGGCCGGACCGGTCCCGCCGGGCAACATCAACGACGACGAGCTGGCGGAGCACCGTGCCGGTTACGACGCCCAGCTGGCCGAGTACCGCGAGAAGTTCCCCGGCCTGCTGAACTGACGTCTTTCCCCGAGGACCCCCGGGCCGGCGGCTCTCAGTCGTCGCCGCCCAGGTGCGTGGGCGCGAACATCCGCAGCAGGGCGGGGAGTACGACCACCGACGGGCCCGGTGCCGCCAGCGCCTTCGCCAGGTCCGTCTCCAGGGTTTCCGGGGTCGTCAGGACTCCCGGCACCCCGAAGGACTCCGCCAGCGCCACGTAGTCCGGGCGGGCCAGCTCGGTGGCCGTGGCCTGGCCGAAGGCGTCGTTCATGTACTCGCGGAGGATGCCGTAGCCGCCGTCGTCGACGATCAGCCAGGTGACCGGCAGGTCGTACTGGCGGGCGGTGGCCAGTTCGGCGATCGAGTACAGGGCGCCTCCGTCGCCGGAGACCGCGAGGACCGGGCGGGTGGGGTCGGCCGCCGCCGCGCCCAGGGCCGCCGGGAAGCCGTAGCCGAGCCCGCCGGCTCCCTGGGCGGAGTGCATGGAGTTGGTGCCCCGGGGATCGAAGGCCGACCAGGCCCAGTAGGCCAGGATCGTCATGTCCCAGAAGGACGGGGAGCCGGCGGGCAGCGCGCGGCGGACGGCGGTCAGCACGTCCTGTTCCAGGGTGAGTTCCTGGCCCGCGATGCGGTCCGCGACCTTGGCGAGGAGTTCCCGTACCCGCCGCGGCGCCGACTCGTCGTTACGCTCCTCCACCGTCTCCAGCAGGGCCTGGAGGGCGAGGCGGGCATCCGCGTGGATACCGAGGGCCGGGTGGTTGGACTCCAGTTTGCCGAGGTCGGCCTCGATCTGGACGACCCGGCCGCGCGGCTTGAACGTGTGGTAGTTCGAGGAGAGTTCGCCGAGGCCCGAGCCGACGACCAGGAGGACGTCCGCGTCCTCCAGGAAGTCGGTGGTGTGGCGGTCCTCCAGCCAGGACTGGAGGGAGAGGGGGTGGGTCCAGGGGAAGGCGCCCTTGCCGCCGAAGGTCGTCACCACCGGCGCGTCCAGCTTCTCCGCCAGCGCGAGCAGCTTCCCGGAGGCGTCCGACCGTACGACCCCGCCGCCCGCGATGATCGCCGGGCGGGCCGCGCGGGACAGCAGGTCGGCCGCCACCGCGGTCAGTTCGGGGCGCGGGAGAAGGTCGTCCGGGGTGGCGTCCATCGCCGTCACCACCGGGAGCGGGGTCGGGGAGAGCAGCACGTCCTGCGGGATCTCCACCCACACCGGGCCGTGCGGAGCGGTGAGCGCCGACTTCCACGCCTCGGCGATCGCCGACGGGATCTGGGACTGGGTGCGGACGGTGTGGACCGACTTGACCACGCCCCGGAACGAGGCCGACTGGTCGGGGAGTTCGTGCAGGTAGCCGTGGCGCCCGCCGCCCAGCCCGGCGGTCGGGATCTGGCTGCTGATCGCCAGCACGGGGGCGGAGGCCGCCGCGGCCTCCTGGAGCGCGGCCAGCGAGGTCAGCGCGCCCGGGCCGGTCGAGAGCAGCAGCGGGGCCGCCTCACCGGTGACCCGGCCGTACGCGTCGGCCGCGAAGCCCGCGTTGTTCTCCACCCGCAGGCCGATGTAGCGCAGCGACGAGCGGCGCAGCGCGTCGAACATGCCGAGGGCGTGCTGGCCGGGCAGGCCGAAGACGGTGGTCGCGCCAAGCCCGGCCAGTGTCTCCACGACCAGGTCTCCGCCGGTGCGCCCGGAGGGAGGGTTCAGCGCGGTCGAGATCTGTGCCTCGGTCGGGCGGAGCACCAGGTCGTGGTCGTGAGTCACTTCGCTTACGCGTCCTTCCGGGCCGCCGCGATCTGGCGGCTCATGATGGTGGTCAGTTCGTAGGCCGTGTGGGAGGCCGCCACCGAGGTGATCTCCGCGTGGTCGTACGCGGGGGCGACCTCCACGACGTCCGCCGACACCAGGTTGCAGGACGCCAGCCCGCGCAGGATCTCCAGCAGCTCGCGGGAGGTCATGCCGCCCGCCTCCGGGGTGCCGGTGCCCGGGGCGTGGGCCGGGTCGAGGCAGTCGATGTCGATGGAGATGTACAGCGGGCGGTCGCCGATGCGCTGGCGGAGCTGGTCGGCGACCTCGTCGGCGCCGCGGCGGTAGACGTCCGCCGAGGTGACGATGCCGAAGCCCATCTTCTCGTCGTCGGTGAGGTCCTGCTTGCCGTACAGCGGGCCGCGGGTGCCGACGTGGGAGAGCGCCTCGGTGTCGAGGATGCCCTCCTCCACCGCGCGGCGGAACGGGGTGCCGTGGGTGTACTCGGCGCCGAAGTAGGTGTCCCAGGTGTCGAGGTGGGCGTCGAAGTGGAGCAGGGCCACCGGGCCGTGCTTCTTCGCCACCGAGCGCAGCAGGGGCAGCGCGATGGTGTGGTCGCCGCCGAGGGTCATCAGGCGGGCGCCCGTGCCCAGGAGGTCGTCGGCGGCGGCCTCGATGGTGTCCACGGCCTCGTTGATGTTGAACGGGTTCACGGCGATGTCGCCGCCGTCCGCCACCTGCGCGAGGGCGAAGGGCGAGGCGTCCTGCGCCGGGTTGTAGGGGCGCAGCAGCCGGGACGCCTCGCGGATGGCGTTGCCGCCGAAGCGGGCGCCCGGCCGGTACGAGACGCCGGAGTCGAACGGCACGCCCACCACGGCGACGTCGGCGGTGCCGACCTCGTCGAGGCGGGGCAGCCGGGCGAAGGTGGCGGGACCGGCGTACCGCGGGACGCGGGAGGAGTCGACGGGGCCGCGGGGCGTCTCGTTGCTGCTCATGGTCAAATGCCTTCTTTCTGGCGCTTCATAGCGCTTTCATGCTTTCCGTACGACTCTACTGGTGAGCCGCCACCGGTTCGGACGCGAGTTCGGGCGAGCGGCCGGCGAGACGTTCCCGCCAGGCGGCGAGGACGGCCTCGTCGGTGGGCCTGGTCGCCAGGGAGACGGCGAGGTAGGCGACGAGGGAGGCGAGCAGGCCGTAGTAGACGGGCTCGTTGGCGAGGATGCCGTAGCCCGCCATCAGGCCGATCACGGCGAGGCCGCCGACGGCCACGGAGGCCAGCGCGCCCTGCGCGGTGCCGCGCTTCCACAGCAGGCCGCCGAGGATGGGCACGAGCAGGCCGCCGACGAGCAGGTTGTAGGCGACCGTCAGGGCCTCGACGACGTTGTTCAGCGCGATCGCGGTGCCGATCACCCCGACACCCATGATCAGGATGAAGACCCGGTTGCCCCGGACCTCGTCGTGCTCCTCGCCGGAGGGCCTGACCACGCCCCGCAGCCGCGACCAGATGTCGTTGTTGGCGACGGTGGCGCAGGCGATCAGGGCGCCGGAGGACGTCGACATCACGGCGGCGAGGGCGGCGGCCAGCACCAGGCCGCGCACGCCGACGGGCAGCTCGTCCTTGACGATGGTGGCGAACGCGTCGTCCGGGCTGCCCAGCTTGGGGTAGAGCACCTTGGCCGCCGTGCCGATCACCGCGCCGGCGAGGGCGTAGGCGAGGCAGTAGGTGCCGGCGACCGTGCCGCCCCACTTCGCCGTCCTGTCGCCGCGGGCGGTGAACACGCGCTGCCAGATGTCCTGGCCGATCAGCATGCCGAAGGTGTAGATCAGCACGTAGGTGAAGATCGTCTCGCCGCCGATGCCCAGCGGGTCGAAGTACGAGGTCGGCAGCTTGGCCTTCATCTCGGAGAAGCCGCCCGCCTTGACCACCGCGATGGGCAGGAGCAGCAGGAGCACGCCGATCGTCTTGACCACGAACTGCACCATGTCGGTGAGGGTGATCGACCACATGCCGCCCAGCGTCGAGTACGCGACGACGATCGAGCCGCCGAGGATGATCGCGACGGTGCGGTTCATGTCGAAGAGGACGTCGAAGATGGTGGCGTACGCGATGGTGGACGTCACCGCGAGCATGAGGGTGTAGGCCCACATGACCAGACCGGAGATCACGCCCGCGCGGCCGCCGTATCTGAGGTCCAGCATCTCGGAGACCGTGTAGACCTTCAGACGGGCGATGCGCGCCGAGAAGAAGACGGACAGGGCCAGCAGGCCGAGACCGATGGTGAAGACCATCCACGCGCCGGAGAGGCCGTACTGGTAGCCGAGCCCGACACCGCCGATGGTGGACGCGCCGCCGAGGACGATCGCCGCCATGGTGCCGGAGTACATGGCGGGCCCGAGACGGCGGCCGGCCACCAGGAACTCGCTCTTGGACTTGGCGCGGCGCATGCCCCACCAGCCCATGGCCAGCATGCCGGCGAGATAGACGACGATCACTGTGTAGTCGACGGCCATGTGGGGCCCTCCTTCGCGCACATCCGGTGGCGTGTCGTGCGGGTTGCAATGGGGACGTGACGGCAGCGGATCGCGGGGACATCCGCCCGTACCCGCGGCTGCCGGTCTGACCTGACACTAGGTGGCCGGAAAGCGACTGCGAAGTGTACGTTTCATCCATATGAACGGGGCTGGATGGAGGGAACGCACACCATGCCGGATCCGGTCGCCCCAGCCGTCCCACCGACCCCGCCGATCGCGCTGTCGGCCCTGCTGTCCCGGGAGGACCTCGCCCTGCGCCAGATCGCGGGCCCGTCCGGCCCGTCCCTGGTGATCCACGCGGCGCACACCTCGGAGATGGCCGACCCGTACCCGTATCTGCTGGGCGGCGAGCTGCTGCTGACCGCCGGGGTGCACATCCCGCAGGGGGCGGAGACGGGCACGTACTTCGACGACTACGTCTCCCGGATCGTGGCCGCGGGCGGCGCGGCCCTCGGCTTCGGGCTGGCCCCGGTGCACGACAACGTGCCGCCCGCCCTGATCGCGGCCTGCGAGGCACAGCACCTGCCGCTGCTCGAAGTCCCGCCCCGGACCACCTTCTCGGGCGTGGCCCGCGCGGTCTGGCAGCTCATGGCACAGGCCCGGCTGGCCGAGCTGCGCCGAGTGACCGACGCCCAGCAGAGCCTCGCGGCGGCGGCCTCCCGCCCGGACCCGGTGCCCTCGGTGCTGCGCCAGCTCGCCCAGCGCCTGGGCGGCCACGCGATCCTCTACGGCCCGGACGGCACCGGCGTCGCGGAGGCGGGCCGGACGGTCTCCGGCGAGGTGCGGGAAGCCCTGGCCAAGCTGACCGAGGTGGTCCGGCCCAGCGCTCCGCGGGGCCCGGAGCCGGACCGCGCACCGGAGGGCGACGGCGGAGCCGGGCGGTCCGGGTCCGGCACCGACGGCCCGGGGGCGGGCGGCACCGGATCCGTCCGTACCGGCGCCGGCGGCCCGACGGCCGACGCCGCGGGCGGACCCGCCGACGGCGGGCAGGCCGGCACGGCCCGCCGGGCGGGCGAGCGCTCCGCCGCTCCCCCGCCCGGCGGAACGGCCGCCTCCGCGGGGGCCGTACGCCCCGCCGCCGAGGCCCGGCGGCCCGGTGCCGCCGCGGCCGCCGTACCGGCTCAGGCTCCTTCCCGGCCGGTGCCCTCCTCCGCCGCCGACACCCTCGGCGACACCCACCTCGCCGCCTACGCCCTCGGCGCCGGAGAGGGGTTCGTGCTCGGCGTGGCCGCCGGACAGCGCGGACCCGGGGACCACACCATCGCCTCCGTCGCCGCCGTGCTGCTCTCCCTGCTGACCGGCGAGCACCAGAGCGGGTCCGGCGCGGCCCGGTCGGCCGCGCTCGTGCGGCTGCTGCTCGGCACGCCCCCGGAAGACGTGGCGCCGTTGCTCGGGGACGGCCACTGGATCGTCGTGCACGCCCGGCCGGAGGCCCAGTCACCGGACGCCGTGGCCGCCTCCGCGCTGGGCGCCGCCCTCGGATCGCCGCTGGTGGACGTGGACCGTGACGTCGTACGGGTGCTGGCGCCCGCCGAGCGGGAGCCCGTGCCGCAGCCGGGCTGGACCCTCGGGGTCAGCGCGGCGGCCGGCCCCGGGGAGTGGCCCGCCGCCGACACCCAGGCGGCCCGCGCGCTGGCCCGCGCCCGCGCCACCCGTGTCCCGCTGGTCCGGCACGGTGCCCGGGCGGGCCTCGCGGACCTGGTGCCGCGCGCGGACGCCCGGGCGCACGCCCGCGCCCTGCTCGCGCCGCTCGGCGCCCAGGCCGCGCTCGCCGAGACGCTGCGCACCTGGCTGTCGCTGCACGGCAGTTGGGACCGTACGGCGGTGGCGCTGGACGTGCACCGCAACACCGTGCGGCAGCGGATCGCCCGCTGCGCCGCCCTGTTGGACGCCGACCTGGACGACGCGGACGTGCGCATGGAGCTGTGGTTCGCGCTGCGGCAGGGCTGAGCGGGGCGCGGGGGCCGGATGCCGCGGTGGATCCCAGTGATCCAAGTCCCAGCGTGCGGTATGCCGAGGACGCGCCCGCCCGGCTGCCCTCACAATGGGAGGCATGCCGATACCCGGGACACCCAGCCGCGCCCAGCTCGTCGACCACCTGGTGAGGACCCGTATCGCGGGGGACGTCGCCACGCCCCGCGAGAACAACCTCTCCCACTACCGCAGGCTGGCCAACGGCGAGCGCAACTTCTGGCTGGGGCTCGAGCTGGGCGACCGCTGGGCCGACGAGCAGGACGTGCTCGCGGTGATGGCCGAGCGGGTGGGCGTCAACGACGACCCCGAGTACCGGTACGGGCAGGACACCATCGACCCCGAGCTGACCGTGGACGCGCTGGACCGGCTCGCCGCCCGGCTGCGCAAGGCGGCCGAGGGACGGCAGCGGGTGCTGTTCGCCACCGGTCACCCGGGCGGCCTGCTGGACGTGCACCGGGCCACGGCCGCGGCGCTGCGCGCGGCAGGCTGCGAGATCGTGGTCATCCCGGACGGGCTGCAGACGGACGAGGGTTACGTCATGCAGTTCGCGGACGTGGCCGTCCTGGAGCACGGCGCCTCGCTGTGGCACACGCACTCCGGCGAGCCGATGCGGGCCGTTCTGAACGGGCTTGAGCGCGAGGGACGCCCGCTGCCGGACCTGGTGGTCGCCGACCACGGCTGGGCCGGGTACGCCGGACAGCACGGCGTCGACTCCGCCGGGTACGCCGACTGCAACGATCCCGCACTGTTTCTGGCCGAGTCCGAGGGCACCGTGCAGGTGGTGGTCCCGCTCGACGACCACGTCGTCAGCCCGCGCCACTACGACCCCATGACGGCGTATCTGCTGGCGGCGGCGGGCATCGACTGACCCTGGGCAAGGCGGATGTGCGGCTCCGTGCCCGGGGCCGCACATCCTTGTCTCAGGTGGTGGTCGGCTCAGCGCCCTCCGTGGCCGCCATGACCTCCGTGGCCGCCATGACCTCCGTAGCCGCCATTGCCGCCGTGGCCACCGTAGCCACCATGGTCGCCGTAGCCACCGTGGTCGCCGTGACCATAGCCGCCGTGGTCACCGTGGTCGCCGTAGCCGCCATAGCCGCCGTAGTCGCCGTAGTCGTCGTCCCACCACCAGTTGCCGTGGTGGTTGTAGTGGTCGTTGCCTCCCCAGTCCCGGCTGTGGCTGTAGGAACCGTGGTTGCCGTTGTCGGAGGCCGAGGCGGTACCCGCCGTGCCGACCGCTGCCCCGCCGGCCAGCAGCAGGCCTGTGGCGGAGATGGCGACAAGGCGCCTCGCGCGCTGTGCTCGCATGGGAAATACCCTTCCATCCCTGGGTGGATGGCCGCCGCCGCGAATCAAGAGGGAGAGCGGGGCGGTCGGAGAGTGCACCGCAGCATCTGATGTGGCACGACGTGCGTCACCTTGCCGGCGCCTGTGGCCCGTACGCGATCGCGTCCTGGGGTGCCGCGGCTGAGGTCCGGGCTCATCCGATACCTCGCCGGCCGGGCATGTCGTGCACTGCGGCTTTCACTCCAGAGCCTAGTCCCCCATGCGTCACACGTCATTTTGAGCAGGCAACTATTTTCCGCAACTTCGAAAAAACCTCGGAAGATCATATTCCGCTCAGCGGCAGGCAAGGTGACGGCAAAGTATGCCCGGAACTACAGCCCCAAACACCGCCATACCTCACCCAAATTCGAGCTGACCCGACGGCGCCTGCGGCTACGTTCTACGAGTTCCTGGCCTGACCACCAGGAATCACACAACTGAAACGGGAGAACACATGCGGAAACCGGCAGCCCTGTTCGCCACGGGGGCAGAAACCGCGTTTCGCCGCCTCTTGGCACACGATTCCGACGCTGAAAACGGGCGGAGCGAAGTTGAGACCGTCCCCCTGGACAACTCGTTCCACCCGGACAACTGCTCCGTGACCAAGCACTACAAGCGGCCGTAGCGGTACACCGGCGAGTCCCGGGCCCAGGTGCGAGCCTGGGTTCTTCCACTTCTGGGGGAAGTCATCACCACGTCACACATTCTCTCCGCCTCGGGCGTCGAGCTCTCCTACGGCAGTCACCTCGCCGTCCGCGGCGTGGATCTCTCGATCGCGCGAGGCGAGGTCGCGGCCGTCACGGGGCAGAGCGGCTCGGGCAAGTCCTCGCTGCTGTACTGCCTGGCCGGGGTGCTGCCGCCCGCGCGCGGGCAGGTGCGCTTCGACGGGACGGTGCTCGGAGCCCTCGACGACGAGGAGATGAGTTCGCTGCGCCGCGAGCGCTTCGGCTTCGTCTTCCAGTACGGCGAGCTGCTGCCCGAGCTGACCGTCGAGGAGAACACGGCACTGCCGCTGCGCCTGGCAGGGAAGCGCAAGAAGGCCGCCCTGGCGGAAGCCGGCCGGGTGCTGGAACGGCTCGGGCTCGGAGAGTTGCGCGAGCGGCGGCCCGCACAGGTGTCGGGCGGTCAGAGTCAGCGCGTCGCGGTGGCCCGTGCCCTGGTGCACCGCCCGGCGGTGGTCTTCGCCGACGAACCCACCGGGTCGCTGGACAGCGCCAACGCCGACGCCGTTCTGCGGGAGTTCCTCGACCTGGCGCGCTCCCAGGGCACCGCCGTGGTGCTGGTGACGCACGATCCAGCCGTCGCCGCACGGGCCGACAGCCACTACACCATGGCCGACGGCGTGCTCTCCCCGCGAGGTGCCGCGTGAGGGAGTTCCTGCTCGGACTGCGGCTGCTGTTCGGCGCCGGACGGGGCAACCGCCTGCGCTTCTTCCTCGTGGCGGTGGGCAGTTCCCTCGGAGTGTGCTGTCTCGCCCTGGTGCTGACGATCCCCGCCGTCCTGGACGCGCACGACGGACGGGCTGCGGCCCGTGAGCCGCAGACGACGTCCGTGGGAAAGGCAGCGGCGGGCTCGGCGCTCGTCCTGGAGCGCCGCGATCCGCACGGCTCCAGGCCGTTCACCCGGGTGTTCGTCGCCCGCGGCGGCGCGTACCAGCAGCCGCCGCCCGGCCTCGACGCGCTCCCGGCCCCCGGCGAGCTGTACCTCTCCCCCCGCCTGCACGACCTGCTGCACTCCGAACCCGGCATCAAGGGGCTGCTGCCGGGCCGGGAGAAGGGCCTGATCGGCGCCCCCGGTCTCGCGGACCCTGACGAGCTGTACGCATATGTCGGCACCACCCGCGCGAAGATCGCGCACGACGCGGACACCGGGGCGCTGCAGTCCTTCGGCTACTCCTACGCCCCGGTCTCGGTCGTCGAGCCCTCCACGCTCACCAACCTGCGCTTCGCCCTCGCCACTCTGGTCCTGCTTCCGCTCACTGTCTTCCTCTCGGTGTGCGCCCGGCTCTCCGCCGCCAGCCGCACCCGGCGCCTGGCGTCGCTGCGGCTGCTGGGCCTGAGCACCAAGGGCACCCAGCGCGTCAACGCCGCCGAGACGGTGGCCGCCGCGCTGCTCGGCGTTCTGCTCGGGCTCGGCGAGTACTGGCTCCTCAACCAGGTCATGTCCCGCTCCGGTCTGCCCGCGCTGCGCTGGTACCCGGCCGACGGCGCCCTGTCCTGGACCACCGTGGTGGTCTGCCTGCTCGGCTGCCCGGCCCTCGCCTGGTTCGTGGGCCGGGCGAGCGCGCGCAGCGCCGCCGCCAACCCGCTGGCGGTGCGCCGCACGGCCGTGCCGAAGCCTCCCTCGAAGTGGGGCGGCCTGTTGCTGGTCACCGGGCTCGGCATCGTCACGGGCTTCTGCGCGACCGGCCTCACCGACCATCCCGCCACGAGCAACGGTGTCTTCGGCCTCCTCCTGGTGGGCGGAGTGCTGCTGACCGGGATGGGGCTCGTACTGGCCCTGCCCTGGCTGTCGTACCTCCTCGCCCGCAAGGTGGCCGGCACCACCCAGTCCCTGACGCTCAGTCTGGCCATGCGCCGCAACGAGGTCGAGCCCGGCAGCACCATGCGGGTCGTGACCGGCCTGGTGCTGCTGGTGTTCGCGGCCTCGCTGGCACAGGGCGTGCTGATCGAATTCGAGCAGGTCAGCAGGCCGAGCAATCCCGTACAGGACTACTCCGTGCCGCTCGCGGGCCTGTCCGAGGGGCAGCAGGAGCGGCTCACCGAGGTGCCGGGGGTGCGGGCGCACGCCCTGACGATGGTGTCCTGGAGCAAGCCGACGGACTCCGGCATTCCGCCGCAGGCCACCGCGCTGATCGCCACCTGCACCCAACTGACGCGGCTGGTGCGGAGCGTCGAGGGCTGCCGGGAGGGACGGGTCATGCGGCTCGTGAATCCGAACAGCTCCCCCGATCCGGACATCCGGCCCGGCGCCTCCTTCCCCTTCCGGCTGCGTGAGGGGCAGCGGCACCTCACGCTGTCCCTCACGGTCCCGTCCGCCGCCGCCGTCGTGCGCCCGTACGACCCCTCCGCGGTCGGCGACGCGTCTGTGATCGTGCCGCCCTCCACCCTGCCCACGGGGGCCCGCCCGGCGTCCGCGCAGCTCGTGCTCAACAGCGACTCCGACCCGAACGTCGTCCGCGCCGTCCTGGACGGCATCGGAACAGCCGCGCCCACCGTCTCCGTAGAACCGGTCGGCGTCAACGTCGACAGCCTGCAGCAGATCGCGGTCATCGAGACGCTGCTGGTGCTCGGCATGGTCATGGGGCTGGTGATCGGTGTCGCCGCCTTCCTGGTCTCCGTCACCGACCGGGCCGTCGAGCGCCGGGCGCAGGTCACCGCCATCACGCTGATCGGGGCGAGGAGCCGCACGCTGCGCGCGGTGCAGAGCGTCCAGGTCGTGCTGCCGCTCGCCATCGGCCTCGCGCTCGCGCTGGTCACCGGCAAGCTCGCCGAGTCCAGCTACCTGATCACCGGAGGCGGCGAGGTCTTCTGGGACTTCGCCGGGATCCCCGTGCTGGTGTGCGCGGCGCTGGGCGTGGTCGTCGTCGCGACGCTGGGCACGCTGCCGCTGGTGGGGCGGCGCGTCGACCCCGAGCTCATCCGCAGGGACTGACCGGCGCGGCGAGGCCCGCCCGCGCCCGCCCGGTGCGGGGGCACGAGCGGGCCTCGCCGGCGGGACGGGGTCAGCGGGGGACGCGGACCACGCCCTCCTGGATGACCGAGATGGCCAGCCGTCCGTCCTGGGTGTAGATGCGGGCCTGGCCCAGGCCCCGGCCGCCGTGCGCGGACGGCGACTCCTGGTCGTACAGCAGCCACTCGTCGGCGCGGAACGGCCGGTGGAACCACATCGCGTGGTCCAGCGACGCCCCGACGACGTCCCCGACGGCCCAGCCGCCGCGACCGTGCGCGAGCAGCACGGAGTCGAGGAGGGTCATGTCGGAGACGTAGGTGGCGAGCACGACGTGGAGCAACGGGTCGTCGTCCAGCTTGCCGTTGGTGCGGAACCACACCTGGGAGTGCGGCTCGCGCGGCTCGCCGAACCTGCCGTACGGCGGCTCGTCCACGTAGCGCAGGTCGATCGCCTCGCGGGCCTCCAGGAAGCGCTCCACGACCTCGGGCGCGAGATGGCCGTAACCGCGCATCCGCGTCTGGGAGGTGGGCAGCGCCGCCGGGTCGGGCGCGGCCGGCATGGCGGCCTGGTGGTCGAGCCCCTCCTCGTACGTCTGGAAGGACGCCGAGAGATGGAAGATCGGCTTGCCGTGCTGCACGGCGACCACGCGGCGGGTGGTGAAGGACCGGCCGTCGCGGATGCGGTCGACGCTGTAGACGATCGGCGCGCCGGGGTCGCCCGGCCGCAGGAAGTACGCGTGCAGGGAGTGGGCCGCCCGGTCCCCGGGGACCGTACGCCCGGCGGCGACCAGCGCCTGCGCCGCGACCTGCCCGCCGAAGACGCGGGGTACGACGGCGGAGCGGGACCGGCCGCGGAAGATGTCCTCCTCGATCTGCTCGAGGTCGAGCAGATCGAGGAGGTCCTGAAGTGCCTGGCTCATGAGGTGGTTGTACCCGCCAGTGATTGCGGGGACCTTACAGACCCATGTCCTTGGCGATGATCGTCTTCATGATCTCGCTGGTGCCACCGTAGATGCGGTTGACGCGGTTGTCCGCGTACAGGCGGGCGATCGGGTACTCGTTCATGTAGCCGTAGCCGCCGTGCAGCTGGAGGCAGCGGTCGATGACGCGGTGCGCGACCTCGGTGCAGAAGAGCTTGGCGGAGGCGGCCTCGGCGGGGGTCAGCTCACCGGCGTCCAGGGCCTCGGTCGCGCGGTCGGCGACGGCCTCGGCGGCGTCCACCTCGGCCTGGCAGGCGGCCAGCTCGAACTTGGTGTTCTGGAAGTGGGCGACCGGCTTGCCGAAGACGGTGCGCTCCTGCACGTACTGCTTGGCGAACCGGACCGCGGCCTTGGCCTGGGCGTAGGCGCCGAAGGCGATGCCCCAGCGCTCGGAGGCCAGGTTGTGGCCGAGGTAGTAGAAGCCCTTGTTCTCCTCGCCGAGCAGGTCCTCGACCGGCACCTTGACGTCGACGAAGGCGAGTTCGGCGGTGTCGGAGGTGCGCAGGCCGAGCTTGTCCAGCTTGCGGCCGATGGAGTAGCCCTCGGACTTGGTGTCCACGGCGAACAGGGAGATGCCGTGGCGGCGGTCCTCGGCGGTCGGCGCGGCCGTACGGGCGCAGACGATGACCTTGTCGGCGTGCACACCGCCGGTGATGAAGGTCTTGGCGCCGTTGAGGACGTAGTGCGTGCCGTCCTCGGAGAGCTTGGCGGTGGACTTCATGCCCGCGAGGTCGGAGCCGGTGCCCGGCTCGGTCATCGCGATGGCCCACATCTCCTCGCCGGAGACGAACTTCGGCAGGTAGCGCTTCTTCTGCTCGTCCGTGGCCAGCATCTTGATGTACGGCAGGGCGAGCAGCACGTGCACGCCGGAGCCGCCGAACTGCACACCGGCGCGGGCGGTCTCCTCGTAGAGGACGGCCTCGAACTTGTGGCTGTCCAGACCGGCGCCGCCGAACTCCTCGGGCACGTTGATCCCGAAGATGCCCAGCTCGCCGAGCTTGTGGTAGAAGTCGCGCGGCGCCTGGCCGGCGGCGAACCACTCGTCGTAGACGGGGACGACCTCGGCCTCGATGAAGGCGCGAAGGGTCTCCCGGAACGCCTCATGATCCTCGTTGAACACCGTACGGCGCACGCCGCCACCTCCACGTACCTCGGCATGACATTCGGGCATGTCTAAGCGCTTGCTCAGAGCCCAAGATACTGGCGGGTACGTTCAGTCGTCCAGGGTGACCTTGACCACCCGGCGGCCGGGAGCGGCCTCCGCGGCTCAGTCCTCGGCCGTCCCGGCCGCTCCGAAGGCCCCCCGGGCCATCCGGTGCAGCAGGGCCGCCATGGCGGCCCGGCCCGGCAGGGTGCCGGCGCGGCCGAGGTGCGGGGTGGAGTTGAGCAGGCCGAAGACCGAGTGGACCGCCGAGCGGGCGCTGGGCTCGGTCAGTGCGGGGTAGACCTCCCGCACCACCTCCACCCACAGCTCCACGTACTGCCGCTGGAGCTGCCGCACCAGCTTGCGGTCGCTGTCGCGCAACCGGTCCAGCTCGCGGTCGTGGAGGGTGATCAGGGGGCGGTCGTCGAGGGCGAAGTCGATGTGGCCCTCGATGAGCGAGTCCAGGACCGCCGGGGCCCCCGTCCCCCCGTCCGCCTCGGCCAGCCGGAGCCTGGCCCCCGTCAGCAGCCGGCCGCTGATGCCGACCAGCAGCTCCGCGAGCATCGCGTCCTTGCCGGGGAAGTGGCGGTACAGGCCGGGGCCGCTGATGCCGACCGCGGCGCCTATCTCGTCCACCCCGACGCCGTGGAAGCCGCGCTCGGCGAAGAGCCGGGCAGCCTCCTTGAGGATCTGCTCGCGACGGGTGGGGGCGTCGGTTCTGGTGACCATGCCACCAATTCTAGACAGCGAGGTTAGCGGTCGTTAACCTGAAGGAAATGGTTAACGCTCATTAACAGTCACCACTGGGTGAGGGGACCGCAAGGATGCAAGAGGCACCGGAGCTTCACAGCGCGGCAGATCCCGCGTCGGAGGCCTGGCGGGCCAACGAACAGGCTCATCTCGCGCTCGTCGGGGAACTGCGCGGCAGGCTGGCCGCCGCCGCTCTCGGCGGGGGCGAGAAGGCGCGGGCCCGGCACACCGCGCGCGGCAAGCTGCTGCCGCGGGACCGGGTGGACACGCTGCTCGACGCGGGATCGCCCTTCCTGGAGCTGGCTCCCCTCGCGGCCGACGGGATGTACGACGGGCAGGCACCGGCCGCCGGCGTGATCGCCGGTATCGGCCGGGTCAGCGGGCGCGAGTGCGTGATCGTCGCGAACGACGCCACCGTCAAGGGCGGCACGTACTACCCGATGACGGTGAAGAAGCACCTGCGCGCGCAGGAGGTGGCCCTCGACAACCGGCTGCCGTGCGTCTACCTCGTCGACTCCGGCGGGGCGTTCCTGCCGATGCAGGACGAGGTCTTCCCGGACCGCGAGCACTTCGGGCGGATCTTCTACAACCAGGCGCGGATGTCCGGCGCCGGCATCCCGCAGATCGCGGCCGTCCTCGGTTCGTGCACGGCCGGCGGGGCCTACGTCCCGGCGATGAGCGACGAGGCCGTCATCGTCCGCAACCAGGGCACGATCTTCCTGGGCGGCCCGCCGCTGGTGAAGGCGGCCACCGGCGAGGTCGTGACCGCCGAGGAGCTCGGCGGCGGCGAGGTGCACTCCCGGACCTCCGGCGTCACCGACCACCTCGCCGAGGACGACGCGCACGCCCTGCGGATCGTGCGGAACATCGTCGCCACGCTGCCCGCGCGGCGGTCCCTCCCCTGGGAGGTCACCCCGGCCGTGGAGCCCAAGGTGGACCCGGCCGGGCTGTACGGCGCCGTGCCCGTGGACTCCCGCACCCCCTACGACGTGCGGGAGATCATCGCGCGCGTGGCCGACGGCTCGCGGTTCGCCGAGTTCAAGGCCGAGTTCGGGCAGACCCTCGTCACCGGCTTCGCCCGGATCCACGGCCACCCGGTCGGGATCGTCGCCAACAACGGCATCCTGTTCTCGGAGTCCGCCCAGAAGGGCGCCCACTTCATCGAGCTGTGCGACCAGCGCGGCATCCCGCTGGTGTTCCTGCAGAACATCTCCGGCTTCATGGTCGGCCGGGACTACGAGGCGGGTGGCATCGCCAAGCACGGCGCCAAGATGGTCACGGCGGTGGCCTGCACGCGCGTGCCGAAGCTGACCGTCGTCGTCGGCGGTTCGTACGGCGCCGGCAACTACTCGATGTGCGGCCGGGCCTACTCCCCCCGCTTCCTGTGGATGTGGCCCAACGCCAAGATCTCCGTCATGGGTGGCGAGCAGGCCGCCTCCGTGCTCGCCACGGTCAAGCGGGACCAGATGCAGGCGCGCGGCGAGGACTGGGCCGTCGACGACGAAGAGGCCTTCAAGGCCCCCATCCGCGCCCAGTACGAGAGCCAGGGCAACGCCTACTACGCCACCGCCCGCCTGTGGGACGACGGCGTGATCGACCCGATGGAGACCCGTCAGGTGCTGGGACTCGCCCTGACGGCCTGTGCCAACGCGCCACTGGGAGACCCCCAGTTCGGCGTCTTCCGGATGTGAGGAGGGGAACCGTGTTCGACACAGTGCTGGTGGCCAACCGGGGCGAGATCGCCGTACGCGTCATCCGTACGCTGCGCTCGCTGGGCGTCCGCTCGGTGGCGGTCTTCTCCGACGCCGACGCCGACGCGCGGCACGTCCGGGAGGCCGACACGGCGGTACGGATCGGTCCGGCGCCCGCCGCCGAGAGCTATCTGTCGGTGGAGCGGCTGCTGGAGGCCGCCGCCCGCACCGGCGCCCAGGCCGTGCACCCCGGCTACGGCTTCCTGGCCGAGAACGCCGGCTTCGCGCGTGCCTGCGAGGAGGCGGGACTGGTCTTCATCGGCCCGCCCGCGGACGCGATCGCGCTCATGGGCGACAAGATCCGCGCCAAGGAGACGGTGAAGGCGGCCGGGGTCCCGGTCGTGCCGGGCTCCAGCGGCAGCGGCCTCACGGACGCCGAACTGGCCGACGCCGCCCGCGGGATCGGGACGCCCGTGCTGCTCAAGCCCTCGGCGGGCGGCGGCGGCAAGGGCATGCGGCTGGTGCGGGACATCGCCGTTGTTGAGGAGGAGATCGCGGCCGCCCGCCGTGAGGCCCGTGCCTCCTTCGGCGACGACACCCTGCTGGTGGAGCGGTGGGTCGGCCGCCCCCGGCACATCGAGATCCAGGTGCTGGCCGACGGGCACGGCAACGTCGTCCACCTCGGCGAGCGCGAGTGCTCGCTGCAGCGGCGGCACCAGAAGATCATCGAGGAGGCGCCGAGCGTGCTCCTCGACGAGGCCACCCGGGCCGCGATGGGCGAGGCCGCCGTGCAGGCGGCCCGCAGCTGCGGCTACCGGGGCGCGGGCACGGTGGAGTTCATCGTGCCGGGCGGCGACCCCTCGTCGTACTACTTCATGGAGATGAACACCCGTCTCCAGGTGGAGCACCCGGTCACGGAGCTCATCACCGGGCTGGACCTGGTGGAGTGGCAGCTGCGGGTGGCGGCCGGGGAACGGCTCGGCTTCGCGCAGGAGGACGTCCGGCTGACCGGGCACGCGGTGGAGGCCCGTATCTGCGCGGAGGACCCGGCGCGCGGCTTCCTGCCCTCCTGCGGCACGGTGCGGCTGCTGAACGAGCCCCAGGGCGACGGCGTGCGCACCGACTCGGGGCTCAGCGAGGGCACCGAGGTGGGCAGCCTCTACGACCCGATGCTCTCCAAGGTGATCGCCTACGGCCCCGACCGGGAGACGGCGCTGCGCAGGCTCCGCTCCGCTCTCGCCGAGACGGTCACGCTGGGCGTGCAGACCAACGCGGGCTTCCTGCGGCGGCTGCTGGCGCACCCGGCGGTGGTGGCCGGCGAGCTGGACACCGGGCTGGTGGAGCGGGTGGTCGACGAGCTGGTCACCACGGACGTGCCGGAGGAGGTGTACGAGGCGGCGGCGGCCGTACGGCTGGAGGCGCTGCGGCCGGCCGGCGACGGCTGGGTCGACCCCTTCTCGGTGCCGAACGGCTGGCGGCTGGGCGGCACGCCCAAGGGACCCGTCGTCCACCTGCGGACGCAGGAGGCGGTCGCGTACACCCCGCGCGGCACGCACACCGTCACCGGCGACCGGGTGTCCGTCACCCTCGACGGCGTCCGGCACACCTTCCGCCGGGCCGGTGACTGGATCGGCCGCGACGGCGACGCCTGGCAGGTGCGCGACCACGACCCGGTGGAGGCCGCCCTGACCCGGTCGGCGCACGCGGGCGCCGACTCGCTCACCGCGCCCATGCCGGGCACGGTGACGGTGGTGAAGGTCGCCGTCGGCGACGAGGTCGCGGCCGGGCAGAGCCTGCTGGTGGTCGAGGCCATGAAGATGGAGCACGTCGTCTCCGCCCCGCACGCCGGCACGGTCGCCGAGCTGGACGTGACCCCGGGCTCGACGGTCGCCATGGACCAGGTCCTGGCCGTCATCACGCCCAAGGAGGACGCGGAGTGAGCGCCGAGGGACTGCCCATGGTCGTACCGGCCCAGGATCTTCCCGCGCGGGTGCGGATCCACGAGGTCGGGGCGCGCGACGGGCTGCAGAACGAGAAGACGTCCGTGCCGACGGCGGTGAAGGCGGAGTTCGTCCGCCGCCTGGCCGGCGCGGGACTGACGACGATCGAGGCGACCAGCTTCGTCCACCCCAAGTGGGTGCCTCAGCTCGCCGACGCCGAGCAGTTGTTCCCGCTCGTCTCGGACCTCGACGTCGAACTCCCGGTGCTGGTGCCGAACCAGCGCGGCCTGGAACGGGCGTTGGCGCTCGGCGCCCGGCGGATCGCGGTGTTCGCCAGCGCCACGGAGTCCTTCGCGAAGGCCAACCTCAACCGCACCGTGGACGAGTCGCTGGCCGTGTTCGAACCAGTGGTGCGGCAGGCGAAGGACGCGGGCGCGCAGGTGCGCGGCTACGTGTCGATGTGCTTCGGCGACCCCTGGGAGGGTGCCGTCCCGCTCCACCAGGTGGCCCGGGTCTGCACGGCGCTGCGCGACATGGGCTGCGACGAGCTGAGCCTCGGCGACACCATCGGCGTCGCCACTCCGGGCCACGTCCTTGAGCTGCTCGCCCTGCTGAACGAGGAGGGCGTGCCGACGAACGAGATCGGCGTGCACTTCCACGACACCTACGGCCAGGCGCTCGCGAACACCTACGCGGCCCTGGAGCACGGCGTGACGACGGTCGACGCGTCCGCCGGAGGCCTCGGCGGCTGCCCGTACGCGAAGTCCGCGACCGGCAACCTCGCCACCGAAGACCTCGTATGGATGCTGCACGGCCTCGGCATCGAGACCGGGGTCGACCTCGGCCGTCTGACCGCCACCAGCGTGTGGATGGCCGAACAACTGGGCCGGCCCAGCCCGTCCCGTACCGTCCGCGCTCTCTCCCACAAGGACCAGTGATCAGCATGGACCACCGTCTCAGCCCCGAGCTCGAGGAACTCCGCCGTACGGTGGAGGAGTTCGCGCACGACGTGGTGGCGCCGAAGATCGGCGACTTCTACGAGCGGCACGAGTTCCCGTACGAGATCGTCCGTGAGATGGGCCGCATGGGCCTGTTCGGGCTGCCGTTCCCGGAGGAGCACGGCGGCATGGGCGGCGACTACCTGGCGCTCGGCATCGCCCTGGAGGAGCTGGCCCGGGTCGACTCGTCGGTCGCCATCACGCTGGAGGCGGGCGTCTCGCTGGGCGCCATGCCGATCCACCTCTTCGGCACCGAGGAGCAGAAGCGCGAGTGGCTGCCCCGGCTCTGCTCCGGCGAGATCCTGGGCGCCTTCGGCCTCACCGAGCCGGACGGCGGCAGCGACGCCGGCGCCACCCGCACCACGGCCCGCCTGGACCCGGACACGAACGAGTGGGTGATCAACGGCACGAAGTGCTTCATCACCAACTCGGGCACGGACATCACCGGTCTGGTGACGGTCACGGCGGTCACCGGCCGCAAGCCGGACGGCAAGCCGCTGATCTCGGCCATCATCGTCCCGTCCGGCACCCCCGGCTTCACGGTCGCCGCGCCCTACTCCAAGGTCGGCTGGAACGCCTCCGACACCCGTGAGCTGTCCTTCCAGGACGTCCGGGTGCCCGCCGCCAACCTGCTCGGCGAGGAGGGCCGGGGCTACGCGCAGTTCCTGCGCATCCTCGACGAGGGCCGTATCGCCATCGCGGCGCTCGCGACCGGGCTGGCCCAGGGCTGTGTGGACGAGTCGGTGAAGTACGCGAAGGAACGCCACGCCTTCGGCCGGCCGATCGGCGCCAACCAGGCCATCCAGTTCAAGATCGCCGACATGGAGATGAAGGCCCACACCGCCCGTCTGGCCTGGCGGGACGCCGCCTACCGGCTGGTGGCCGGCGAGCCCTTCAAGAAGGAGGCGGCGATGGCCAAGCTGTACTCCTCCACCGTCGCCGTGGACAACGCCCGCGACGCCACGCAGGTGCACGGCGGGTACGGCTTCATGAACGAGTACCCGGTGGCCCGGATGTGGCGCGACTCCAAGATCCTGGAGATCGGCGAGGGCACGAGCGAGGTGCAGCGGATGCTGGTGGCCCGCGAGCTGGGCCTGATCGGCTGAGGCGTCTCCCACCGCTGAGGAACGCGGGGCACCGGCGAGCGGTTTCGCCGGCGCCCCGCGTTCGCCGTTTCCGCACTTGACGCCACCTCAAAGGCCCTTGATTGCCCGCAACTTGACGATCATGTTAGATTCCGTTCCCATTCCGGACCTTTGCCCATGACCGCTCGGCTGACCACCGGGGAGACGCGGGACCGGAAAGGGAGAACGGGGAGCGATTCGTCGTGCGCGGCATTCCGTTGACGTGACGCGTGCATTCGGTGCGCCACGCGCCGCACCGACGGTCACCACGCCTTCATCCCGGCCGTACGGTTTCGCACCGGCCGCCCGGATGTTTCGACGTGCCCGCATTCCCGCTGCCCGCAGGAGAAACCGACCACAGCCACCCCGGAAACCGGAACGACGGGGCCGACGCCATCGCGTTCCGCGTCCGTGAATCAAATGGAGTCCCCGTGAAGCGCACCTCCCACATCGCCGCCGCCGTCGTGCTCGGCGCCGTTCTCGTCGGCGGGACCGCGGCGTGCTCCTCCGGCGACTCCGCCCGGCCGGACGGCGTCGGCGTCATGGAGAAGCTGCCAAAGGACACGGACGCGGCGCGGTCGAAGAAGACCGCCGGGGAGTTCCGGAACTGGGTCCGGGAACACGGCACCGCTCAACAGAAGGCCACCGCCCCGCTCGTGCGGCGCATCCTCGGCGAGTGGAACGAGCGGAAGGGCGACGCCTACATCTCCACCGACATCGGCGGCGGCACGTCCTCGGCGCCGGACCCGCGGGCGGCCGCCGCCGCGATCGTCAAGGCGTTCGCCGGCTGGAAGCACTCCGGGCAGGGCCACGCCTCCGTCTACGACGTCTACGGCAACGCCGTCATCACCGACTACCGATTCTGACCGGCGCCGGCGGCACAGGGCGGAGGCTGACAGGCGGTCACCCGGCCCGGCGGGCCCCACCCCTGGACATCTACTGAGGTTAGGCTAACCTACCTTCGAACTTGTCCGGCGGGCGGCCACGCCCCGGTCGAAAGCAGCCATACCCATGCCCCAAGCCCGTTCCACGCATTTCTCCCGTCGCGGTCTGCTCGCCGCGGGCGGCGTCCTCGGACTCGGCGCCGCGCTCGCGGCCTGCGGTGACGACAAGGGCAAGGACGCGGGGCCCGACGGGCGGGCCGAGGGCGGCGGGTCCGGCTCCTGGAGCTTCACGGACGACCGCGGCACGACGGTGAAGCTGGACAGGGTCCCCGCGAACATCGTCGCCTTCACCGGCGTCGCCGCCGCGCTGTACGACTACGGCATCCAGGTCAAGGGCGTCTTCGGCCCCACGAGGACCACCGCGGGCAAGGCCGACGTCCAGGCCGGCGACATGGACATCAGCAAGGTGACGGTCCTCGGCAACACCTGGGGCCAGTTCAACATCGAGAAGTACGCGGCCCTCGCCCCCGACGTGCTCATCAGCACCGTGTTCGACGACGCGGGCACCCTCTGGTACGTCCCCGACGAGTCGAAGAAGAAGATCGCCCAGCTCGCACCCGGCGTCGGCGTCTCCGTCTACGACCGTCAGCTCACCCAGCCGCTCCAGCGCATGTGGAAGCTGGCCGAGTCGCTCGGCGCGGACATGAAGGCCGCGAAGGTGACGGACGCCAAGAAGCGGTTCGAGGACGCCTCGGCCCGGCTGCGCGCCGCCGCCAGGGCCAAGCCCGGCATCAAGGTCCTGGTCGGCTCCGCGAGCGACCAGCTCTTCTACGTCTCCGGCACCAACCTCTCCGTCGACCTGGAGTACTTCAAGGCCCTCGGCGTGAACTTCGTCGAGCCCCCGGAGAGCGCCAAGAAGCAGGGCGGCGGCTGGTACGAGTCCCTGAGCTGGGAGAACGTCGACAAGTACCCGGCCGACATCATCATGATGGACGACCGCTCCTCGGCCATCCAGCCGGCCGGCATCACCAAGGCCACCTGGAGGAAGCTGCCCGCCGTCAAGGCGGGACAGGTCATCGCCCGCTCCCCCGAGCCGATCCTCTCCTACGACAAGTGCGTACCGCTGCTCACCGGCCTGGCCGAGGCACTGGAGAAGGCCAAGAAGGTCCGCTGACAACCCCTATTCCTGAACGGCAACCTCAGGAGCCCCCCATGACGACGGCCGTGGCCGCCCCGTTACGCTTCTTCTCCCTCCAGGTCGTGCGGACGAGGCGGCCGGGGCCGTCTCTGGTCCGGGTCACCTTCACCGGGGACGATCTGCACGCCTTCCACTCCGACGGGCGCGACCAGTCCCTGTCGCTGTTCCTGCCGCACCCGGGGCAGGCCGAACCCGCCGTACCCCTCGAACCGGGATGGGGGTCCCCCCGCTCGAGCGAAGCCGAGAGCGGCGGAGGATGGCGGCAGGGCCGGCGTGAACTGCCGGACGACGTACGGGCCGTGATGCGGTCGTACACACTCCGGGCCCTGCGCCGCGACCCCGACGAGATCGACATCGACTTCGCCCTGCACACCCCCGCGCTCACGGGGGTTGCCCGACGGCCGTCGACGCCGTGCGCGCCGCCGGCCTGCCCGCCGCCGAGGCGCCGTACGTGTGGCTGGCGGGCGAGTCCGGCCGGGTCAGGGAGCTGCGCCGGCACTTCGTCGGCGAACGCGGTGTCGACCGGCGGCGCGTCACCTTCGTCGGCTACTGGCGGCGAGGCATGACGGAGGAACAGCTCCGCGCATCGGAGTGACGCCACCCGCTCCCCCCGTGACCCCGGTCACTGCGGAGGTATGCCCTCGCGTGATCAATTTAGGTTAGGCTAACCTAAGTCAAACGGATCTCGCCTTCTTCCATCCCGCACGGACAGTCCCCTCGGAGGACCCCCACATGCGCTCGCACCTGCTCAATGGCCTCACGGCGGAGCACTACCGCCGCTCCGTGACCGAAGGAGTCGAGCGGGTGGCGGCCAAACTCGCCACCACCGAACGTCCGTTCACCGGTGTCACCGTCGACGCCCTCGCCCCCCGCGTCGACGCGATCGACCTCGACCGGCCGCTAGGCGACACCGCCGCGGTGCTGGACGAGCTGGAGGACCTCTACCTCCGCGACGCCGTGTACTTCCACCACCCGCGCTACCTCGCCCACCTCAACTGCCCGGTGGTCATCCCGGCGGTGCTCGGCGAGGCGGTGCTCTCCGCCGTCAACTCCTCCCTGGACACCTGGGACCAGTCGGCCGGCGGCACCCTCATCGAGCGCAGGCTCGTGGACTGGACGGCCGCCCGCATCGGCCTCGGCCCGGGCGCCGACGGCGTGTTCACCTCCGGCGGCACCCAGTCCAACCTCCAGGCGCTGCTGCTGGCCCGCGAGGAGGCGAAGAGCGACGGCCTCGGGAAACTGCGGGTCTTCGCCTCCGAGGCCGGTCACTTCAGCGTCCGGAAGTCCGCGAAGCTGCTCGGCCTGGGCCCGGACTCCGTGGTCACCGTCCCTGTCGACCACGACAAGCGGATGCAGACCGTGGCGCTCGCCCACGAGCTGGAGCGCTGCGCGCGGGACGGCCTCGTGCCCATGGCCGTCGTCGCCACCGCCGGCACCACCGACTTCGGCTCCATCGACCCGCTGCCCGAGATCGCCGAACTCTGCGCCCAGTACGGCGTCTGGATGCACGTGGACGCGGCCTACGGCTGCGGGCTGCTCGCCTCGCTGAAGCACCGGGACCGCATCGACGGCATCGAGCGCGCCGACTCGGTCACCGTCGACTACCACAAGTCCTTCTTCCAGCCCGTGAGTTCCTCCGCCGTGCTGGTCCGGGACGCGGCCACCCTGCGGCACGCCACCTACCACGCCGAGTACCTCAACCCGCGCCGCATGGTGCAGGAGCGCATCCCCAACCAGGTGGACAAGTCCCTGCAGACCACCCGCCGCTTCGACGCCCTCAAGCTGTGGCTGACGCTGCGCACCATGGGGGCCGACGGCATCGGTCAGCTCTTCGACGAGGTGTGCGAACTGGCCCGGCAGGGGTGGCGGCTGCTCGCCGGCGACCCCCGCTACGACGTGGTCGTCGAGCCCGGCCTGTCCACCCTCGTCTTCCGCTACGTCCCCGCGGCGGTCACCGACCCGGCCGAGATCGACCGCGCCAACCTGTACGCCCGCAAGGCCCTGTTCGCCTCCGGCGACGCCGTGGTCGCGGGCACCAAGGTCGGCGGCCGCCACTACCTGAAGTTCACCCTGCTCAACCCCGAGACGACGGTGGCCGACATCGCCGCCGTCCTGGACCTGATCGCCGGCCACGCCGAGCAGTACCTGGGAGAGTCCCTTGACCGCGCGTCCTGAAGCCCCGACCGCCCCGTACGACTTCGTGGGGATCGGGCTCGGCCCCTTCAACCTGGGCCTCGCCTGCCTGACCGAGCCGATCGCCGAACTGAACGGCGTCTTCCTGGACTCCAAGCCCGACTTCGAGTGGCACGCCGGCATGTTCCTGGACGGCGCCCATTTGCAGACCCCGTTCATGTCGGACCTGGTCACCCTGGCCGACCCCACCTCCCCGTACTCCTTCCTCAACTACCTGAAGGAGAAGGGCAGGCTGTACCCGTTCTACATCCGGGAGAACTTCTACCCGCTGCGCGTCGAGTACGACGACTACTGCCGCTGGGCGGCCGGCAAGCTCGGCAGCGTCCGCTTCGGCACCACGGTCACCGAGGTGAGGTACGAGGACGAGGTGTACGTCGTCCGCACCGCGGCCGGGGAGACGTTCCGCGCCCGGCACCTGGTCCTCGGCACGGGCACGGTCCCGTTCGTCCCCGAGGCCTGCCGGGACCTCGGCGACGACGTCGTCCACACCGCGCGCTACCTGCACCGCAAGGCCGACCTGCAGGCCCGGAAGTCACTCACGATCGTCGGCAGCGGCCAGAGCGCCGCCGAGATCTACCACGAGCTGCTGTCCGAGATCGACGTCCACGGCTACGAGCTGAACTGGGTCACCCGCTCCCCGCGGTTCTTCCCGCTGGAGTACACCAAGCTGACCCTGGAGATGACGTCCCCGGACTACGTCGACTACTTCCGGGCGCTGCCGGAGGAGACCCGCTACCGGCTGGAGAAGCAGCAGAAGGGCCTGTTCAAGGGCATCAACTCGGACCTGATCGACTCGATCTTCGATCTGCTCTACCAGAAGGACGTGGAGAGCGGCGACCGCCCGGTGCCCACCCGGCTGCTCACCAACTCCACGCTGAACGAGGCCCGTCACGAGGACGGCGCGTACACGCTCGGCTTCCACCAGGACGAGCAGGGCAAGGACTTCGAGATCCGTTCCGAGGGCCTGGTGCTGGCCACCGGCTACCACTACCGGCCGCCGGCCTTCCTGGAGCCGGTGCGCGAGCGCCTGAACTTCGACGGCCACGGCCGCTTCGACGTCGCCCGCAACTACGCCATCGACGTCACGGGCCGCGGTGTCTTCCTGCAGAACGCCGGCGTCCACACCCACAGCGTCACCAGCCCCGACCTGGGCATGGGCGCGTACCGGAACGCGTACATCATCCGTGAGCTGCTCGGCACCGAGTACTACCCGGTCGAGAAGACCATCGCCTTCCAGGAGTTCGCCGTTTGACTTCCTCCCCCGCCTAAGGGCGCGGGATTCCAGCGGTCGCCCGCTGGGGTTCCTGCTTCACCGACGACCGCCCCGTCCGGGAGGACTCCCGTTGAGGTCTTACACCGTCTCCACAGGCAGACGCCGCCAGCCCGGCGGCCAGGATGTTGCGTGCCGCGTTCACGTCGCGGTCATGCACGGCGCCGCAGTCGCACGTCCACTCACGGGCGTTCAGCGGCAGCTTCTCGCGGACCGTGCCGCAGACCCCGCACAGCTTCGAGCTGGGGAAGAAGCGGTCGATCACGACGAGTTCGCGCCCGTACCAGGCGCACTTGTACTCCAGCATGGAGCGAAGTTCCGTCCACGACGCGTCGGAGACGGCTCGCGCGAGCGAGTGGTTCCTCAGCAGGTTGCGGACGGTGAGGTCCTCGATCACGACCGTTTGGTTCTCACGGACGAGCCGAGTGGACAGCTTGTGCAGGAAGTCGCGGCGCCGGTCGGCGATCCGCGCGTGGACGCGAGCGACCTTGACCCGGGCCTTCTCGCGGTTGGCCGAGCCCTTCGCCTTCCGCGACAGCTCGCGCTGTGCGCGGGCGAGGCGGGCGCGGTCGCGGCGCTCGTGCTTCGGGTTGGCGATCTTCTCCCCGGTGGACAGCGTCACCAGGGACGTGATCCCGGCGTCAATGCCGACGGCCTGCGTGGTGGCGGACGCGGGCGTGATGGTGTCCTCGCACAGCAGGGACACGAACCAACGCCCGGCCGCGTCGCGGGACACTGTCACGGTCGTCGGCTCCACGCCTTCGGGCAGGGGACGCGACCAGCGGATGTCCAGTGGCTGGGCCGTCTTCGCCAGTGTCAGCTTCCCGTCACGCCACTTGAACGCGCTGCGGGTGTACTCGGCCGACGCTCGGGACTTCTTCCGGCTCTTGTAGCGCGGGTACTTCGCTCGCTGGGCGAAGAAGTTGGCGAACGCGGCCTGAAGGTGACGCAAGGCCTGTTGAAGAGGGACGGAGGACACCTCCGCCAGGAAGGCCAGTTCCTCGGTCTTCTTCCACTGCGTCAGCGCCGCCGACGACTGCACGTAGGAGACGCGGCGCTGCTCGCCGTACCACGCGCGAGTGCGCTCCTCCAACGCCTTGTTATACACGAGGCGGACGCAGCCGAACGTGCGGGACAGCTCTGCCGCCTGCTCGTTCGTGGGGTAGAAGCGGTGCTTGAACGCCCGCTTGACCTGCTGCGTCATGCCTCACATTCTATCAGTTTCCATGTGACGGCGGGTGTCGGCCGGTGGCCATGGACGCCGAATCGCCCTGGCGACCATTCGCCTTTCCCTGCCCCGCTACGCGGGAGCTTCGATTCCTCCCCGGCCTGGAAGCCGGGGTATCCACGAAGGAGACCCGATGACCAGCGACACCATGACGTTCACCCTCCGGCCCCTCGACCCGCTGAGGGACGCCGAGCTGCTGCACGGCTGGGTCACCCACCCCAAGTCCGCGTTCTGGATGATGCGGGACGCGAGACCGCAGGACGTCGAGCGGGCCTACATGGAGATCGCGGCCGACGAGCACCACCACGCCCTCCTCGGGCTGCGCGACGGGGAGCCGGTCTTCCTCATGGAGAAGTACGATCCGGCCCACCGCGAGCTGGCCGGGCTGTACGAGCCGCTGCCGGGCGACGTCGGCATGCACTTCCTGGTCGCTCCCACCGACACCCCGGTGCACGGGTTCACCAGGGCCGTCATCACCGCCGTGATGGCGCACCTCTTCGAGGACCCCCAGACCCGGCGGGTCGTGGTCGAGCCCGACGTGGCCAACAAGGCGGTGCACGCCCTGAACGAGGCGGTCGGGTTCGTGCCCGAGCGCGAGATCCAGAAACCGGAGAAGCGGGCGCTGCTGAGTTTCTGCACGCGCGAGCGGTTCCTGAAGGCGGTGTCCGCGTGAACCCCGCCGACGCCGTCGCCCACCTCTCCCCCGAGCGCTGGGAGCGGGCCAACCGGCTGCTCCTGCGCAAGGCGCTCGCCGAGTTCGCCCACGAACGGCTGCTCAACCCGGAGGCGGAAGGCGAGGGGTACGCCGTCCGCAGCGACGACGGGCTCACCCGGTACCGGTTCACCGCGGTCCGCCGCGCCCTCGACCACTGGCAGGTCGACGCGGAGTCGATCACGCGGCACCGTGACGGCGCCGAACTCCCGCTCGCCGCACTGGACTTCTTCATCGAGATGCGCGGCGCCCTGGGGCTGAGCGACGAGATCCTGCCGGTCTACCTGGAGGAGATCTCCTCCACCCTCGCGGGCACCTGCTACAAGCTGACCAAGCCCCGTGTCACCTCCGCGGAGCTCGCCCGAGGCTCCTTCCAGGACATCGAGACCGGGATGACCGAGGGCCACCCCTGCTTCGTCGCCAACAACGGGCGGCTCGGCTTCGGCGTCCACGAGTACCTGTCCTACGCCCCGGAGACCGCGAGCCCGGTCCGCCTGGTGTGGCTGGCCGCGCACCGCTCGCGGGCCGCGTTCACCGCGGGGGCCGGCGTCGAGTACGAGTCGTTCCTGCGGGCGGAGCTGGGCGAGGCGGCCCTGGAGCGGTTCCGGGCCACCCTCACCGGCCAGGGACTCGACCCCGCCGCGTACCTGCTCATCCCGGTGCACCCGTGGCAGTGGTGGAACAAGCTCGCCGTCACCTTCGCCGCCGAGGTGGCCCGCCGCCATCTGGTGTGCCTCGGCGAGGGCGACGACGAGTACCTGGCCCAGCAGTCCATACGGACCTTCTTCAACACCTCCGACCCGCACCGGCACTATGTGAAGACGGCCCTGTCGGTCCTCAACATGGGTTTCATGCGCGGCCTTTCGGCCGCCTACATGGAGGCGACCCCGGCGATCAACGACTGGCTCGCCGAGCTCGTCGAGAACGATCCCGTGCTGAGGTCCACCGGTCTGTCGGTCATCCGGGAGCGGGCGGCCGTCGGCTACCGGCACCTGGAGTACGAGCGGGCCACCGACCGCTACTCGCCCTACCGGAAGATGCTGGCCGCGCTGTGGCGGGAGAGTCCGGTGCCGTCCCTGCGCGAGGGCGAGTCACTGGCCACCATGGCCTCGCTGCTGCACGTGGACGACGCGGGCGCGTCCTTCGTCGGCGCCCTCGTCGAGCGTTCCGGCCTGCCGCCCGCCGAGTGGCTGCGGCGCTACCTGCGGGCCTACCTCACCCCGCTGCTGCACAGCTTCTACGCCTACGACCTGGCCTTCATGCCGCACGGCGAGAACGTGATCCTCGTGCTGCGGGACGGGGTGGTCGAACGCGCGATCTTCAAGGACATCGCGGAGGAGATCGTCGTCATGGACCCCGACGCGGTGCTGCCGCCGCAGGTGCGGCGGATCCGTGCCGAGGTGCCCGAGGACCAGAAGCTGCTGTCGGTCTTCACGGACGTGTTCGACTGCTTCTTCCGGTTCCTGGCGTCGAACCTCGCCGCCGAGGGGATCCTGGCGGAGGACGGCTTCTGGCGGACGGTCGCCGAGGTCGTTCGCGAGTACCAGCGGTCGGCGCCCGAACTGGCCGACCGGTTCGAGCGGTACGACGTGTTCGCCCCCCGGTTCGCGCTGTCCTGCCTCAACCGGCTCCAGCTGCGCGACAACCGGCAGATGGTGGACCTCGCCGATCCGTCCGGAGCGCTGCAGCTCGTGGGGCATCTGGACAACCCCGTCGCCGGGTTCTGATGTCCTGACGGCACGACGGGCACCCCGCGGTACGGTCCCGCGGGGTGCCCGTCGTGCCGTGCTCAGCCCGCCGGCCAGGGGACCTGGGGCGACTTGTAGTAGCTCATGCCGAGGGCGTCCCAGCGCGGGGCCTGGGCCGCGAGCCGGACCTTGTAGGTGTCCCAGTCGTGGGTGGCCGCCGGGGACCAGCCCAGCTCGGCCGCTCCGGGCAGACGCGGGAAGGCCATGTACTCGATGTCGGAGGACTTGGTGAGGGTCTCCGACCACAGCGGCGCCTCGACCCCGCGGACCGCCGAGGCCGGCGCGCCGGGCAGATAGCTTCCGGGGTTCCAGTCGTAGGAGCGCCGCACCTCCACCAGGCCCGCCCACTTGGTGCCCAGCCTGGTGCTCGCGGTGTACTTCATGTCGAGGTAGACCCGGTCGGCCGGGGACAGGATCAGGCCGGTGCCGTTCTGGGCGGCCTTGGCCACCTGGGCCTTCTCCGTCGCGCTGGTGCCGTCCAGGCCCCAGTACTGGGCGAGGGCGCCCTTGGCGGGGGTGGCCCCGGTGAGCTGGTGCCAGCCGATGACCGTCTTGCCGTACTTGGCGACGACCGGCTGCACCCGGTCCATGAACTTCACGTAGTCGGCGTGGCTGGTGGAGTGCGCCTCGTCGCCGCCGATGTGCAGATAGCGGCCGGGGGTGATGGCGGCCAGCTCGCGGATCACGTCGTCCACGAAGTCGTACGTCACCTGCTTCGGCACGCACAGCGAGCTGAAGCCGACCTGGGTGCCGGTGTACAGCGGGGGCGCGGTGCCGTCGCAGTTGAGCTGTGCGTAGGAGGCGAGGGCCGCGTTGGTGTGGCCGGGCATGTCGATCTCGGGCACGACCTCCAGGTAGCGGGAGGCGGCGTAGCGGACGATGTCCTGGTAGTCGGCCTTGGTGAAGTAGCCGCCCTTGCCGCCGCCTACCTGGGTGGAGCCGCCGTAGGTGGTCAGGCGGGGCCATGAGTCGACGGCGATGCGCCAGCCCTGGTCGTCGCTGAGGTGCAGATGCAGGGTGTTGATCTTGTACAGGGCCAGCTCGTCGATGTAGCGCTTGACCTGACCGACGGTGAAGAAGTGCCGGGAGACGTCCAGCATGGCGCTGCGGTAGGCGTAGCGGGGGCGGTCCTCGACGGTGCCGCCGGCGATCCGCCACGGACCGGGCTGGACGCTCTTGCGTTCGACGGACGCCGGAAGGAGCTGGCGCAGGGTCTGGACGCCGTGGAAGAGGCCGGCGGGAGCGCTCGCGGTGATGGTGACGCCGGTGGGTCCACTGGTCAGCCGGTAGCCCTCGGCGCCGAACTCGTCCCCGCTCAGGTGGAGTCGGATGCCGCCGGTGCCCTGTTCGGTGACGGGCACGCGGTAGCCGGTGGACGGGCGCAGGATGCCGGCGAGGTACTCGCCGATCCGGCGGACCTCGTCCGAGCCGTCCACGCGGACACCGGTGGCCCAGGTGACGGGGTACGGACGCCCGCCGGGCCGTGTCTCGGCGGGCGCCGGGACCACCCGGGCCAGTGGGGTGGCCGCCGCGGCGGCCGCCGGCGCCGGGGCCGCGCCGACGGTGGTCAACCCCGCCGCCGCGACGAGCAGCAGGGATCCGAGGACGCGGGTCAGCCGGGGAGTCGTGCCCTGGTGCCGTCTCACATGCGCTCCCTTCACGAGTGGTAAAGACCACTCTCCCGCAGATCCGGCGAATCAATCCCCGCCCTGCAGAAATCATCCGCCGGAACGGCGGTTGGGCCATCGGTGCGGCCGTCCGGACCCCGCTTCGCCGTGCGGGCCGCCTACTTCGCCGTGCGGGCCACCGTGAAGTGGTCGATCCGCCGGCCGGTCTCGGCGATGCCCGACACCGTCAGCGTGGTCCGGTGGCCCTTCGCGGCGGGCGTGACGTCCACGCGGAGGAAGGAGTAGTCGAGGTAGCGTACCCGGGACCAGGTGACCGTCTCGTTCCGCCTGCCTTCCTCGGTGTTGACGAAGGAGGCGACCGAGTCGACTTCGTGCTCGTGGCCCTCGTAGGAGTCCGGGGCGGAGAAGGCGTACAGACCGCGGCCCGCCGCGCCGGCGGTGACGTACACCACGCCGTCGGTCTCGGGATGGGCGGTGCCGCCGATCGGCAACTCCTTCACCTGGCCGCCCTTGATGACGTCGGTGCGCTCGTACTGGTGGTTGTGGCCGTTGATGACCAGGTCCACGGTGTACTTCTCGAACAGCGGCACCCACTCCTGGCGGACACCGCCCTCCGAGGCGTGCGCGGTGGAGGTGCAGTAGGCGCAGTGGTGGAAGAAGACGACGACGAAGTCGACGTCCTTCGCGGCGCGGTACTTCCTGAGCTGCGTCTCCAGCCAGGTGGTCTGAGTTCCGCCGGATATGCCCAGGTTCGCGGGGATCTCGAAGGACACGTCGTTGGCGTCGAGCGAGATGACGGCGGTGTTGCCGTAGACGAAGGAGTAGACGCCGGGCAGGTTCTCGCGGTCCGGGCCGTTGTCGGGGAGCGTCCAGCGGGCGTCCTCGCCGCCGTAGCCGTTGGGCGAGTACCAGGCCTCCATGTCGTGGTTGCCGTAGGCGGGCATCCAGGGGACCTGCTTGGCGACCGACTCGGTCTGGTGCAGGAACTGGTCCCAGGTGCGCGAGTCGAAGCCGGTGTCGCCGGTCTTGCCCTGGCCGGCCGGGTCGCCGTAGGCGATGTCGCCCGCGTGCAGGTGGAAGGCGGGGTTCTGGCCGAGGATCAGGGCGTTGTTGGCCAGGCCGTGATAGCCGACACCCTCGTCGCCGAAGGCGGTGAAGGTGAAGGGGGCCTTGTGGGCGGGGGCGGTGGTGAAGGTGCCCAGGGTGCCCAGCAGGTGGGGCTCGGCCGGGTCGAAGCCGTCGTGGCCGACGCCGTAGTAGTAGGTCCGGCCGGGGCGCAGGTGGGTGAGCTTGGCGTGCAGGTAGTACTGGGTGTGGTCGCCGCTCGCGCCGACCCCGGCCGGGGTGTACAGGGTGCGGACCTCGGCGTCGATCCGGCGGGAGAGGTCCCAGGGACGGACCCCGACCCGGATGAACGGCCTCCGCACCGCGACCGGCACCTGCCAGGAGACGCTGATCTCGGTCCGGGGGTCGTTGCCCCAGGCGAGATGGCGGCCGAAGGGCGCGACCAGGGAGCCGTCGACCGATTCGGCCGCGGGCGCGGTGCGCGGGGTGGGCACCGTGGCCCGGGCGCCGGCGCCCGACACGAACACACCGCCGGTGACGGCGCCCAGGGTGACGGCACCGCCCCTGATCATCGTGCGCCGCGAGAACCTGGCGCGCAGATACTCGTGCTGCTCGGCCGTGCTCATGCGCGCGGCCAGCCTCTCGGGTACTCCCATACGAGGAATGTCCATGACGTCTGAAACTCGTCCGGCCGGGCAACGAGGCGCGGGACACAGGATGGACAGCCCGCAAACAGAGCCCCATAAGACTTCCAACAGCCTCCTGCCCGGAATCGGGCAGGATTCTTGCGAAACTCGCGCTCTTACCCCAGGATCTACCGGGTGCACGAGGAACTTGTCGATCACCTGACGCGCTCCACGCCCCTCAGCAGGGGCGAGGCGCTGCGGGTGGTGCAGGACGTGCTCGCCTACTTCGACGAGACGACGCAGGACTACGTCCGTCGCCGCCACCGCGAGCTGCAGGCCCAGGGCCTGACGAACACGGCGATCTTCGACCGGATCGAGGCGGACCTGAAATACCGGGCGGTGGCGCCGCCGGAGCTGACGCTCAGGCAGCTGCGCCGCATGGTCTACGGCTGAGACGCCAGACTGAGAGATACCTTTACATGTGCGGAATTGTCGGATACATCGGCAAGCGTGACGTGGCTCCGCTGCTCCTCGAAGGGCTGCAGCGCCTGGAGTACCGCGGCTACGACTCGGCGGGCATCGTCGTCACGTCCCCGAAGACGGCCGGCCTGCGGATGGTCAAGGCCAAGGGCCGGGTGCGCGACCTGGAGGCCAAGGTGCCGGCGCGCTTCAAGGGCACCACCGGTATCGCCCACACCCGCTGGGCCACCCACGGCGCCCCCTCCGACGTGAACGCCCACCCGCACATGTCGGCCGACGGCAAGGTCGCCGTCGTGCACAACGGCATCATCGACAACGCCGCCGACCTGCGCCGCAAGCTGGAGGCGGACGGGGTCGAGTTCCTCTCCGAGACCGACACCGAGGTCCTCACCCACCTCATCGCCCGCTCCACGGCCGAGAAGCTGGAGGACAAGGTCCGCGAGACCGTCCGCCTGGTCGAGGGCACGTACGGCATCGCGGTGATGCACGCCGACTTCAACGACCGCATCGTGGTGGCCCGCAACGGCTCCCCGGTGGTCCTCGGCATCGGCGAGAAGGAGATGTTCGTCGCGTCGGACATCGCCGCCCTGGTCGCCCACACCCGGCAGATCGTCACGCTGGACGACGGCGAGATGGCCACCCTCAAGGCCGACGACTTCCGCACGTACACCACCGAGGGCACCCGCACCAGCGCCGAGCCGACCACCGTGGAGTGGGAGGCGGCGTCGTACGACATGGGCGGCCACGACACGTACATGCACAAGGAGATCCACGAGCAGGCCGACGCCGTGGACCGGGTGCTGCGCGGCCGCATCGACGAGCGGTTCTCCACCGTGCACCTCGGCGGCCTCAACCTGGACGCCCGCGAGGCGCGCCGGATCCGCCGCGTGAAGATCCTCGGCTGCGGCACCTCGTACCACGCGGGCATGATCGGCGCCCAGATGATCGAGGAGCTGGCCCGCATCCCCGCCGACGCCGAGCCGGCCTCCGAGTTCCGCTACCGCAACGCGGTCGTGGACCCCGACACGCTGTACGTCGCCGTCTCCCAGTCCGGTGAGACGTACGACGTGCTCGCCGCCGTGCAGGAGCTGAAGCGCAAGGGCGCCCGGGTGCTCGGCGTGGTCAACGTGGTGGGTTCCGCCATCGCCCGCGAGGCCGACGGCGGCATCTACGTGCACGCCGGTCCCGAGGTCTGCGTCGTCTCGACGAAGTGCTTCACCAACACCACGGTCGCCTTCGCCCTGCTCGCCCTGCACCTCGGCCGCACCCGCGACCTCTCGGTGCGCGACGGCAAGCGGATCATCGAGGGCCTGCGCCGGCTGCCGGAGCAGATCACCGAGATCCTCAAGCAGGAGGAGGACATCAGGCAGCTCGCCGAGAGCTACGCCGACGCCCGCTCCATGCTCTTCATCGGCCGCGTCCGGGGCTACCCGGTGGCCCGCGAAGCCTCCCTGAAGCTCAAGGAGGTCTCCTACATCCACGCCGAGGCCTACCCCGCCTCCGAGCTGAAGCACGGCCCGCTGGCCCTGATCGAGCCCGCCCTGCCCACGGTCGCGATCGTCCCCGACGACGACCTGCTGGAGAAGAACCGCGCGGCCCTGGAGGAGATCAAGGCCCGCAGCGGCAAGATCCTCGCGGTGGCCCACCAGGAGCAGGAGAAGGCCGACCGGACCATCGTGGTCCCGAAGAACGAGGACGAGCTGGACCCGATCCTCCTGGGCATCCCGCTCCAGCTGCTGGCGTACCACACGGCCAAGGCCCTGGGCCGGGACATCGACAAGCCGAGGAACCTGGCGAAGTCCGTCACGGTGGAGTAGCCGCTCCCGCCGCTCGACGGCGCGCAGAACGGACCCCCGCGTTGCCACCTCGTACGCGGGGGTCCGTTCCCGTGTCGCCGTGATCAGCCGGCGGCCGTCACCCGCCGGCTCGCGACACGCCTCGGTGCGCTGACCGATGTATGCCCTTCACAAGGGCACAAACACCTCTACGCGCGGGTAGTTTCGCGCCGTACGAAGGAAGTTGACGGAGCGTCGGCGGGGAGCCGCGTCAGGGGATGACGATGACCGGCCGCTGCGCCCGCTTGGCGAGCCGCCCGGCCACGGAGCCGAAGATCCGGCCCACGATGCCGTGGGTGGTGCCGACCACGATCGCGTCGGCCTCGTACTCCCGCCCGACCTCCTCGAGTTCGTGGCAGATGTCACCGCCGCGCTCGACCAGGATCCAGGGCACCTCGGCCAGATAGTCCGCGCAGGCCAGCTCGAGCCCGAGCACCTCGGTGCGGTGGTCCGGGACGTCGACGAAAACGGGCGGCTCGCAGCCGGCCCACACGGTGGTGGGCAGCCGGTTGGCCACATGGACGATGATCAGTCCCGAGCCGGAGCGGTGGGCCATGCCGATCGCGTAGGCGAGGGCACGCTCACTGGAGGTCGAGCCGTCGAAGCCGACGACCACGCCGTGCAGGAAGGCGGGGTCGCAGGACGGGCGTGGCTCTGGCACCGCCAGGGGCTCGGCCGCCGTGGGATCGGCGACGGGCCGCTTGCGGTCCGCGGGTTCGAAGAATTCGTGACCGGCCATGGCTGTCTCGGCGTTGTGATCCTTGTGTGGATGGGAGTGACATCGAGCGGCGGAGCTGTGTCCGGGATTCGTCTTCCCAACCCCATACCCCCAAGGGTACGGCGACACGCCTCCTACGCTCGTTTCCCGCGCACGCTCCGTAAGCGGGGACCCCGAATGTCCGTGGGGGTTCCCCGGAGCATGCACGAGCGGCGCCCGTAACGCAATGGTTGCTGCCTCGTACAGGCGGTTTGCACAGCGTGAACGGAGCAGCGGCCGGTGACCGACCGATCGAACGGGCGTTGATCTCCGTGAGCCACCGCCACAGGGAGTACGAGTTGCCCGGACCGAGATCCACCACCGACCCGCGTCCCGCCCCGGACACCACCAGCGAAGTGATCCGCTGGGCGGCCTTCAGCTGCGTCCTCGTTCCCGTGGTCCTCGTCTGGTACGGCACCTCGCTCGCCGGGGCGGCCGGCACCGCCTTCGGACTCGCCGCCGTCACGGCCGCCTGCCGGGTGCTGCTACGCCGGTCCGAACGTTGCGGCGCGCAAAGAGGCGGGCGTCACACCCGGGGAGAGACACCGGTCGACTGACCGGTTTCCGTACCCTCGAACGCTTCTTTTCGGCCAACTTCCGGATACCGCTCAGAAGGGGTGCCGACCACCCCCCAACCCCCGTTCCACCTGCACGGAAAGGGTCCGGGCCGGCCTCCGCACCCTACGCGGTTTGGCCACTGCGACAAGGCGCACTTCCCTGCACGCCCCACGAGTGCAACGCTTCGTGATCGAATGCTTCACGCCAAGTTGTCATGTCGACAATGTCCGGCGTGTCGAACTGGCCACCGTCAGACCGCGGTAGCCAGTAGATTCGATCTTGATGTCTTACGGCGGGGGACTCGTGCAGGACCGAGGGGAAACGTGCAGGAGCGACACAACCGAGGAGCCGCGACCACCGAGGGGGGCTTAGCAGGATGAGCCACGACTCCACTGCCACGCCGGAAGCCGCGGGCCGGAAACTGTCCGGGCGACGCCGCAAGGAGATCGTCGCGGTGCTGCTGTTCAGCGGCGGCCCCATTTTCGAGAGTTCCATACCTCTTTCGGTGTTCGGGATCGACCGCCAGGACGCCGGAGTACCGCGCTACCGACTGCTGGTGTCCGCCGGCGAGGAGGGCCCGCTGCGGACCACGGGGGGCCTGGAACTCACCGCGCCACATGGGCTCGAGGCGATCTCACGCGCCGGGACGGTCGTCGTACCGGCCTGGCGCTCGATCACCTCGCCACCACCGGAGGAGGCGCTCGACGCGCTGCGCCGGGCCCACGAGGAGGGCGCCCGCATCGTCGGGCTGTGCACGGGCGCATTCGTCCTCGCGGCGGCGGGCCTGCTGGACGGCCGTCCGGCGACCACCCACTGGATGTACGCGCCGACGCTGGCCAAGCGCTATCCGTCGGTGCACGTGGATCCGAGGGAGCTGTTCGTCGACGACGGCGACGTCCTGACGTCGGCGGGCACGGCGGCCGGGATAGACCTCTGTCTCCACATCGTGCGGACGGACCACGGCAACGAGGCGGCCGGCGCGCTCGCCCGGCGCCTGGTGGTCCCGCCGCGCCGGTCGGGCGGCCAGGAGCGCTACCTCGACAGGTCTTTACCCGAGGAGATCGGCGCCGACCCGCTGGCCGAGGTCGTCGCCTGGGCGCTGGAACACCTCCACGAGCAGTTCGACGTGGAGACCCTGGCGGCACGCGCCTACATGAGCCGCCGCACGTTCGACCGCCGGTTCCGCTCGCTCACCGGCAGCGCGCCGCTGCAGTGGCTGATCACCCAGCGGGTGCTCCAGGCGCAGCGGCTGCTGGAGACGTCGGACTACTCCGTGGACGAGGTGGCGGGCCGTTGCGGCTTCCGCTCCCCGGTCGCGCTGCGCGGGCACTTCCGCCGCCAGCTCGGCTCGTCCCCGGCCGCCTACCGCGCGGCCTACCGGGCCCGCCGGCCGCAGGGCGAACGGCCGGGTGAGACGGAGATCCCGATGCAGCCCGGACCGGGCGGGCCCGGCCTGGCCCATCCCGGGCCGGTCGGCCACGCGCCGCCGGTGCTGCACCCGGACCGCGAGAGCGGGGTGCCGATGCAGAGCCGCCGGCAGGCGGTGAGCCTGCTGCCGGGACCGCGCAGCGGGAGTTGAGCGAGGAGCGGCAAGGGAGGGGCGGAGCACGGCTCCGTCCCTCTTCCGCCGTCGTCCCGTCGCGCGCACACCGACAAGGTCGCCGCACGCCCGGTCCGGCGCGGGGCGGCGCGCCGTAAGGTAAGACACATGAACGATCGCATGGTGTGGATCGACTGCGAGATGACCGGCCTCTCGCTGTCCGACGACGCGCTCATCGAGGTGGCCGCCCTCGTCACCGACTCCGAGCTGAACGTGCTCGGCGAAGGGGTGGACATCGTCATCCGCCCGCCGGACTCGGCACTGGAGACGATGCCGGAGGTGGTGCGCGAGATGCACACCGCGTCCGGGCTGCTGGCGGAACTGGCCGGCGGCACCACGCTGGCCGACGCCGAGGCGCAGGTGCTCGCCTACGTCCGGGAGCACGTCAAGGAGCCCGGCAAGGCCCCGCTGTGCGGCAACTCCGTCGGCACCGACCGCGGCTTCCTGCTGCGCGACATGTCGACCCTGGAGGACTACCTCCACTACCGCATCGTCGACGTCTCCTCGATCAAGGAGCTGGCCCGCCGCTGGTACCCCCGGGCCTACTTCAACAGCCCGGAGAAGAACGGCAACCACCGCGCCCTCGCCGACATCCGCGAGTCGATCGCCGAGCTGCGCTACTACCGCGAGGCCGTCTTCGTCCCGCAGCCCGGCCCGGACTCCGACACCGCCCGGGCGATCGCCGCCAAGCACGTCCTGCCCGCGCGGTAGGACCGCGCGAACAGTGCCCCGGGGTCCGCTCGGGACCCGCGCGAAAAGGCGTGCGCGAGCACCCCTTCGGACCCTGTAGACTTCTTCTCGGCCGGTCGGGGAGAGCAATCCTCGGACTACCGGTCATGGTGGGTGTAGCTCAGCTGGTAGAGCACCTGGTTGTGGTCCAGGATGCCGCGGGTTCGAGTCCCGTCACTCACCCTGAGTAATCAGCCGGTGACTCCGTCCGAAGACGAAGTCACCGGCTGATTCGTTTTTGCGGCCTCCTGTGGCGGGCGACGGACGCCACCCGCCCGGAAGGACGGACGGTCACGACGACGCGCGGTCCACCAGTTCCGTGGGCAGTACCGCGTGGTGGCGCCGCGGGTCGCGGGGGGTGGCCGGGCGCCGGCCGGCGATCTCGGTGAGGAGCAGGTCGATCATGGCGCGGCCCATCTCCTCGATCGGCTGGCGGACGCTGGTCAGCGGGGGGTCCATGTGCCGGGCGATGGCCGAGTCGTCGTAGCCGACCAGGGCCACGTCGCCGGGTACGCTGCGGCCCGCCTCCCGCAGCACCTGCCGGGCGCCCGCCGCCATCACGTCGGAGCCCGCGAAGACCGCGTCCAGGTCCGGGTGGCGCTCGAGCAGGGTCGTCATGGCCCGCCGGCCGCCCTCGTCGGTGAAGTCGCCGGGTTCGATCAGGCCCTCGTCCACGGGCAGGCCCGCGTCGCGCAGGGCGTCGCGGTAGCCGTCGACACGGCGCTGGGCGCCGTAGACGTCGAGGCGGCCGGTGATGTGGGCGATCCGGCGACGGCCCCGGGACATCAGGTGCTCCACCGCGGACCGGGCGCCGCCGTAGTTGTCCGAGTCCACCGAGGTCAGCGTCTCGGCGGCCGAGCGGGGGCCGCTGATCACCGCGGGGATCTCCAACTGGGACAGCATGTCCGGCAGGGGGTCGTCGGCGTGCACCGAGACCAGCAGGACACCGTCGACGCGATGGGCGGCCAGGTACTGCGCGAGGCGCTGCCGCTCCCGGTCGTTGCCCGCGAAGATGAGCAGCAACTGCATCTCGCTGTCGGAGAGTTCGGCACCGACGCCGCGCAGCATGTCGGAGAAGTACGGTTCCGAGAAGAAGCGGGTCTCCGGCTCCGGCACCACCAGCGCGATGGCGTCGGTGCGGTTGGCCGCGAGGGCGCGCGCCGCGGTGTTGGGCACGTAGCCGAGTTCCGCGACGGCCGCCTCCACGGCGGCGCGGGTCGCCTCGCTCACCCGGGGCGAGCCGTTGATCACCCGTGAGACCGTGCCCCTGCCGACACCGGCACGCGCGGCGACCTCTTCCAGCGTCGGCCGCCGACTGCTCCGGCTCCGCTCTCCGTTGACTGGCATGGTCTCCGCCTCCCGCTCACAACCGACCGGCCGGGGGATTGTCCGCTACCGTCCGGCCAGGAATGTAACCGAGATCCCACAGCACCCGCTCTCATCATCCCGCGCCCGCGGTGCCCGTGGAGCCGGGCCCCCGGTGGGCGGACCGGCTCCACGGCGCGGGGGGTGCCGCCGGGACGGCGGCTCCCCCGGCCGGGCGGCGGGCGGACGTCACATCCGCGGGCCGGCGTCCGGCAGCGCGTTGCGGCGGATCACGTCGCTGTACCAGTGGGCGCTGGCCTTGGGGATGCGGCGCTGGGTGCCGTAGTCGACGTAGACGGCGCCGAACCGCTTCGAGTAGCCGTAGGACCACTCGAAGTTGTCCAGCAGCGACCACAGGAAGTAGCCCCGGACGTCGACGCCGTCGGCGATGGCGCGCCGGACCGCTTCCAGGTGGCCGCGGAGATAGGCGATCCGCTGCGGGTCGTTCACCTTCCCCTCGGGCGAGACGTAGTCGTCGAAGGCGGCGCCGTTCTCGGTGACCATCAGCGGCAGTCCGGGGTGCGCCGCCGCCGTGCCGGCCAGCAGGGTGTGCAGGCCGTTGGCGTCGATGGCCCAGTTCATCGCCGTCAGCTCGTCGTTGGCGAGGTGGAAGGAGACGTCCTCGGAGCCGGTCCACGGCGAGTGGTCGCTGGCCCCGTGACCGTCGTTCTTGGTGGTGCCGGCGCCGTCGGCGGGGTGCGAGACCACGGTCGGCGAGTAGTAGTTGACGCCCAGCACGTCGATCGGGCGGGAGATCTCGGCGAGGTCGCCGGCGCGCACCAGCTCGTCCCAGTCGACGATGCGGGCGGTGTCCGCGAGCAGGTCCTCGGGGTAGGCGCCGTCGAGGATCGGGCCGGTGAAGATCCGGTTGCCGACCGCGTCGATGCGGCGGGCCGCCTCCAGGTCGCCGGGGGCGTCGGTGAGCGGGCTCACCTGGTGCAGGTTGAGGGTGATGGAGAGCTGCGCCGTGCTGGGCAGGACCGAGCGCAGCGCACCGACCGCCCGGCCGTGCGCGAGGTTGAGGTGGTGGGCGGCGCGCAGGGTGGCTGCCGGGTCGGTGCGGCCGGGCGCGTGCACGCCGGAGCCGTAGCCGAGGAAGGCCGAGCACCACGGCTCGTTGAGCGTGGTCCACACCCCGACGCGGTCCCCGAGCGCCCGGCCCACCGTCTCGGCGTACTCGGCGAAGCGCTGCGCGGTGTCGCGCTGCGGCCAGCCGCCCGCGTCCTCGAGCTCCTGCGGCAGGTCCCAGTGGTAGAGGGTGGCGACGGGGGTGATGCCGGCCTCGAGCAGTTCGTCGGTGAGGCGGCGGTAGAAGTCCAGGCCGCGTTCGACGGCGGGCCCCCGCCCGGTGGGCTGCACCCGGGACCAGGAGACGGAGAACCGGTACGCCTGCAGGCCGAGGTCCTTCATCAGCGCCACGTCGTCGCGGTAGCGGTGGTAGTGGTCGGCGGCGATGTCGCCGGTGTCGCCGTTGCGCACCCTGCCGGGCGTGTGGCTGAAGGTGTCCCAGATGGAGGGCGTGCGTCCGTCCTCGGCGGCCGCGCCCTCGACCTGGTAGGCGGCGGTGGCCGCGCCCCAGACGAAGCCGGGCGGGAAGGAGAGGTCCGCGGCCGGCCGGGTCGTCGGCTCGGGTCGTACAGCGGTCATGGTGAGAGCGCTCCCAAAGTGGCGTGTGTAAAGGTCGGTCTGCTGCCCGGGACGGCTGTGCCGTCAGCCCTTGACGGCGCCCGACATGATGCCCCCGACGATCTGCTTGCCGAAGACCACGAAGACCAGCAGCAGCGGAAGTGTGCTGATCAGCGCGCCGGCCATGACGATGCTCTGGTCGGGGGTGTAGGAGGCGCTGAGCTGGCCGAGCGCCACCTGGATGGTGGGGTTCTGCTGGTTCAGGGCGAGGAAGGGCCAGAAGAAGTCGTTCCACGCCTGCACGAAGGTGAGCATCCCGAGCACCATCATGGCGGGCCGGGCCACGGGCAGGACCACGCTCCACACGATGCGGAAGTTGGTCGCGCCGTCCACCTTGGCCGCCTCGATCAGCTCGTAGGGCAGGGCCTCCAGCAGGTACTGGCGCATGAAGAAGACGCCGAAGGCGCCGACGAGGGTCGGGAAGATCACCGACTCCAGCTTCCCGCCCCACCCGATGTCCGACATCATCATGAACAGCGGGACGACGCTGAGCTGCGGCGGGATGGTCAGCGTGGCGATGACCGCGGTCATCAGGAAGCCGCGGCCGCGGAAGCGCATCTTGGCGAAGGCGTAGCCGGCCAGCGTGCAGAAGAACAGGGTCGCCGCGGTGATGCAGCCGGCCACGACGACGCTGTTGACGATGGCCTTGCCCAGGTTGGCCTGCTCCCAGGCGGCCTGGAGGTTGCTCCACAGTCTGCCGCCCGGCAGCAGCGGCGGCGGGCTGTCCAGGACCCGCTGCTGGTCGTGCGAGGCGGCGACCAGGGTCCAGTACAGCGGGAAGATCGATCCCAGGCCGACGACGACGAGGGCCGCGTAGGTGAAGGGGCCGCCCTTGAGCTGCTGGCCGGCGCCGAGCTTGAGGCGGGCGCGGCCGCCGCTGCCGGGGGCGGACGGAGGGGCCGGGGTGAGGTCGGCCGCGGTCTTGATGGGACTGGTCGTGGTCATCGAAGTCGCTCCCGTCAGGCCGCGCTCTTGCGCACGAACCGGCCGACGATCCAGTTGATCAGGGCGATCAGCAGCAGCAGGACGAGCATCGCCCAGGCCACGGCGGCGGCCGGACCCAGGTGCCCCAGCTTCCAGCCGTAGTTGAAGAGGTAGATGCTGAGGGTTTCGTACTGGTGCTCACTGCCGCCGATGGACCCCAGCGTTCCGCCCTGCAGCAGCAGCGGCTCGCCGAACAGCTGCATGGAGCCGATGGTCGAGATGACGATGGTGAACAGGATCGTCGGCCGCAGCGAGGGGATCGTCACCTTGCGGAACTGCTGCCAGCGCGACGCGCCGTCGATCGAGGCGGCCTCGTACAGATCGGTCGGCACGGCCTGCATGGCCGCCAGGTAGATCAGGGCGTTGTAGCCGGTCCAGCGCCAGATCACGATGACCGAGATGGCGATCTTGGACGTCCACTCGCCGTTGCCCCAGTCGATGTTGTCGATGCCGGCGAAGTGCAGCACCCAGTTGAGGATGCCGCCGTCCGCGCGGAAGACCAGGGCGAAGACCAGTGCCGCGGTCGCCACCGAGGTGGCGTACGGGGTGAGGATGAGCGTCCGCCAGAACGTGCTGGCCCGCAGCTTGTAGTTGAGCAGATGGGCCAGGCCCAGCGCCACGAGGAGCTGGGGAACGGTCGATATGACGCCGATGACGAAGGTGTTGGCGACGGCGGTCCAGAACTCCGAGTCCTGGAGGATCCTGGAGAAGTTGTCCCAGCCGACCCACTCGGACTGGCCGAGGCTGGTCATCTCCACCCGGTGCAGGGCGATCCAGCCGGTGTAGAGGAGCGGGTAGAGCCCGAAGGCTCCGAAGATGAGGAAGAAGGGCGCGATGTAGGCGTAGGGCGACGCCAGGTCGTCGAAGCGCCACAGCCGGCTGCGCCAGGTGCGGGGGCCGGGTCCGTCGGACACGGCGCCGGAACCGCCGGGCGGCGGGCTGTACGCGCCCCGGGTGGGGGTTGCTGTTGCCACGGAGGAGTCCTTATCTGCAGGGTTTCGGCCGGATACGGGGCGGGCGCGGCGTCCGCCGGACCGCGCGCCGGCCCCCGTCCCGCGCGCCACGGCGGCCGGTACGGTACCGAGCCGCCCGGCCGGGCGGCCAGGGCCCGGCGGCCCGGATCCGGTCCGGCCGGCCCGGTACGCCGGGCGCGGCTCACGGACGCGGATCGCGGACCGGCGCCTCGACGGTGCGCCGACCGGGCCGGCGCCCGGGTCCGCCTCCGGTGCCGGGCACCGGATCCACCGCCCGGGCGCCGGACGCCGGTTGCCGCCGCGTCGGCGGTGCCGCGTCGCCGCCCGGCCACCGGTGGGCCCTCGCGGTCACGGCACCGGCGCGGCGGGACCCGGCCGGACGCGCGGGCGCGGGGCGGGCGGTCCTGGGGACCGGCCCGCCCCGGCGCTCGTCAGCCGATCGCCTTGTCGATCGACTCGGTCGCGGCCTTCCACGCGTCGGCGGGCTTGGTGCCCCGCTGCTCCATGTTGTTGATCTGCGTCGAGATCGTGTCCTTGATGACGGCGTCCTTCGGGCCGAGCACCGCCTCGGGGATGGACTTGGCCTCCTCCGCGTAAATCTGACCGATCGGGGCGTCGTTGAAGTACGGGAGCTTCGCGCTCTTCACGTCGGCCAGGTCGTAGGCGCCCTTGTTGGACGGGAAGACGCCGATCGCCTTGAACACGGCCGCCTGCTGCTCGGGCGCCGTCAGCCACTTGACCAGCTCGGTGGCCTCCTTGACGTGCTTGCCGCCCTGCGGGACCGCCAGGAAGGAGCCGCCCCAGTTGGCCGCGGTGGAACCGGGCGCGCGGGAGATGTCCCACTTGCCCTTGAAGGCGTCACCGGAGTTGGTGGAGATCTGGCCGGCCATCCACGCCGGGCAGGCCACCGTGGCCACGCTGCCCTTGCGCAGCGCCGCCGTCCACGCGTCGGTGAACTGCGGCAGACCGTGGGTCAGCTTCTTGGACGCGGCCTCGGCGGAGAGGTCCCAGCCCTGCTGCACCGAGGCGCTGTCCTTGTAGACCGGCTTGCCGTCGGTGCCGTAGTACTGCTTGTCCGAGGAGCTGACGACCGCGTTGAACATGGCGCTCGCGGAGTCCATGAAGTAGGTGCCGGACGGCGCCTTCTTCTTGTACTGCTCGCCGAGCTTCAGGTAGTCCTCCCAGCCGCCGGCTATCGCCTTGGCGACGTCCTCGCGGTCGGTGGGCAGGCCCGCCTTCTCGAACAGGTCACGGCGGTAGCACAGCGACATCGGGCCGATGTCGGTACCGGCGCCGACGACCTTGCCGTCCTTCGTGGTGGCCTGCTTCTCCTTCCAGGAGACCCAGTCGTTCACGTCGATCGACTTGCTCAGGTCGGCGAACTTGTCCGCCTGGGTGTCGACGACCTCCTTGATCCGGCCGACCTCGACACCGGTGACGTCTCCCAGCCCGCTGCCCGTGTTCAGCTGCTGAAGAAGCTTGGGGTAGTAGTCCTGCTCGTTGGCGGTGACCTCTTCCTTCACCGTGATCTTCGGGTGGAGTTCGTGGTACTTGGCGAACAGACCGGCCTCCTTGTAGCCGAACTGCCCGAAGTCGGCCACGGTGAGGGTGATCGAGCCGTCGGCCGAGGCGTCCGAGTCGTCGTCACTGCTGCAGCCCGTCAGCAGCAGGGCCGATGCCGTCAGGACCGTGGTGGCGAGGGCCGCCGCTCTGCGACGGCGACCGCCTCCGCCGTCGGTACCGGTGATGCGCATTCCACTACTCCTTGTTCCGGTGGGAAACGGGACCCCAGGAAACAGACCGCCAAGGCTCGGCGGTCCGGACCTGCCCTCTCGATTTCGAGCAGCGGCCGGCTCACAGCACGCGACGTGCGGTGCAAAGGCGCTGGTCAACGGTGTGTCATGCGAGGTAGAGGGAAAGGCCATCAGTGCTTTGATCCGCGCGAGTCGAGCCCCGGAACCTTCCGTGGGACCGCTCCCACGCGGCATGCCGGAAGACTCCTTGCTGTGGGGGTCGGGTGTCAAGACTTGAAAACAGCGTTGTTGCCTGAGCGTGTCCCAGACGTCACGTGAACGTGTCACGAAATCCCCTGCCCCACTCTGGACATCCGACCGCCTCCCGGTGGATCCACGCTGGTCACAGGGATGATCTTCGCTCCGGCCCGGCGGACGGCCCGAACGGGGCGGCCGGTCCCGCCCCGCACTGGGACACAATGAGGCACGCCCTTGCCGCACACCGGAAGGTGAACGATGAGCCACGCCCAGCCGCCCGAAGCACTCGGCGTCCGGCGCCCGACGCTGAACGCCGTGGCCGCTCGGGCCGGTGTCGGCCGTGGCACGGTGTCCCGGGTGCTCAACGGCTCCCCCCAGGTGAGCGACCGGGCCCGGGCCGCGGTGGAGCAGGCGATCGCCGAACTCGGCTACGTCCCCAACCGCGCCGCGCGCTCCCTGGCCACCGCCCGCACCGACGCCGTGGCCCTGGTCGTTCCGGGGGCCGAGAGCCGGCTGTTCGCGGAGCCGTACTTCTCGGGGATCATCAAGGGCGCCTCCACCCGGCTCACCCACGCCGGGATGCAGTTGCTGCTGGTGCTCGCGCGGGACGGCAGGAAACACCGGCGCCTGGCCTCGTACCTGACCGCCCAGCGGGTGGACGGCGTCCTGATGGTGGCGGTCCACCGCGACGACACCCTCCCGGACCTGCTGGACGAACTGTCCGTGCCCACCGTGCTGGCCGGGCGGCGCGGCGATCCGGAACCGCTCGGCCATGTCCGCGCGGACAACGGCGGCGGCGCCCGCAGCGCGGTCCAGCACCTGCTCGGCAGGGGGCGGCGCACGGTCGCCACCATCACCGGGCCCCTGGACATGGACGCGGCCCGGACCAGGCTCGACGGCTACCGCGAGGCCCTGCGGACCGCGGGGGTCGCGGTGGACGAGGAACTGATCGAGCCGGGCGACTTCACCGAGGAGGGCGGGCGCGCGGCGATGCGTGAGCTGCTGCGCAGGCGCCCCGGGCTCGACGCGGTGTTCGCGGCCTCCGACGTGATGGCCTCCGGGGCGGTGCTCGAACTGCGCGCCGCGGGCCGGCGGGTCCCGGACGACGTGGCCGTCGTCGGCTTCGACGACTCGATCGTGGCGCGGCACATCGACCCTCCGCTGACCAGCGTCCGCCAGCCGATGGAGGAGATGGGGCGCGCCATGGCCGACCTGCTGCTGGACGAGATAGCGGGACGGGCCGGCCGCCGCCAGGTGGTCCTGCCGACCCGGCTGGTCGTGCGGGAGTCGGCCTGAGCGGCGGCGCCGCCGCGCGATGCGGCCGCGAGCCGTGAACCGGAACCGGGCGCGGGCCGGGAAACGGAATCGGGCACGGGCGGCGAAACGGAACCTGAGGCGGGCCGCCGGGACGGAGCCCGGGGCAGGCTCTGCGACGAGCCTGCCGCGAGCCGGGCGCCGGCTGTGAGAGCCCGTACCGGGAAGGGTGGGGGCTTCCGCATGGGAGCGCTCCCATGCACAATGGGGCGCAGCCGATCCGGGGAGTCCCTCCATGACAGAGCCCTTGCCGTCCGCGCCCTTCCCTCCCGCGTTCCTCTGGGGCGCCGCGACGTCCGCGTACCAGATCGAGGGCGCGGTGCGGGAGGACGGCCGAACTCCCTCGATCTGGGACACCTTCAGCCACACCCCCGGCAGGACCGCGGGCGGGGACACCGGTGACGTCGCCGTCGACCACTACCACCGCTACCGCGAGGACGTCGCGCTGATGGCGGAGCTGGGCCTGACCGCCTACCGCTTCTCCGTCTCCTGGTCCCGGGTGCAGCCGACCGGCCGGGGCCCGGCGGTCCAGGTGGGCCTGGACTTCTACCGCCGCCTGGTGGACGAGCTGCTGGCGCACGGCATCAGACCGGCGATCACCCTCTACCACTGGGATCTGCCCCAGGAACTGGAGGACGCCGGCGGCTGGCCGGAGCGGGACACCGCCCACCGGTTCGCCGAGTACGCGCGGCTGGTCGGCGAGGCGCTCGGCGACCGGGTGGATCAGTGGATCACCCTCAACGAGCCGTGGTGCAGCGCCTTCCTGGGCTACGGCTCCGGCGTGCACGCCCCCGGGCGCACCGACCCGGCGGCCGCCCTGCGCGCGGCCCACCACCTCAACCTGGCGCACGGCCTGGGGGCGGCGGCCCTGCGGTCTGTGCTGCCGGCCCGCGGCGAGATCGCGCTCAGCCTGAACTCCTCGGTGGTGCGCCCGCTCTCCCAGAGCCCGGCCGATCTGGCGGCGGCCCGCCGGATCGACAACCTGGCCAACGGCGTCTTCCACGGCCCCGTCCTGCACGGCGCCTACCCGGAGACCCTGTTCACCGAGACCGCCCCGGTCACCGACTGGTCGTTCGTACTGGACGGGGACCTGCGCGCGATCAGGTCGCCGCTGGACGCGCTGGGCCTGAACTACTACACCCCGACCCTGGTCTCCGCGGCGGACGGCAGGGCCGCGGGCCCGCGGGCGGACGGTCACGGCGCCGGAGCGCACTCCCCCTGGCCGGCCGCCGACGACGTGCTGTTCCACCAGACGCCGGGCGAGCGGACCGAGATGGGCTGGACCGTCGACCCGACCGGGCTGCACGAGCTGATCATGCGCTATTCGCGCGAGGCGCCGGGCCTGCCGCTGTACATCACGGAGAACGGCGCGGCCTACGACGACAAGCCCGACGCCGACGGCCGGGTGCACGACCCCGAGCGCGTCGCCTATCTGCACGGCCACCTGGCCGCGGTCCGCAGGGCCATCGCCGACGGCGCCGACGTCCGCGGCTACTACCTGTGGTCCCTGATGGACAACTTCGAGTGGGCGTACGGCTACGACAAGCGGTTCGGCGCGGTGTACGTGGACTACGCGACGCTGGAGCGCACCCCGAAGTCGAGCGCCCGCTGGTACGGCCAGGTGGCCCGGGCGGGAGCGCTGCCGACGGCGGTGGAGCCGGCGGTCTGAGGGACCGTCCGGCGGCCCGGACCGCCGGACGGCGTGGGCGCGGCACCCGGATAGGGGGTGCCGCGCCCACGTCATGCCGTCGTGCCCGGCTCAGTTGAAGGCGCCGAAGGCCTTGGCGAAGGCGAACTTGTCCTGGGTGACGGAGCTGCAGGTGGCGTCTGCGGTGGGCTTGGTGCCTCCGTCGCACTGCTTGTCGCGGGTCGCGGACCACATGGAGAGCCAGCCGAGGCCCTTGGACTTGGCGAAGTCCACGAGCTGGGTGGCGTCGTCGACCTTGAAGACCTCGGTGGAGACGTCGTTGACACCGATCATCGGGGTGACCGCGACCGTCTTCCAGGCGGCCGGGTCGGACAGCCCCAGCACGCTCTTGACCTGGGCCTGGGTGGCGGTGGCGGCCTGCACGGCGTAGGTGCCCATGTCACCGCTGTACGCGGGCCCGTAGTCCATCGCCATGATGTTGACGGTGTCGATCCTGACACCGTTCGACTTGGCGTCGGACAGGAGGTTCACGCCGTCCTGGGTCAGTCCCTCGGGCATCACCGGCAGGGTGAAGGAGACGTCCAGGTCCGGGTGCTGGGCCTGGAGCTTGGCGATGGCCCGGGCCCGGCGGGTGTTGGCCGCGGTGTCGGGCAGCGCGCCGCCCTCGACGTCGAAGTCGACCTTGGTCAGCTTGAAGGCGTCCACGGCCTTGCCGTACGCGGCCGCCAGGGCGTCCACCGAGGAGCAGGTGGTGGCCAGCTCCGAGCCGGAGGCGCCGCCGAAGGAGACCCGGACGTCACCGCCCCTGGCGCGCAGGGAGCCTATCTGCGCGGCCACCACGTCGCCGGTGAGGTCGGTGACACCGCCCCACTTGGGAGTGCAGCCGCCGCCGTCGGTGACGAAGGCGAGGTTGAAGTTCTTCACGCCGGTCGCGTCGGCCGCGGCGAGGAGGTCGAAGGCCGGGTAGAGGGAGGTGTCCACGTAGGGGGCGAAGCCGGCCGAGGCGGTGGTGCCGGTGCCCGTGCTCTGCGAGGGGGTCGGGGTCGCGCTCGGGGCCGGCGTGGTGCTCTGGCTCGGCGTGGTGCTCTGGCTCGGCGTGGTGCTCTGGCTCGGCGTGGCGCCGGGGGTCGGGGTCCGGGTCGGGCGGCCGCTCGGCTCGGGGGTGGCGCCGTCGTCCGCGGAACACCGCGCGTCGTCGACCCGGCAGCCCGTCGGGTCGCCCGTGCCGTTGACCACGAAGCCGACGGTGACCGACTTGCCGACGGCCAGGCCCTCGGTGTCCCACTTCGCGGGCTTCACGGTCACGTGCTGACCGCTGACGCCGGCCTCGGCGTTCCACAGGGAACCGAGCTTCGCGCCCGCGGGCAGGTCGAACTCCAGCGTCCAGGTCTTCTCCGTCCGGCCGCTGTTGTTGGTGACGACGTACTGCGCGGAGTAGCCCGTCGACCAGTCGCTGGTCCTGGTGTACGCGGCGTTGACCCCGGCCGCGTTCGCCGTACCGGTGAGCAGGAGGGCGCCGCCACCGATCACCGCCGCGGCCACCACGGAGCCGATCGCCTTGTTCCTGCCACTGATCCTGCGCCGGTGCGTGCTCATGCGCGTGCCTGCCTTCGCTGTTCACGGGGGGTGGGGTGCGGCAGCACGCTAGCGAGCCGGAAACGGGCAAACGGGCCGATGGGGACGGCCGTCGTAGTCCTTAGGGTGCGCTTAAGGAAGGGATCGGGGACGGTTAAAGGTCGAGACCAATCCGTGGTCCGGTGCGAACGGAACGTCAGCGGGCGCCCGCCGTCCGGCGGCGTCGGCGCACACTCCCCCGGTGTCCCCGGCCGGCGGGCTTCCGGCCGTCGATCTGGAACCAGATCCGCACCTCGGTCCCGCCCAGCACCGAGGAGCCGATGCGCACGTCACCGCCGGTGGCCTCGGCGAGGCGGCGCACGATGTCCAGGCCGAGCCCGGTCGAGCCCGCGCTGCCGGAGCCGCGGCCGCGGGCCATCGCCGCGTCGGGGTCGGGTATGCCGGGGCCCGCGTCGGAGATCAGCACGATCACCGCGTCCTCCGCGCTGTGCACGTCGACCGCGAAGGCGGTGCCCTCGGCCGTGTGCCGGAAGACGTTGCCGAGCAGCGCGTCGAGGGCGGCGGCCAGATCGGCGCGGGCCACGGGTATGCGCACCGGCCGCTCGACCCCGGCCACCCGCCACTTGCGGCCCTCGTCCTCCGCCAGCGCGGACCAGAACTCCATCCGCTCGCGCACCACTTCGGCCGCGTCGCAGCCGGCGCCCGGACCGGCGGCCACCGTCTGCGGCTTGGCCTCCCGGGCGGTGCGGATGATGGTGTCGACCTCGCCTTCCAGCTGCGCCACGGCCGCCCGGGTCTGCTCGGCGGCGGCCCCGGCGCCGAGGGAGGCCGCGTTCAGCCGGAGCACGGTCAGCGGAGTGCGCAGCCGGTGCGACAGGTCGGCCGCCAGCTCGCGCTCGTTGGCCAGCAGTTGCACGACCTGGTCGGCCATGGAGTTGAACGCGACCGCCGCGAACCGCAGTTCGGCCGGCCCGTCTTCCGGCACCCGGGCCCCCAGATTGCCCTCGCCGAGCTCGTGCGCGCTCTCGACCAGCCGTTGGGCGGGCCGCACCACGCGCACCCCGAGCCGGTCGGCGACCGCGACCGAGCCGACGATCAGCGCGAGACCGACCGCCGCGAGCACCGCCCAGGCCGTGCCGACGCCGTTGCTCGTCTCGGACTCGGGCACGTACACCTCGACGACCGCGATCGCGCCGGAGCCGAGCGCGACCGGCTGCAGCAGCGTGGAGCCGCCGGAGACGGAGGTGGTGGAGGCGCGGCCCAGTTTCCGGACGGCGGCGATGTCCTCGCCGGCGGCGCGCTGGCGGCCGAGGTCCAGTGCTCCGCGGCGGCCGTCGGCGGGCAGGTGCACGGCCATCCCGGAGTCGGCGCCCGCCGACGCCACCACCCGTTCCAGCTTGTCCCGGTCGGTGGTGATGGACAGCGCGGGGGCGACCGCGGCGGCCTCCCGTTCGGCGTTGGAGAACGCCCGGTCGCGGGCCATCTCCTTCACGACCAGTCCGAGGGGTACCGCGAAGGCGATCACGACCATGGTGGTGACCGCCAGGCACACCTTGACCAGAGCCCATCTCATCGCGTCGGCTCCCCTTCCCCGGGCGGCTCCAGCTTCACGCCGACACCCCGGAGGGTGTGCAGATAGCGCGGGCGGGCCGCGGTCTCCCCCAGCTTCCGGCGCAGCCAGGACAGATGGACGTCGATCGTCTGGTCGTCGCCGTAGGACTGCTGCCAGACCTCGGCGAGGAGTTCCCTGCGGGCCACGACGACGCCGGGACGGCCGGCGAGGAAGGCGAGCAGGTCGAACTCGCGGCGGGTCAGGTCGAGGCGGGTCCCGTCCAGTTCGGCCTGGCGGCGCAGCGGATCGACGGTGAGCCCGCCGACCCGCAGGACGCTGGAGGGCGGTGCCTCGCCGCCGGCGGCCCGGGCCCGACGCAGCACGGCCGCCATGCGGGCCGACAGGTGCTCGACGGAGAACGGCTTGGTCAGGTAGTCGTCCGCCCCCGCGTTGAGCAGCCGGACGATCTCCGCCTCGTCGTCCCGCGCGGTGGCGATGATGACGGGCACGTCCGTGATGCCGCGCAGCATCTTCAGGGCCTCGGAGCCGTCCAGGTCGGGCAGTCCGAGGTCCAGGACGACCACGTCGAAACGGAGATGGGCGACCTCGCGCAGCGCCTCCAGTGCCGTACCGACGCTGCGCACGGTGTGGGCGGCGTCGGTCAGGTGCCGGATGAGCGCCGAGCGCACGAACTGGTCGTCCTCGACCACGAGCACACTTGCCATGCGCCGCACCGTACGCCATGCGGCCGACGCCGGTGCCCCGCCTGTGGATGACCGGGGACGAGTGCGCACCACGGTGCCCCTGGGGCAGTATGGCCGCGATGCGCAGAGGACTCGTACACGTACTGGCCTGGCTGCTCGCCACGGGCGCGGCGGTCACGCTGTCGTGGTGGGGTGTGCACACGGTGATGGCCGGCACGGCCTACGACCCGCCGCGCGCCCTGCCGATCACGGCGGCCGACACCACCACGCGGGGCTCGAAACCGGTGGGTTCGCCCACCGCCCGGCCGCCCCGGCCGAAGAGCCCGCCGGCCGGGCAGCCGGCCCGCACGCCCTCCCGGACCCCGTCCCGTACCGCCGGTGCCTCCCCGTCCGCCTCCGCCGGTCCCACCGCTTCCGGCCGGGTCAAGGCCTACGGCACCGAAGGCGGCCGGGCGGTCTTCGACCTGGGCACGGCCGACGCGACGCTCGTCTCGGCGACGCCGGGCACCGGCTGGTCGATGCAGGTGTGGAAGACGGAGAGCTGGATCCGGGTGGAGTTCAGCCGGGACGCCGACCGGGTGTCGGTGTTCTGCACCTGGCACGACGGCCCGCCGCGCGTCGAAGTGGGCACGTACTGAGGGGCCGTGGGCAGGTCGGCCGGTCGGTCAGCGGAAGACCGAGGGCGGCGGGGCCGGGGAGGCCACCGCCGCCTCGTCCGTGACGGGGGCGGCGCCGCCGGTGAAGTCGGTGAGCCGGCCCCCGTGTTCGACCCGGGCGGGGTGCGGGTCGGAGGCGGCGCGGCGGGTGAGTTCGGCGAGCGGCAGCGGCAGCCCGGAGGCGGCCAGGACGGCGTTGCCGAAGCGTTTGCCGCGCAGCACGGCCGGGTCCGCGATCAGCGCGAGGTCCGGGAAGCGGGCGGCGACGGTGGCTATCTGACCGCGCAGGTGCGCGAGCGGCGGCCCGTCGGCGACGTTGGCGGCGTAGACACCGGACGGCTTGAGGACCCGGCGGACCTCGTCCAGGAACTCGGTGGAGGTGAGGTGGGCGGGGGTCCGGGCACCGCTGAAGACGTCGGCGATGATCAGGTCGGCCCAGCCGTCCGGGATCCTGCCCAGTCCCTCGCGGGCGTCCGTCGAGCGCACCCGTATCCGCGCGTTCGGGTCGAGCGGCAGCTCCCGCCGCACCAGTTGGACGAGGGCCGCGTCGCGCTCGACGACCTGCTGGGTGGAGCGCGGCCGGGTGGCGGCGACGTAGCGGGCGAGCGTGAGGGCGCCACCGCCCAGATGCACGGCCTGCACCGGCCGGCCGGGCGGCGCGGCGAGGTCGATGACATGACCGAGCCGGCGCTGGTACTCGAAGGAGAGGTACGCGGGGTCGTCCAGGTCCACGTGCGACTGGGGCGCCCCGTCGATCAGCAGCGTCCGGGCCCGGGGGCGGTCGGGGTCGGGCACGAGCTGTGCGAGCCCGCCGTCGACGGATTCCGTGACGGCCTGCGCGTCGGCCGGTCTGCGCCGGCTGGTTCTCGACCTGCCCATGGGGCCATTTTCGCAGGCGTGCCGAGCGGGTGCCTCACCGGCAGTTGTCGGCCGCCTCGATCATCCGGGCCGCCTCACCGAGGGCCCGGCGCAGCACCGCGGGATCGGTCGCGAGGTCGGCCTCGCCGGGCGGCAGCAGCCAGTCCGAGCCCTCCACCGGCGGCTCGGGGTTGAGTCTCAGTCCGCGTCCGTCGGTCTCCGTGCAGGTGCTGCCCGGCACGTCCCAGCAGGCGGCGGTGCCGGCGGGGACCAGGAAGCCGAGGGTGTCGCAGCCGTCGTCGTGCAGGACGGGACCCACGTTCTCCGGCGCGCCGCGTCGCAGGATGTCGACGGCCTCCAGTCCCTGACGGGCCGGCACCGTCACGAGGTCGCAGGTCGCGTCACTCCCCGACGCGGACGGTGGCGCGCCCGGTGTACAGGGATCGTTGCTCTGGCTGGTCTCCATGCCGGCCTCCACCACGCTGCACGTTTGCGGTCCGTGGAGTCCAACGCGCGAGCCCGTCAACGGCTACGGCACAAGTGCGCCGCAAAGGATGGCAGTTCATGGCAGATCGTGGGTGAGATATCCGTTTTGTAGCCAAACACTGCGTGGCGGGTCCGACACAGCGGGTACGTTCTTGCCCGCCGGAACCAGGGTGTCACACGGACAACTCAGACCGAATCCACCTCGGATCCGGCTTGGTTCGACGGTTCGCACGAGAGGACCCGGCCATGGCGTCGTCAACGGAGACCGCGTCACAGTCCGAACGGCCCGCACGGCCGAACCTCGCCTTCCGGCAGCTGCGCGGCCGGCACTCACCGGCCGAGTTCGCGGCGCTGGTGCGGCGGGCCGCGCGCGAGATCGGCGAGCGGGTGAGCTGTGACGCGCGCTACGTCGGCAGGGTCGAGGCGGGTGAGATCCGCTGCCCGAACTACGCGTACGAACGGGTGTTCCTGCACATGTTCCCCGGCCGCACGCTCAGCGACCTCGGCTTCGCGCCGCGCTCGTCCGTCCGCGGGCGCGCGGCACGTACGGCCTCCGGGACACCCCCGGCTTTCGGTACCACTGAGACGCGGGGGGCCCATGAGCCGTATGACACGCAGGACCCGTACGACCCGCACGAGCCGTACGAGAACCACCCCCTGAACCACGAGGAGAGCGACGTGCTGCGTCGCGCATTCATGACCGGCGGAGGCGCCACCGTGGCCGCCGCCACGCTGGGCCCGCTGGGGCTCACCTTCGACGCCACCGCGGCGGTCCGCCCGTCGCGCCGCGTCGGCACCCCCGAGGCGGCCGCGCTCGAGGAGGCCGTCCGCCGCATCCGGCTGCTCGACGACCGGCACGGCGCGGACGGCCTGTACCAGCGCGCGGCCGCACCACTGCGCGCCGCCTACGCGCTTCTGGACGCGGGCGCGACCCGGCAGACGACCGCCGAGCGCCTGCACTCGGGCGCCGGTGAACTGGCCATCTCGGTGGGCTGGCTGGCCCATGACTCCGGCCGTTTCGACGACGCCCGCTCGCACTACGCCGAAGCACTGGCCACCGCCCGGATGACCGGCGACCCGGCCCTGGAGGCGCACGCCTTCTGCAACACCGCGTTCCTGGCCCGGGACGCCGGCCGCCCCCGGGAGGCGGTGCGCGCCGCGCAGGCCGCACGCCGGGCCGCGGCTCCCCTGGGCTCGCCGCGGCTGATGTCCCTGCTCGCGCTGCGCGAGGCGGGCGGCTGGGCGGGGCTCGCCGACCGCACGGGCTGCGAACAGGCGCTGGCCCGGGCGCAGGCCCTCTTCGAGCGGGGCCACTCGGACGCCGACCCCGAGTGGATGAGCTTCTACGGAGAGGCCGAGCTGGAGGGCCTGGAGGCGCAGTGCTGGTCGACGCTGGGCGACTGGCGGCGCGCGTCCCGGCACGCCCGCCGGGCGGCCCGTCTCCAGGACCCCCACTTCACCCGCAACATCGCCCTCTACACCGCCGAACTGGCCGACGACCTGGCCCGTGAGGGCCGCCCCGACGAGGCGGCGGCGGCGGGCCTGCGCGTCCTGGACCTGCTCACCCAGGTCCAGTCCTCCCGCATCCAGACCATGCTGGCGGGCACGGCCCGGGTGCTGCTCCCGCACCGCCGCGCCTCGGGAGTCTCCGACTTCCTGGACCGCCACGCCTCGACCCCCAGGGCGGGGCGGGGGTAGACCCGCGGCCACGGCACCGGGCGCCTGGTCACCCGGCCAGGTGCCCCACGTCGTTCCAGCTCTCGATGGCAGGCTCCCCGTAAGCCCACCCCAGCACCGACAGCGAGGTCGGGTTGAGCCGTATCCGCCCCGCGAACGCCAGCGGCAGCCCCAGCCAACGCGCCCCGATGGACCGCAGAATGTGCCCGTGCGCGAACACCAGCACGTCCCGGTCCGCCGACCGGGCCCACTCCACCACCTCGTCCGCGCGCGCGGTGACCTCCGCGAGGCTCTCGCCCTCGGGTACGCCGTCCCGCCAGATCAGCCAGTCGGGCCGGCCGGCCTGGATCTCGGCGGGGGTCATGCCCTCGTAGGCGCCGTAGTCCCACTCCATGAGCGTGTCCCAGACGGCGGCGCGCTCACCGAACCCGGCCAGTTCGCACGTCTCACGCGCGCGCACCAGCGGACTGGTCCGCACCTCGGCCTCCGGCAACCCGTCCAGCGGAGCGCGGTGCAGCCGCTCGCCGAGCAGCTTGGCCCCGCGCCGCCCCTCCTCGAGCAGCGGTACGTCGGTCCTGCCGGTGTGCTTGCCGGACAGCGACCACTCCGTCTGTCCGTGCCGGGCCAGCAGGATGCGCGGTGCCATGGGAGACCTTTCGGGGACGGGTGGAACAGCTCTTGGGCATCTTGGGCGGAAGACGCGGTACTCCCATCATCGCTCAGCCGGGCCACGGGCAACCCGGCGGGCGGTACCCGCGTCTTTGAGGGCTGAAGCGCCCGCGTGGCCGGGATGCGGACACCGTAAAGTGGCACGGCGCCGCCGTGGCGCGCCGCAGCAGAAGGGGGAGGGCGATCGGATGCCGCAGACCGACACACCGGGCATCGAGGTGACCCAGCGGGCCCGGCTGCGGTGGTGGACCGAGCTGCCCCTGATCCTGCTGGTCTACGGCTGCTACTCGGCCGGCCGCCTGCTCGCCCGGGGCGACGTCTCGTCCGCCGTCGACCACGGCCTGGCGATCCTGCGCCTGGAGAAGGCCCTCTACCTGAACGCCGAGCACCCGCTCAACCGGCTGTTCACGCGCGAGCCGTGGCTCGGGATACCGGCCGACTTCTGGTACGCCTCCCTGCACTACGTCGTCACGCCGGCCGTCCTCGTGTGGCTGTTCCGGTCCCGTACCGAGCACTACCGGGCGGCCCGGACCTGGCTGATGGCGTCCACGTTCATCGGCCTGATCGGCTTCACCCTGCTGCCCACCTGCCCGCCCCGGCTGCTCTCCCCGGGATACGGCTTCGTCGACACGATGGCCCACTACAGCTCGTACGGCTGGTGGGGCGGCGAGGCCAGTGCGCCGCGCGGCATGGGCGGCATGACCAACCAGTACGCGGCGATGCCGAGTCTGCACGTCGGCTGGGCCCTGTGGTGCGGGGTCGTGCTCTGGCGGTACGGCGGCACGCGCCTGACGAGGATCCTCGCCGTCGCCTACCCGCTGCTGACCGCCGTCGTGGTCATGGGCACCGCCAACCACTACTTCCTCGACGCGGTCGCGGGCGTGGCCGTGATGGGCGTGGGCCTGCTGCTGGCGCCGCGCCTGATGCGGGCCACCGACCTGCTCCGGGCCCGCTTCGCCGCCCGGGCACCGCGGCCCGCGGCGGCCGCCGGTTCCCCGATTGTCAGTGTCGGATGCCAGACTTCCGCGGGTGAGCGAATTCCACGGCAGCGCGAGTCGCAGCTCGCTTCCGCCGCCGAACCGGACGCCTCCCCCAGCGACGCGGGAGAAGGGGCTCCGGCAGCGGCTCGCTGAGCTGCGCGGTCCCGACGTACCGGCCAAGGCCCTGGACGCGCGCGCCCTCGCGGCGCTGGCCGCGAACCCGGGGTGCAGCAGGCGGGCGATCCTGGACGGCGCCGGGGTGGACAAGGCGGTGCTGGCCGACCGGCTGGGCGCGCCGTCCGGGTTCGGTCAGTCGCAGTTCGCGCTGACCCGGGGCAACGCGTTCGAGGCGAAGGTGAAGGCCGACGGCGGCGCGGAGCTGCTGCGGCTGGTCCACTCCCGGCTCGATCCGGGCGCCGAACCGCCCGCCGGGGCCTCGGTTCCCGACCTGTCCGCGCACGGCCCCGAGGGGCGTACGGCCCGGACCGCATTGGCGCTGCGCGAGGCCGTGGACGCGGGCGGCTGGACGCTGCTGGACCACCCGATGCTGGCGCTGGACGTGGCGGGTTCGCTCGCGTTCCTGGAGCCCGACGCCGTGGTGGTGCACCCGGACGGCAGCTGGACGGTCGTGGAGATCAAGTCCTTCCCGATGCTGGACGGCTCGGCCGACCCCGCGAAGGTCGGCGCCGCCGCCCGGCAGTCGGCGGTGTACGTGCTGGCCCTGGAGGACGTCGCCGCCCGGCTCGACCCGGCCCCGCGGGTGCGGCACCGGGTGCTGCTGGTCTGCCCCAGGGACTTCTCCAACCTGCCCACCGCCTCCGCCGTCGACGTGCGCAAGCAGCGCGCGGTCACCGCCCGGCAGCTCGCCCGGCTCACCCGCGTGGAGGACATCGCCGGCACCCTGCCCGAGGGCACCTGCTTCGCCCCGGACCGGCCCGCCGAGGAGCTGACGGCGGCCGTCGAGTCGGTCCCGGCGGCGTACGCGCCCGAGTGCCTGTCCACCTGCGAACTGGCCTTCCACTGCCGTGACCGCTCCCGCGCGGACGGTGCCGTGACCAGCCTCGGCCGCCCGCTGCGCGCCGAACTCGGCGGTCTGACCACGGTCGAGGACGTCCTCTCGGCGGCCCGCGGCGAGAGCGGCGATCCGGACGACCCGGCGGTCGCGGCCCTGCGCCGGGCGGCCGCCCTGCGCGCGGAGGCACTGGCCGAGGCAGCCGGCCGGGAGGTGGCGGCCGCGTGTCACTGATCGCGACCCTGGCCCGCCTCGAGGCCGTGAGCACCGGCCGCGCCCAGCCCGCGGCGACCGTCCGCCACCGTCGGCTGTCCGGCCGTCCCCTGGTGTTCGTGCCGCTCACCACCGCCGGTGAGGCCGGGGCCCCGCTGGGCGCGCTGGTCGGCACCGACCGGGACGCGCCGCGGCTGCTGGTCGTGCCGCAGCCCCGCGACCGCGACCTGCGCTTCGCGTTCCTCGCCGAACTGGCGGACGTGGTCCTGCCGTACCTCGACTCCTACGCGGGGGACGTGGAGGCGGCCGAGCGCACGGAGACCGACCCGGAGACCGGCAAGCGGGTCAAGGTCGAGGTCGAGCTGTGCGCCGACGCGCCCCAGCTCATCGTGCCCAGCCGGGCCGGCCTCGACTTCGTACGGCTGCTGGGCCGTTCCATGCGGTTCCGCCGCACCGCCGAGCAGGACCCGGAGGCGCCCCACCCGGCGCCGCCCCGGGTCCCGCTGCTCGGCCGCTGGCTGACCCACTACGGGGAACGGGCCCGGGTGCCCGGCTCCTCCCTGCTGCTGGCCCTCACCGACGTGCTGTCCCGGCACTGGGCGACCGGCCAGTCAGGCCTGGAGGACCAGCACCTGGGGGCCCTGCTCGCCTGGATCGCTCCTCCCCCGCCGTCGGGCTCGGCGGAGGAGCCCCGGCGGGCACGCACCGGCGCGGAGGCCGCGCGGTGGGCCGAGCTGGCCCGGGACGACGAGGGACAGCTCCACTGCCCGCCGGCCGGCCCGGCCACCGATCCGGCGTTCGACAACAAGCTGCTGGCCCCGGCCATCGAGCGCTACGACCGGGCCCGTACGGCCCTCGCCGCCGCCGAGGACGCCGTGCAGGCGGACGAGCGGCTGGCCGCGCTGTCCGCGGCCGAGCAGCACGTCCGCGATCTGGTGGAGAGCCGCGTACGGCCGACCTGGGACTCGGTGTGGCAGGGGCTGGACCTGCTGCGAGCGCTGCCGGAGGGCGCGCACGTCGAGGAGCGGTGGACGCGGGACCGCTGGTCGTTCACCGGCCACCGCGACCGGGTCCTGGCCGGCGAACCCCCGCAGCCGCGCCGGGACGACGCGGTGACCGCGGCCAACAAGCTGGCCACGCGCGAGCGCGAGCAGGCCCGGCTGGAGGCCCAGGAGGCGCTGGACGATCCGCTGGTGATGGCCGGGCGGCGGCTGGCCGGGGAGGCCTTCGCGGGCGAGGTCACCGACGCCGTCATGGCGTACAGCGAGGGCAAGCGGCCCAGCCCGCGCCCCCTGGTGACGGTCCGCACGGAGGACCGGCCGCATCTGGCGGAGCGCGCGAAGGTGTTCCGCCGGCTGGGCGGCAAGCCGCAGGCGGCGGAGTTCGTCGGGTACGAGGGCGCCCCGGAGGACGGTGTGCTCGTCCTGCGGATCGTGGACAAGATGGGCCGCGGCAAGGAGCCCGAGCCGGGTTCGGTGCCGGAGAAGGGCGACGCGGTCTGCTTCACGCTGTTCGAGCACGAGCAGCGCGGCGGCGCGAAGCTGCCGGACCCGGAGGAGACCCCCTGGACGCACGGCGGCCCGCCGGGCGAGGCGGCGCCCGAGGCGCCCGACACCGTGACCGAGGAGGACGTGCTGTGACGACCGTCGACTTCGACCCCGGAGCCGCGGCGGCACGCGCCACGGAGGCGATCCTCCACGACACCCTGCACGGCACCGAGCGGGGCGTGGTCGTCGACTCCCCGCCGGGCGCGGGCAAGTCCACCCTGGTGGTGCGCGCGGCCCTCGAACTCGCCGCCGCCGGGCGCCCGCTGATGGTGGTCGCGCAGACCAACGCCCAGGTGGACGACCTGGTGTTGCGGCTCGCGGAGAAGGACCCGGACCTTCCCGTGGGCCGCCTGCACAGCAGCGACGCCGACCCGTACGACAAGGCGCTGGACGACCTGCCGCGGGTCCGCACGTCGGCGAAGGCGGCCGATCTGAACGGCCTCCCGGTCGTCGTCTCCACCGCCGCGAAGTGGGCGCACGTCAAGGTGGACGAGCCGTGGCGGCACGCGATCGTGGACGAGGCGTACCAGATGCGCTCGGACTCGCTGCTGGCCGTGGCCGGCCTGTTCGAGCGGGCGCTGTTCGTCGGCGACCCGGGGCAGCTCGACCCGTTCTCGATCGTGGGCGGCGAGCAGTGGGCGGGGCTGTCGTACGACCCGTCGGCCTCGGCGGTCACCACTCTGCTGGCCCACAACCCGGAGCTTCCGCAGCACCGCCTGCCGGTGTCCTGGCGGCTGCCGGCGTCGGCGGCCCCGCTGGTCTCGGACGCCTTCTACCCCTACACGCCGTTCCGCAGCGGCACGGGCCACGGCGACCGCCGGCTGACGTTCGCGGTCCCCTCCGACGGCTCCGGTCCCGACCGGGTGATCGACGAGGCGGCCGTGTCCGGCTGGGGCCTGCTGCAGCTGCCCGCCCGCCACACCCCGCGCACGGACCCGGAGGCGGTACGGGCGGTGGCGGCGGTCGTACGGCGTCTGCTGGACCGGGGCGGCGCGGCGGTGTCCGAACGCTCACCGGACGCGACCCCGCTGACCGCCGACCGCGTCGCCGTCGGCACCGCCCACCGCGACCAGGCCGCGGCGGTGCGCGCGGCCCTGGCCGAACTCGGCGTCCCGGACGTCACGGTCGACACCGCCAACCGGCTCCAGGGCCGCGAGTACGACGTCACGGTCGTCCTCCACCCGCTCTCCGGCCGCCCCGACGCCACGGCCTTCCACCTGGAGACCGGCCGCCTGTGCGTACTGGCCTCCCGCCATCGCCACGCCTGCGTCGTGGTGTGCCGCGCGGGGGTCGGCGACCTCCTGGACGCCTACCCGTCCACGGAGCCGGTCCAGCTCGGCACGCTGGTGAAGTTCCCGGACGGGTGGGAGGCGAATCACGCGGTCCTGGCCCACCTGGCCGAACACCGGGTGGAATGGCGCCCATGACCGCCCCACGAGCCGTCCCGCCCACCCGCCGGACGGAGTCCGGCACGCCGCCGGAGGCGGCCGGTGAACACAGCCCGGACGGGTGGGAGGCGAATCACGCGGTCCTGGCCCACCTGGCCGAACACCGGGTGGAATGGCGCCCATGACCCCCCACGACCCCGCCCTGTCACCCACGTGGCCCAGCGCCGGGTGGAGCGATGGCCGCGGGGATCGCTCCCGAGGGCCTCTTGCGGGGGCGCGGGACAATGGACGGTGGGCCGCACGAAGGCGGTGCCCAGCGAACCGACCGTATGGAGGAGACGCGACATGGCGGAGCCCACGCCGCGCAGGAACGAACCGCGGCTACGCCCCGCGCCCCTGCTCTTCGAGCCGGCGGAGGCGGCCACCGATCCCGAGCACTTCTTCGACCTGGAGTCGATCGAGGACCCGCGGGAGCTGCTGGCGCGGGCGACGGAGCTGACCCAGGCGTTCCGTGCGGCGGCCGACCGGGCCATGGAGTTCCAGGCCGTCGCGGCGGCCCAGCTCGCCGACCCGCGCCGGTTCGACCGGCTCACCCCCGCGGACATCGCCGGACGCGCGGAGTGGACCGAGGACTACGCCAAGAAGATGGTCGAGTTCGGCCGGGACCTGATGCGCGGCGCCGACACCGAGGGCCGGCCGTCCGTCGATCCGATCTGACCAATCCCGCCCGGCATATGCCAGGCGGGCAAGATACTCCTCTCCGCCCCCTCCCGTCCCGAATTTCCGCAACTCAGGAGAACCGCCCACTCACGGCGGGTAAATCTGGTTGGCATGAGCAGCACGCCGAACGTCACCTGTGCCACGGCCGACGGAGCCTCCTGGCTCGCCTCGGCGGTCACGTACCCGCGCAGCACGCTCGCCCTCTGGCGCGAGCGGCCCGACGCCCCGCTGGTGCTGCCCTGCGGCACCGTGTTCGACGTGGTGAGCGCCCCGGCGATCTTCGGGCGCCGGATGCTGGACCGGCTGTGGGACGAGGGGGCGGGTTCCGGGCCGGTGGCGGTGTTCCGGGGCCGCATGCTGCTGTTCACCGCCCCTGGTACGGCCCAGCGGCTTCCCTCGCTGCTGACCTGGGAGGAGTGGGGGTCCAACCGCACCGCGGCGGTACCGCCGCTGCTCTGTCACGGCACCGGTGACGCGGTGACCGTCCCGGCCCTGACCGGCGGCGGCGCCGACTCGGCCGGCTCCCGCTGGCTGGTGGCGCCGGACACCCGCCACCCCTGGCTGCCGGGCCCCGAGGTGGTCCTGTGGGCGGCCGTACGGGCGGCCCGCGCGGCGGTGCGGATATCGATTTTTCCTCCCGCCGACCATGATGCTAATGTCTACGACGTCAGCAGGCGCCGCTAGCTCAGTTGGTTAGAGCAGCTGACTCTTAATCAGCGGGTCCGGGGTTCGAGTCCCTGGCGGCGCACGATGACGATGGCGAGGCGTGTTCGCGTAAAGCGCGAACCACCTCGCCATCTCTGTTGTTGCGCGGCTTCGCCGCGCGTCGTGGGGGCTCCGCCACCCACACCCCCAGAGGGCGGCCGTACCCGGCGTTTCTCAAGACGTCAGCCGACCAGCCCCGGTGTGATCTTCACCGTCCAGGCCCCGGACGTCGTCCGCTCCTCCACCTCGACCTTCACACCCTCGCCCGGCACCGTGAAGCTCTCACCGAGGGCGACAGGGGCGTCGGCCAGGGGCGGGTAGACCGAGTTCTCCCAGCAGGCCTCGGTGCCGGGATGGGCGTCCACCACCTCGATCGGCCCGCCGCCGGACGCCTCACCGCTGCGCACGCGGTACACCAGCACCCCCTGCCGGCAGGCCGCCTGATCGTTCCCGGCCGGCCCGCGCGCCTCGAACGCGAGCGCGCTGTCCGGGCCGGTGCGCACCACCGCCAGCTTGGTCCCGTGACCCAGGCCGAACGCCGGGGCGCCCGCGGCACCCGCGGCACCCGGCCCGCCGGCACCCGTTCCGCCCGCCCCCGCACCGGCCCCGGCGGTCAGCGGCTCCAGGGTCAGCCGGGTCGGGCCCGTGCCCCGGACGCACGCCACCTGGCGCGGGTCCAGCCAGCCCAGCTTCCACTTGTGCCAGGCGAACAGATCCGGGGCGAGTCCGAACTGGCTGCCCATCAGGTCCCAGTCGCCGACATAGGTGTCCCAGTCACCCTTGCCGTCGACCGGACGGTGGTACAGGTCGGGCAGGTCGAAGACGTGCCCGGTCTCGTGGGCCAGCACCAGGCGGTCCGGCGGATGCTTTTCGAACACGGTGACGACCCGGCGGACGTCGGTGCCGTCGACCCGCATCGGCGTCTGGAGGTTGACCACCTTCGTCGCGTCCGAGTCGACACCGGGCGCGTCCGGATCGGCGACGAGATAGACCACGTCGTAGCGGGAGAAGTCCACCTCCCCGTCGGCCGCGGCGAAGGCGTCGCGCAGGTAGGCGGCCCGGTCCGCGGCGCTCCAGTCACGCCTTATGGCGTACGCGGTCGACGGCCTCGGCATGCGCAGCCAGTGCTTCAGCGGGTGCGGGCGCAGGGTGAATCTGCCGTAGGACGCCTGTTCGTAGAACCGGCTGGTGGCGGGGAAGTGGTCGGCGGCCAGTTCCTCGGGCGTGGTCTCCGGGTGGGCGTCCGGGAACGACAGGAAGATCATGACGGCGTCGAGCGTCCCGGCCGGCCGGGGGTAGGCACTGTTCCAGGTGTCCACGCCCTCCGAGTGGTGGGCCTCGGTCCGGTGCAGTGCGCAGGGGGTCGTCGAGAAGGGCTCGGCGACCGACGGGCCGGTGAGGATCGAGGTGGCGGCGAGCGCCGACATCGTGGTGGCCACGGCGGCGGTGCTGCGCAGCTTGGGCACGGAAATGACCTCCGGAGGCGGTTCGCGGGACACCGCATCCAGAGTGTGGGAGATTATTGCGATTCGTCCTGTTTGCCTGAACCAGAAGGGTGAGTGCGCCCGTTTGCGCGGCGCGCGCACCGGCGGCCGACACCCCGAAACACTCACGGAACGTCACAACTGGTCGAGGGCCTGAAGAACCCGTCCAGGTGCGGGCAGAAACGATCTGTCAGAACCTGTGGTCTGTCCGGGACACTGGCAAGTGGCTGGAAGGCCCAAGGGCCAGCCTCTATGATCGGCACACTTTCCGGCACGGACAGAGATCGAGTGCACTGCGGGAGCGAGCGGTGAGCGGAACGTCCGAAGGGCCGACGCCCGCGGCAGACCTCGACCGGTCAGCCGTCACAGACAGTGATCACACCATCTACCACCGTGTCTTCGCGGCCGCCCCGCTGTCCATGGCGGTCGTCGACCCCGAGGGCCTCGTCGTCGGCGCCAACGCCGCCCTCGGCGAACTCCTCGGCGCCGACCCGCGGACGCTGACCGGGCGCGCCGCCGCCGATCTGGTGGACCTGGCCTCGGACACCCGCACCTGGCACGCCTACCGCGAGGTCCTGCGCGGCCGGCAGGCGAAGCTGCGCTGCACCCGCAGGATCAAGCACCCCGAGGGGCACTCGGTGTGGGTGCAGGTCACCGTGACCCCGCTGGCCGACGGCGGACCGGGCGTACTGGTCTCGGCCACCGACATCAGCGCCCGCCGCGAACTCCAGTCCCGCCTGCGGCACTTGGAGATGCACGACCCGGTGACCCGGCTGCCCAACCGCACCCTGTTCTTCGAGCGCCTGACGGCCGCGCTGGATGCGGAGGCCTACGAGCACAGCGGCACCGGCCGGATCGGCCTGTGCTACCTGGACATCGACGGTTTCAAGGCCGTCAACGACACCCTGGGCCACCGGGTCGGCGACCGGCTGCTCGCGACGGTCGCCGAACGCCTGACCCGGGTCGCCGACGAGGCCGGCCACGCCCGCGCCGGGACCCCGCTGGTGGCGCGGCTCGGCGGCGACGAGTTCGCCCTGCTGGTCGAGGACTCCACCGGAACCGAGCAGGTCGCCGATCTCGCCGAGTCCGCGCTGAAGGCCCTGGAGGAGCCGTTCGACCTGGCCGGGCAGCGGCTGTCGCTGACCGCCTCCATCGGCGTCGTCGAGCGGCACGCGGCCGGCACGACCGCGACCGGTCTGATGCAGGCGGCCGACACGACGCTGTACTGGGCGAAGGCGGACGGCAAGGGCCGCTGGACCCTGTTCGACCCCGAGCGCAACGCGCACCGCATGACCCGCCAGGCCCTCTCCTCCACCCTGCGCCCCGCCATCGAGCGCGGCGAATTCGCCCTGGAGTACCAGCCGTTGGTGGGCATGGAGGACGGACGGCTCAGCGGTGTCGAGGCGCTGGTGCGCTGGCACCACCCCCAGTTCGGCACGCTGACGCCGAATCGGTTCATCGCACTGGCCGAGGAGGACGGCTCGATCGTGCAGCTCGGCCGCTGGGCGCTCGCGACCGCCTGCCGGCAGGCCCGCCGCTGGCAGCTCGACCACCCCGACGAGCCGCCGATCTTCGTCAGCGTGAACGTGGCCGTGCGCCAGGTGTGGGACTCCGACCTGGTGGCGGACGTGGCCCAGACCCTCGCCGAGACCGGACTCGCCCCGCACCTGCTCCAGCTCGAACTGACCGAGTCGGCCGTGATGGGCTCGGCCGGCCGGCCGCTCCAGGCCCTGCAGGCGCTCAGCGACATGGGCGTGCGCATCGCCATCGACGACTTCGGCACCGGCTACTCGAACCTGGCGTACCTGAGCCGGCTGCCGGTGAAGGTCCTGAAGCTGGACGGCTCCTTCGTGCGCGGCTTCCAGTACGAGGAGGCGGCCAAGGACGCACCGCAGGTACCGCCCAACCCGGCCGACGAGGTGATCGTGGAGGCGATGATCCAGCTGGCCCACCGGCTCGGCCTGACCGTCACCGCCGAGTGCGTGGAGACCTCGGCGCAGGCCACCCGGCTGCGCCGGATCGGCTGCGACACCGGGCAGGGCTGGCTGTACTCCCGTCCGGTGCCGCCGGATCGTATCTCCGAGCTGCTCGGGACCCAGGACTACGCGGTGGGCAAACCGTAGGCGTCGGCGATCAGTTCGTAGGAGCGCAGGCGCAGTTCGCCGCGGTGGGCGTGCGTGGTGAGCATCAGCTCGTCGGCGCCGGTGCGCCCCCGCAGGTCGTCGAGGCCGGTGCGGACCTCGTCGGCCGTGCCGTGCACGATGTTGCCGCCCCAGGACGCCACGAAGTCCTCCTCCATCGGGCTGAACTCGTACTTCTCGGCCTCGTCGGGGTCGGGGAAGAGACCGGGCCGGCCGGTGCGCAGCCGGATCATGTTCAGCGCGGTCGCCCGCACCTGCCGGCGGGCCTCCCGCTCGTCGTCGGCGGCGAGCGCCGAGACGCCGATGAGGGCGTAGGGCCGGTCGAGGAGCTCGGAGGGCCGGAAGGTCTGCCGGTAGAGGTCGAGCGCCGGGATGGTGTTCTGCGCGGAGAAGTGGTGCGCGAAGGCGAAGGGCAGTCCGAGCATCCCGGCGAGGCGGGCGCTGAAGCCGGAGGAGCCGAGCAGCCAGACGGGCGGGCGGTGCGCGGACTGCACACCGCCGGGGGTGCTGCCCTGGACGGGGCCGGGGATGGCGTGGATGCGCCGGTAGGGGTGCCCGTCGGGGAAGTCGTCGTCCAGGAAGCGGAGGAGCTCGGCGAGCTGCTGCGGGAAGTCGTCGGCGCCCTCGTTCAGGCCGTCGGTGCGGCGCAGCGCGGCCGCGGTGGCGCCGTCGGTGCCGGGGGCGCGGCCGAGGCCCAGGTCGATCCGCCCGGGGGCCATCGCCTCCAGCGTGCCGAACTGCTCGGCGATCACCAGGGGCGCGTGGTTGGGCAGCATCACGCCGCCCGAGCCGAGCCGGATGCGGTCGGTGTGGGCGGCGAGGTGGGCGAGGATCACCGCGGGCGAGGAGGAGGCGACGCCGGGCATGGAGTGGTGCTCCGCCACCCAGTACCGGTGGAACCCGCGGGACTCCGCGAACCGGGACAGCTCCACGCTGGTGCGCAGCGCCTCGGTGGCGGTGCTGCCCGCGCCCACGGTCACCAGGTCCAGTACGGAGAGGGGGACGGGGGCGGTGCCGTGCGTCGTGCCCCGGATCTCGTCTGCCGACACGGTGTGTGCCTCCTGTTTCTGGCCGTGAGCTGTCCAGCGTGGGCCAACAGGAGGCTGTCCCCGTTTATTCCGGGGCCCCTCCCGGCCCCCGCTCCCGGTCAGGCCTGGACGATCGGCTCGCGGGTGAAGAGCGTGCCCAGTTCGGGGGCGTTCACCCGCCGGTCGGCCAGGCGCAGCGCCTCCCACACGGTCACCTGGTTGGCGGTGAGCACCGGCTTGGACAGGGACTTCTCCAGCAGGCCGAGGTGGGCGGCCGTGCGCAGCGCGGTGTCCGGCAGCAGCACGGCCTGGGCGTCGGCGACGTCCGCGGCCCTGGCCAGCGTCAGCACCTCCTCCTCGCCCCAGGTGCCGACCTCGGCCGCCGTGACGATCCCGGACGACCGGGTCGCGACCACCTCCAGTCCACCGGCCCGCAGGAAGTCCGTGAACAGCGCGGCCACCTCCTCCGGGTACGTCGCGCCCACGGCCACCCGCTTCACACCGAGCTCGCGGGCCGCGTGCACGAAGGCGAAGGACGTGGAGGAGGCGGGCATCCCGGCCATCAGGGCCAGTGACCGCACCTGCTCCTGGGCCCCGTCCCAGCCGTGCACGAAGCTGCCGCTGGTGCACGCCCACACCACCGTCTCGGCGCCGCTCAGCCGCAGCAGCTCCATACCGGCGGCGAGCCGCTCGGGCGACCCCATCTCGCGCAGCGCGTCGACGCGGTGCGCGTCCTCCCCGATGTCGGTGTGCACCAGGTCCACCCGGATGTCGCTGCCCAGGAGCTGCTCGATGCGCGGGTAGTCGTCCTCCCCGGAGTGGCCCGGGTAGAGGAATCCGAGTGCAGTCATGTCAGCCCTTCTCCGTGTTCCTGTGTCTCTTCGGGCAGTGCGGGCCAGTCACGCGCCGTCTCGTCGAGCAGCGCCTGATAGGGCCCCACGGCTCGGGTACCCAGTCGGCGCAGCGCCGCCCACATCGTGACCTGGTTGGCCGAGAGCACGGGGATGCGCAGTTCCGCCTCGAGCTGGGGGATCACGTCGTACGTGGGGAGGTTGGTGCAGGAGATGAACAGCGCGTCGGCCGAGCCGGGCCGGACCGCGCGCCGGGCCATCGCGACCACGTCCCGGTACGGCACCCGCCAGATGTGCCGGGTCAGCCCCATGAAGGCGCACCCGGTGACCCGCACGCCGGCCTCGGCGACGAACGCTTCCAGGGCCCGGGTGACGGACACCGTGTACGGGGTGACCAGCGCGGCCCGCCGTATCCCCAGCTCGCCGAGCGCCTCCACGAGCGCTCCGGAGGTCGTCACCGACGGCAGCTCGCCGGACCGGCTCATCGCCGCGCACATCGCCCGCTCCCCGGCCCTGCCGCCGACGAAGCTGCCCGAGGTGCAGGCGTAGGCGACGACCTCGGGGGCGACGGCGTTCAGCGCGCGCACCGCCTCGCCGAGGGTCTGGTGCTCGCTGACCAGCCGGGCGAGGTCCAGACTCACCTCGACCGGCACGAACGGGGTACGGGTCAGATGCAGCGACACCCCGTCCGGCACCCAGCGCCACAGCTCGCGGTCCAGCGCGAAGTCGAACGGGGCCACGACCCCGACACCGCGCTGGGGGCGGGGACCGCCGAGAAAGGAGACGTCCATGGCACACCTGCCTCACGCGGGGAGACGAGGGCAACGGTCGCTGGATACGCCCGTGTTGACGAAGGTAGATTCGGGTGCGAGCGTGGTCAATCCGCGCATGTCAGACGCTCGGAGCCGCCCCGTATGACGTCGACTCTGCCCACTCTCCTCGTGCTGGACGCCGACCCGCCGCCCCGGCTCGGCCGGCTGACCGGCCGCGCCCGGATCGAGCACACGGACGCGGCCGGCCTCGCCGCCCGGCTGCCGGACGCGGACGTGCTGCTGGTGTGGGACTTCACCTCGCACGCGGTGCGCGAGGCCTGGCCGGGCGAGGGGCCGCGGCCGCGCTGGGTGCACACGGCGAGCGCCGGGGTGGACCATCTGATGTGCCCGGAGCTGGCCGCGTCCGACACCGTGGTGACCAACGCGCGCGGGATCTTCGACCAGCCGATCGCGGAGTACGTGGCCGCGCTGGTGCTGGCGGTCGCCAAGGATCTGCCGCGCACCCTGGAGCTGCAGCGGGAGCGGACCTGGCGGCACCGGGAGACCCGCCGGGTGGCGGGCACGCGCGCGTGCGTGGTCGGTTCGGGGCCGATCGGGCGGGCGATCGCGCGCACCCTGAAGGCACTGGACGTGACCACGGCCCTGGTCGGCCGGGTGCCGCGCACCGGCGTCCACGGGCCCGGCGACCTCGACCGGCTGATCGCCCGTGCCGACTGGGTGATCGCCGCCGCGCCGCTGACCGAGCAGACGCACCACATGTTCGACACCCGCCGGTTCGGCGTGATGCAGCCCTCGGCGGTCTTCGTGAACGTCGGCCGCGGGCAGCTCGTCGACGAGGACGCCCTGGCGCAGGCGCTGCGCAGACGATGGATCGCGGGCGCCGCGCTGGACGTGTTCACCGCCGAGCCGCTGCCCGCGGACAGCCCGCTGTGGGGTCTTCCGGGACTGGTCGTCTCCCCGCACATGAGCGGCGACACGGTCGGCTGGCGGGACGAACTGGGCTCACAGTTCGTGGAGTTGTACGAGCGGTGGGCGGCGGGCAGGTCACTGCTGAACGTGGTCGACAAGAAGCGCGGATACGTGCCCGGTCACTGACCCACCAGGAGGGTCCATGCAGCTCACCGACCTGACCGCCGTACAGCTCCTCGACGGTTACCGCAAGGGCGAGTTCGGGCCCGTGGAGGCGACCGGGCAGGCGCTGGAACGGGCCCGGCGGATCCAGCCGGAGGTCAACGCGTTCGTACGGCTCCTGGAGGAGGAGGCCTACGCGCGGGCCCGGGAGTCCGAGGAGCGCTGGCGGCGCGGTGAACCGGCCGGGCTGCTGGACGGGGTGCCGGTGACGGTGAAGGACATCCTGCTGCTGCGCGGCCATCCGACCCTGCGCGGCTCGAAGGCCGTGTCCGAGCGGGGACGGTGGGACGAGGACGCGCCCTCGGTCGCACGGCTGCGCGAGCACGGGGCGGTGTTCATCGGCAAGACGACGACCCCGGAGTACGGCTGGAAGGGCGTCACGGACTCCCCGCTGTCCGGTGTGACCCGCAATCCGCACGCCCCGTCCCGCACCGCGGGCGGTTCCAGCGGCGGCAGCGCGGCGGCCGTCGCGCTGGGCGCGGGCCCGCTCTCGCTGGGCACGGACGGCGGCGGGAGCATCCGTATCCCGGCCGCGTTCTGCGGGATCTTCGGGCTGAAGCCGACGTACGGCCGGGTGCCGCTGTACCCGGCGAGCGCGTTCGGCACGCTCTCGCACGTCGGCCCGATGACCCGGGACGCGGCGGACGCGGCGCTGATGCTGGACGTCATCGGCGTGCCCGACCCGCGCGACTGGTCGGCGCTGCCCGCCCCGGCGCGTTCGTTCCGGGGCGCGCTGGACGGCGGGGTGCGCGGGCTGCGGATGGCGTACTCGCCCACCCTGGGCGGTCAGGTGGCCGTGCAGCCGGCGGTCGCCGCCGCGGTACGGCGGGCGGTGGCCGGGCTCGCGGACCTCGGCGCCTACGTCGAGGAGGCCGACCCGGACTTCAGCGACCCGGTGGAGGCCTTCCACACCCTGTGGTTCGCCGGCGCGGCCCGGGTCACCGAGCACCTGCCGCCGCGGACACGGATGCTGCTCGACCCGGGCCTGCGGGAGATCTGCGTCCCGGGCGCGCGGGCGAGCGCGCTGGACTACCTGGCGGCGGTGGACGTCCGGACGGACCTCGGCCGCCGGATGGGCCTGTTCCACGAGCGGTACGACCTGCTGCTGACCCCGGCCCTGCCGCTGACGGCGTTCGAGGCGGGCCGGGAGGTGCCGCCGGGCTCGGGGCTGCGGCGCTGGACCGGGTGGACACCGTTCACCTACCCGTTCAACCTGACGCAGCAGCCCGCCGCCACCGTCCCGGTCGGTGCGGACGGCGACGGACTGCCGGTGGGTCTGCAGATCGTGGCCGCGCGGCACCGCGACGACCTGGTGCTGCGCGCGGCCCACGCGCTCTACGGGGCGCGGCTCACGCTCGGCGGAAGCTGAGCGTCTCCCCCGCCGCCCCGGTCCGCCACAGGTCGTTGCAGGCCTCGGCCATCCGGTCGAGGCCGTCCGTCACCTGGCCCCAGACGATCCCGGGCACCCAGCCCACGTCGCCGTTGAGCAGCAGGTTGTTGCGTTCGTAGAACAGGGCCAGGTCGACCAGGGTGGTGCCGGGGCGGACCTCGCGGTCGTAGCCGTAGGCCCGGGTGCCCAGTTCGGCACCGGCGAAGGAGAAGTAGCAGAGGTCACCGGGAATCGGGGTGACCGTGGGGTTCTCCAGTGGGGGTTCGGTGGAGGCGAAGGGCGGGAAGAGGGCGTAGATCTCGTTGCGCGCGTACTTGGCGTGGTACACGTCGCCCGCCAGTGGCAGTGCCTCCCACACCGCCGTGCAGGTCAGGGGCGCGCGGTCGTCCAGGAGGCGTGCCGTGCAGCGCACGCCCCGTCGGTCCAGTGAGACTGTGACGAATCGTTCGGCCATGAAACAAGGGTGCATAGGGCGGATGCGTCTGGGTAGCCGCGCCGCCATGGCTCCACCACTTGGGAACGAATCGCACATATTCCGGTCAAAACACAGACAGAGCAGGCGTTCTCTGCTCGCGGGCGTCGCGGCGGTCGGTGCGGTGGGCGCGCTGGGTGCCACGGGCTGCACACGGGTGGCCTCGGCATCGGACGAGAACGGCGGTGAACTGCTCGACCGGCTGCGGGCGCAGGGGGTCGTACGGCTCGGGATCGCCGGTGAGATCCCCTTCGGGTACATCGACCGGGACGGTCATCTCACCGGTGAGGCGCCCGAGCTGGCGAAGGCGGTCTTCAAGCGGCTCGGAGTGGACCGGGTGCAGCCGGTGCCGACGGAGTTCGGCTCGCTGATCCCCGGTCTCAACTCCCAGCAGTTCGACGTCGTCGCCGCCGGCATGTACGTCAATCCCGAACGCTGCGAGCAGGTGATCTTCGCCGATCCGGACTACCAGATGCTGGATGCGTTCATCGTCCGCAAGGGGAACCCGAAGGGGTTGCACTCCTACCAGGACGTGGTGGAGAAGAAGGCGAGGTTCGCCACCGGCACCGGGTACGCCGAGATCGCGTACGCGGTGGAGGCCGGTTACAAGGAGAGCGACATCCTGATCGTCCCCGACCAGGTGGCCGGGCTGAACGCCGTGGAGGCCGGGCGGGTCGACGTCTTCGCCGGTACCGCGCTCACCGCCCGTGAGGTCGTGAAGAAGTCCGCCAAGGCGGAGGCGACCAAGCCGTTCGCCCCGAAGGTCAAGGGCAAGCCGCACGTCGACGGGGGCGCGTTCGCGTTCCGGCCGACCGAGACGAGGCTGCGCGACGCGTTCAACGCCGAGCTGCGCAAGCTGAAGCGGAGCGGGGAGCTGTTCCGCATCCTGCGGCCCTTCGGTTTCACCGAGGCCGAGATGACGGACCTCACCGCGAAGGAGCTGTGCGGCGGATGACCTCGGGGCTCTGGGATCTGGTACTGAAAGGCATATGGACCACCGTCCAGCTGCTGGTGTTCAGCGCGCTGCTGGCCACGGCGGTGTCCTTCGTCGTCGGCGTCGCGCGCACCCACCGGCTGTGGATCGTGCGCTTCCTCGCCGGCTTCTACACCGAGGTGTTCCGCGGTACGTCGGCCCTCGTGATGATCTTCTGGGTGTTCTTCGTGCTGCCCGTCGCCTTCGGCTGGCAGCTCGTACCCCTGTGGGCGGGCACGCTGGCGCTCGGGCTGACGTACGGCGCGTACGGCTCGGAGATCGTGCGCGGCGCGCTGAACGCGGTCGACCCGGCGCAGCGGGAGGGCGGGATCGCGCTCGGCTTCACGCCCTGGCAGCGGCTGCGGCTCATCGTCCTGCCGCAGGCGGTGCCGGAGATGATCCCGTCGTTCTCCAACCTGCTGATCGAGCTGCTCAAGGGCACCGCGCTGGTGTCCGTCATGGGCATGGGCGATCTGACGTTCAGCGCCAACCTGGTGCGGCTCGCGCTGCAGCAGAGCGCGGAGATCTACACGTACGTGCTGCTGATCTACTTCGCGATCGCCTTCGTGCTCACCAGGCTGATGCGCGGACTGGAGAAGCGGCTGAAGGCCGGGGTCGGCAAGGACCCGGGGACGGAGTCGTCGGCGCGTGAGCTGAAGCGGGCGCAGACCACCGGTGTCGGCGGGGGTGTCGCATGAAGTGGGACTGGAACGCCGTCGGCGACTTCATGCCGGACTTCTGGCACGGACTGCTGGTCACCCTGCAGGCCCTGGTCCTCGGCTCGCTGCTCTCCTTCACCCTGGGACTGGTGTGGACGCTGCTGATGCGCGCGCCGTCCCGGTGGGTGCGCTGGCCGGTCGGGGTGGTCACGGAGTTCGTGCGCAACACCCCGCTGCTGGTCCAGCTGTTCTTCCTCTTCTACGTGCTGCCCGAGTGGGGCCTGACCTTCTCGGCGCTGGCCACCGGCGTCGTCGCGATCGGCCTGCACTACTCGACGTACACGATGCAGGTCTACCGGGCCGGCATCGAGGCGGTGCCCGTCGGCCAGTGGGAGGCGGCGACGGCACTGAACCTGCCGCGGCGGCGCACCTGGACCGCGGTGATCCTGCCGCAGGCGATCCGCCGGGTGATCCCCGCGCTCGGCAACTACGTGATCTCCATGCTGAAGGACACGCCGATGCTGATGGTGATCACCGTGCTGGAGATGCTCGGCCGGGCCCGGCTCTTCTCCCAGCAGCACTTCCAGTTCACCGAGCCGCTCACCGTGATCGGTGTGGCCTTCATCCTCATTTCCTACGTGGCCTCCCTTCTTCTGCGAGCCCTGGAGCGACGTCTTGTCCGCTGACCCCCTGATGAAAGAACCCGACGCGAGCTCCGGCCCTCTCACGGCCGGGGGTGAGCTGATCCGTCTGGAGGAGGTCACCAAGCGTTTCGGGACGAACACCGTGCTCGACCGGCTGAACTTCTCCGTCGACGCCGGCAAGCACGTGACGCTGATCGGCCCCTCCGGGTCGGGCAAGACCACGATCCTGCGGTTGCTGATGACCCTCACCAAGCCGGACGAGGGCACCATCACCGTGGACGGGGAGCGGCTGTTCCCCGCCCCGGAGAAGCAGGTCCGGGAGGCCCGCAAGAAGATCGGGATGGTGTTCCAGCAGTTCAACCTGTTCCCGAACATGACCGTGCTGCGCAACCTCACCGAGGCGCCGGTGCAGGTGCTGGGCCTGTCGAAGGACGAGGCCGAGGCACGCGCCCGGGAGCTGCTGGAGCTGGTGGGGCTCGCCGACAAGTGCGACGCGCGGCCGGCCATGCTCTCCGGCGGACAGCAGCAGCGAGTGGCGATCGCCCGCGCGCTGGCGATGCGGCCGCGGGTGCTGCTGCTGGACGAGGTGACCTCCGCACTCGACCCCGAGCTGGTCGCGGGCGTACTCGACCTGCTCAGGGACATCGCCCGCACCACCGACATCACGATGCTCTGCGTGACCCACGAGATGAACTTCGCCCGGGACATCTCCGACCAGGTGCTCATGTTCGACTCCGGCCGGGTGATCGAGTCGGGGCCGCCGGAGCGGATCTTCGGCGATCCGGAGCAGGAGCGTACGCGGGAATTCCTCAGCGCGGTGCTGTGACCCTCCGCCGTGAAAACGGCAACAGCCGAGGTCCCGACGCTGGGCGATGACCCTGGCATATGCCAGAGGGTCTGAGTCCCAGATGGGAGGGGCGTGCGGGCGGCACAATCTCGCCAACACCCTCTCCCTGCCGGGCCTTTGCCCGTTATCGTGGTATCGATCCGACCGACCGGAATCACGGCCACAGAGCGAGCCAGGGGGACACCGTGGCGCTGATGAACGAGCCGACCGCTCCGTACCACTCCGCCCACGACGCGCTGCGCGTACTGGAGACCGTGGCACGTCATCCCGCCGGCGTCACCGAGGCCGAGCTGTCCCACCGCACCGCCCTGGACCCCGAGCGGCTGACCGCGCTGCTGCGCATGCTGCGCCGCGAGGGCTACGTCGAGCAGATCACCGACGGGGCGTACGTCACCGGCGAGACCCTGCGCCGCCTCACCTCGGCGCACGAGCGCGAGGGCGCCCTGCGGGACAAGCTCCAGCACACCCTGGACCGGCTGCGGGACTCCGTGGGCGCCGCCGTCTACATCAGCCGGTACGTGGACGGCGAGGTCACGGTCACCCAGTACGCCGCCGGACCCGGCACGCCCGCGGTCAACGAGTGGGTGGACTTCCGCTTCTCCGCCCACGCCACCGCCGTCGGCAAGAGCCTGCTGACCCAGCTCGACCACAACGCCCGCCGCGACCACCTGTCCCGGCACAAGATGGCCCGGCTCACCTCGCGCACCATCACCAGCGACAAGCTGCTGCTCTCCCGCCTGGAGTCGCAGCCGCCGACGGTGCCCGTCCTGGACCTCCAGGAGTACGCGATCGGCACGGTCTGCGCCGCCGTCCCGATCACCGCCGGCTCGACGGTCGGCTGCCTGGCGCTCTCGCTCCCGGTGGAGCACGCGCACCGCCTGAAGCAGGCCGCGGACACCCTGAACCGGAGCGCGGCGCCGGTGCTGCTCTCCCTCGCGATCTAGCCGCTCCCGGGTGGTCAGGAGCACCCCCCGGGACCAGGTAGTATTTTCTTCGTCGCCGGCCGCGGTAAGCGGAAGGCGGGAGTCATGCGCCGCTAGCTCAGTTGGTTAGAGCAGCTGACTCTTAATCAGCGGGTCCGGGGTTCGAGTCCCTGGCGGCGCACAGATGAAGGGCCCCTCGCCTCGGCGAGGGGCCCTTCGGCGTGTCCGGCGCGCCCGGAGCCGGGGTGCGGTCCACCGCCGGCCCGCACGGATCACGGCATCAGGCCGCCCGCCTCCGTGAACATGACGTGGGCCACGACGACGAAGACCGAGCAGAAGGCGATGCACACCCCGAGGAAGGCCAGCCCGAAGCCGGTGCCGACGGCGAGCCTGGCACGGGACGGCGGGAGCGCGGTGGCCCGGTGGGGCTGCTCCGCGAGGTACCGCACGGTGACGAAGTCACCCTCGAGGACGGTCGCGGGACCGTCCTCCTCCTCGAATCGCCGGGTGCGGCCGTCACGGGTGGTGAACTCGTAGACGTGGTGGACGGTCGTCCGCACGGACGTGTCCCCGCCGCCCCCGCTGGTCGTCGTGTACATCCGCAGACAGCGGGCCTCCGCGGTCAGCCCGTGCTTCCACGTCCTGCTGATCCGCCGGGCGCGGCGCAGCAGCAGGTACGCGGCGAACCCGAAGCCCGCGATCATGAGACAGGGCACGACGTAGAAGAGCAGTTCCATCATGAGGTTCCCCCGAGGTCGGTACGCCGCCGTCGGTCGAACGGCGTGGCGGGAACCTACCCGGCGGTAGGGCCGGCCGGCCTCAAGGGAACCTCAGTTTCCGTGCTGTACCGGAACGATGCTCAGAAGGTGACGTCGGAGCAGGCGTAGAACGCGTTGCCCGTGTCGGCGACGGTCCACACCGCGAGGACGACGTGGTGACCGCTCAGACCGGACGGCAGGGTGCCGCTGTGGCTGAGCGTGGCCGGCGGGCGCTGGCCGTTGTAGGGCACCGTCAGGAACGGGGTGAGGTTGAGATCCGAGCGGGACAGGGCGTGGTTCTGGTTCCAGCCCGGCTTGGTGACGTAGTACTTGAAGTCCGTCGTGGCGTGCATGGCGGTGAACTGCCAGCGGAACGTGTACGACTGACCACCGGTCACCCGGGTGGTGGGCCAGGCCGCGCCGGACGGGGTCTTCGGTGCGCTGAGCTGGGCGAACTGGCTGAGGCCGCCGTTGCAGAGCTGGCCGTCCGCGGGTCCGGCGGCCGGGAAGCCCTTGGGGCCCTCGACGCTCTGCGGCTCCCACTGGATGGAGCCGCAGTTCGTCACGGTGCCGTTCTGGCAGAGCTTCTGCCTGCTGATGGGGAGGTCCGTGTAGCCGTGCCCGCTGGCGCCGCCGGTGGAGAGCGCGAAGGCTCCGGCGGTCGCCGCACCGAGCACGACTGCGGTCAACTTGGTCTTGGTGCGCATGCTGCCGCTCCTGGAGAACGTGGGGGATGTTCACTGAGCCGAGCTGAGCCGTGCAGTAGGTCTAGACCAAGTCCCAGATTATTGCCGTGACTTGACTGTGTCCATATCAAGAGAGGCGTCCGGACCGATCCGGCGACCGGTCAGACTCGCTCCCCGCGCCCCGAGCAGAACGCCACCGTCAGGTCCCGGACGAGCACCTTGCGCTCGTAGTCGTCGAGTTCGACCAGGCCACGCATGGTCAGCCGGGTCACCGTGTCCTCCACGGAGTCCACCACCGAGTTGAGCATCCCGGCCCGCTCCCGGGCGTCCAGCGCCGCGATCCGGCGCCGGTCCATCGCGGCGGCGACCTCGGGGGCGTACTCCACCCGGACCGGCTGCGCCGAGAAGACCTCCAGCCCGATCGGCGCCGCGTCCGCCACCACCAGACGGGTCAGCGCCTCCCCGGCCGCCGCCACCCCGCCGCCCGCCCCGGTCGGCATCTCCACCGGCACCCGGGCGAGCGCCGCCTCCACGCACTCCCGCAGGTAGGTCTCGTGGTCGTCGATGCCGAGCACGGCCCGCGCGGTGTCCCGCACCCGCCACACCACCAGCACCACCACCCGCAGCGCCACGCCGTTGGCGTCCGACGCCGGCATCACCTCGCTGCGCCAGTGCCGCAGCCGCACATCGACCCGGCGGCGGCGCAGCAGCGGGTTCACCCAGAGCAGGCCGGTGCGCCGGACCGTTCCCCGGTAGCGGCCGAACAGCCCGAGCAGCCGGGCCTGTCCGGTGCGGCCCCGGGCCAGCCCGCCGAAGCCGAGCGCACCGAGCGCCCCGGACCCGGCGAACGCCGCCCACTGCGCCGGACCGAGCCCGGCGCCGGTGTACGGCGGCAGACGCAGCGCCCCCGCGGCGAGCGGCGGCAGGACGCCCGCCCACCACGAGGTGACCAGGCCGCCCATGAGCCCGCCCGCCCCGGCCAGCACCCCGGCCAGACCGGGCAGCACCCGCGCCGGGCGCTCCGCCAGTTCCGGGTCGAGCCGCGGCGCCGTACGGCTGCGGGCCGGGACGGGGCGCCGCAGCCGCGGCTGCTCGCCGGTGCCCTGCCGGCGGGCCACCACCGCGGGCCGCACCGGTACCGACATCGCCTCCGGTTCGTCGCGGAACAGCAGATGGACGGGGATCTCGGTGGTCGCCTCGTTCTGGATCAGCCGGGCCGGACGGGTGGCCGTGCCACCCGTCGGGCGTCCGCTCTCCGGCTGCTCCTCGGACTCCGACGTGTGTGACGTGGTCGTACTCATGCGTGCTCCAGCCTCCGCGCCAGATGCGTCATGACAGTGAGAAAGGGTGGGACGGGACGGTCGGGACGGACGGGAACCCCGGCGGGACGAGCGGCCGGGACGACGGGGGAACGGGTGCCTACGAGAACAGGCGGCGCCAGGTCTCCGGGCCCGGGTAGCCGTCCGCGGCACCGCCGCGCCAGCCCTGGCCGCGCTGGAAGGCCTCCACGGCCCGCCGGTCCGCGTCGCCCCAGCGCGGACCGGGCCCGCCGGGGTAGAAGCGGCCGAACCCCTTCTGCACCAGCCGCTCCCCGAGCTCGGTCACGTACGGGTTGGCCTCGCCCGGGCGGAACCGGGCCCGGCCGGGATAGCCGGGCACCCCGTGCGAGGCGGGCCGGGACGGGCCCGCCCGGCCGGTGACCGGCCGCGGCGCCTTGTCGTCGCTCGTCGCCTGGGCACCCGCGGTGTCCGCCACGACGCCCTTGTAGCGGTAGGGGACGTACTTCGAGGTGTTGCTCCAGTACGGGTACGGCGTGGCCTGGGTGCGGGCGTGCGGGGGCGTCTGCTCGTAGACCGTGTAGTAGGTGTGCGTGTAGTCCGTCCAGCCGCCGAAGATCACGACGTGGGAGCCGCTCTCGGGGTTGTCCGGGTTGTGGAAGAGCAGGATGTCGCCGGGCAGCAGCTCCTCCTTGGTGATCTTCACGCCGTACTGGTCGAGGCTGCCGGTCCACTCGTTGGAGCCCAGCCCCCACGCCATGGACACATAGCCCGAGCAGTCCTGCCGGTAACCGTCGGTCCAGTAGTCCTCCATGCTGTACGGCACCTGCGCGGCCACCCAGACCTTCGCCCGGTTGATGATCTGGGTCCGGGTGGCGGGGGGCGGGGCGGCCGGCGGCGTGGTCGCCGGATCGGGCAGGGGGCCGGCCGGACCGTGCAGCGGTGACTTGGCGCCCTGCGGGGTGGCCGGCTCGCCGTCCCCGGGGTCGCCGGGCCGGTGCGGGGACTGGGGCGCGGTGAGGGCGGCGGCCGGGGTGAGCGCGCCGAGCGCGGCGGACGCGGCGGCGGCCACGATCACCACCCCCCGGGCCGCCAGGTGGCCGCCCAGGCGCCCGGACAGCGGACGGGGGCCGGCCCGCCGCGCGTGGACGCAGGCCGGACAGTCGCAGTCGCGCCCGGGGTCGACCTCTTCGAACGCCGGAGCCGTCATGCGATCTGCCTCACATTCGGGGGGAAATGTCCGCCAAGGTGCACGTTGATCAGTTTCACAACTGTCGTCCCGGTGCGCATGTTGACGGTCCGAATGATGTACATCCCGTATGACCGGCTCCCCCGTGCGCAGCACATGGTCGGGAGCACCCGCGCCGGTCGGGTAGAGTTCTCTCGTCAGCAGGCGCCGCTAGCTCAGTTGGTTAGAGCAGCTGACTCTTAATCAGCGGGTCCGGGGTTCGAGTCCCTGGCGGCGCACAATGACGATGGCGAGGCAGTTCGCGTTACGGCGCGAACCACCTCGCCATCTCTGTTGTTGTGCGGCTTCGCCGCGCGTCGCGGGGGCTCCGCCACCCGCACCCCCGCGCCGCGGTGACCGGCGCCCTGAACCGGAACCCGGCCCTCCCCCCGATTGGCCGGATACCCTCTCGCCATGGCGGCCCGGGACCTGCAGGAGCGGATCAAGAAGCTCATCGTCGACCGACGGCTGCCCTCGGGCGCCCCGCTGCCGACCGAGCCCGAACTGAGGGAGCTCCTCGGGGCGAGCCGGAACTCGGTGCGCGAGGCGCTGAAGGCGCTCCAGGCGATGGGCATCGTGGAGATCCGGCACGGGTTCGGCACCTACGTGGGGCCGATGTCGCTCGCCCCGATGATCGAGGGGCTCGCCTTCCGCACGGTCGCCGGGCACTACCGGGGCGAGGACTCCCTGCTGCAGCTCCTGGAACTGCGCGAGGCCGTCGAGACCGGACTGGTGTCGCGGCTGGCCGGGCGGCTGCCGGAGTCCGACCTCGTTGAACTGGAAGCCCTCGTCACCCGTATGGATCAGGAGGCCGCCGAAGGGGCGGGCCTCGCCGAGACCGACCGCGCCTTTCACGCCGCCCTCTACCGGGGGCTGGACAACGTGCTGCTGAGCGAGGTGCTGGAGGCGTTCTGGGACGCCTTCCACCGCGTCCGGCGGGATCTGCTGGAGGTGCCGCAGGACCCGCGGGTCACCTGCCGGCAGCACCGGGAGATCCTGGACGCGGTCAGGTCCGGCGATTCCCTGCGGGCGGAGGAGGCCATACGGGACCACTTCGGCCATGTCCGCGCCCGGCTCTCCCCCACCGGCGCACCCGAGCCCCCCGAACAACACCCGCGACACAACCAGCGGGTTTGACCGGTGAACTCCATGTTTCCCGTCTTGCGATCACGCTGGACGCCGTAGAACCCTGTCTGCCACGAAGCCGCGCGTCAGCGGCTGTCGGGGAAGCAACCGGTTGCCGGCCGGCGGGGAGGGGGCCCCGCTCAGTGAGCGGATGCCGAGGGGGGCATCATGCAACCGGAAGGGCGTGATCCCGTGTCTATAAGGTGTGCAGGACATGGTGACCGCGACCACCACTGTGTCCGCCTGTGACGGCCGAGGGGACCCCGACCGGGCGGTAGAAGACCGACGAAACACGCGGTGACTCGCGTGTGGGGGGATGACTCATGACGTCGACGCCGACGGGCGCCGGACAGAGCCACGAACGACAAGACGACCCGTCACAGACCACGCAGCTTCGTGCGGTGACGCATCGGACCGGCCAGTTCCGCCGAATAAGGAAGAGCCTGCCCAGATACGACTACGAGCACTACAGCCGCCTCTCGGGTCCCCTCACCCAGCCCGACCCGGCGAAGCCCTACCAGGTGCAGTACCGTTCGCTGCTCTCGCAGGAACCGCACCGCGTACGGGCCGCGCTCATGCTCGGCGCGGCCCCGGTGCTCTCGCTGGTGCTGCTGTTCTGGCTGCTCCAGCCGGAGCACTGGACCGAACGCGACTACCCGGCCTACGACTTCCTGCCCGCGCTGGACATCGTGATGCTGGTCGCGATCGGCCTGATCGAGTTCTTCCGCTGCATGAACGTGCTGTCGAACGCGCACGCCACCCTGGTCGCCCGCGACCCGGTCCCGGTGGTGCCGGAGACCGGCACGCGCGTCGCCTTCCTCACCTCCTTCGTGCCCGGCAAGGAGCCGCTGGAGATGGTGACCAAGACGCTGGAGGCGGCCGTGAAGCTCCGTCACCGGGGTCTGATGCACGTCTGGCTGCTGGACGAGGGCGACGACCCGGCCGTGAAGGAGGTCTGCGCCCGGCTCGGCGTCCACCACTTCTCCCGCAAGGGCGTCGCCCGGTGGAACCAGGCCAAGGGCCCGCACCGCGCCAAGACCAAGCACGGCAACTACAACGCCTGGCTGGAGGCGCACGGCGGCGACTACGACTTCTTCGCGTCCGTCGACACCGACCACGTCCCGCTGCCCAACTACCTGGAGCGGATGCTGGGCTATTTCCGCGACCCGGACGTCGGCTTCGTCATCGGCCCGCAGGTGTACGGCAACTACGACACCTTCGTCACCAAGGCCGCCGAGTCGCAGCAGTTCCTCTTCCACGCGCTCATCCAGCGGGCCGGCAACCGGTACGGCGCCCCGATGTTCGTGGGCACCTCGAACGCCGTGCGCATCAGGGCGATCAAGCAGATCGGCGGCCTGTACGACTCGATCACCGAGGACATGGCCACCGGGTTCGAGATGCACCGCGCCAAGAACCCGGCCACCGGCCGCAAGTGGAAGTCCGTGTACACCCCGGACGTGCTCGCGGTCGGTGAGGGACCCAACGCCTGGACGGACTTCTTCACCCAGCAGATGCGCTGGTCGCGGGGTACCTACGAGACGATCCTCAAGCAGTACTGGAAGGGCTTCTTCAGCCTGCCGCCCGGCAAGCTCTTCAACTACACGATGATGATCATCTTCTATCCGATGTCCGCCCTCAACTGGATTCTCGCGGCGCTGAGTTGCGCCCTGTTCCTCGGTCTGGGCGCCTCGGGTGTGAACATCGACCCGACCGTGTGGCTGATGCTCTACGGCAACGCCTCCGCGCTCCAGATCGGCCTGTACATCTGGAACCGGCGGCACAACGTCTCCCCGCACGAGCCGGAGGGCTCCGGCGGTGTGGCCGGCATGGTGATGTCGGCGCTGTCCGCGCCGCTGTACGCCAAGGCGCTGATCGACTCGGTGCTGCGCCGCAAGAGCAAGTTCGTGGTCACGCCCAAGGGCGACTCGGCCAGCCCGGACACCTGGTTCGGCACCTTCCGGTACCACTGGTACTTCATCGCGATCTTCGGCGGCTCGATCGTCGCGGGCCTCAGCCTCGGGCACTCCCACCCGGCGATGATCACGTGGGCCTCGTTCGCCCTGCTCATCACCGCGACACCGATCTTCGTCTGGCGCCACGAACTGCGGCAGCAGACGCGGCAGCAGAGGAACAGGCCCCGGCACGCCGCGGGCGTGCCCGCACCCGTCCCGGCGGCCGAGCCGCAGGACGCGGTGCCCCCGGGGTACGCGGCCCGGCCGCCGCAGGTCCCGCAGCAGCGGACCGGCCACGCCGGCCCGGCCGCGGGCAACGACCAGACCATGCAGATCGCCCTTGGTGGACTTGGGGGACGTAAGGAATGAAGGACCAGGCCGGCCGCCGCCGTGCTCGTCGACTCGCGATAGGCACGGCGGTGGTAGTCGCGCTGGCCGGGATGAACGGGCCGTGGCTCTACCGCTTCGGAACCGAGCAGTACCACCAGTACAAGATCAACAAGCCGGAGTACAAGGCCTCCAACGGCAAGTGGGACATCGTCGAGTTCCCACCGGAGTACCGGCAGGACACCATCCACGCGGCACTGCTGCACACCGGCAAGGTGCTGCTCGTCGCGGGTTCGGGCAACAACCAGGACAACTTCGACAAGAAGCAGTTCGACACCCGGATCTGGGACCCGGTCAAGGGCACGATCAAGAAGATCCCCACGCCCACCGACCTGTTCTGCACCGGGCACACGCAGCTCGCCAACGGCAACCTGCTGATCGCGGGCGGCACCAAGCGGTACGAGAAGCTCAAGGGCGACGTCACCAAGGCCGGCGGCCTGATGATCGTCCACAACGAGAACCCGGACAAGCCGATCACGCTGCCGGCGGGCACCCGGTTCAGCGGCAGGACCAACGGCAGGACGTTCGTCTCCAAGGACCCGGTGCTGGTACCCCGCGCGAAGAAGGTCTTCGACCCGCAGACCGGTGTCTTCCTGCGCAACGACCCCGGCCTGGGACGCATCTACGTCGAGGCGCAGCGCAGCGGCAGCAAGTACGAGACCGGCACCCAGGACAACTACCGCATCCAGGGGCTGAGCGGCGCCGACGCGCGCAACACGTACGGCATCGCGCAGAAGCTCGCCCTCGACAAGAAGGACTTCCAGGGCATCCGCGACGCCTACGAGTTCGACCCGGTCGCCGAGCGGTACATCAAGGTCGACCCGATGAACGAGGCCCGCTGGTACCCGACGCTCACCACCCTGTCGGACGGCAAGGTCCTCAGCGTCTCGGGGCTGGACGACATCGGGCAGCTGGTGCCGGGCAAGAACGAGATCTTCGACCCCAAGACCAGGAAGTGGTCGTACACCTCGAAGCTCCGGCAGTTCCCGACGTACCCGGCGCTGTTCCTGATGCAGAACGGGAAGGTCTTCTACTCGGGCTCCAACGCCGGCTACGGGCCGGACAACGTGGGCCGCAAGCCCGGCGTGTGGGACGTGGGGACCAACAAGTTCACCAAGCTGCCGGGGCTCGGTGACGCCGACATGATGGAGACGTCCGGGACAGTGCTGCTGCCTCCGGCCCAGGACGAGAAGTTCATGGTGGTCGGCGGTGGCGGGGTCGGCGAGTCGAAGCTGTCCAGCAGGAAGACCCGGCTGATCGATCTCAAGGCGCGGCACCCCGCGTTCGTGGACGGGCCGGAGCTGGCGAAGGGCACCCGGTATCCGCAGACGTCGATCCTGCCCGACGACACCGTGCTGGTGTCGGGCGGCTCGGAGGACTACCGGGGGCGCGGCGACTCCGACATCCTGCAGGCCCGGATGTACCACCCGGACAGCAACAGCTTCACCGAGGTCGCCGATCCGCTGGTGGGCCGCAACTACCACTCCGGGTCGATCCTGCTGCCGGACGGGCGGGTGATGTTCTTCGGGTCCGACTCGCTGTACGCGGACGCGGCCGACACCAAGCCGGGCAAGTTCGAGCAGCGGATCGAGATCTACACCCCGCCGTATCTGTACCGGGGTTCGCGGCCGTCGCTCGGCGGGGGACCGCAGACCATCGCGCGGGGCGCCTCGGGGACGTTCACCTCGGCGCAGGCCTCCGGCATCAAGAAGGTGCGGCTGATCCGGCCGAGCGCCTCGACGCACGTGACGGACGTGGACCAGCGGTCCATCGCGCTGGACTTCACCACGTCCGGCGACCGGATCACCGTGACGGTGCCGAAGAACCGGAACCTGGTGCAGTCCGGCTGGTACATGCTGTTCGTCGACGACGGCCAGGGGACGCCCAGCAAGGCGCAGTGGGTCAAGGTCCCCTGAGCCGCGTCCCGCCGCTTCCGAGGGGCGCAGCAGCGACCCGCGGTCCCGAAGGGGCGTCCTCCGCACCGGAGGGCGCCCCTTCCGCCGTGCCGTGGGCCCGCCTTACCGCGTGCCCGCCCCGGCCAGCCCGAGGGCGTAGCCGGCCCACCACTGGCCCGCCTTCGGCCCGCCCTTGCAGGTGCCGTCGGACTCCCCGGGGCGCTTGACCCACAGATACGCGTCGACCAGCGGGTCGTCCGTCCTGGTCGTCGGGGTCCGCCCCAGCGCCCGGCCGGGCGGGTTGCACCACCGCTGCGCCGGATCCCCGCCCGTGTAGGGGCCGTTGCCGTTGCGGCTGGTGTCGACGACGAAGTGCTTGCCGCCCACCTTCGCGGAGAGCTGCTTGCCGTAGGCGATGGAGTCCTCGGTGGAGTAGAAGTTGGAGACGTTGACGGCGAACCCGTCGGCCTGGTCGACGCCGGCCTGGCGCAGAGGCTGGAAGATCTGGTCGGGGTGGCCCCAGCCGGCGTTGCCCGCGTCCAGGTAGACCTTGGTGTTCTTCAGCGACTTCAGCCTGGCGACGGCGCCCTTGAGCAGGTCGTAGCGCTCCTCGTGGACCTCGTCCGGGGTGCAGCCGTCGACGAGGTGCAGCACGGCGTCGGGTTCGAGGACGACGGTGGCGGCGCGGTCGCCGATGCCCCGGGCCACCCCGTCGATCCAGGCGCGGTAGCCGTCCCCGTCGGTGGCGCCGCCCTGGGAGTACTGGCCACAGTCGCGGTGCGGGATGTTGTAGAGGACGAGCAGTGCGGTGCGGTCGGCCTTCGCGGCGGCCTCGGTGAAGCCGCGGGCCTCCTGCTCGGGGTTCTCGGGGCCGATCCACTCCCCGGTCGGCTGCTCGGCGATCCGGCGGATCCGCTGGGCCTCGGGCTTCCTGCCGGCCTTCTGGTAGGCGACGAGCTGGCGGGCCGCGTTGCCGTCCGGGTTCACCCAGAACGGGTCGGTGGACTTGGGCCGCTGGCCGATGTCGGCCTTCGCGTCGTCCGATCCGTCCCCGCCGGACGAGCAGCCGGCGGCCAGCAGTGCCGCCCCCAGCACCACCGCGGACGCCCGTACCCGTGCCGCGGTACGGACCCCCCTGCTGTCGTGCATGCGATTTCCCCCCTGGGCGCATCGTTCCGAGTGCCAATCGTGGCACACCGCCCGCGCCGGTCACGAGGTCGTTCGGGCGTGGGGGCGGGGGGCCGGGGCGCCCGGTGCCCGGCTCGGGCAGCCGGTCGGGAGGCGGCTCCGACTGGGGGCCGGGGCCTGCCGGGCGTCCGCCGGGGGCCGCTCGCACGGTCCCTCCGGAGGGGGCGCCCGGGGGCCGCTCAGGCGACGGGGGCCGCGGTCACGGGCCGGTGCCGGTCAGGTACGCCGAGACGACCACGTTCGCCGTGTAGCTGCGGCTCGCCCGGTCGAAGGTGCCTCCGCAGGTGATCAGCCGGAGTTCGGCGCGGCCCGGTTTCCGGGGGCCGTAGGCCGTCTTGGCGTCGAAGCCGTCGCGGGGCAGGACGCGCACGTCCTCGATGGTGAAGTGGGCGACCCGGCCGTCCGCACGGACCACCCGGACGCTCTCGCCGGGCTTGAGCGTGCTGATCTTGTAGAAGACGGCGGGCCGGGTCTCCGTGTCGACGTGTCCGACCAGCAGCGCGGTCCCCACCGCGCCGGGCTTGGTCCCCGCGCCGTACCACCCGACCACTCCCGGCTGGTCGAACGGGGGCGGCTCGATGGCGCCCCGCGCGTCCAGCCCCCGGGCCACGACCGGCGCGGTGACGGCCAGTTGGGGGATGTCCAGGCGCTGCGGGACCGCTGCCGTGAGCGGCTCGGCCGCGGGCGGCAGCCGGACTACGTCCGCACGGCCGATCCCGGCCACGTCGCCCGTGGCGGGCCCCGCAGGGGTCTGCGGAACGCCGGTGACGCCCCTGCCCCAGAGCCACAGCCCGAAGAGCAGCAGCGTCCAGGCCAGGACGGTGACCAGGCGTCCGGCGGCCGAACTGTGGCCGTACTCCTCGGACATGGCCGCCGCCCGCGCTCAGTCCGCGCCCTGGCTCCGGCGGGCCCTGCGCAGCCCGACGGCGGCCGCGGCGATCCCGGCGAGGGCCAGGCCGGTCACGGTCTGGCCGGCGCCCGGGCCGGACCCGTCGGTGGCCACCGTGGCGAAGTGCGCGGTACCGCCACCGCCCGCGGCGACCGGCGCGACGGGCGAGGCGGCCGTGCCGACCGTGCCCGACGGGTCCCCGGTCTGCGCGGTGCCGCCGGTGCCGTCCCCCTGCTGCAACAGGCCCGCGGCCTTGCGCCCGACGGTGATCCTGCTGTTGAGCGCCACGTCGGCGCAGGTGACCCGCACGTCGTAGACACCCGGCGCGACCGAGGCGCTCACACGGGTGTCACCGCTCAGGATGCCCATGTCGGACGTCAGCCGGGCATCGGCGACGAACGCCTTCGACGCGGCGACGGCCCGCGACGCGCTGCAGCCGCGCACGTGCAGGGACACATCGGTGCCGGGGGCCGGAGAGACCGGGGTCACGGAGACGCCCTGGTCGGAGACTCCCCGGTCGGCGACTCCCTGGGCTCGGTCGGTCGCGCAGGCGGCCGTGGTGAAGGCGATGACGGCGACCAGTCCGGCGCAGAGAGTCCCGGAACAGAGAGTGAGGCGTTGTGAGCCCATCGTGAACCTCCAGATACTGGGAGGCTCCCCCGTACCGCGCGCCTACGCATCCTCGGAAGGTGCGCGATTACTCCGAACGGGTGGGGTTCGATATGAAAAGCCCAGCTCAGGACCTCACCAGGGTCCGCACGGGGTCCGCTCGGGCCGGAGCCCGGTCCCACTCGGCACCGGGCTCGGGCCCGCTCGGTCCCCGGCTCGGGCGGGCCTCAGACGAGGTCGACCAGGTCCGCGATGGAGTCGACGACCTGCGAGGGGCGGAACGGATAGCGGTCGACGTCGGCCGGCTGCGTGACACCGCTCAGCACCAGGAAGGTGCGCATCCCGGCCTCCAGGCCCGCCAGGACGTCGGTGTCCATACGGTCACCGATCATCGCGGAGGCCTCCGAGTGCGCGCCGATCGCGTTGAGCCCGGCACGCATCATCAGCGGGTTGGGCTTGCCGACGAAGTACGGCTTCTTGCCGGTCGCCGCGGTGATCAGGGCGGCGACCGAGCCGGTGGCGGGCAGGTCGCCCTCGGTGGACGGGCCGACGTTGTCGGGGTTGGTGGCGATGAACCGCGCACCGTCGTTGATCAGCCGCACGGCCTTGGTCAGGGCCTCGAAGGAGTACGTGCGGGTCTCGCCGAGGATCACGAAGTCGGGCTCGTGGTCGGTGAGGATGTAACCGATGTCGTGCAGCGCGGTGGTCAGACCGGCCTCGCCGATGACGTAGGCGCTGCCGCCGGGCCGCTGGTCGTCCAGGAACTGGGCGGTGGCCAGGGCGGAGGTCCAGATGTTCTCCACCGGCACGTCCAGGCCCATCCGCCGGAGCCGGGCGTGCAGGTCGCGCGCGGTGTAGATGGAGTTGTTGGTGAGCACCAGGAAGGGCCGCCCCGAGTCGCGCAGCTTCTTCAGGAAGGCGTCGGCACCGGGGATCGGGACCCCCTCGTGGATCAGGACGCCGTCCATGTCGGTGAGCCACGACTCGATGGGCTTGCGGTCTGCCATGCTTGTGCGTCTCCTGACATGCGTACGGTCAAGAACGGGGGCGCCGGAACCACGGCGTACCGACGCCACCAGCCTAATCAGGTGGCCGGGATCTTGACCCTGGCAGGTCGCAGGTCAGTGGAGCGGGCGGGCGGAGCCCTCCCTCAGCGGCGCCGGCGGGCCACCAGGAAGGCCGCGCCGCCCACCACGAGGAGCGCGGTGACGGCCGCGAGCAGCCCGTGGGCGAGCCCGATCCCGGTCCGCGCGAGCTCCCGGGCCCGCTCTCCGGCCTGCTGCGCGGCCTCGGTGAAGGGCAGCGCGCTGGTACCCGGATCGGCGCCGCTGACCGTCGGCCGGGGCTCGGTCCCGGTGTCCGTGGAGCTGACCGGGGTCGCCGCCGCCTCCGGGCTGGCGCTGCCGTCCGGGCTCGCCGTACCCCCCGGACTGGCACTGCTGTCCGGACCGGCGCTCGCGTCACCGTCTCCCGGCGTCGGAGTCCCGCTCCCCTCCTGCTGCTCCTCGTCCTGCTGCCGCCCGTCCGCCCCGCCGGCGACGGAGAAGCGGTAGGCGTTGGACTCACCGACCCAGTCGCCGTCCTCGCCCCGGCGCTGGACGACGGCGGCGTTCGCGGTGACCTGGTCGGACACGGCGTCGGAGGTGAGGGAGAGCCTGAGCTTGACGGTGACGGTCCTGCCGGGCGGCACGGTGAACCCGTCGAACCCCTCCGCGTCCAGCACGCCGACCAGCTCCTGGGCGTCGGTGCTCTCGAAGGCGACCGGCAGGGCGCGGGTGCCGTCGTAGAACTCCAGCTTGGGCTGGGACGGCTTCAGGGCGCGCTTGTCGTCGACGAGCACGACGACCGGATGGAGGTCGGTACAGGTCCGGCCGGTGGAGTTGGTGAGGTCGAGGTACCAGGTGCCGAATCCACCGCCCGCCTCGTAGGCGCCGGGCCCGCCGTGGATGCGGGTGGCCAGCGGAAAGGCGCGGTCGCCGGACGCCGCACACGTCGCGTCCGCCTGGGCAGCGGCCGACGGAACCGGCACGGACACGGCGCCTGCGGCAAGACCCAGGGACAGGGACACGCACGCACACAGTCGCATGAACACATGACCATCCCGGAAGCCCCCACCAAACCCGCCCCGCCACTCCGCACCCCCGTCCGATCCCCACCACCTTTCACCCGGCTGCGGGCATGCGTGCCGCCCGGGGCGGCACGGGTGGGCGCAGCGGCACCCCGCGAGCGCGGGCGAGTACACCCCCGGGGCCCGCACCGGCACCGAGCACCCAGCAGAGCGCGGGCGATCGGAACACCTCCGGAGCCGGCACCGACCGACACCGCCCACCCACAGCACCGCCGACCGCAACGCCCCCCGGCGCCTCCTAAGCCGCCGCCCGCCCGAAAACCGGCGCCAGCAACAACTGCGCGGCCCCCTCGGCGACGACCCGCTCCCCACCGACGACCCGCACCGGCACACACCCCTCGGCCACCCCCTCCCGCCGAGCCCGAGCTGCCAGCACCTCAGCGACCCCCTCCACGAACACCTCCGGCGCCCCCGCCACCGTCCGCCCCCCGAGCAGCACGAGATCGATGTCGAGCAGCCCGACCAGATTCCCCGCCCCCACCCCCAGCACCCGCGCGGCCTCCCGCACCTCACCCCGCGCCACGGCCCCCAGGCACAGCGCCTCCACGCACCCCCGGTCCCCGCACTCGCACGCGGGCCCGTCGAGCTGGACGACCTGGTGCCCGAACTCCCCCGCCCCGGTCCGCGCCCCCCGGTGCACGTCCCCGCCGATCACCAGCCCCGCTCCCAGCCCCGTGCCGAGGTGCAGATACGCGAACGACCCGTCCGCGCCCCCCACACGACCGGCCCCCGCACCACCGCACACCCCCACCGACAGGCCCAGCGCCGCCGCGTTCGTGTCCTTGTCCACCACCACCGGCACCCCCAGCCGCTCCACCAGCGCGTCCCGCAGCGGGAACCCGTCCCACTCCGGAAACCCGGTGACCCGGTGCAGCACCCCCCGCGCGTGATCGAGCGGCCCGGGCAGCGCCACGCCCACCCCGAGCAGCGAGCCGGCACCGTCGAGTCCCGCGGGCGGGCCCGTGGAGCCGCCGTGACCTCCCAGCACCTCCCCGACCAGCTCCGACACCTCGCCCGCGACCACCCCCAGCACCGCCTGTGCCCCGCCTCCGAGGTCCAGCGCGGCGCACCGCTCGCCCACGACGGCCCCGTCGAGGTCCACCAGCACCGCCCGCAGCTCGTCCCGGTCCAGGTGCACCCCCACCGCGTGGCCCGCATCCGGCACCAGCCGCAGCACGGTGCGCGGCTTGCCCCCGGTGGACGCCCTGCGTCCGGCCTCCGCCGCGAACCCCGTCTCCCTCAGCCGCGCGGTGATCTTGCTGACGGCCTGCGGGGTCAGCCCGGTCCGCTCGGCCAGCTCCAGCCTGCTGATCCCCGCCGTCCCGGCACCGCGCAGCAGATCCAGCACCAGCGCGGTGTTGTGCGACCGCACGGCGAACAGATTCGCTCCGACCGGTCCGCTCTTCGTCCTGCTCACGCTGTTCACGCCACCCATTCCCCCATTGTCCTCTCCGCTTGCACTTTGGCAACAGCGTTGCGAAAGTAGAGGGCATGACTGGTACCCCCCTCCGCGTCGGCCTGATCGGCTACGGCCTCGCAGGCTCCGTCTTCCACGCCCCGCTCATCGCGGCCACCGAGGGCCTCACCCTGGACACGGTGGTCACCTCGAACCCGGAGCGGCAGGAGCAGGCCCGCGCCGAGTTCCCGGACGTCCGTGTCGCCGGCACCCCCGAGGAGCTGTTCGGCCGCGCCGGCGAGCTGGACCTGATCGTCATCGCCTCCCCGAACAGGACGCACGTCCCGCTCGCCACGGCCGCCCTGAAGGCAGGCCTGCCGGTGGTCGTGGACAAGCCGGTCGCGGGCACGGCGGCCGAGGCGCGGGAGCTGGCCGCCCTCGCCGAGGAGCGCGGCCTGCTGCTGTCGGTCTTCCAGAACCGCCGCTGGGACAACGACTTCCTGACCCTGCGGGACCTGCTGGAGAAGGGCGAACTGGGCGACGTCTGGCGCTTCGAGTCCCGCTTCGAGCGCTGGCGCCCGCGTCCGAAGGGCGGCTGGCGCGAGTCCGGCGACCCGGCGGAGATCGGCGGTCTGCTCTACGACCTCGGCAGCCATGTCGTCGACCAGGCCCTGGTCCTCTTCGGCCCGGTCACCGAGGTGTACGCCGAGACGGACATCCGCCGTCCGGGCGCGGAGACCGACGACGACACCTTCATCGCGCTCACCCACGCGAACGGTGTCCGCTCCCACCTCCACGTCTCCGCGACCACGGCCCAGCTCGGCCCGCGCTTCCGGGTGCTGGGCTCACAGGCCGGTTTCGTCAAGTACGGCCTGGACCCGCAGGAGGCGGCCCTGCGCGCGGACGAGCGCCCCGGCACGGGCGCCGACTGGGGTACGGAGCCCGAGTCCCTGTGGGGGCGGCTCGGTGCCGGAGAGTCCCCGGTGACCGGCGGCGGCCGCCCCGTACCGACCCTCGCCGGCGACTACCCCGCCTACTACGCGGCCGTGGCCGCGGCCCTGAACGGCGCGGGATCCAACCCGGTGCCCGCCGTCGAGGCGGCCGCCGCCCTCGACGTACTGGAGGCGGCCCGCCGGTCCGCCCGCGACAAGGTGACGGTGACCCTCTGATGCACCACCCCAAGATCACCCCGAAGTTCGCCCCCGAGGTCACCCCGAGTGTGGAGGAGCTGGAGGCGCAGGAACGCCGCCTGGTCTTCCGGCAGTTCACCCACGACGACGCGTGGGCGCTCGGCTCGCTCCTGGTCGAGCTGGCCCGGGAACGCCAGGCCCCGGTCGCGATCGACATCCACCGCGCCGGCCAGCAGCTCTTCCACGCGGCCCTGCCCGGCTCCACGCCCGACAACGACGCCTGGATCCTCCGCAAGCGCCGGGTGGTGGAGCGCTACGGCGCCTCCTCGTACCTGGTCGGCGCCCGCTTCCGGGCCAAGGGCACCACGTTCGAGGAGTCCTCCCGCCTGGACGCCGACACCTACGCCGCGCACGGCGGCGCCTTCCCGGTCAACGTCGAGAACGTGGGCGTCGTCGGCACGGTGACGGTCTCCGGCCTGCCACAGCTCCAGGACCACCGGTTCGTCGTGGAGGCGCTGGAGCGGTTCCTCGGCCAGTAGCCCGCCGGCGGGATTACCGCGCCGCTCCCTCCGGTTGGGACCGACGTGCACGATGATCACGGCACGCCACCCGTCCGGAGGGAAGTGACCCGATGAGCGAGTCGACGAACGACGCGAGCACCGCCAGGAAGACCGTCGGCCGGTACGGCGTCTGGAGCGTGGGCCTGCGCTCGGAGGACCCGTCCCGGCACGGCGAGATCGCCGAGGCCGCCGCGGAACTGGAGCGACTCGGTTACGGCGCGGCCTGGCTGGGCGGCAGCAGCGCGCCCCGGCACGCCCTCCCGCTCCTTGCAGCGACGTCCCGGCTGGCCGTCGGCACGAGCATCCAGAGCATCTGGCAGTACGAGGCCGAGGAGAGCGCGGCCGCCTTCGCCGAGGTGGAGTCCGCCCATCCCGGCCGCTTCCTGCTCGGCCTCGGCGTGAGCCACGCCAAGCTCGCGGAGCAGTACCGGCGCCCGTACTCCGCGCTCGTCGCCTACCTGGACGGGCTGGACAAGGCCGGTGTCCCGGCCGGGCGCCGGGTACTGGCGGCCCTGGGCCCGAAGACCCTGGAGCTGTCCCGCGACCGGGCGGCGGGCTCGGTCCCCTATCTCGTCACCCCCGAGCACACGGCGCGGGCCCGCGAGATCCTGGGCGAAGAGCCGCTGCTGGCACCGGAGTTCAAGGTCATCCTGGAGACGGACTCGGCCACGGCCCGCACTCTGGCCCGCGAGAACCTCGCGATGTACCTGACCCTGCCCAACTACACCAACAGCTTCCAGCGCCTGGGCTTCACCGAGGACGACCTGACGGCCGGCGGCAGCGACCGCCTGGTCGACGCCCTCTACGCCTGGGGCCCCGAGGACCGCATCCGCGCCCGGATCAACGCCTTCCACGAGGCGGGCGCCGACCACGTGGCGCTCCAGATCATCGACGGCGACGACCGAAACACCCTCCCCCGCCAGGCCTGGCGCCACCTGTCCGACCTACTCCGCTGACCCCAGCACCCCCCAAGGGGCGCGGAGAAACCCCCATAGGGGCGCGGGGAACTGCGCGACAAGCCACAACCCACCCGCGCCCGGAACCCCACCCGAACACCCCCACAGGGGCGCGGGGAACTGCGCGACAAGCCACGACCGATCCGCACCCAACCCCCAACCTCAACACCCGAAAGGGGCGCGGGGAACTGCGCGATCAACCCCAAACGACCCGCACCCAACCCCCGAGCCTCAACACCCAGGGGCGCGGGGAACTGCGCAACAAGCCACAACCCACCCGCACCCAAGACCCAACCCAGCGGAGCGCCTACGCGTCCTTCAGTTCCTGCCGCTGCCGCCCCAGCCCCTCGACCTCCAGCTCCACCACGTCCCCGGCCCGCAGGAACGGCTTCGGGTCGGGCTGCCCCAGGGCGACCCCCGCCGGGGTACCGGTGTTGATGACGTCGCCGGGGTACAGCGTCATGAACCGGCTGACGTACCGCACCACTTCCCCCACCGGAAAGATCTGCTCGGCCGTGGTGCCGTCCTGCTTCAGCTCCCCGTTGACCCACAGCCTCAGCGCGAGCGCCTGCGGGTCCGGGACCTCGTCCGCCGTCACCAGCCAGGGGCCCAGCGGGTTGAACGTCTCGCAGTTCTTCCCCTTGTCCCAGGTTCCGCCCCGCTCGATCTGGAACTCCCGCTCGGACACGTCGTGCGCCACCGCGTACCCGGCGACATGCGCGAGCCCTTCCTCGGCCGACTCCAGGTAGCGGGCCGTACGTCCGACGACGACGGCCAGTTCCACCTCCCAGTCGGTCTTGCCGGAGCCGCGCGGCACCAGCACGGTGTCGTTCGGCCCGACGACCGTGTCCGGCGCCTTGAAGAAGATCACGGGCTCGCCGGGCGGCTCCGCGCCGGTCTCCCGGGCGTGGTCGTGGTAGTTGAGCCCGATGCACACGATCTTGCCGATCCGGCCCAGGGGAGGTCCGATCCGCAGCCCCGCCGCGTCCAGCGCGGGCAGCTCACCGGCCTCGGCCGCCGCCCGGACGCGGCCGAGCGCGCCGTCGTCGGCGAGCAGCGCGCCGTCGATGTCGTCCACGATCCCCGACAGGTCGCGCAGGGTTCCCTGGGCGTCGAGCAGCGCCGGGCGCTCCGCTCCGGCAGTACCGACTCGCAGCAGCTTCATGGTCACAATCTCCCTCGATCGCGGGCGCCCGGCGGATGGGTGCAGCCATCGCAGGACTGGTCGATCCTCCAAGTCGCCTGTCCACTCCACAAGACCCTGTTCAGGTACTGGACCGTAACCCCGCCGTCCACAACGCCCCGGCTCACCGGTACAGCGCGGCCCGTTCCAGCGCGCTCCAGGTCGTGCTGGTGACGACGTAGAGCGCGGCCGCGAGCGGTACGACCGCCACGGTGACGAGCGTGAAGAAGGACATGAACGGCATCACCTTGCCGACCGCCGCGAGCCCCGGCACCTGCCCGCCGTCCCCGGCGGCCGCCGCGACCGGGTTCTTCGCCGCCATCAGCTTGGTGAGCCGGTAGTTGAAGGCTGCGACGGCCGCGACGAGGGCGAAGAGAGCGAGGTAGACGAGCCCGGCCGCCCCGAACACCCCGCCATCGGCGAGGGTGTCGGCCCAGCGGCCACCGAGCGGTGCGGCGAGCAGCGAGTGGGTCAGCAGTTCGTTGCTCGCGCCGCCGATCGTGGTGTTCGAGAACAGGTGGTAGAGGAGGAAGAAGGCGGGGAGCTGGAGCAGGCTGGGCAGGCAGCCGGAGAGCGGCGAGACCTTCTCCTCGGCGTGCAGCTCCAGCACCGCCTTCTGCAGCCGCCGGGGATCCTCGGCGTGCTTCTCGCGCAGCTCGGCGATGCGCGGCTGGAGTTCGGCGCGGGCCCGCTGGCCACGGGCGGTGGCCCGGGACAGGGGGTGTACGAGAAGCCGTACCAGAGCGGTGAACAGGATGATCGCGGCGGCCGCGGCGGAGGCGTGGAAGAGCGGCTGGAGCAGGTCGGCGAGCTGCTCGACGAGACGGGCGAAGACGGACATGGGTGGACCCTTCGGGACGGGATGCGTCGGTGCCGGTGTGACCGGAGAGGACAGGGCGGCATGACGACCCGCGCGAGGGCACCGGTGGGGACCGGCGGTCTCGTCGGTGAAGGTGAGTGAAGGGGTGCCCTACGCGCGGATCGTCGCGAGGGCGTGTCCCGGTGCCCGGGGCCGGCGGCGTCCCGCCGCGTCCGGGTCGCTCTGGGGCAGGAAGGCCGTACGGCGGGCCCGGTCGCGTATCGCGGTGCGGACCCCGTGGGGCGGGACGGCGGGCGCGCAGCGGCCGGCGAGCAGCGAGCAGGCGACCAGCGCGGACCCGGCGGCGGCCGTCGCGGCGAGGGCGACGGCGGCGGACAGACTGCCGGTGTCGAGGAGTGCGGCCTGGAGCACGAGCAGGTGCACGAGCGTCAGCAGGAGAACGGCAGGCGCGAGAGGACGCGCGACGCGGCTGCGGCTGTCCCTGGTCACGGCACCCCCCTGTCCCCTCTGCCGGAACCGGCTTCCGGCCCCTGTTCATCACAACGCCCGCACTCCCCACAATGGTTCCGCGTTCCGCGTGCCGTGTTCTCCGTCCCATGCTCGGCCCGTTGGCACGGCCCCCGGGCCGACGGCGGACCTGCGGGGCGGGGACTCCCGGGAATAGCCTGGGAGGGGAGCGGCGCCGCGACCGTACGGGCCCTCCGGCGCGTTCCACGGGTGACGTGGAACCCAGGGGGACGCATAACCGCGGGGGACGTGACGAGGGAGGCGTGAGCCATGCCCTGGAATCTGAACGGCACGTACCTGGAGAGCTGCAACTGCGACGTGGTGTGCCCCTGTACCACCTCGGGCCTCACCGCACCGGCCGACCACGAGCGCTGCCAGGTGACCTTCGCCTTCCACGTGGACAGCGGGAACGTGGACGGCGTCGACGTCGCCGGCCGCAACGTCGCCGTCTTCATCGACGCGCCCCGGGTCATGGCCGACGGCGGCTGGCAGGTGGCGCTGTACCTCGACGCCTCGGCCGACGACGGCCAGGCGGAGGCGCTGGGCAAGGTCTTCTCCGGCCACGCCGGGGGGCCGATGGCGGCGCTCACCCCGCTCATCGGCGAGGTCCTCGGCATGGAGCGCTTCCCCATCGACTACCGCGACGACGGCCGCCGCCACTCGGCGCGGGTGGGTGACGCCATCGACATCGAGATCGAGGACCAGGTCGCACCGCAGTTCGGCGAGGACGGTCCGGTCATGGGCCTCACCGGCATGTTCCACCCGGTGAACAGCACGCTGACCATCGCCAGGTCCAGCCGCGCGACGGGCACCGGCGTCCACGGCCGGTCCTGGGACTTCTCCGGCGGCAACGCCCACTCGGCGCCCTTCACGTGGTCCGCGTGACCGGTCGGCCGGTCGCCGTCGGCCGCACGGCGGCCCCCTCCGCGCTGCTGCTGGTCCCGGCGGCCGCCGCCTGGGTCTGGCTGGTGACGCGCTGGGGCGGCACGCCGGCGATGCCCGGAACCATGGGTCTGGGCCTGCCCGCCTTCCTGGCCGTGTGGACGCTGATGATGGCGGCCATGATGCTGCCAGCGACGGCGCCCGTCGCCGGGCTGTACGCCCGCACCATCACCGTCCACCGGACGCCGCGCATGGCCGTCTTCACCGTCGCCTACCTGCTGGTCTGGGCCGCGGCCGGGCTGCCCGCCTACGGCCTCGCCGCCGCCCTGGGCCGGGTGACGAGCCTGCCCGCCGTGACGGGGACCGCGGTGGCCGCGGCCGTCTTCGCGGTGAACGGCGTCTACCAGCTCACACCCCTCAAGGACCGCTGCCTGGCGAGGTGCCGCTCGCCGGTCGGGATGATCATGCGCTACGCCTCGTACCCGGCGCCCTCGCGCGATCTGCGCGCCGGACTCCACCACGGGGCCTTCTGCCTGGGGTGCTGCTGGTCGCTGATGGTGGTGCTGGCGGCCTTCGGCGTGATGAACCTGTGGGCCATGGTGGTCCTGGCCGCCGTGATCTCCGTCGAGAAGCTGGCCCCGGCCGGCCACCTGGTGGCCCGCGCCGTGGGCGTCGCCTCACTCGCGCTGGCCGTCGCCGTCTTCTGGGTTCCGTCGCTGGCCCCGGCCCTCACCGGGGGCGGCATGACCGGAATGTGAGGACGAGGGACGGCGCCGGGTGACCACGTACTCCACCTGTGTCACCGGTCGGCAGTACGGTGTCACCCATGCGCCCCGACACGCCTGCCGAGAACGTCGACCACACCGCCGAAGCGGCACGCCTGGAGCGGACCGCCGGCCTGTACCCGGAGGACACCGAGGCCCTGCTCCTGCGCGCCGCGGCCCATCTGGAACTGTCCGGCGACCGCCCCGCCGCGACGACGCTCTACGACCGTCTGCTGTCCTCCGCCGACGGCCTGGAGAACCCCCACCTCGTCCGCGCCCTGAAGGCCTCGAACCTGTGGGAGTACGACCACGAGGCGGAGGCCAGGGCGATCATCGACGGCATCCGCGCGTCCGCGCCCCGCGACCCGGCCCCCTGGGTGATCGTCGCCGAGTCCCTGGAGTCGCACGACGAGCTGGAGGCGGCGGAGCAGACCTTCACGCAGGCGGCGTCCCTCCTCCTCCCGGACGGCGCGGAGCCCCCGTACGGCACGCACCCCCTGCTCTACGGCCGCCACCGCGTCCGCCGCATGCTGGGCCTGCCCCACGACGACTGGGACACCCTCGCGGACGGCCTGCACGCCTCCCCGGTCCCGCTGGACGAACTCCACGACCCGAAGCGGGTCTGGTCCCTGGGCTCGGACAACCCGGCGGAGCTGGCCGCGGAGATCTCCCGTCTCAACGCCGAACTGGGCGCCTACCGCGAGGCCCTGTCCCGCCCGTTCCCGGTGGCGGTCCTGCACTGGCCGGCCCCCGAGCTGACGGAACTGCTGTCGGCCTACGCCGACCTGGCGGCGGAGTACCCCTCCCACGACGCCCACCTGGCGACCATAGAGGCCTCCCTCCGCGAACTGGCCTCCTCGGGCACGCCCAACCTGGGCATCGTCACCGGCACGGTCCCGTCCTACGAGGCCTTCGCCGCCTCTGAGGGCTCGAGCCCGTCCGACGCGACCCTCCTGCCCCAGTACGCCACGACCCTCGCGGCGCGCGGCCGCGCGGTGGCCTGGCCCCCGCAGCGGACCGCGCACTGCTGGTGCGGCTCGGGGCATGCGTACGGGGAGTGCCACGGAACGCCGGACCCCGCGGTAGCCGTCTAGAAGGTCGGCCTGTCGGAACGAGACGGAGGGGGCGGACCCGGCCATGCCCCAACCCTGGCTGACCCTCTCCCTCCTCCTCGCCGCCTTCTGGACGTTCGTCGGCGCCCACGGCACCCGCGCCGCCCTGCGCGCCCGCCGATCCCTGGACCGGCTCGGCGTGCGGGGCGTCCGGACGCGGGGCGAGGTGGCCAACTCCCCCCGCCGGGTAGGCACGTCCTACCACCCGCCTCAGGTCCGCTACCAGGCCCCACCCCCGGGCAACCCCTCGGCCCCCGCCACCCGGACCTACCGCCAGGTCCCCCTGAACCCCGACTCCCCCAACGCCCTGTACCGCGGCACGCCTGTGATCCTCCGTTACGACCCGGAGGACCCGCGGCGCACGGTGGTGGTCCGCACGGCGAAGTCGTACTCGCCTACCGCGAACCTGGTTTGGTGTGTGCTTTCCATGGTCTTCGGAGTTGCTTTAGGGGTTTTCTCCCTTTTGTAGGCGAGGACGTCTGTCAGTGCCCCCTGTTAAAACAGATGCACTTCGCAAGTGATCGAGGGGGTCGAGGTGGCGGAGCCGGGGGGACAGGTGCAGCCGGTCGCTGGCGTGTACGAACAGCTGATTACCGACGACGTGAGCGAGACGCTGGGGCAGCTAGAGGCCCTGGGGTGGAAGGCCATCGACGCGGAAGTCAGTGCGGAGTCCGCGCCGCACGTGCTTGCCCGTCATATCGGGGAGGTGGTCGCCCGCAAGCTCCATCAGCTCCCGCCGGCCCAGCAGGTTCGGTTCGCCAACCAGATCCTGACGTCCCTGAGCACCGCCATTCCTGAGCAGGGCGAACCCGAGCCGGTCAGGAAGGTCGCGGAAGGCCCACGGCAGTTGCTCGCCCTGGCCGAGCAGGAGGCACCTGGGGCGTACGCGATCCGGCCGCTCACCCCGCTCTCCGAGACGTCGCTGCTCACGAACTCGCCGGAAGACCTCAGTCTGGGCTCGGAACTGCGGGCCGAACTCGCCACGGCCGACCGCATCGATCTGCTCTGCGCCTTCGTGAAGTGGTACGGCATCCGTGTTCTCGAGGACGCTCTGCGCGCCGCCAAGGAGCGAGGCGTACCGATCCGCGTCATCACGACCACGTACATGGGCGCCACCGACCGCCACGCGCTCGACCGTCTGGTCCGCGACTTCGGTGCCACCGTCAAGGTGAACTACGAGATCCGCTCGACCCGCCTGCATGCCAAGGCGTGGCTGTTCCGGCGCAGGACGGGCTTCGACACGGCGTACGTCGGCAGCTCGAACCTCTCCCGAGCCGCACTGCTCGACGGCGTGGAGTGGAACGTCCGTCTGTCCTCGATCGCGACACCCGCGGTGCTGGACAAGTTCGAGGCGACCTTCGACGCGTACTGGAACGACACCGCCTTCGAGACGTACGACCCCGATCTGCACGCGAAGCGCCTTGACGGGGCACTGGCCCAGGCCGGCGGCGGCACGTCCGCCGCCGGCCTGAGGATCAACCTTTCCGGTCTCCAGGTGCGGCCCTTCCCACATCAGCGCGACATGCTGGAGCGGCTGCGCGTCGAACGGGAGATCCGAGGACGTCACCGCAACCTCCTGGTCGCGGCGACCGGCACCGGTAAGACCGTGATGGCAGCCCTGGACTACCGGAGCCTGTGCGGACCTTCGAAGAGCGACAGGCCGAGGCTGCTGTTCGTGGCCCACCGCAAGGAGATCCTTCGGCAGTCGCTGCGCACCTATCGCGAGGTCCTGGACGACGCCTCGTTCGGCGAACTGCTGCACGCCGGCACGGAACCCCGCGCCTGGGAGCACGTGTTCGCGAGCGTCCAGTCACTGAACGTCTCACGGCTTGAGCAACTGGCCTCCGAACACTTCGACGTCATCGTCATCGACGAGTTCCACCACGCCACCGCCGCCACGTACCGGCGGGTCATCGACCACTTCACTCCGCGGGAGCTGCTGGGCCTCACCGCGACGCCCGAGCGGATGGACGGTCGAAACGTTCAGGACCAGTTCTTCGACGGCCGGATCGCCGCCGAGATGCGACTGTGGGAGGCCCTGGAGAACGACCTGCTCTGTCCCTTCCACTACTTCGGCATTCCGGACGGTACGGATCTGACGAATCTTGGCTGGCAGAAGGGCACGTACGCCGACCGGGAACTGGGCAACCTCTACACGGGCAACGACGCCCGTGCCCGGATCGTCGTGAAGCAGATCAGGGACAAGGTCTCCCACCCGGGCGCCATGCGGGCACTGGGTTTCTGCGTCACCAAGGCCCACGCCCACTTCATGGCCGACTTCTTCCGCCGGGCCGGCTTCCGGGCCACGGCGCTCGACAGTGACTCCCCTGCCGAAGTGCGCGCCCGCGCCCTCTCCGAGCTGCGCGAGGGGAAGCTTCAGGTGATCTTCTCGGTCGATCTGTTCAACGAGGGGCTGGACATCCCCGACGTGGACACTCTGCTCCTCCTCCGCCCCACCAACAGCGCCACCGTCTTCCTCCAGCAGTTGGGACGAGGACTGCGGCGCACCGAGACGAAGCCCGTGCTCACCGTCCTCGACTTCATCGGGCAGCACCGTGCCGAGTTCCGTTTCGAGGAGCAGTTCCGGGCACTGACCAACCTCTCGCGGAACCGGCTCGTCGATCACATAGAGCACGACTTCCCGCAGTTGCCGTCCGGCTGCCAGATCATCCTGGAGGGCAAGTCCAAGGACCTCGTCCTGGACAACATCCGTACGCAGTTGGGCGCCACCGTGAAGACGCTGGTGAACGAGGTGAAGGCGTACAGCACTCGCCGTCTCGCCGACTACCTTCGCGAGAGCCGCCGGGAGGTCAAGGAGCTCTACAATAGTGACAACTCCTGGACCACCGTCCTTCGGCGAGCCGGTCTGCTCGAAGAGGGCTCGACAGCCGGGGAGGCGGCGCTGCTCAAGCGGGTCCACGCGTTCCTCCACGTCGACGACCCGGAGCGGGCAGCGGCCTATCTGCGTCTCCTCGAAGACGGCGCCCCGTCCTACGAGGAGCTGACTCCGCCTGATCAGACGTACGCCCGCATGCTGTTCTTCAACCTGTGGGACAACGCGGGCGGGTTCACCAGCTTCCATGAGGGCCTTGAGTCGCTACGCGCTCAGCGGGCGTTCCGCGACGAGTTGCGGCAGGTACTGTCGCACGTCATGGAGCAGGCGGACCACTTCCCGATCCCGCTGTCCGGACGTCTCAGCAATGTTCCGCTGAGGGTCCACAGCGCGTACAACCGCTCCGAGATCCTTGCCGCCCTCGGAGTGGCCCGCTTCGGCGGGCAGATGCCACGCTCCTTTGCCCAGGGCGTGCAGTGGGTCGAGGAACTGGAGACGGATGCCCTGCTCATCACGCTGGAGAAGAACGAGAAGGACTTCTCACCCACCGTCCGCTACAAGGACTACGCGCTGAGCCCGGCACTCTTCCACTGGGAGTCCCAGAACTCGACGGCGGAGAACAGCCGTACCGGCCTGCGTTACCGACACCACGAGCAGCGTGGCAGCCACGTCCTGCTCTTCATGCGCCGCTACAAGAGCACCGACATAGGCAAGCCCCAGCCGTGGATGCTCCTCGGCCCGGCCGCCTACGAGAGCCACACCGGCAGCAAGCCGATGGCGATCACCTGGCGCCTGGAGCACGACCTTCCGGCGGACGTCTGGACCTATTCGGCAGTGGCCGCTGGCTAGGAGCCGGCGCGGTCACATGGCAGGTGCGCGGCTGGTGACCCGGCTGAGCCGCCAACCGGTCGGGGCCGGCGACAACCCGCCGACCCCGACCCCGCCCCGACCCTCAGCGGCCAAGCAGGGCGAAGACCCCCCACCCGAGGTACTCGCGCTCGTACCGGGCGTAGCTGACCGGTTCCCGGGAGAGTTCCGCTCTCAGTTCGGGGGCCAACTCGTCGTCGGGGTTCCGGTCGAGCCAGCGGCGGATGTTGAGCCACTGGGCCGCCCGGTAGCGGTCCCAGCTGTCCTGGTCGGCGAGCATCATCTCGACCACGTCGTAGCCCAGTTCACCGAACCGCTCGATGAGATCCGGCAGCGACCGGTAGTCCTCCTCGGTGCGGGCGTGGCACGCTTCGACGCAGTTCTGGTCGGGCGGGTCGCGGCGCCAGTACGGTTCGCCGATGAGCAGCATGCCGCCGGGGCGGAGGCTCTGGCGGAGCAGATCGATGGTGCCGGTGATCCCGTCGCCGATCCAGGTCGCGCCGATGCACGCGGCGAGGTCGACGGGTTCGTCGGCGACGTAGCCGGACGCGTCGCCGTGGACGAAGTCCACCTGGCGGGCGACGCCGAGTTCGGCGGCCCGGGCGCGGGCCCTGGCCGTGAACTCGGTGCTGATGTCCACCCCGGTCCCGGTGATGCGGTGGGTGTGCGCCCAGGTGCACAGCATCTCGCCCGAACCGCTGGCGAGGTCGAGTGCACGGGTGCCGGGGGTCAGGTGCAGCGCCTGCCCCAGAGCAGCCAGTTTCTCGCTGGTGAGGGGGTTGTGGATGCGGTGGCTGCTCTCGCGGATGGTGAATTCACGTGGAAGATCCACTGTCGGGGTTCCTTGTGTCCGATGAGGTCGTGGAAGGTACGGGGGACGGCCTGTTGCCGCGGGCCGTCGTTGCCTGGACCGTCATCGAAAGCACCTCATCCGGACGTACGGGTCTTCGGAACCTCGGCGAGGCTAGGACGCGGCCGCCGGCCGTGTCCACCGGATTTCCACCGCGCCGCGGGCGCGGCCTCGCGGGGCCTCACTCCTCGCTGTCCGGCGCTCAGCGCCGCGAAGACTTGTCGCTCCGGCCGGGGGCGTTCGGGGCGGCGTGGGGCGGGTGCTGCGTGTGGCGGGGGTGGTGGGCGGCGGGGCCGCGGGGGTTGGCGCCCTTGCCGCCGGACGGGGTGTGGTGCGCCTGGGTCGACCGGTCGGCCGGGGGCAGGGTCCTGGAGATGGGCTGGATGTGGGGGCCGAGGGAGGTGGCGGCCGGAGCGGGTGGGCCGGGGGTCCTCGCGTCGGGCCGGGCGCCGGCCGGCGTTGCGGCGCCCGCCTTGTCGTCGGGTGTCGCCTTGCCGGGCGGCGGGTGACCGGAGGTCGCGGCGGCGGAGGCCGTGTCGGCGCGGTCGTCGCCGGTTCCGCTGGTGCCCGGGGCGAAGGCGAGGGTCGTGCCGAGGGCCACGGACAGGGCGGCGAGGGCGGTGCCCACCGCCAGGCGGCGGTTGTGCGGGGGCCGGTCGGCATGGGCGTGGCCGTGGGCGGCGGGCGGTCCGGCCGCGTGGGCGGGGCGGATCCTCGCCGCCGTCCTCAGGCCTTCCGTGCGGGCGGGGCGGATCGCCGCGGATGCCCGCGTCCCGGGGCTGACCACGGAGGGTGCCGTCGAGGGGAGGGAGTCCGGGGCGCCGGAGACGTCCAGGGCCGCCAGGGTCCGCGCGCACTGTCCGGCGTCGGGGCGGTCCTCGGGGTCCTTGGCGGTCATGGCGCGGAGCAGGGCCGCCAGGTCCGGGGAGACCCAGGCGGGTATCTCGGGTGCGCGAAGGAGACGGGCGACCGCTGCCTCCAGGGGGGTGCCCGGGTATTCCAGTCCACCTTTCAGGCACTCCAGCAGGACCAGGCCGAGCGCGTATACGTCGGTGGGCGGTCCGACGTACCCGCCCTCGACCTGCTCGGGCGCCAGGTACGCGGCGGTGCCGGTCAGCACGTCGGGTGCCGTCTGACGGGTGGCGTCCGCCAGGCGCGCTATGCCGAAGTCGGCCAGGTGGGGTTCGCCGGCCGAGTCGAGCAGGACGTTCGACGGTTTGACGTCGCGGTGCACTATGTCGGCCCGGTGGACGTGGGCGAGCGCCCGTGCGAGGGCGGCACCGAGGGCCGTCACACGCCGCTCGGGCAGGGTTCCGCCGCCCAGGAGGCTGTGCAGCGTGGGGCCTTCGACGAGTTGCATGACCAGATAGGTGCGGTCGTCCTCGCGGCCGGAGTCGTAGACCGTGACCAGTCCGGGGTGCTGGAGGCCGGCGAGGAGGACGGCCTCCGCGGTGAGCCGGTCCTCGGTCTGCGGGCCCGGCCCCGGCCGGAAGACCTTGACGGCGACGGGCCGCTCGAGGCGCGTGTCGAGACCCTCGTAGACGTCGGCCATGCCTCCCGATCCGATTCTCGCGCCCAACCGGTAGCGTCCGGACAGGACGTGAGCGGACGCCGGTTCCGCTGCGACCGGCCCGGCGGTCTGCGGGTCTGCTGATCGGCTGGCCTTCATCTGGGTCTCCGTTGCTGTCACCTCGTGCCGGACTCGGCCATGGGACGTGCTCCGATGCGGGTACCCGAGCCCGTGTCAGGTATCCGGACGAACTCGGTGGCGCGGGTGTGCGTCGTGACGGAGGCTGGGGGTACGCCGGGGCCGGTCGCACGGCCGGGGCCCGAAGTACGCCGCACCGCCGGGTGTCCAGCGCCACCGCTGGGCTCCCGGTGGATCCCGCGACGAAGAGCCGAGACGGGGGCCGCGATGGGCGCGACTGTCGCTGCCGTGAGCAGCAACGGCGAGTACTCCTTCACCAAGCCCAACCGGGAGCGGATCACCCTGCTCGCCGGCCTCGGGGTGGAGGGGGACGTGCACGCGGGGGTGACCGTGAGGCACCGGTCGCGCGTCGCCCGGGACCCGACCCGGCCGAACCTCCGGCAGGTGCACCTCATCCACGAGGAGCTGTTCGAGGAGGTCGGGGCGAGCGGGTTCCGGGTGGCGGCCGGGGAGCTGGGCGAGAACATCACCACCCGGGGGATCGATCTGCTGGGGCTGCCCACCGGGGCGGTGCTGCGGATCGGGGACGAGGCCGTCGTGGAGGTGACCGGGCTGCGCAATCCGTGCCGCCAGATCGACGGCTTCCAGCGGGGGCTGCTGAAGCAGGTCGTGGGGCGGGACGCGGAGGGGCACGTCCGGTACCGGGCCGGGGTCATGGGGGTGGTGAGGGTGGGTGGCGTCGTACGTGCCGGGGACGCGATCTCCGTGGAGCTGCCCGACGGGCTTCACCGGGCGCTCGAACGGGTCTGACCGACCGGCCGCCCGATCGCGTCCGGCAGCCCGGTCGTGCGGCTGCCCGGTCGTCCGGCCGCGCGTCCGTTCGTCTTCCGGCCCCCGAATTGTGGCCCCTGGTCCCTGGCCCCTGGCTTCGGGCTTCTGGCTTCTGGGCCGTACGGCTGGCTGCCGGGCGCCGCTGTCGGCAGTCGCCGGACCAACGACGGATCGGGGCGGCGCCCGGAGAGGCGTGGTGGGGGCCGGAGCGTGGGCGGAGGTCTATGCAGCCGCCGCCAGGTCCGCGCGGCCGAACAGCAGGGCGTAGCCGGGCGGGAGTTGGGCCAGGACCCGGGTCGTCAGCGGCTCGCCGACGGTGTCCGCCACGACGCCGAGGACCGAGCTGACGTCCCAGCGGGCCGTCGCCGGGGTGGCGTCCTCGAGGTGGTCCGCCACGGACTCGACGAACTCGCGTGCGGACAGCGGGGTGTTCGCCGGGATCTGGGAGGCGAGCAGGATGCCCGCCTGCCTGGGCAGGGCCTGGGCGAGGGCGACTCGTTCCTCGCCGGTCACGTGCCCGCCCAGGGCGGTGAGCACGGTACGGGTGACGCGCTCGGCCTCGGCCGCCGTCGAATACCGGCCGGCCTCGCGCACCGCCTCGGTGAGCGCCTCCCAGCGGGCGGCGTCGGCGCCGGCCTCGGGAGCGAGCGGGCGCTGCGACGGGGCCGCGGCAGGGGCGGGGACGGGGGCGGGGATGGTCGTTCTGGGCTGCGGGGTCGTGACGGTCATCGTGGTGGATCCTCCTCCGGGACACTTCGGGCACCGGGAGCCCGGTACCCCGTAACGCGGCGTGCATGAGCCGGAATTCGGCCAGAGTGCGGCATGTGGGGGCATGCGGTCCGTGCAGCGCGTGCGGCTCGTGTGGCGGCATCCGCCCCGACGCGGCGGGCGGGCGCCGGCGCACGGCGGCGCCCCGTGACCCCCGCTCGGGGCCACGGGGCGCGCAGAACGCGTCCTGGGCGCGCTCAGCCGGTGATCTGCTTGCGGCCGCTGTCGCCGCCGCTGATCCGGATGCGGCGCGGCTTGGCCTGTTCGGCCACCGGGATGCGCAGGGTCAGGACGCCGGACTCGTACGAGGCGTCGATGCGCTCGGTGTCGAGGGTCTCGCCGAGGAAGAGCTGACGGGTGAAGGTGCCCGTGGGGCGCTCGGCGACGATCATCTCGGCGCCCTCCGGCGCGGGGCCGCGGCGCTCGGCGCGGACGTTGAGGACGTTGCGCTCGACGTCCAGCTCGATCGTCTCGGGGTCGATGCCGGGAAGGTCGAAGTGGACCAGGAACTCGTCACCGGAGCGGTAGGCGTCCATCGGCATGGCGGACGGGCGGCCGGCGGGGGTGTTCGCGCTGCCGAAGACCTGCTGCGCGAGTCGGTCGAGGTCGCGGAACGGGTCGGTACGCATGAGCATCACGGCTCACTCCTCTCGTCAGGTGCTGGGTGCGATGCCCTTCGACTACTTATATAGCTCGGAGCCGGAAAGTTGACAAGCCTCGACTCAGCTTGATGGAGCCGAAAGGGCGCGCGTTAGCCTCGGACCAGGCAACAAAGGCAGACGAAGCAGACCAGAACGTATCGACGTAGGTGGAGGCAGCTCATGGCCAGGGTTCCCAGCGCGGTGGTCGCGGCGACCGGACTCGTCGGCGGGTACGGCGTCGCCCGCTGGACAGGGAAGCGGCAGCTCGGCGGGGTCGTCCTGGCCGCCGCGGGCGCGGCCGCCGCGCAGCAGTGGCGCAGGCAGGCCGGAGGGAAGGCCGCCGGTGCGCTGACCGCCGGTTACGTCGCCGCGTTCGCCGGGTCCCACCCGCTGGCCAGGAAGGTCGGTGCCTGGCCGTCCGTCCTCGGTGTCGCGGGCGCCGTCGCCCTGGCCTCCTGGGCCGTCGCCGACCGGCGCGGCTGAGACCGGCCCACCGGCCGGGCAGTCGGGGCGGGGCGAACCCGGGCGGGGCGGCATCGACGCCCTACGGCGGCAGACGCTCCCCGTCGTGCCGCCCTGGCGCCGCGCCCGGCCCCGCCGCGGGGTCGCTCGCGGCGGGGACGCGCCCCCACGGGCCCGTCCGTTACAGCTCCGCCTGGCCCGCGCCCTTCAGCGCGCTCAGGTCGAAGACGCCGCCCATCTTGGCGAAGCCCAGGTCGCTGGGGTGCAGATGGTCACCGGAGTCGTACTCGGGGCGCAGCCGGCGCGCGTCGTACGGGTCCCGCAGGGCCTGGTCGAAGTCGACGACCGAGTCGTAGACACGGCCGGACCGGATCTCCGCGTTGACCCGCTGCCGCACCGCGTCACGGGCCGGTGTCCAGCCGCGGTGGCCGCGGAACGGCATGAGCGTCGCGCCGACCACCCTGAGCCCGCGGGCGTGCGCCTGGCGGACCAGGGTGCGCAGCCCCTCGGTGATCTTGTCCGGGTCGGCGAGGGCGGGGTTGCGGATGATGTCGTTGATGCCGAGGTCGATGACGACGGCCTTCACATTGGTCCGGGACAGGGTGTCCCGGCCGAAGCGGCCGAGGCCGCTCTGGTTCTCCGCCGGCCGGCCCAGCCCGTCCGCGAGGACCTGGTTGCCGCTGATGCCCTCGTTGACGATGCCGTAGCGCGGCAGGGCCTCACCGCCCGCGACCGCCGTGTGCAGCCGGCCCGCGAGGACGTCGGTCCAGCGGCGGTTGGCGCCGACCGTGGACGTTATGCCGTCGGTGATGGAGTCGCCGAAGACGACCACCGTGCCCGTCGCCTCGTTGCTCAGCACGTCAACGGCCGTCAGATAGCGCCAGTACGGCGTCTGTTCGGTGTACGCGGTGCCCGTCGCGTCCTCCGTGCGGTCGCCCTGGGCGACGTACGACATCTGCTGGGCGTGCGGGTGGTACGTGACCGGGCCCGACGGGGTCGGCGAGTACGTGGTGACCAGCACGTCCGAGTCGTGCGGGACGACCACGCGCACGGCGTCGCTGAGCACCTGGCCACCGGCCGGGATCACGACGCTCGGGGCGCCGTTGAACGTCAGCCGCCGCATGGTCTCCGCGTCGGCCTCGGCGGTGTCGTGACCCAGCGCCACGGCCAGGGAGGCGTGCGTGATGGTCAGCGGGGACTGTCCGTAGAGGTTGGACAGCGTGATGCGGGCACTCGTTCCGGCGGTGCTCGCGTGCACGACGTTGCGCACCGAACGGCCGGCCAGGCCGGTGGTCTCGGTGCCGGGCTCGCCGCCCACGGGCGCCGTGGACCAGGCACCGACCCAGGTGCCGGTCGACGCGGGAGCGACGGAGGAACCATGGCGCGGGCGACTGCCGGCGAAAGTGCTGCTGGGGGTGCCGTCGTCCGTGGCCACCGTGACGTAGATGGCTGCACACACGGCCACGATCAGCGCGACCAGCGCGCTGAGTACGGCATAACCATGACGCTTGGTCATGCTTGCGTTGTTCTCCTCGGGAGATGGGAGCCCGGGGCTCCGATCTTGATGAACCCATGATGCGTCATGGGCTCGGGAGACCTGACAGGACCCTGCCCGAAACCCCCTACAGACAGACGCCGGGAACTCCTGTTTCGTTCCGGGAGTCGGTCAGGAAGGGACAATTGTGCGCGGGATCACCGCACGGGCGGAGTACGGGTGGAGCTGATGGAACGCACCGAGACACGAACAGCGGACCGGACGGCGGCGCAGGAGCCGGTGTCGCACCGCACCATGAACGCCTTCACCCCGGCCGACGAGGAACGGCGCCGGGGCGTGCGGCGCATGAAACTCACCGCGACCGGGCTGCTGCTGTTCGTCGCCCTCGTCTACGTGCTCGCGCGGATCGCCACGCATCAGGGCGCGGGCCCCTGGGCGGGCTACGTGGCCGCCGCGGCCGAGGCCGGCATGGTCGGCGCGCTGGCCGACTGGTTCGCCGTCACCGCGCTCTTCCGGCACCCGCTCGGGCTGCCCATCCCGCACACCGCGATCATCCCCACCAAGAAGGACCAGCTCGGGGTCTCCCTCGGCGAGTTCGTCGGTGAGAACTTCCTCTCCCAGGACGTCGTACGGCAGCGGCTGCGCGCCGTCGGCATCGGCAGCCGGCTGGGCACCTGGCTCTCCCGGCCCGAGCACGCCGACCGGGTCACCGCCGAACTCGCCACCGCGCTGCGCGGCGCGCTCACGGTCATGCGCGACCGGGACGTCCAGGCCGTCGTCACGGAGGCCGTCACCCGGCGGGCCGACGTCCAGGAGATCGCGCCCGGCCTCGGCAAGATGCTGGAGCGGATCGTCGCCGACGGCGGCCACAACCGCGTCGTCGACCTCGTCGTCGCCCGCGCCCACGACTGGCTGGAACTGCACCGGGCCGACGTGATGAGCGCCGTGGAGGGCGGGGCGCCGGGCTGGACCCCGCGCTTCGTCGACAAGAAGGTCGGTGACCGCGTCTACAAGGAACTGCTGCGCTTCGTCACCGAGATGCGCGACATGCCCTCCCACCCGGCCCGCGGCGCCCTCGACCGCTTCCTCACCGACTTCGCCTCCGACCTGCAGTCCGACACCGACACCCGGGGTCGGGTGGAACGGCTCAAGGGCGACATCCTCGGCCGCGGCGAGGTACAGGACCTGATCGCCTCCGCGTGGACCGCCGTGCGTTCCATGGTCGTCGCGGCGGCCGGGGACGAGCGCAGCGAGCTGCGGATGCGGGTACGGGCCGCGCTGCTCTCGCTCGGCACCCGGATGGCGAACGAGCCGAAGGTGCAGCACAAGGTCGACGGCTGGGTCGAGGGCGTGGCCGTGCACGTCGTCACCACGTACCGCAAGGAGATCACCTCGCTGATCACCGACACCGTGGCCGGCTGGGACGCCGAGCACACCACCCGCAAGATCGAGGCGCACATCGGCCGCGACCTCCAGTTCATCCGCATCAACGGCACGGTCGTCGGCTCGCTCGCGGGCCTGCTCATCTACGTCGTCACGCGTGCCGTGGGCGCCTGAGGCCGGCCCGCCCCGGACCCGCCCAGGGCCTACTCCGGCGCCGCGAGGGCATCCGTACCCCGTCCTTCGGCGTTGAGGGGAGCCCATGAGCACAGCCGCAGAACCGGCATCGCAGAGCGGCCGGACCATCACCACGAACATCCCCGCCCGGCTCGACCGCCTGCCCTGGTCCAGGTGGCACTGGTCGATCGTCATCGGCCTGGGCACCGTCTGGATCCTCGACGGCCTCGAGGTCACCGTCGTCGGCAACATCGCCGGCCGGCTGTCCGAACCGGGCAGCGGGCTGAGCATCAGCTCCGGGCAGATCACCGGCGTCGCCGCCGCGCTCTACGTGGCCGGCGCCTGCGTCGGGGCGCTGTTCTGGGGCCGGCTCACCGACCGCTTCGGCCGCAAGAAGCTGTTCATGATCACTCTCGCGGTGTATCTCGCGGCGACCGCGCTGACCGCGGTGTCCACCGAGGCCTGGTGGTTCTTCGTGTTCCGGTTCCTGACCGGCTTCGGCATCGGGGGCGAGTACGCGGCGATCAACAGCGCCATCGACGAGCTGATCCCGGCGAACTACCGGGGCCGTGTCGACCTGATGATCAACGGCAGCTTCTGGCTCGGCGCCGTCGGCGGCTCCCTGCTCTCCATCCTCGCCCTCAACACCGACCTGCTCCCGGCCGACGTCGGCTGGCGCCTCACCTTCGCGCTCGGCGCCGTCCTCGCCCTGGTCATCCTGCTCGTCCGCCGGCACGTTCCCGAGAGTCCGCGGTGGCTGCTCATCCACGGCCGGGACCAGGAGGCGGAGGAGATCGTCACCGGCATCGAACGCCGGGTCCAGGAGGAGAAGGGCGAGCCCCTCGCCCGGCCCGAGGGCGAACTCGAGATCCACCAGCGCAAGAGCGTCACCTTCCTGGAGATCGCGCGCACCGTCTTCGGCCGGTACCGCAAGCGCGCCGTCCTCGGCTTCTCCCTCTTCATCGGCCAGGCGTTCCTCTACAACGCCATCACCTTCGGTTTCGGCGCCATCCTGACCAAGTTCTTCGACGTGCCGGCCGACCACACGGGCTACTACTTCGCCGTCATCGCCGTCGGCAACTTCTGCGGCCCGCTGCTGCTCGGCCATCTCTTCGACACCGTCGGCCGCCGCGTGATGATCTCGTCGACGTACCTGCTGTCGGGCCTGCTGCTGTTCGGCACGGCGTGGCTCTTCGACCGCGGCTCCCTCGGCGCGGGCACCCTCACGGCCTGCTGGTGCGCGGTGCTCTTCTTCGCCTCCGCCGGTGCCTCCAGCGCCTATCTGACGGTCTCCGAGATCTTCCCGATGGAGACCCGGGCCATGTCGATCGCCTTCTTCTACGCCCTCGGCACCGCGGCCGGCGGCATCAGCGGCCCGCTGCTCTTCGCCGACCTCACCAACACCGGCAAGGTCGGCGACACCGTGCTGGCGTTCCAGATCGGTGCCGGGCTGATGTGCGCGGCCGGTCTCGTCGCGGCGTTCCTCGCCGTGAACGCCGAACGCCGGTCCCTGGAGGACATCGCCCGCCCGCTGACCGCGGCCGCGAGCAAGGCCAAGGCGGCGGCGCGTCCGGCCCGCGGCCCCCAGGGGCCCTCGGCACCGCCGGCGGCCAGCAGGCCCTGACGGCGTGGGGGCCGGGTCCGCCAAGGGATACTGGCCCCCATGACCCGCCTGATCCTCGCCACCCGCAACGCCGGAAAGATCACCGAACTGAGGGCCATCCTCGCCGAAGCAGGCCTCCCCCACGAGCTGATCGGCGCCGACGCCTACCCCGAGATCCCCGATGTCCGGGAGACCGGCGTCACCTTCGCGGAGAACGCCCTCCTCAAGGCCCACGCCCTGGCCCGGGCCACCGGCCTCCCCGCCGTCGCCGACGACTCGGGGCTCTGCGTCGACGTCCTGAACGGCGCCCCCGGCATCTTCTCCGCCCGCTGGGCGGGCGCCCACGGCGACGACAAGGCCAATCTGGACCTCCTGCTGGCCCAGATCTCCGACATCGCGGAGGAGCACCGCGGCGCGCACTTCGCCTGCGCGGCGGCGCTGGCCCTGCCGGACGGCACCGAGCGGGTGGTCGAGGGGCAGCTCAGGGGCGTCCTGCGGCACGCCCCGGCCGGCACGAACGGCTTCGGCTACGACCCGATCCTCCAGCCGGACGGCGAGAGCCGCACCTGCGCGGAGCTGAGCGCCGACGAGAAGAACGCGATCAGCCACCGGGGCAAGGCGTTCCGGGCGCTGGTGCCGGTCGTCCGGGAACTGCTGGGCTGACATGCGAAACGCCCCCCGCCTTCGGTTCGAAGGTGGGGGGCGGTGCGGCCGGTGGGATTCGAACCCACACGGGTGTGAACCCACTGGGACCTAAACCCAGCATGACTGCCAGTTCCATCACGGCCGCCTGAGGCGCGGCCTACTTTACTGTGCCGCGCCGTGCGCCGTCCGCCCCCTGCGCGGCAGGTGTCCAGGGCCGCGCGACGGAAGGTCCGGGAACGCTAACCGGCGCCACCGGTGCCGCTGGGGCACCGGCTGGAACTCGGTACGACGTAGAACTTCACGGCCCGCATGGCGGGGTCCGGCCGCTGGGAGCAGATCGTGTAGCGCGCCGCGGAGTCCAGGTCGATGGACCGGTGCCGGTCGGTCGTGTCGATGAACGTGACACCCAGACCGGCCTTCCTGGCGCCCTCGATGCCCGCCGTGAGCTTCTCACCGACGGCCGAGCCCATGGTGGGCATCGGCGCACGGCTCGCCTCCGCCGTGCCCGGATCGTGCGTGGCGCAGGCCGCCAGCAGGAGGGGCGTCGCGATCAGGCCGCCCAGCCGCGCGAGGTGTCGTGCCCTCATCGCGTCGTCACGAAGTCATGATCGTCTGCGTGCTGAGGCAGGAGAAGTCCAGGCCGCCGGTCGGGGTGCCCTGCCAGTCACCGGTCATCGCGCCGAGGGCGATCGCGATGTTCTCGGGCAGGTCGAGGTCGACGTGCCGGGTCGTACCGTTGCCGTTCGAGTTCCAGTAGAAGTACTTGGTGCCGCTCTCGATGACACCCACGGCGGAGTGACCGTCCGCCTCGGTGTCCGTGATGTACAGGTGGTCGCCGTACGTCTTGAAGACGGACTTGGCTCCGCAGCCGGGCGCCGCGTACTCGGTGTAGGTGGTGTCGGCGTAGGCGGCGGTGGACGTCAGAGCGATGCCGGCGGCCACGCCGCCGGTCAGGACGGCACGCATGATCTTGCGCATCTTTTTCCCCTTTGCACAGGTGGAGCGTCAGCAGAACGGTTCGGCTCGGAACGGCGTGCGTGAACTCGACCTACGGGGAGGCGTGACGATACGGACCCCCATGGCGACGTGTCCCCCCGGTCGTCGATGATGCCCGGTCATGCCTGGTCAGGCGGGCCGAACTTGGTACGCACCTTAAGCACGGACGCAACCGGAGGTCAAAGAGTTTGCCGGGGTCGACGAGCGAAGTGGGGCGTTTGCACCGCGAGTTGAGAGCGGGAAATGCGAACGGCCCGCAACGGAGGCTCCGGTGCGGGCCGTCAGGACGGCGGGAACGAGCCCCCGGGGCACCCCGGGACGTCCCTCGGGGTCAGATCCCCAGGTCCTTGATGATCTTGGCCACATGACCCGTGGCGCGGACGTTGTAGAGGGCGCGGTCGACCTTGCCCTCCTCGTCGACGATGACCGTGGAGCGGATGACGCCCATGTAGGTCTTGCCGTAGTTCTTCTTCTCGCCGTAGGCGCCGTAGGCCTCGGTGGTCGTCTTCTCGGGGTCGGCGAGGAGGGTGATCTTCAGGGACTCCTTCTCGCGGAACTTGGCCAGCTTCTCCGGCTGGTCCGGGGAGATGCCGATGACGTCGTAGCCGGCGTCGGCCAGGAGGGAGAGGTTGTCCGTGAAGTCGCAGGCCTGCTTGGTGCAGCCTGGGGTCAGCGCCGCGGGGTAGAAGTAGACGATGACCTTGCGGCCCTTGCGGTCCGACAGGGACACCGGGTTGCCGTCGGCGTCGGGGAGGGTGAAGGCGGGGGCCACGTCGCCGGGCTGGAGTCGCTCGCTCATCGGTCCAGCGTAACGGGGGGCGTTGCGGTGCGGCCCGGGTGGGAACTGACAGACTGTCCAGGACAGCATCAGGAGACTTCGGAGGCCGTACGGTGGCGGACACGTCGGACACCAGAACCCCGGCAGAGATCGAGGCGGACATCAGGCGCCGCCGCGAAGTACTGGCCGAGACGCTCGACGAGATCGGGGTGCGGGTGCACCCGAAGACGATCGTCGGGGACGCCAAGGCCAAGGTCGTCGCCAACCTCGACCACACGGTTGGACGGGCGTATGTCCAGGTCAACCGGGTCGTGAGTGACGTCAGGGCACAGTTCGTGGACGAGGAGGGCGCGCCGCGCCTCGAGCGGGTGGTGCCGGTGGCGCTCGTCGCCGTGGGGCTGGTGGGGCTGCTGGCGCTGGGTGTGCGGCGGCGCGGCCGCTGAGCGGCGCGGCGCCCCGGGCTCGTACGGGCGTGCCGAAGGCAGGTAGGTTCGAAGCGTGAGCGCCAACAGAAACGTGCAGAGCACCCCCCACCACGACAAGCTGCCCATTCGGATGCTGCATGACCGGGTGCTGGTCAAGCAGGAGACGGGTGAGGGCGAGCGGCGGTCGGGCGGCGGAATCCTGATTCCCGCCACGGCGGCGGTCGGACGCCGGCTGGCCTGGGCCGAGGTGGTCGCGGTGGGTCAGAACGTGCGGACCGTGGAACCGGGCGACCGGGTGCTGTTCGACCCGGAGGACCGGGCCGAGGTCGAGGTGCGGGGCGTCGCGTACGTGCTGATGCGGGAGCGGGACCTGCACGCGGTGGCCGCGGACCGCTTCGAGGGCACGGAGGACTCCACGGGCCTGTACCTCTGAGGTCCGGGTACCGCAGGATCCGGCGACGGCGGGAGGGCCGGTGACCACGGTCACCGGCCCTCCCGCCGTCGCTTTGCTATGTTCGAAGGAGCCCGACGAGACGCGCCGTACCGGGACGCAGGCAAAGACGACGCACCAGGAATGGGTTCCGTCTGCCGGAGGTGTGTCGTCGTGGCGTGGGTTCTGCTGATCGTCGCCGGGCTGCTGGAAGTGGCCTGGTCGGTGGGGATGAAGTACACCGACGGGTTCACCCGGCTCGTACCGAGTGTGTTCACGGGTGCCGGGATCGTGGCCAGCATGGTGCTGCTGTCGTACGCGGCGAAGTCGTTGCCGATCGGTACGGCCTACGGCGTGTGGGTGGGGATCGGGGCGGCCGGGGCGGCGGTGCTCGGCATGGTGGTCCTGGGTGAGCCGGTCACCGCCGCCCGTGTCTTCTTCGTCTGCCTGCTGCTGGTCGCCGTGGTGGGGCTCAAGGCGACCAGCGGTCACTGACGGGCGGTCCTACGGTTGGCCGCCGGTGGCCCCGGTGTCGGTGCCCCCGCCCGTGTCCAGGCCTCCGGTACTGCCGCCGGGTGTGCCGCCGCCGGTGTCCGTGCCCCCGCCTGTCGTCGGGCCGCCGTCGGTGCCCCCGCCCGTCGTGGTTCCGCCGCCGTCGGTGGTGCCCCCGTCCGTGGTGGTGCCGCCCCCGTCGGTCGTCGTCCCGCCGTCGGTGGTGCCCCCGTCGGTCGTGGGGGTGCCGCCGGTGGTGCCGCCGTCGGTCGTCGGGGTGGCGCCGGTGGTGCCGCCGTCGGTGAGCGTGCCGGTGGTGCCGCCGTCGTCCTGGCCTCCGGTGCCGGGGTCGCCGGAGGGGTCGACGGGGGCCTGGGTCTGGTCGGCGCCGGGCTGGAGCTGGAGGTCGAAGTCGCTGACCGGCTTCCCCTTCAGCGCGTCGCGGGTGTACTGCGCCCAGATGGCGGTGGGCGGGCCACCGCCGTTCATCCGGGGCTGGCCCAGGGCGTAGTACAGCGACTTGTGGGCCGCCGTGACCGGGTCCTGGCCCATGACGGACACCACGGTGGCCAGGTCCGGGGTGTAGCCCGCGAACCAGGCGGCGGTGTCCTCCTCGGCGGTGCCGGTCTTGCCGGCCGCGGGGCGGCCCGCGGCCTGGGCGGCGACGGCGGTGCCGTTGTCGACCACGCTCTGCAGGATCGACGTGGTCGTGTCGGCGGCCTCGCGGGTGACGGCCCGCCTGGTCTGCCGCTGGGGCAGCTCGATCTGCTGGGTGCCGTCCTTGGTGACCTTCTCGACCATGGTGTACGCGGCGCGCTGACCGTGGTTGGCGAGCGTGGCGTACGCCTCCGCCATGTCCAGGACGCTGGCGGTGGCGGTGCCGAGGGCGATGGACGGGTAGGGCTGGAGGTCCTTGGTGCCCTCGGGGATGCCGAGGTCGACCGCGGTCTGCTTGACCCTGGCGGGGCCGACGTCGACGGCCATCTGGGCGTAGACGGCGTTGACCGAGAGGTCGGTGGCCTTGCGGACGGGGATGTCGCCGTACGACTTCTCGTCCTCGTTGGCGGGGTTGTAGCCGCCCCCGGTCCAGCCCTGCACGGGGCGCCTGCTGGTGCCGTCGTAGATGGTGTTCGGGGTGATGGGCCGGCTGTCCTGGGTGGTGGAGCTGTTCTGCACGGCCGAGGTGAACACGAAGGGCTTGAAGGTGGAGCCGACCTGGAAGTCACCCCGGGTGGCGCCGTTGGTGTACTGCTTCACGTAGTCGATGCCGCCGTACATGGCGACGACCTTGCCGGTCCTGGGGTCGACGGAGGCACCGCCGGCGCGGACGTAGTTGTCGGCCTTGCGGTTCTTCTTGTCCAGCTTGGAGATGAGCTGGTCGTCGACGGCCTTGACGAAGGCGTTCTGCCGGTTCTTCTGGATGGTGGTGGTGATGCGGTAGCCGCCGGCCTCCAGCTGGTCGGAAGTGACGATGTCGTTGTTGATCAGGTACTGCCTGGCCGCGTCGACGAGGTAACCGCGCTGGCCGGACAGGCCGTTGGGGAGGGTCTGCTCCTTGGGCATCGGGAACTTCAGGCCCGTGCGCTCGCCCTTGCCGAGCCAGCCCTCCTTGACCATGCCGTCCAGGACGTAGTTCCAGCGGGCGACGGCGGCGGGCTTGTTCTCGGGGTGCGCGACGACGTCGTACTCGCTGGGGGCGTTGACGAGGGCGGCGAGGTAGGCGGAGCGGGCCGGGTCGAGGTCCGCGGCGTCCTTGCCGTAGTAGGCCTGTGCGGCGGCCTGGATGCCGTAGGCGCTGCGGCCGAAGTAGCTGGTGTTGAGGTAGCCCTCGAGGATGTCGTCCTTGGACTTCTCGCGGTCCAGCTTCATCGAGATGAAGAACTCCTTGGCCTTGCGGGTGACCGTCTGCTCCTGGCCCAGGTAGTAGTTCTTCACGTACTGCTGGGTGATCGTGGAGCCGGACTGCTTGCCCTTGCCCAGGGCCGTGTTCCAGCCGGCGCGGAGCATGGCCTTGGGGTCGACGGCGGACTCGGTGTAGAAGTCGCGGTCCTCGGCGGCCAGTACGGCGTGCTGGGCGGCCTTGGAGACCTGGGCGAGGCTGACGTTCTCGCGGTTGACCTTGCTGTCGCGGGTGTCGCGGGCGAGCTGGGAGCCGTCGGCGTAGAGGTAGACGTTGCTCTGCTTGGTCGCGAGGGCGTTGGCGGACGGGATCTGCACCAGCGAGTAGCCGAGGAAGAACAGGCCGATGATCAGCAGGACGCCGATCACGAAGGTGCTCAGCAGCATGCGCCAGGTGGGGACGAGGCGACGCCAGCCGGTCCGCTTGGGCCGCTTGGGCTTCTTGCCCTTGCCGCCTCCGCCACCGGCTCCGCCGCCGCTGTCCGCGTTGGCGGTGGCGGGGGCTTCGGTGGCAGGAGTGTTCCCGCTGGTGGCGGTGGCTCCGGCGGCCCCGGCCTTGGCCGCGCCGCCACTCGCCATCGCGGCCTGGGCGCCCTGGGCCGCCGCGGCGGCACCGCCGGCCATGGCCGCCCGGGGGCCCTTCCCGGCGCCGCCGCGCGTGGTGGTGCCGTCGCCCGGGCGGTTCCGCTCTGCCGTGGTGGGCGCCTCGACCTTGCGGAGGACCTGCGTCGTCTCGGGTACCTGGGCGGCGTCACCGGACCCCTGCGGGCCACCGGACGTCTTCCCGGCGCCGCGCCTGCGGGCCGCTTCGGCTCCCTCGGCGGCGGAGGCACGGGACGCGTCGACGCGCCCGAGCACCTGGGTGCTCTCGGCCGCGTCGGGCTCCGCGGACTTCTCCGGGCCCCGCGACTTGGCGGACCCCTGCGACTGCCCCGCCTGACCGGGCACCCCGGGACGCTGAGTGGAGCCGGAACGCCCGGCCGCCGGGTCCCCGGTGACCCCGGACTCGGCGGAATCCCGCGGCTCCCCCGCCGGACCGGGCACCCCGGGACGCCGAGGCGCGCCGGAACGCCCGGCCGCCCGCTGCTCGGAGCCCCCGGACTTCCCCGGCTCCTGCGACTGCCCCGACTGATGAGGCACCCCGGGACGCCGGGACCCCGGGGACCGCCCGGCCCCCGGCTCGCGGGAGCCCTCGGCCTCACCGGGCGCCTGCGGAGGCACTCCGGGACGTCGGGACCCCGCGGACCGCTCGGCCGACGGCGCCTCGGAGTCCGAGGACCCCGCGGGGGCCGGCTGCCCCGACGGGCCGGACTTCCCCGGCACCCGCGGCTGCCCGGACTGCTGGGGCACGCCGGGACGCGAGGACCCGGCGGAACGCCCGGTCGCCTCTCCCTCGGAGCCGTTGGAGCCCTCGGACCTGCCGGACCCCTGCGGCTTGCCCGACTGCTGGGGAACATTGGAACGCTGAGCACCCTCGGCGCCCGGCCTGCGGGAATCCTCACCCTGTCCCGGTGCCCGCGGAGGCACCCCGGGACGGCCGCCCTCCGCGCCCTCCGGCTTTCCGGGCTCACGCGACTGTCCCGCCTGCTGGGCGGGCAGGCCGCCCTGCGGCTCACGGGGCGCCCCGGCCCCGGTGCCTCCGTCGCCCGCGCGGCCGGCCCGTCCCATCTGGGCGGCCAGCGCCGCGCGGCGGGCCCGAGCGGCCTGGTCCACGCCGGCACCCGGCGACGGCTTACCGCCCGAGGTGCCGTCGGCCGGCGACGCGGCCCGCTCCTCGCGGCCGGTCCGGCCCGGCCCGGCGGCCGAACCGTCCCGGCCCCGGTTCCGTCCCTGGCCCTGGTCCGGTCCCGGGCGGTCCTCGCTGCTGCCCCGGTCCCGGTCGTCACCGTCTCCGGGTCGGGTGTCCCCGGCGGCCTCACCGGATCGTGCGGGCCCTGCAGCCGGCAGCGGTTGTCCCGGTGCCCCGCCCTTGGTCGGCTGCTGCGGCTGCGGCTCGTCGCTCATGTCGTGCACGGACTCCTGTTTCGCGTCGTACGTTTCCCGTACGCCTCGTACGCCTTCTGTGCCCCAAGTTTGAAGACTCTCGCACCTGGCGATCCGTTCCCGGATTACGGCACGCTTCCGGCACGAAAATGTGTCGCCGGTCCCCGGACCGCCGGACTAGGCTCCTGCGCTTCGGTGTCGAGCGGTCCGGGGAGGTTGACTGACGTGGGCGCGGGACGGTTGTACGCCGCTGTCGCGACGGGGGGATTCAGACGGTACGCGACGTATCGGGCGGCCACTGCGGCAGGGGTGTTCACCAACACGGTCTTCGGGCTGATCCTCGTCTACACGTATCTGGCCCTGTGGGAGCAGAAGCCGCACCTCGGCGGCTACGACCAGGCCCAGGCCGTCACGTTCGTCTGGCTGGGACAGGCCCTGTACGCGACGCTCGCGATCCAGGGGGGCGGCTTCGAGACCGAGTTCATGGAACGCATCCGTACGGGTGAGGTCGCGATCGACCTGTACCGGCCGGTCGACCTGCAAGTGTGGTGGCTGGCGAACGATTTGGGGCGGGCGCTGTTCCAGCTGCTCGGGCGCGGGGTGATCCCGTTCACCTTCGGGGCACTGGTCTTCCCGACGGCGCTGCCCGGCGATCTGGGGACGTGGCTGGCGTTCCTGGTCTCGGTCGCACTCGCGATGATCGTCAGCTTCGGGATCCGCTACCTGGTGGCGCTGACCGGGTTCTGGCTGATGGACGGCACGGGTGCCCTGCAGGTGCTGATGGTGACCGGCATCTTCTGCTCGGGGATGACCCTGCCGCTGAACGCCTTCCCCGGCACGCTCGGCGAGGTCGTACGGGCGCTGCCGTGGGCGGCGCAGGTCCAGGTGCCGGCGGACGTGCTGATGGGGACGGCCGACCCGCTGCCGTCGTTCCTCTTCCAGGCGGCGTGGGCGGTGGTGCTGCTGACGGTGGGACGGCTGGTGCAGACGGCGGCGGCCCGGCGGGTGGTGGTCCAGGGTGGGTGAGTACAGGCCACTGGCCGAGGGGGTGCGCGCCTACCGGCTGATCGCCGGGATGTGGATCCGCTCCACGCTGACCTACCGGGCGTCCTTCGCGCTGACCGCGTTCGGCGGGCTGGTCGTGACCGGCCTCGACTTCGTGACGATCATGCTGATGTTCTCCCGGGTCGACGTCCTCGGCGGCTACTCGCTGCCCGAGACCGCGTTCCTGTACGGGCTGTCGGCGACGTCCTTCGGGATCGCGGACCTGGTGATCGGTTCCGCGGACCGGCTGGGCCGCCGGGTGCGCGACGGCACCCTCGACACCCTGCTGGTGCGGCCCGCGCCGGTGCTGGCGCAGGTCGCCGCCGACCGGTTCGCGCTGCGCCGGGTCGGCCGGATCGCCCAGGGAGCGCTGGTGCTGGGTTACGCGCTCGTCGCCTCGGACATCGCCTGGACACCGGTCAAGGCGCTGATGGTGCCGGGGATGCTGGTCTGCGGCGGGGTGATCTTCTCCGCAGTGTTCGTGGCGGGGGCGGCCTTCCAGTTCGTGGCGCAGGACGCGTCCGAGGTGCAGCACGCGTTCACCTACGGCGGCCAGACGCTGCTGCAGTACCCGCCGACGGTGTTCGGCAAGGAGCTGGTGCGGGGGGTGACCTTCATGTTCCCGCTGGCCTTCGTCAACTGGGTGCCGGCCGCCTACGTGCTGGGGCGGCCGTATCCCCTGGGCGGGCTGCCGCAGTGGGCGGCCTTCGCGCCGCCGCTGGTGGCGGCGGTGTGCTGCGCGGCGGCGGGGCTGGCGTGGCGGGCGGGCCTTCGGTCGTATCGGAGTACAGGGAGTTGACGGTGGACGCGTTCATCGAGGTGGACAGGGTCGAGAAGGTCTTCGAGGTGCGCCGGAAGACCGGGTTCATGAAGCGGGAGCGGCGCCTGGTGCGGGCGGTGGACTCGCTCTCGTTCACCGTGGCGCGCGGCGAGATGGTCGGGTACATCGGCCCGAACGGAGCCGGGAAGTCGACGACGATCAAGATGCTGACCGGGATCCTCATGCCGAGCGCCGGCCGGCTGCGGGTGGCGGGGATCGACCCGTCGCGGGAGCGGACCCGGCTGGCGCACCGGATCGGTGTGGTGTTCGGGCAGCGCACGACGCTGTGGTGGGACCTGCCGCTGATCGACTCCTACCGGCTGGCGCACCGCATGTACCGGATCCCGGACGCCCGTTACCGGGAGAACCTGGACCGCTGTGTCGAACTGCTGGAGCTGGGCGACCTGCTGGACGTGCCGGTGCGGCAGCTGTCGCTGGGGCAGCGGATGCGCGGGGACATCGCGGCGGCCCTGCTGCACGATCCGGAGGTGCTGTACCTGGACGAGCCGACGATCGGTCTGGACGTGGTGTCCAAGGCCAAGGTGCGGGGCTTCCTGAAGGAGCTGAACGCCGGGGGCGGCACGACGGTGCTGCTGACGACGCACGACCTGCAGGACATCGAGCAGTTGTGCTCGCGGGTGATGGTGATCGACCACGGGCGGCTGATGTACGACGGCGCCCTGGCCGGGCTGCACGAGGCCGGCGAGGGTGAGCGGACGCTGGTGGTGGACCTGGAACGGGAGTTGCCGCCGATCGAGGCGCCGTCGTGCCGGGTGGTGCGGGTGGCGGGGCCGCGGCAGTGGCTGGCGTTCCCGGCCGGGCAGTCGGCGGCGCCGCTGGTGGCGCACATCGCGGCCGAGTACCCGCTGGTGGACCTGTCGGTGCGGGAGCCGGACATCGAGGCGGTCATCGCGAAGATGTACGCCGAGAAGGCGGTCTCGTAGGCTGCTGCCATGACCGACGACGCAAGTCCGGACCTCCGGGCGTCCGACGCCGACCGTGAACGGGTGGCCGAGGTCCTGCGGGACGCCCTCGCCGAAGGGCGCCTGGACATGGGGGAGTTCGAGGAGCGGTTGGAGGCGACGTACCAGGCGCGCACCTACGGTGAGCTGACGCCGATCACCCGCGATCTGCCGGCCGGCGGCGCGGCGGCGCCCGCTCCCGTCTCCTTCTCGAAGGCGCCCGCGGAGCGGGTTGGCTGGGCGGGCCGGATCGTCGGGGGCGAGGGTTCCCCGACGGGCGCCTTCGCGGTGCTGTCGGGCTTCGAGCGCAGGGGCCGCTGGACGGTGCCGAAGCGGTTCAACTGCTTCGCGTTCATGGGCGGCGGCGAGATCGACCTCAGGGAGGCGGACTTCGCCGACCGCGAGGTGGAGATCAACTGCGTGGCGATCATGGGCGGGGTGCAGGTGATCGTGCCGCCGGGCGTCGAGGTGATCGTGCGGGGCATCGGCGTGATGGGCGGCTTCGAGCACCCGAGGGAGGACGGTCCGCCGGAGCCGGGCGCCCCGCGGGTCGTCATCGGCGGCTTCGCCTTCTGGGGCGGGGTGGGCGTCGAGCGCAAGGTGACCCGGGCCGAGCGCCGGCGGCTGAAGGAGCAGCGCAGGCAGGAGCGGCTGGAGCGCAAGGGGACCCGGCACGAACTGCACCGGGCGCGCCGCGAAGATCGGGGAGACGCCCCCTAGGGCCTGGCCGGCGGCTCGGGCGGGCGACGGACGCCGGTCCGGGCGCGGGGGCGCTGAGCGTGCTCCCCCGGCCCCGGCGGTCCGCGGCTACGAGGTGCAGACCTTGGTCAGTTCGCCCGCGGCGTCCGTGACGGGGCTGACGTCGGGGGCGTGGTCGCCGTTCGCGATGGCGGTACGGACGTTGCCGACGGCCTTGGAGAGGTCGTCGACCGCCTTGTTGACGTCGGCGTCGTCGGTCTTGTCGCCGATCTTGTCCAGGTTCTTCTCGATGGAGTCGAGGGAGGCGTCGGCCTGGGTGGGGTCGTCGCCGGCGTTCTCCACGGCCTGCTGGAGGTCGGTGACGCTGTCGGCGATGGAGTCGGCGGTCTGCACGCAGTCCAGGGCCTTGGTCACGGCGTCGCAGCCGGTGGTGAGGCCGGCGGTGAGCGCGGCGGTCGCTAGTGCGGCGGCGACGGCGGTGAGCCGGCTTCGGCGTCGGCTGGCGGCCATGGTGTGGGTCCCTCCCCTGGTCCGGCTGGCCGGGCGCACGGTGGTGGACCGCGCGCCCGTACCCATACGGACGCCGGGAAGGATGCGGGGGTTGCCCCCGGGTACCGGCTTTTTTGGCGGTCCCTTTACTCTGCGAGGGTGGCCGCCAGGGCGTCCCGCTGGGCCGCCGCGAGCCGGCCGCAGCCGGCCACGGCGAGGTCGAGCAGGGCGTTGAGCTCGTCGCGGGCGAAGGGCTCGGCCTCGGCGGTGCCCTGGACCTCGACGAAGCGGCCGTCGCCGGTGCAGACGACGTTCATGTCGGTCTCGGCGCGCACGTCCTCCTCGTAGCAGAGGTCGAGCAGGGGCACGCCGCCGACGATGCCGACGGAGACGGCGCTGACGGTTCCGGTGAGCGGCTGCCGGCCGGCCTTGACCAGCTTGCGTCCCTGGGCCCAGGCGACGGCGTCGGCCAGGGCGACGTAGGCGCCGGTGATGGCGGCGGTCCGGGTGCCGCCGTCGGCCTGGAGGACGTCGCAGTCGAGGACGATGGTGTTCTCGCCGAGCGCCTTGTAGTCGATGACGGCGCGCAGGGAGCGGCCGATGAGCCGGGAGATCTCGTGGGTGCGGCCGCCGATCCGGCCCTTGACGGACTCGCGGTCGCCGCGGGTGTTGGTGGCGCGGGGCAGCATGGAGTACTCCGCGGTGACCCAGCCCTCGCCGCTGCCCTTGCGCCAGCGCGGGACGCCTTCGGTGACCGAGGCGGTGCAGAAGACCTTCGTGTCGCCGAAGGAGACGAGGACGGAGCCCTCGGCGTGCTTGCTCCAGCCGCGTTCGATGGTGACCGGGCGGAGCTGTTCGGGGGTGCGGCCGTCGATTCGAGACATGCGGACGAGCCTAGCCGTACGCGCGGAAGGGGCTCCTCCCGCCTCGGGAAGTGCCCCTTCCAGGTGAACCGGGAGGCTCACATCATGTCTTCGATCTCCGCGGCGATCGGGTCGGCGTCGGTGCCGATGACGACCTGGATGGCGGTGCCCATCTTGACGACGCCGTGGGCGCCGGCGGCCTTCAGGGCGGTGTCGTCGACGAGCGAGGGGTCGGAGACCTCGGTGCGGAGCCGGGTGATGCAGCCCTCGATCTCCTCGATGTTCTCGATGCCGCCGAGGCCGGCGACGATCTTCTCAGCCTTGCTGGCCATGTTGCTTCTCCCTGATCCGAACCGCTTTGTCGCAGTAACCCACAGTTGGCCCATCTTCGCGAGCGGCCGTGCGGTACGTGCCCAATGATGGCGATCACCACAGCGGAACCGTCCGCGACTGGTCTACACCACCTGGGGGACGGTAGCCAAACCGGCTTGTGTGCCGAGGGGTTCGGCGCCGGGCCGGTGTCCGAGGCCGAGGGGTTCAGGGAGGACGCCGATGAGCGCCGACAGCTCCGAGAACACGGCCGGCCCCGCGCGCGTCCGGCTGCACCGGCTGTACCAGGGCCTGCAGAAGATGGGGCGCAGTCTGCAACTGCCGATCGCGGTGCTGCCGGCCGCGGGCCTCCTGATCGGGCTGGCCCAGCCGGGCGTGGTCGGCGAGGGCGGCCTCGGCTGGACCGCGGTCTCCAAGGTGATGCTGGGCGCGGGCGGGGCGCTGCTCGACGGCTCGCTGGGGCTGCCGCTGCTGTTCTGCGTGGGTGTGGCGATCGGCATGGCCAAGAAGGCCGACGGCTCGACGGCGCTCGCGGCGGTGGCGGGCTTCCTCGTCTACTACGGCGTGCTGCACGAGTTCCCGGAGGACTGCCCCGCCGGCTCGAAGGCGGTCGAGCACGTCGGCTGCCAGGTGACGGACGGATCGGTGACGGCCTTCACCTTCCAGAACCCGGGGGTCTTCGGCGGCATCGTGATGGGCCTGCTGGCCGCCTTCTTCTGGGCCCGCTTCCACCGCACCCGGCTGGTGGACTGGCTGGGCTTCTTCAACGGCCGCCGGCTGGTGCCGATCATCATGTCGTTCGTGGCCATCCTCTTCGCGGGTCTGTGCCTGTGGGTCTGGCCGCCGGTCGGCAGCGGCCTGGAGAGCTTCAGCCACTGGCTGCGCGAGGCGGGGCCGTGGGGCGCCGGGCTGTTCGGTGTCGCCAACCGGGCGCTGCTGGTGATCGGGCTGCACCAGTTCCTGAACGTGCCCCTGTGGTTCCAGTTCGGCAGCTACACCAAGCCGGACGGCACGGTGGTGCACGGCGACATCAACATGTTCCTGTCGGGCGACCCGAACGCGGGGCAGTTCACCTCGGGGTTCTTCCCGATCATGATGTTCGCGCTGCCGGCGGCGGCGCTGGCCATCACACACTGCGCGCGGCCGGAGCGGCGCAAGGAGGTCGGCGGGCTGATGCTGTCGGTGGCGCTGACGTCGTTCGTGACGGGCATCACCGAGCCGATCGAGTACTCCTTCCTCTTCGTCGCGCCGGCGCTGTACGCGATCCACGCGGTGCTGACGGGGGTCTCGATGGCTGTGACGTGGGCGCTGGGCGTGCACGACGGCTTCGCCTTCTCGGCGGGCCTGATCGACTACGTCATCAACTGGCACCTGGCGAGGAAGCCGTGGCTCGTCATCCCGATCGGCCTGTGCTTCGCGGCGGTCTACTACGCGGTCTTCCGTTTCGCGATCACCAGGTTCGACCTGAGGACACCGGGGCGGGAGCGGGCGGAGGAGGTGGAGGACGTCACCAAGGCATAGGCGCCCGTGAGGGGCACGGCGAGTAGCGCGACGGTAACGGGAATCGCGGGTTCCTTACACCGCCTTCATCGTGCTACAACAGGTCTACACCACTGAGTGGTGTAGACCAGAGACGCCGCCGTCCTCCCTCCCCCACGCACGGGCGGCGCCATGCCCACATGGAGGAAGTTGTGACCACGGCCAGCGCCGCTCCCGCGGCCGAGAAGAAGAAGGGCGCCGGCGCGATGGCTGTGCTGCAGCGCATCGGCCGCAGCCTCATGCTGCCGGTGGCGGTCCTGCCGGCCGCCGCCCTCCTGGTGCGTCTCGGCAACACCGACATGCTGGGACGCCCGTCGTTCCCCACGTTCCTGACCAAGATAGCCGGGTTCATGGCCGCCGGCGGGAACGCGATCCTCGACAACATGGCGCTGCTGTTCGCCGTGGGCATCGCCATCGGCTTCGCCAAGAAGTCGGACGGCTCGACGGCGCTCGCGGCGGTCGTCGGCTACCTGGTCTTCAAGAACGTGCTCGGCACGTTCACCGACAAGAACCTGCCGAAGGTGGCGACCGCCGTCGACGGCAAGGTCGTCATGACGGACGCCCCGGTGGACGCCAAGGTCCTCGGCGGTGTGGTGATGGGCATCGTGGTCGCCCTGATCTACCAGCGCTTCTACCGCACCAAGCTGCCCGACTGGGCGGGCTTCTTCGGCGGCCGCCGCCTGGTCCCGATCCTGTCGGCCTTCGCCGGTCTGATCCTCGGCATCGTGTTCGGCTACATCTGGCCGGTCCTCGGCACGGGTCTGCACAACTTCGGTGAGTGGCTGGTGGGGTCGGGCGCGGTCGGCGCCGGCATCTTCGGTGTGGCCAACCGCGCGCTGATCCCGATCGGCATGCACCACCTGCTCAACTCCTTCCCCTGGTTCCAGGCCGGCGACTACCACGGCAAGAGCGGCGACATCGCCCGCTTCCTGGCCGGCGACCCGTCCGCCGGACAGTTCATGACCGGCTTCTTCCCGATCATGATGTTCGGCCTCCCGGCGGCCTGCCTGGCCATCGTGCACTGCGCCCGTCCGGAGCGCCGCAAGGTCGTCGGCGGCATGATGTTCTCGATCGCGCTGACCTCGTTCGTGACCGGCGTGACCGAGCCGATCGAGTTCACCTTCATGTTCATCGCGCCGGTCCTGTACGCCATCCACGCGGTCCTCACCGGCGTCTCGCTGGCGCTGACCTGGGCGCTGGGCATGAAGGACGGATTCGGGTTCTCGGCGGGCGTGGTCGACTTCGGCCTGAACCTGGGCATCGCGACCAACCCCTGGGGCCTGGTCCTGGTCGGCCTGTGCTTCGCGGTCGTCTACTACGTGATCTTCCGCTTCGCGATCATCAGGTTCAACCTGCCGACGCCGGGCCGCGAGTCCGACGAGGAGCTGGCGGAACTGCAGAAGGCGGAGGCCAAGTAGCCTCCCCCGCACGACGAAGACCCCCGGAGCCACGGCTCCGGGGGCCTCTTCGTGTGCGCCGGGGGTCAGATCTCGTACGTCGTCCCCGGTGCCGCCAGGTCCACCCGGCCGGGGAAGACCTCGCGGGCGTGGGCCGCGTTGAGCTGGGGGTCGGTCCAGGGCGGGATGTGGGTGAGGACCAGGTGGCGGGCGTTCGCGCGGGCCGCCGTCTCTCCGGCCTCGCGGCCGTTGAGGTGCAGGTCCGGGATGTCTTCCTTGCCGTACGTGAACGCGGCCTCGCACAGGAACAGGTCCGCGTCCCGGGCCAGCTCGTCCAGCGTCCCGGTGACACCCGTATCGCCGGAGTACGTCAGCACCCTGCCGCCGTGCTCGATCCGGATCCCGTACGCCTCCACGGGGTGCCGCACCCGGTCGGTGTGCACGGTGAACGGGCCGATCTCGAACGTGGACGGCTTGACCGTGTGGAAGTCGAACACCTCGCTCATGGAGGAGGCGGAAGGGGTGTCGGCGTAGGCCGTGGTCAGGCGGTGCTCGGTGCCCTCGGGGCCGTAGACCGGTATCGGGGCGCAGCGGCCGCCGTCGAAGCGGTAGTAGCGCGCGACGAAGTAGGCGCACATGTCGATGCAGTGGTCGACGTGCAGATGGCTCAGGAAGATCGCGTCGAGGTCGTAGAGACCGCAATGGCGCTGCAGCTCGCCCAGGGCGCCGTTGCCCATGTCGAGGAGCAGCCGGAAGCCGTCGGCCTCGACGAGGTAGCTCGAGCAGGCCGATTCCGCGGAGGGGAACGACCCCGAGCAGCCGACGACGGTGAGCTTCATGAAGCAGAAACCTCCGTTGGCGAAAGACGGCGGGCGGGGAGCCGGCACAACGGGCCGGGGCATGGCGAAGGGGGGTCGTGCGGTCCGTCGAGCGTAAGGCGCAAAAGCGCGGGTCGCTCCTCCGCCAGGGGCCGTTGTGGGCGAACTCACCTGTGCTGTCACCGGTTCGGCTGGTCCGGGAGCGCATAAGTACAGAGGAGGGCGCGCGTTGCCGGGCGCGCGCCGGTAACGTCGTCCTCATGGACACGTCCTGGTGGCTGGCGCTCGCGGCGGTCGTACTGCTCGCACTGGTCGCCACGCTCGTCGACGGTTGGGGGCGGGGCCGGCGGCCCGGCGGACGCAGGCTGCGGCCGCCCGGACGCCCGGGCCCCCGGGACCGGGCCCTGACGCGCCCGCACCCCGGGGACATCTGGTGGGCGAACGTGCCCTACGAGGACCGGGCGGAGTCCAAGGACCGCCCCTGCCTGGTGCTGGCCGTGCGCGGCAACCGGGCCACGGTCGCGAAGATCACCAGCAAGTACCACGACGAGCGGGCCGGGGTGATCCCGCTGCCGCCCGGCGCGGTCGGCGACGCGCACGGGCGGCCCAGCTTCCTGCAGACGGATGAGCTGCGGGAGGTGCCGGTGGGCGACTTCCGGCGCCGGGTGGGCGTGGTCGACCCGGTCCTGTGGGACCAGGTCCGCCACCTCGCGGGCTGAGCGGGGGCGTACGGCTACTGGCGGACCGTCACCGTGACCGCCCACTCCTGGACGCCCTTGCAGGAGACCTGGCCGGAGGCCGTGGGCTCGGGGCACATGGGCCGGGAGGACGTCAGTTTCGTGGTGCCGGCGGCCTTCGCCCGGTAGGCGGCGGTGGCGTCGCCGGGCTGGATGACGAAGCCCGAGTTGATCGCCTCCAGGGCGGGGCCGCTCGCCGCGACCGGCTTCCAGGGGCGGTCCTTGGTCCCGTCGAGGGTGAGCCGCAGCTCACCGCCCTTGGTCAGGCAAACGGTGTGGCCGTTGTCGGCGGCGGTCAGCTCCGCGTGGGAGACACAGGTACCGGAGGACGGTGAGCCGCTCGCCGACGGCGACACCTTGCCGCTGCCGCCCCCGGTGTCGTCCCCGCCGTCCCCACCGCTCTGTGAGCCGCAGCCCGCGAGGAGCAGCGCGGCTGCCGCGAGGGCGAGGGTCGTCGTTCGACGCATGGGGTCCGCCTTTCGTCCGTGGCCGGCCGTCCGGCCGCTGTTACGGATGTGACGTACCACCGGCGCGGACGGATCCCGCATACGGAGGGCGAAATTCCCCGCACGGCGGGGAGACCTGGGGCCTGTCTGACCATTCCCGTCGTCCGCCCTGAGCGCGGCAGGCGCGAATGGCCGGACAGCCCTCAGGCCCAGAGCTGGCCGTGCAGGGTCTCGATGGCCTCTTCGGTGGTGGCGGCGGTGTAGACGCCGGTGGAGAGGTACTTCCAGCCGCCGTCGGCCACGACGAAGACGATGTCGGCGCTCTCGCCGGCCTTGACGGCCTTCCTGCCGACGCCGATCGCCGCGTGCAGGGCGGCGCCGGTGGAGACACCCGCGAAAATGCCCTCCTGCTGGAGGAGTTCACGGGTGCGGGTGACGGCGTCGGCGGAGCCGACCGAGAAGCGGGTGGTGAGGACCGAGGCGTCGTACAGCTCGGGGACGAAGCCCTCGTCGAGGTTGCGCAGGCCGTAGACCAGGTCGTCGTAGCGCGGTTCGGCGGCGACGATCTTCACGTCCGGCTTGTGCTCGCGCAGGTAGCGGCCGACGCCCATGAGGGTGCCGGTGGTGCCGAGGCCCGCGACGAAGTGGGTGACGGAGGGCAGGTCGGCGAGGATCTCCGGGCCGGTCGTGGCGTAGTGGGCGCCCGCGTTGTCCGGGTTGCCGTACTGGTAGAGCATCACCCAGTCGGGGTGCTCGGCGGAGAGCTCCTTGGCGACGCGCACGGCGGTGTTGGAGCCGCCCGCGGCCGGGGAGGAGATGATCTCGGCGCCCCACATGCCGAGCAGGTCACGACGTTCCTGCGAGGTGTTCTCCGGCATCACGCACACCATGCGGTAGCCCTTGAGCTTGGCGGCCATGGCGAGGGAGATGCCGGTGTTGCCCGAGGTGGGCTCGAGGATGGTGCAGCCGGGGGTCAGCCTGCCGTCCTTCTCCGCCTGCTCGATCATGTGCAGGGCGGGACGGTCCTTGACCGAGCCGGTCGGGTTGCGGTCCTCCAGCTTGGCCCAGATCCGGACGTCGTCCGACGGCGAGAGCCGCGGCAGGCGCACCAGAGGGGTGTTGCCCACCGCGGCCAGCGGGGAGTCGTAGCGCATGGGGGATCAGACCGTTCCCGCCCGCCGCCCGACCGCCACCCCGGTCGGACGCGGCTCCGCCGCGGCGGAACCTCCGGCGACCGCCGGCAGGATCGTCACGCTGTCGCCGTCGGCCAGCTTGGTGGAGATGCCGTCGAGGAAGCGCACGTCCTCGTCGTTCAGGTAGACGTTCACGAACCGGCGGAGCTGCTCGCCGTCCACGATGCGGGCCTGGATGCCCGGGTGCCGGGACTCGAGGTCGGCGAAGAGCTCGGTGAGGGTGTCCCCGGTGCCCTCCACGGCCTTCTGGCCGTCGGTGTACGTGCGGAGGATGGTCGGGATGCGGACCTCGATGGCCATGGCGTCAGGGCTCCTGTCGGAATGAGTCAGGTCGGTGGGCGCGACAGCGCGGGCGTCTCGTGTACGCGGGGTGGGACGCCGTCGGCTCACGGCCGTACGGCGGCAGGGGGGTGGTGCGTCAACAGATGGCGCTGGCCAGCCTGCACAGGTCGACGTGCAGCCGCGCCACGAGCAGCATGCCCGGCGTCTTGTCGCTCACGTCTCGGATAACCATGAGGTCATCGTATCGATTCCCGCCCCCGCTCTCGGAGTGTCGTCCCACACTTCGGAAGGTCGCCGGCCACTGGCTGAGACTTCCGAGATCAGCGCGCCGTTCGGGGTGGCTTCGGGCGCACCCGGAGGGACCTGCCGGCACGTCGGTCAGTACGCCTGCACGACCTTGACCTCCTCCTCCGTGACCTCGCCGTCGAGGATGCGGAAGGAGCGGAACTGGAAGTCGCCGAGGCCGTCGGTGTCGGCGGTGGAGACGAGGACGTAGTGGGCGCCGGGCTCGTTGGCGTAGCCGATGTCGGTGCGGGAGGGGTAGGCCTCGGTCGCGGTGTGGGAGTGGTAGATGATCACCGGCTCCTCGTCGCGGTCGTCCATCTCGCGGTAGAGCTTGAGCAGGTCCTGCGAGTCGAACTCGTAGAACGTGGGCGAGCGGGCCGCGTTCAGCATCGGGATGAAGCGCTCGGGGCGGCCGGCGCCCACCGGCCCCGCGACGACGCCGCACGCCTCGTCGGGGTGGTCCTCGCGGGCGTGGGCGACGATCTGGTCGTACAGGGCCTGGGTGATGGTCAGCATGGGGGTCAGGATAAGCAGAGGGGCCGCTCCGTACCGAGGTGTGGTACGGAGCGGCCCACATGCTGGACGCCCTGAGCGGTGGCCGCCGGGACTGCCACGAGTACCCCCGGCGGCCGGACGTCCTGAGGGAAGGTTTCCGCGGTGGTCAGCCGACCTTCTCGTACGCCTGCTCGTCGCGGTCCGCGATCTGCGGGGTACGGGTCTTCAGGACCATCCAGCCGACGCCGAGCGCGACCGCCCAGCCCGCCATCACGTACAGGCAGACGCGGGAGTCGGCGTCGTACGCGATCAGACCGGTGACGAAGAGCAGGAACGCGATGGCGATGTACGAGCACACCGCGCCGCCCGGCGCCGGGAAGGAGGAGGCGGGCAGCCGGCCCGCGTCGACCGCGCGGCGGTAGAGGACGTGGCTGACCAGGATCATCAGCCAGGTCCAGATGCCGGCCGCGGTGGCGACGGAGGTGACGTAGCCGAAGGCCTTCTCCGGGACGACGTAGTTGAGGACCACGCCGATACCCATGAACAGCATCGAGACGGTGATGCCGAGCGCGGGGGTCTTGGTGGCCGACAGCTTCGCGAAGACGCGCGGGGCCTCACCGTTGTCGGCGAGGGTGCGCAGCATGCGGCCGGTCGAGTACATGCCCGAGTTGCAGGAGGACAGGGCCGCGGTGAGCACCACGAAGTTGACGATGCCGGCGCCGGCCGGGATGCCGATGACGGCGAACGCCTTCACGAACGGGCTGACGCCCTCGGCGAACTCGGTCCACTTGACCACGCACAGGATGACCGTGAGGGCACCCACGTAGAACAGGGCGATGCGCCACGGCAGGGTGTTGATCGCCTTCGGGAGGGTCTTCTCCGGGTTCTCCGACTCGCCCGCGGTGACGCCGACCAGCTCGACGGCGAGGTAGGCGAACATCACGCCCTGCAGGGTCATCAGCGACGAGCCGACACCCTTGGGGAAGAAGCCGTCGAACTGCCAGAGGTTCGCCACGTGCGCGGTGTCACCGGCGGCGCTGAAGCCGAAGGTGAGCACGCCGAGGCCGATCACGATCATGCCGATCAGGGCGGTGACCTTGACCATGGAGAACCAGAACTCGATCTCGCCGAACAGCTTGACCGAGATCAGGTTGGCCACGAACAGGACCACGAGGAAGACCAGTGCCGTGACCCACTGCGGGACGGCCGGGAACCAGTAGTTGACGTAGATGGCGGCGGCCGTCAGCTCGGCCATGCCGGTGACCACCCACATCAGCCAGTACGTCCAGCCGGTGAAGTAGCCGAAGAACGGGCCGAGGAACTCGCGGGAGTACTCGGCGAAGGAGCCGGAGACGGGGCGGTAGAGCAGCAGCTCGCCCAGGGCCCGCATGATGAAGAAGATGATCACGCCGGCGAGGGCGTACATGAGGATGAGGCTGGGACCGGCCTTGGCGATGTTCGCCCCGGCGCCCAGGAACAGGCCGACGCCGATGGCGCCGCCGATGGCGATCATCTGGACCTGACGGCTGCCGAGCCCGCGCTCGTACCCCTCTTCGGGGGTTTCGGTGACCCTCTCGGAGGCCATGTGTGGTGCGCCTTTCTCCATGCCGACCCGGGCCTTTCGTCGGCCTCGGATCGGGTTTCGATCCCCCCGGATTGATGGAGCTGGGCCGGGCTCAGGGAGCCCGCCCGTGCCTGGCCGGCGGTTGCCGGCTCGGTGGCGCACCCGGCCGGACATGGGTGGTGTCGGCCGGGCGGTCGTGAAGATTTATCACGGCCGCAATATCGGGCACAGGAGGCGGTTGTGACGCACCACACAGGGAGAAGCGGACAAAGAGCGCCCTAATGCGTGAAAACCGGCCACATTGGTGACGCGATCGTTATCCGGATTTGAGTGTTCTTTGAGCGAACACGAAATCGGGACGATCAAAGCATCAAGGTCGTCACGAGCGTCTCCTGGAGCCCGCCCAGCCACAGATAGGCCATCACCATCGGCTTGCGCGGGTCCTCGTCCGGCAGCCGGTAGAGCAGCTCGGTGTCGTCCTCGTCGGTGATCTCCAGCCGGGCGCCGATTGCCAGCCGGAGGTCGTTGAGGGCGCCGAGCCACCAGCGGGACTCCTCCGGGGACAGCTTGAGGACCGCCCCGCCCTCGTCCGAGGCGTTCAGCGCGTCCAGGGTGCGGATCACCGCGAGCGCGTTCTCCCGCTTGCCGGCGCGCAGGTCGTTCTCGGTGTAGCGGCGGAACTCGGCGGAGTGCGCCTGCCGCTCCTCCGCCTCGGCCCGCGACGCGGGCTCCCGCTCGGGGTCGCCGTAGGCGTCGGGGAAGAGCCTTCTGAGGACCGGGTCCGCGGGCGGCTCGCTCGGCCCGTCGGCGAACAGCCCGGCCAGCGGGTCGGCGCCGGCGTCCTCGGCTGGGCCGGGACCGATGAGCTCCAGGAGCTGCACGGCCAGCGACCGGATGATGGAGATCTCGACAACGTCGAGCGCGACGGCCGCGCCGCCACCGGGAATCGGTTCGAAGGTTCCGGGCATGGAGGGGATCGCTACTTCCGGTCCTGCTGGAGGGTGGCCCACAGTCCGTAGCCGTGCATCGCCTGCACGTCGCGTTCCATCTCCTCGCGGCTACCGCTGGAGACGACCGCCCGGCCCTTGTGGTGGACGTCGAGCATGAGCTTGGTGGCCTTGTCCTTCGGGTAGCCGAAGTAGCTCTGGAAGACGTAGGTCACGTAGCTCATGAGGTTGACCGGGTCGTTGTGCACGATCGTGACCCAGGGGACGTCGGGCTCGGGTACGGCGAAGACCTCCTCCGCCGACTCGGTGCGTTCGATCTCTACGGGCGCGGGTGACGTCACACCGCCCATGCTGCCACGGGCGACAGTATTCGTCACACTGACGAAATGGGGGTAGCATCCCAGTCATGAACACAGCGGACCTTGGGCTGCCGGTGGACGTTCCCTCGACGGCGCTCTTCACGGACCAGTACGAGCTGACGATGCTGCAGGCCGCCCTGAAGGCCGGTACGGCCGAGCGGCGCAGCGTCTTCGAGGTCTTCACCCGGCGGCTGCCCCACGGGCGCCGTTACGGCGTGGTGGCGGGCACCGGGCGGGTGCTGGACGCGATCGAGAACTTCCGCTTCGACGAGGGCGTCATCGGCTTCCTGCGGGAACGCGGGATCGTCGACGAGGAGACCCTGAAGTGGCTCGCCGGCTACCGCTTCAGTGGTGACGTGTGGGGCTACCCCGAGGGGGAGGTGTACTTCCCGGGCTCGCCGATCCTGCGGGTCGAGGGCTCCTTCGCCGAGTGCGTGCTGCTGGAGACCGTGATCCTGTCCATCCTCAACCACGACTCGGCGATCGCGGCCGCCGCGTCCAGGATGGCCTCCGCCGCCGGCGACCGGCCGCTGATCGAGATGGGTGCCCGCCGCACCCACGAGCTGGCCGCCGTGGCCGCCTCCCGGGCCGCGTACGTCGGCGGCTTCGCGACCACCTCCGACCTCGCGGCCGGCTTCCGGTACGGCATCCCGACCGTCGGCACCTCCGCGCACGCCTTCACCCTGCTGCACGACCGGGAGCGGGACGCCTTCCAGGCCCAGGTGGAGTCCCTCGGCCGGGGCACCACGCTCCTGGTGGACACCTACGACGTCGCCGAGGCCGTCCGCACGGCGGTGGAGGTGGCCGGTCCCGAGCTGGGGGCGGTGCGCATCGACTCCGGGGACCTGCTGCTGGTCGCGCACCGGGTACGGCACCAGCTCGACGAGCTGGGCGCCACCGGCACGAAGATCGTCGTCACCTCCGACCTGGACGAGTACGCGATCGCCTCGCTCGCGGCGGCGCCCGTGGACGCGTACGGCGTCGGCACCCAGCTCGTGACCGGCTCCGGGCACCCGACCTGCTCGATGGTCTACAAGCTGGTCGCACGGGCCGACTCCGCCGACCCGGCGGCGCCGATGGTGCCGGTGGCGAAGAAGTCCAGCGGGGGCAAGGTCTCCGTGGGCGGCCGCAAGTGGGCGGCGCGCAGGCTGGACCGGGACGGCGTCGCGGAGGCCGAGGTCGTGGGCACCGGACCGGTCCCCGACGAGCTGGCCGGACAGCAGCTCCTGGTGCGGCTGGTCGAGGACGGCGACGTCGTCGCCCGCGAGCCGCTGGACGTGACCCGCGACCGGCACATCGCGGCGCGCGCCGCCCTGCCGCTGTCCGCGACGCAGCTCTCCCGGGGCGAGCCCGTCCTCCCGACGGAGTACGCGCAGGGCCTCTCGGGTAGCTAAAGCAGGACGCCCGCCGCTCCCCCGCCCGTCGGCCCCCTCCCGCGGGGACCGTGAAGTCTCTAGGCTCAGTTACTCAACCGGACAGTCGAAGGACACCCACCATGCGCCGCGCCTTGATCGTCGTAGACGTGCAGAACGACTTCTGCGAGGGAGGCAGCCTGGCGGTGGCCGGCGGCGCCGACGTGGCCGCCGCCGTCACCGAGCTGATCGGGCAGGCGGGGGGCACCGGGTACCGCCATGTGGTGGCCACCCGTGACCACCACATCGCCCCGGGCGGCCATTTCGCCGACGACCCCGACTTCGTCCACTCCTGGCCCGCGCACTGCGTCGCGGGCACCGAGGGGGTCGGCTTCCACCCGAACTTCGCGCCGGCCGTCGCCTCCGGGGCGGTGGACGCCGTGTTCGACAAGGGCGCGTACTCGGCGGCCTACAGCGGCTTCGAGGGGGCCGACGAGAACGGCGTCCCGCTGGCCGAGTGGCTGCGCGCCCGGCACATCGACGAGGTGGACGTGGTCGGCATAGCCACCGACCACTGCGTACGGGCCACCGCGCTGGACGCGCTCCGCGAGGGTTTCCGCACGCAGATCCTCCTCGACCTGACCGCGGGCGTGGCCCCGCAGACGACGGAGCGGGCCCTGGAGGAGCTGCGCGAGGCCGGCGTGGAGCTGACCGGCAAGCCGGTGGTCGGCGGCTAGCCCGCCCCCGTCCGCCGCCCGGCCGGGGTGCTCAGCCGCGCTGGGCCACCGCCGGCGCGCGCAGCAGGGCACGGATCGGGTGCCACAGCTCGGTCACGGTGACACCGTTGTCCGGTGCCGTGCGCCATATCAGGCCGTCGGGGTGGTGCAGCACCGCCGTGATCTCGTCGGGGGTCGGCGGGGCGGTGTTGCCCCGCAGGTAGATCGCGCGCAGACCCAGGTTGCGGAGCCTGGTCAGGGCTCGTGCGCGGTTCTGGGCGTGCACCAGGACGCGTACCCCGGCGGAGCCGCCGGCCGGGTCGGGTCTGGGCAGGTTGAGTGCCACCACCACCGTGCCGTTCGGCAGTTTGCTGAAGCCTCCTGCGGCCATGCGGTCACATCCCCGTTTCCGTCGGTGTCAATAAGCGAGCCACAGGACGCACCTAAACACGATCGGCGGCGACCCGCCAGGGGGTCACCGCCGATACGCTTCTGACCTGCGGATATATCCGCTACTTCACCGCCGGGCCGACCTCGAGCTCGAACGTCGTGCCGCCGTGGCTCTGCTTGACGATCTTGATCTTGGTGTTGGTGTCAGTGATCTTGACACCGCCGGTCGGGTTCGACGCGTCGTAGTAGGTGCTGGTGTGGTCGTTGAAGACCGGCACACCCTTCTGCGACTTGATCTTGAGGGCCTTGTCGGCCTTGTGCAGCGTGATGCCGTCCGTGGCGTCCAGGCCGAACGTCGAGTCGTAGGCCTGGATCCGGTTGCGGAGCAGCGTGCCGTCGGACCACTTGAGCGCCTTGTAGTGCGCGTCCACGGGCAGGATCAGACCGGTGCCCGGGTGGCCGTTGACGTTGGTGTTGTTGTCCGCCTGGGAGGTGTCCCACTTCCAGATCAGCAGGCCGTTCTGGTACGGGTAGTGCTCCACCCAGTCCGGGCGCGACGAGAAGCCGAAGTTGTACGGGCCGACCTTGAGGGTCTTGTCGTACGAGACGTACTGGCGGTTCTCGGCGAGGTAGTACTGCTTGTAGTCCTTGGTGAAGGACGCGCCGACGCGGGAGAAGCCGTTGGCGGTCCAAGCGGCGTCCGCGGACTCGGCGTTGTCGGAGAACACCGGCGTGCCGTCGGCCGTCACCGTGATCTCGTCGGCCGTGAAGCCCTTCAGGGCCACACCGCCGTCGGTCTGGTAGCGGAAGCGCAGCTGCACCTTCTGGCCGGCGTAGGCGTCCAGCGAGTACGACAGCTTCTTGTAGCTGTCGACCGTGCCGGTCAGGGCCGGCTTGCCGGAGGCGTCACGCGGGATGGCCTGGCCGTCCACCGTGCCGTCGATGGCGGTCCAGTTGGCGCCACCGTCGGTCGACACCTCGGTGTAGAGGTAGTCGTACTCGGACTCGATGTCGTACCAGCCGTCGAGCGACAGGGTGGCCGACGTCTTGCCCGTGAGGTCCACGGAGCGGGTCAGCGTGTTCTTGAGGTCGTCGCCGCTGCCGCTCCACCACTGGGTGGCGCCCTCGGCCGGGGTGACGATCTCGGTCTTCACGGCCTTGTTCGGCAGCGAGACGACCAGCGCCTGGCGGTACTTGGTGTTGTACTCCGCGACGCCCAGCTTGTGCCAGGACTTGACGCCCGCCTTGGCGGTGTCGTAGTTCAGCCAGCCCAGCTGCAGCTTGTCCCAGGCGTTCATGTCGCCGGGCATGTCGCCGATGGACTCCTTGCCGGTGCCCAGCCAGGAACCGGAGGACATCAGCGTCCAGAAGCCGGTGGAGTTGTCGCCGCCGGCGGTGTCGTACTCGTCCGGCAGACCGAGGTCGTGGCCGTACTCGTGGGCGAAGACACCGAGGCCGCCGTTCTCCGGCTGGATGGTGTAGTCGCCGACCCAGACACCGGTGTCGCCGACCTGCGTGCCGCCGAGCTTGTTGTCGCTGGGGCCGGTGGCGCCGGCGTCGGTGCCGAAGGCGTACCAGCGGTGCGCCCAGATGGCGTCCGTGCCCTGGGCGCCGCCGCCCGCGGACTCGTCCTCACCGGCGTGCACGAGCTGGAAGTGGTCGACGTAGCCGTCGGGCTCGTTGAAGTTGCCGTCGCCGTCGAAGTCGTAGCGGTCCCACTGGTCGTACTTGGCCAGGTCCGCCTTGATGGCGGCGTCGGACTTGCCGGCCTTCTTCTGGTCGGCGACCCAGGCGTTGAGGCCGTCGCGGACGACGTTCCACACGCTGGAGCAGTTGGTCTGGCCGCAGGCGTTGTTGCCGTAACGGGCCTCGTTGTACGGGACCTTGACCCAGTCCGAGACCTCGCCGTCGACCGAGTAGCGGCCCGAGGACTGCTTCTCGTAGTACTTCTTCAGCGACTCCGTCTTCGAGCCGGTGCCGAAGTAGAGGTTCTGGAAGTGCTTCTGGTTGTAGTCCTGCTGCCAGGCCGTCGAGTTGTCCTTCTTGCGGTCCGGCTTGGCGATCTTGTTGTGCAGCGGACCGGCGGTGCCCCCGTACTTGGGGTCCGTCTGGTCGCCGAACTCCACCAGGATGGTGAAGATCTTGTCGGTCTTCTCCCGGCTCAGCTCGACGTACTTGCTGTCGCCCTTCTTGCTCTTGAGCTGGACGACCTTCGAGCCGTTGCGGTCCTTGGCCTTCGCCTTGCCCGCAATGATCTGGTTCAGGGCCTCCTGACGCTGGGCGCGCTGCGTCTTGCTCAGCGGGCCGTCCAGGTCGTGGGCCTTCTGCTTCACCGGGGCCGGGTCGTGCCGGTTCGCGGCTGCCGACGGGGCCTGGGTGCTCGCCTCGGCGACCGCGAAGGTCGCGTAGGTGGCGGAGGCCGTCGCGAGCGCCACACCTATGGCGGCTGCTCTGAACGTCCAGGGTCTGCTGGTCACTTGAGTTCCTCCCCCGCGCCGCGCGCACGGACAGGGGGTTCCCATTTGATGGAGAGTTCCGTGCGCGCACGTTCAACGCGTGTATCAAGTGACGTCATTTGACTAGAGGTTTAGAAGAAAAAACAGACCTTGACTTGAGCAGGACAAGTGCACTATGCGGAGACGAGGTTCGCTTTGCGAACGTCCGCGGGCGTCGTTCGACGGGCGCGCGGGACCGTCCGCTTCCGGGGCCCCATGACTCCGTGCGCCCCCTGTGCACCGGTACCGTGGGTTAGGTCATGCTTACCGGGCGCGCTGCTCGGGCATGCACCGCGAAGAGAGTCGAACGGCACCCCGAATCCCCCGAGATGTTCCGAGGACACGATTGCCATGCCTCGTCCGACCGCCGCACAGCTCGCCTACGGTTCGTGCACCGTGATCCTGTCGACACTCGCCATGCTGTTGCTGTCGCAGGCGAGTTCGGGCCTCGCGATCGCCTTCATCGCGCTGGCCGCGCTCGCCCTGGGGCTGCTCGTCGCGATGACGGTGCCCCTGCCCGGGGCGCGCGGCGACGTGGCGCCCGCCGAGCCGGCGCGGAAGAGCGAGCGGGTCCCGACCACGCTCTGAACGGCGCACACGTGAGCGGCGGGTCCGTGGCCGTCCACGGACCCGCCGCCGTCGTACGAGCACCCCGCGCCTCAGCGGGTGTCGACCTCCACCGTCTTGGCGGCCTTGTCGTGCAGGCCCTGTTTGTACGGCTTGTCGAAGTAGCTCCAGCCGCCGCAGATCACCGTCCAGACGCAGGCGCAGCAGAAGGCGAACGGCAGCCACAGCACCAGGGCGCGGATCAGCGAGGTCTGCGTCGAGGGCGTGGCGCCGTCGTTCAGGTTGGCCACCCGCATCTTGAGCCACCTCTTGCCGAGGGTCTGCCCCGACTTGGCGATCAGGATCGTGTCGTAGGCGACGTAGAGCACGGCGGCGACGAAGGACTGCCAGAGGGACCGGCCGACCTCCATCCGGTTCCCGTTCACGTCGTACTGGTGCACCCCCAGGGGCCAGGTGACCAGCCAGACGACGATGCCCACGAGGATCATGTCGATGATGCGGGCGAGGGTGCGCCTGCCGCTGTCGGCGAGCGGGGGCATGCCGGCGAGGGGGTCGGCGGGGCCGCCGTACGGGCCGCCGCCGTAGGGGCCGCCGGCACCGTGGGGCCCTGCGTCGTAGGGGCCGCCCGCGCCGTAGGGCCCGCCCCCGTAGGGGCCGCCGCCACCGGGGGGTTCGCCCCCGCCGTAGGGGGGCGGCTGCTGCCCTCCGCCGGGCGGCGGGGGCTGCCGGTCGCCGTACGGGCTGTCGTACGGCGAGCCCGCCCCCTGGTCCGACGGGGGCCGCTTCCTGAACGGGTCGTCCTCAGGGGGCTCCGCTCCGGAGCCGGGGGGCGGTTCACTGCTCATGTGCCCGAGTGGACCGCGAACGGACCGGCGCCGCATCCGGCGGGCGGCCGTACGGGTGACGGGGGCCTCGCCGGTCCGCTTCGGGCCGCGCCGGTCCGCGTGGGTCCGGTCGGTCCGGTCAGTCCGCGACGAAGGTATGGGCCGCCTTGTCGTGCCAGCACTGGCGCCAGGGCCGGTCGAACAGGCACCAGAGCACACCGAGCAGGCCGATGCCGAGCAGACCGGGAACGCTGTAGACCAGCCAGCGGCGCAGGGCCGCGCCGAACCCCGGCGGTTCGTGGCCCTCGATGTCCCGGACCTCGATCCCGCACAGCTTCTTGCCCAGCGTGCGGCCCCACTTGGCGGTGGGCAGCGCCTCGTACAGCACGCCGAAGACCAGCAGGACGCCGAGGACGATGCCGAGCGCGGTGCCGGTCGTGCCGTCGATCAGCCAGACGGTGACGGTGCGCCCGGACAGTCTGGCCGCGTCGATCTTGTCCTGGATGTGGTCGGCGGCCTGGGTGCCGAGCGGCACGGCGGCGGCCGCGGTGACGGCGCCGAGGACCAGGTTGTCGATCAGACGCGCGGCGAACCGCTTGCCGAGGCCGGCCGGGCGGGCGGCGGCCTGCCGGCGGGCCGCCGCCTGGAACAGGTCCTCGACCGGCGGCTTCCAGGGCGCCACGGGCTGCTCGTCCGCTCCCCCGGCCAACCGGTGCACCTGCTGCGCCCAGGACGCCTGCCCCCCACCGGGCCCGGCGGTCAGCGGGGTACCGGAACCGCCGGGCCGGCGGGGTGCCGACTGCTGGGGCACGGCCTGCTGCGGCGCGGCCGGCTGGGCCGCGGCCTGCTGCGGTACGGCAGGAGCCGCGGCCGCCGGGGCCTGGGGCGCTTGCGGGGCCGGCGCCGAAGCCGCCCGCGCGGCGGCGGCCTTCCCGGCGCCGAAGCCGGGTCCCCCGGCCGGGCCCTGCGCACCCGTGCCGGCGGCGCCTCCCGGCCCCGCCTGCGGCGCCCCGGCCGGACCCTGGCCGCCGAAGCCCCCGGAGGCCGGGTCGCCGGAACCCGTGGCGGCCGGGCCGAAACCGGGGGCGCCCGAGGTGCCGGCCGCATCGCCCGTCTCCGGGCCGGAGGCCGCGGGCGCGCCGGACGACGGCCGTCCCTGGGCCGGGTTCTGCCCCTGGCCGGGGACCTGGCGGAACGTCATGGTGCCGGAGTCCCGGACGGCCGCGGGGCCCGGCACCGGACGGCGGAAGATGAAGGTGCCGCCGGGGTCCGGCTCGTCCTCGGCCGGCGGGATCGACGCCGTGCCGTCGGTACGGGCGGCGTGCCCGGCCGGCTGGGACGGGGTGTCCGCGGGGAGCCTCGGGTCGGCGCCCCACGCGGACGCCTGCCGCTGGTCGGGCCGCTCGGCGGCGGGCGCCGGCTGCGGGTCCTCGTCGAAGAAGTGCGGGCCCGTCTCCTCCACGGCCGGGACCGACTGCTGGAACCCGGGCGGCGGGTTGAGCGGTTCGCCGTCCCGCGGCGCCGGCCGGCTGGTGCCCGGCACCCAGGAGGCGCCGTTCCAGTACCGGACGTAGCCGGGGATGGACGGGTCCGGGTAGTAGCCCTCGCGGGGCCTGTCGTCACCGGGGGCCGGGGTTGGGGCGCTCATGTCCGTCGTCCCGTATCTGCTCGGGGGTGGTAAGGGGCTCCACATCTATCAGACCGGGGCATGCCGCACCGCCAGTCCCGCCGTACCCACCCCTTTCCGGGCAACGCCGTCCACGGATCGCGCACGCGGCCGGAGAAACTTCCCCGAACCCGCGTAATGGCCGCGCCCCTGCCCCCTCTCCCCCGGTACGGGCCCGTTCGAAGCGGCCCCGGAGGAGAGAGGAAACACAGGTCATGCAGCAGACCGTGGTGGAACGGGAGCTGGAGATCCAGCTCGTCCTGTCGACCGAGCGGAGCGTCCCGGTACCGGCCCGGCTGGGCTACCGGTCCGACGACCCCTACGCCGTGCACCTCACCTTCCACACCACCTCCGAGCACCCCGTCGAGTGGACGTTCGCCCGGGAGCTCCTGGTGGAGGGGGTGTTCCGGCCGTGCGGGCACGGGGACGTGCGGGTGTGGCCGACGAAGGCCGAGGGCCGCGGCGTCGTCCTGATCGCACTGAGTTCACCGGACGGCGACGCCCTGCTGGAGCTGCCGGCCACACCGGTGTCCGCCTGGCTGGAGCGGACGCTGCGGGCGGTGCCGCCGGGCACCGAGGACGAGCGGCTGGGCATCGACGAGGCGCTCGACGAGCTGCTCGCCGGGTGACGCCCGGCGGCTCAGAAGAGCTTGCCCGGATTGAGGATGCCGAGCGGGTCGAAGACGCCCTTCACCGCGCGCTGCATCTCCACGCCGACCGGCCCGATCTCCCGCGCCAGCCACTCCTTCTTGAGCACCCCCACACCGTGCTCGCCGGTGATGGTGCCGCCGAGTTCCAGGCCGAGCGCCATGATCTCGTCGAAGGACTCCCGGGCCCGCCGGGACTCGTCGACGTCCTGGGCGTCGAAGCAGACGGTGGGGTGGGTGTTCCCGTCGCCGGCGTGCGCGCAGACGCCGATGGTGAGGCCGTACTTCGCGGCGATCCGCTCGACGCCCTCCAGCATCGCGCCGAGCCTCGAACGGGGCACGCACACGTCGTCGATCATCGTCGTGCCCTTGACCGCCTCCAGCGCGGTCAGCGAGAGCCGCCGGGCCTGCAGCAGGAGTTCGGACTCGGCGGCGTCCTCGGCGGGGACCACCTGGGTGGCTCCGGCCGCCTCGCACAGCGCGCCGAGGGCGGCGAGATCGGCGGCGGGGTCCGGGGTGTCGAAGGCGGCCAGCAGCAGCGCCTCGGTGGTCTCCGGCAGACCCATGTGGGCGAGGTCGTTGACCGCCTTGACGGTCGTACGGTCCATCAGTTCGAGGAGGGACGGCACGTGCCCGCCCTCCATGATCCGGCAGACGGCGTCGCAGGCGGCCGCCGACGAGGCGAACTCGGCTGCCAGGACGAGCTGCTGGGGCGGCTTCGGCCTCAGCGCCAGCACGGCCCGTACGACGATGCCGAGGGAGCCCTCGGAGCCCACGAAGAGGCGGGTCAGGTCGTAGCCCGCCACGCCCTTGGCGGTACGCCGGCCGGTGGACATCAGGCGGCCGTCGGCGAGGACGACGTCCAGGCCGAGCACGTACTCGGCCGTCACCCCGTACTTCACGCAGCACAGGCCGCCGGACGCCGTGCCGATGTTCCCCCCGATGGTGCACGTCTCCCAGCTGGACGGGTCCGGCGGGTAGTACAGGCCGTACTTGTCCACCTCGCGGGAGAGCGCCGCGTTGACGACGCCCGGTTCGACGACGGCGATCCGGTCGACCGGGCTGACCTCCAGGATGCGGTCCATCCGGGTCAGGGAGAGCACGATGGAGCCGTCGGTGGCGTTGGCGCCGCCGGACAGGCCCGTGCGGGCACCCTGCGGGACGACCGGGACGCGCAGCTCGGTCGCGGTCCGCATGACGTGCTGCACCTGCTCGACGGTGCGCGGCAGCACGACCACCGCCGGGGCGCCGGACGGGCAGAAGCTCGCCATGTCGTTGGCGTAGGAGGCCGTGACGTCGGGATCGGTCAGGACCGCCTCGGGGGGCAGGCCGGCCAGGAGCCGGTCGGTGAGGTTGCTCGTCACTTCGTCGCGGGGCGCTTCGATACGGCTCACGATCACAGCGTGACACTCGGGGGCCATCGGTGTGAACCCCGTCCGTGCCGTCCTTGGGCCACCCGGATGTGCCCGCCGCGCTGCCGCACAGTGAGCGGTATGGAGATCCGACCGTACGGCAGCTCCGCCCCCGGTACGTCCCTGGTGGCCGAGCCGCCCCCGCCGCGCCGCACCCGGCGTCTGCTGCGCCGCCTGCTGGTCACCGTGCTGGCGGGCTCCGCCGCGGCGGGCGGGGCGCTGGTGCTGCTGCCGCCGCGGCCCGCGCACCACCGGGCGGCACCGCCCGCCGCGGGCCCGCGGGCGCAGGCGCCGGCGCTGACGGCCGCCGCGGTCACCTCCGGGGTCCCGGCCGCGCCGCCGGACCTGGCGGCGTTCATCGGGCGGCAGGAGGGCGCGGTGCGGGCCCGGCCCCGGGACGCGCGGGCGTGGGCGGTCCTGGGGGCCGCGTACGTGCAGCAGGGGCGGAACGCCGACGGCGCGGCGGACTTCCCGAAGGCGGACCGGGCGCTGCGGACCTCGCTGGAGGTGGCCGGCACCCGGCCGGCCGAGCGGGCGGCGGCGCTGGGCGGCCTGGCCGCGCTGGCCAACGCGCGGCGGGACTTCCCGGCGGGGAAGCGGTACGGCGAGCAGGCCCTGAAGCTGACCCCGAAGCTCTGGTCGGCGTATCCGCCGCTGATCGACGCCTACACCGGGCTCGGCGACTACAAGGCGGCCCGGGGCGCGCTGGACAAGCTGCTGGGCCTGCGCACCGCGGCTGCCGACCGGCCGGCGGTGATGGCGCGGGCCTCGGCCGTCTACCGGGACCGCGGCTGGCGCGAGGACTCCGTGGCCCAGCTCACCGACGCGGCGGCCGCCGCCCGCACCCCCGCCGAACAGGCCGCGTACCTGACCGGGGTGGGGCAGCTCGCCTGGGAGCGGGGCGACCGGGAGGACGCGCTGCGGCACTTCGAGGCGGCCGTACGGCTGGAGCCGGGACGGCGGGCGGCGCTGTCCGGCAAGGGCCGGGTACTGGCCGCGCTGGGCCGTACCGACGAGGCGGTGGCCGCGTACCGGGCGGCCCTGGCCCGGCAGCCGGACGCGCGGGACGCGCTGGAACTGGGCGAGCTGTACGAGTCGCTGGGCCGGTACGAGGACGCCGAGCAGAGTTACGCCCTGCTGCGCGAGCGGGTCCGGCGTTCGGTGGCGGGCGGGGTCGACGAGGAGCTGCTGATCGGGCAGTTCGAGGCGGACCACGCGGACCCGGAGGACGCGGTGGAGCGGCTGCGGGAGGAGTGGCGGCGCCAGCCGGGGATCGAGGTGGCCGACGCGCTCGGCTGGGCGCTGCACCGGGCCGGCGAGGACACGGAGGCGCTGAAGTACGCCTCGGCCGCGACGGACAAGGCGAAGGGCGGCGGCGTGATCAGTGCCCCCTACGCGTACCACCGGGGCATGATCGAACGCGAGCTGGGGCTGGACGGGCCGGCCCGGCGGCACCTCGGGGAGGCGCTGCGGATCAACCCGTACTTCTCGCCGCTCGGGGCCGAGGCGGCGGGAGAGGCCCTGCGGGGGCTCGGGGAGGTTCCCGACGAGCCCCCGCCGGACGACATGTCCTGAGGGACGCCGTTACAGGTTGCCCCGCTTCTCCTGCTCCCGCTCGATCGCCTCGAACAGGGCCTTGAAGTTGCCCTTGCCGAAGCCCATGGAGCCGTGCCGCTCGATCAGTTCGAAGAACACGGTCGGCTTGTCCTGGACCGGCTTGGTGAAGATCTGCAGCAGGTAGCCGTCCTCGTCGCGGTCGGCGAGGATCTTCAGCTCGCGCAGGGTGTCCACGGGCACCCGGGTGTCGCCGACCCACTCGCCGAGGGTGTCGTAGTACGAGTCCGGGGTGTCGAGGAACTGGACGCCGGCCGCGCGCATCGTCCGTACGGTCTGGACGATGTCGTTGGTGTTCAGCGCGATGTGCTGGACGCCGGCGCCGCCGTAGAACTCCAGGTACTCGTCGATCTGGGACTTCTTCTTGGCGATCGCGGGCTCGTTGATCGGGAACTTCACCTTGAGGGTGCCGTCCGCGACGACCTTCGACATCAGCGCGCTGTACTCGGTGGCGATGTCGTCGCCCACGAACTCCTTCATGTTCGTGAAGCCCATGACCTTGTTGTAGAACTCGACCCACTCGTTCATCCGACCGAGCTCGACGTTGCCGACACAGTGGTCGACGGCCTGGAAGGTGCGCTGGGCGGGCTGCGCGACCATCGGCTCGGCCGCCACGTAACCGGGCAGGTACGGGCCGTCGTAGCCGGTGCGCTCGACCAGGGTGTGGCGGGTCTCGCCGTAGGTGGCGATGGCGGCGAGGACGACGGTGCCGTGCTCGTCCTTCATCTCGTACGGCTCGGTGACCGAGCGGGCGCCGTGCTCGACGGCGTAGGCGTGGGCGGCGCGCGCGTCCGGGACCTCGATGGCCAGGTCGACCACGCCGTCGCCGTGCTCGGCCACGTGCTGGGCGATGAAGTGGCCCCAGGGGGTGCTCGGCTTGATGACCGAGGTGAGGACGAACCGTGCCGAGCCGTTCTCCAGCACGTAACTCGCGGTCTCGCGGCTGCCGTTCTCCGGTCCGGAGTAGGCGACCAGCTTCATGCCGAAGGCGCTGGAGTAGTAGTGCGCGGCCTGCTTGGCGTTGCCCACGGCGAAGACGACCGCGTCCATTCCCTTGACCGGGAAGGGGTCGGCCTGCCGTGCGGTGTCGGGAGTGTGGTCTGTGGTCTGCGTCATAGCGGAAGGGTGGACCGGACCCGCAAGGTGCGCAATAGTTCGCGGAATCACTGGGCAATGTGTTCAGCTCAGTGGCCGCCTCGGCGGGCTTTCTGTACAGGATGACCATCCCCGGGAGGTGCTGTGGCGATCGATCGCCTGGACGGCCGGATCATCGTGCTGCTGGCGCGGGAGCCGCGGATCGGCGTGCTGGAGATGTCCCGGCGGCTGGGGGTCGCCCGGGGGACGGTGCAGGCGCGTCTGGACCGGCTTCAGTCGAATGGAGTCATCCGCGGCTTCGGTCCCCAGGTGGACCCGGCGGCCCTCGGCTACCCCGTCACCGCGTTCGCCACGCTGCAGATCCGGCAGGGTCAAGGGGCCGACGTCCGGGCGCACTTGGCGACCGTGCCGGAGGTGCTGGAGCTGCTGACCACCACCGGCAGCGGGGACATGCTGTGCCGGCTCGTGGCCCGGTCCAACGCCGATCTCCAGCGGGTGATCGACCGGGTCGTCGGTTTTGATGGCATCGTCCGGGCCTCCACGGCGATCGTCATGGAGAACCCCGTTCCGCTGCGGATCATCCCGCTGGTGGAGCAGGCCGCCGACGGCGAGTGAGCCGGGGCGGGCGCGTGCGGCCCGGACGGCCGGGAAGGGTCCGACGAACCGGGGTGAGCGCGCGTGAGCTTCTGGGAGTACCTGGGCAGCCGGCACCAGCAACTGCTCGCGGACGGCTATCAGCACGCCAGCGCGGTCTTCCAGTGCATGGTCGTGGCGACCGTCCTGGGCGTGCTGATCGGGGTCGCCACCTACCACTCCGACTGGGCGGGGAACCTGGCCACCACGACCACGGCGACCTTCCTGACCATCCCCTCGCTCGCGATGATCGGCCTGCTCATCCCGATCGTGGGCCTCGGGGTGGCGCCCACGGTGATCGCGCTGACCCTGTACGGGCTGCTGCCGATCGTGCGGAACTCCATCGTGGGCCTGCGGGGGGTCGATCCGGCGCTGGTGGACGCGGCCCGCGGGATCGGCATGTCGCGGACGGCGCGGCTGCTGCGGGTCGAGCTGCCGCTGGCCTGGCCGCCCATCCTGACCGGCATCCGGGTGGCCACGCAGATGCTGATGGGCATCGCGGCCATCGCCGCCTACGCCTCCGGCCCCGGCCTGGGCAACGAGATCTTCCGCGGGCTGGCCTCGCTGGGCAGCAAGAACGCCCTGAACCAGGTGCTCGCCGGCACGATCGGCATCGTCATCCTCGCCCTGCTGTTCGACGCCGCGTACGTGCTGCTCGGCCGGCTGACCATTCCCAGGGGAATCCGTGGCTGAGACGACCTCCACCCACGGCGCCACGATCGAGCTGGAGAACCTGACCAAGCTCTACCCGGGCAACCCGCAGCCCGCCGTGGACAACGTCACCATGGAGATCCGGGCCGGCGAGACGGTGATCTTCGTCGGGCCGTCGGGCTGCGGCAAGTCCACGACGCTGAAGATGATCAACCGGCTGATCGAGCCGACCGGCGGGCGCATCCGCATCGACGGCGAGGACGTCACCCGCATCGACCCGGTGCGGCTGCGCCGCAAGGTCGGCTACGCCATCCAGTCCTCGGGTCTGTTCCCGCACATGACGGTGGCGCAGAACATCGCCCTGGTGCCGCGGATGGTCGGCTGGCCGAAGGGCCGGGTGCGCGACCGGGTCGAGGAGATGCTGGACCTCGTCGGGCTGGACCCGGGCGAGTTCCACGACCGCTATCCGCGCCAGCTCTCCGGCGGCCAGCAGCAGCGCGTCGGCGTGGCCCGGGCCCTGGCCGCCGATCCCCCGGTGCTGCTGATGGACGAGCCGTTCGGCGCGGTCGACCCGATCACCCGCGACCACCTCCAGGACGAGCTGATCCGGCTCCAGCGCGAGCTGCACAAGACGATCGTCTTCGTCACCCACGACTTCGACGAGGCGATCAAGCTGGGCGACCGGATCGCCGTGCTGCGCGAGCACTCGCACATCGCCCAGTTCGACACCCCGGAGGCCATCCTGACCAACCCGGCCGACGACTTCGTCTCCGGATTCGTCGGCGCGGGCGCGGCCCTGAAGCGGCTCAACCTGACCCGGGTCCGGGACGTGGAGATGCGGGAGTACCCGACGGTGACCGTGGACACCCCGCTGCAGCAGATCTTCGGGTTGCTGCGCGGCGGCGGCACCAACGAGATCCTGCTGCTCGACAAGCGGCGCCGCCCCTACAAGTGGCTGCGGCGCGGCGACCTGATGCGGGCCCGCGGTTCGCTGGCCCGCGCGGGCACGCTGGTGCACGACACGGTGACCCGGGACGCGACCCTGCGGGACGCCCTGGAGGCGGTGCTCACGGACAACGCCGGACGGGTGGCCGTGACCGGGCGGCGCGGGGCCTACATCGGCGTCGTGGACATGGAGACGCTGATGAACTCCGTGCACGAACTGCTGGAGGCCGACCGCCTGGAGGCCATGGAGGCGCAGGCCGAGCTGGAGGAGGCACGAAGCCAGCAGACCCATTTTGAGCAGGAGGGGCACGGAGGGGAGACGAAGGCGTGAGCACCGAGCAGCGGCCCGGGGGCGAGCCGGAGGCCGACGGCCCGCCCTTCCCCGACGAGGACGGGGCGGAGCAGGAGGCCCCGCCGCCCCGGCGGCGCCCGCCCGGGCGCCGGCTGACCTGGCAGCAGCTGACCGTCCTGCCCGCGTTCCTGGTCCTGCTGCTGCTGGCGACCTGGCTGTGGTTCCGCCAGGCGGACCTCGACACGATCTCGCGGAACGCGCTCTCGGGCGGCCAGGTCTCCAAGGCGCTGTGGCAGCACGTGCAGCTGACGGTGATCTCGACGTTCTTCGTGCTGATCATCGCGATCCCGCTGGGCATCCTGCTCACCCGGGGGGCCATGCGGAAGGCGACCCCGCTCGCGATGACGATCGCCAACATGGGCCAGGCGACCCCGGCGATCGGCCTGCTGGCGCTGCTGGTGATCGCGCTGGGGACGGGTACGAGGGCGGCCCTGATCGGCATCATCGTCTACGCCGTGCTGCCGGTGCTGGCCAACACCATCGCCGGTCTGAAGGCCAACGACCCCACGCTGCTGGAGGCGGCCCGCGGCATCGGCATGTCCCCGCTCGGGGTCCTCACCCGGATCGAGCTGCCCCTCGCCGTCCCGCTGATCCTCGCGGGTGTCCGTACGGCGCTGGTCCTCAACGTCGGTACGGCGACGCTGGCGACCTTCGGCGGGGGCGGCGGGCTCGGTGTGCTGATCACCACCGGCATCACCACCCAGCGCATGCCGGTGCTGGTGCTCGGCGCCCTCCTCACCATCGCCCTCGCCCTGCTGGTCGACTGGCTGGCGCTGCTGGCGGAGGTCATGCTCCGGCCGCGCGGTCTGGAGGCGGGAGCATGAGGCGCCGGGTGCCGCTGCTGCTGGCCGCGCTGCTCGTCGTGCCGTCCGGCTGCGGTCTGACCAGCGGGTCCCCGATGGTCGACGACGTCCGGCCGGGGTCCATCGGGGCGGGCGAGCCGCTGAAGGGCGCCCATCTCACCGTCACTTCGAAGGAGTTCACCGAGCAGCTCATCCTCGGCGCGATCATGGGGATCGCCTTCCAGGCCGCCGGCGCGGACGTCCTGGACCGGACCGGCATCCAGGGCTCCATCGGATCGCGGGAGGCGGTCAAGAACGGGGACGCGGACGCGCAGTACGAGTACACGGGCACCGGCTGGATCACCTACCTGGGCAACAGCCGGCCCATCCCCGACCCGCGCAAGCAGTGGGAGGCGGTGCGGGCGGCGGACCTGAGGAACGGGCTGACCTGGCTGGAGCCGTCGAGGCTCGACAACACCTACGCGCTCGCCATGAACCAGGCCAACTTCAAGAAGTACGGCACCCGGACGCTGTCCGAGGTGGCCGAGCTGTCCAAGCGGGACCCGGGGGCCGTCACCCTGTGCGTGGAGAGCGAGTTCGCCAACCGCGCGGACGGGCTGCCCGGCATGGAGAAGGCGTACGGGATGAGCGTGCCGGCGAAGAACGTCACGCAGATGGACACCGGGATCATCTACACCCAGGTGGCGAAGGGGGCGTGCACCTACGGGGAGGTGTTCACCACCGACGGGCGCATCAAGTCGATGAACCTGGCGGTCATGGCGGACGACAAGAAGTTCTTCCCCAACTACAACGCGACGCCGGTGGTCAACAGCCGGGTGCTGGAGAAGTGGCCGGCCATCGCGAAGGTCATCGAACCGGTCAACGCCAGGCTGGACAACTCGGTGGCGCAGACGCTGAACGCACGCGTCGACGTCGACGGTCAGGATCCGCACCAGGTGGCACTGGACTGGATGAAGGCGGAGGGGTTCGTGAAGTAGGGGTTCCGCCGGCCGGGTCACCCCGGACCGGCGTACAAAGAACTCGATGCAAAAGAGGTGTTGCAAAGAGAGCTTTGCATCGCTACCTTTGTACGCATGACGGAGCACGAGGAACGCGCACAACGCCGGCTGGACGCCCGCTCCCTGCGGGGACTGGCACACCCGCTGCGGATGCAGATGCTGGACAACCTGCGCCAACGCGGTCCCGCCACCGCTTCCCAACTGGCCGAGAGACTCGGCGAGTCCAGCGGAGCGACCAGCTACCACCTGCGCCAGCTCGCCGCCCACGGCTTCGTCGAGGACGCCCCCGGACACGGCAAGGGGCGGGAACGCTGGTGGCAGGCGGTGGACCAGGGACTGGTCTTCGACAGCGCCGACTTCGAGGGCGCCGGACCGCAAGTACGCGGGCTGGCCGAGGCGTTCCTGCACGAGATGGCCGGAACCCACGCCCGTGAGCTGTCCACCTGGCTCAGCACCCGCGACCAGTGGTCGGCGGACTGGTCCCGGGGCTCCGACATGAGCGACGCGACGCTACGGCTCACGCCCGGCCTGGCCGCCGAGCTGGTCGAGCGGATGCACGCCCTGGTCGACGAGTACCGGGGCCGGGCGACCGGCACGGACACGCCCGGCTCCGAGCAGGTGCGCATCCACACGCACCTGTTCCCCGTCGAATCCGACTGAGACGAACCGATACGAACCGAGAGGCCCCGCCATGCAGCTCACCATCCGGCTTGCCCAGCACCACGCCACCGACCTGCGCGCGGCCGCCGCCGCGCACCACCTCACCGCCGAGGCCAGGCCCCCGGTCGAACTGCGTGCCCGCGTCGGCTGGACGCTGGTCGAGCTCGGCCTGCGGCTCGCCGCCGCCCCCAGGCCGGTCCCGGCCGCCTGCTAGCAGCTCGGGATCCCGCCCTTGCCCTTCTCCAGGGCCACCAGGGAGTTCACCGCGCCCTGGAGCGTGGTCACCGGGACCAGCCGCAGCCCCTCGGGCAGCTCCGACTTGGCGTCGGAGCACTCCGCCTTCGGCACCAGGAAGACGGTCGCCCCGTCCCGCCGGGCGGCCTGGGTCTTCAGGGCCACCCCGCCCACCGCACCGACCTTGCCGGCCGCGTCGATCGTGCCGGTACCGGCGATGGTGCGCCCGCCCGTCAGATCACCGCCGTGGCCGTCGCCGTCCAGGGTGTCGATGATCCCCAGGGTGAACAGCAGCCCCGCGCTGGGCCCGCCCACATCGGCGAGCTTCAGCCGGACCTTGACCTTGTCGGGGCTCAGGTCCAGGTACTTCAGCGCCGCCTGGGTCGCCGCGTCCTGGGACTGCCGCATCTGCCTGGCGTTGTACTTCTCGATCTCCTTGACGCTGTTCCCGCTCGGGTACACCGCGTCCCGGGGCATCACGGCCCGGTCGGTGCGGAACCAGTTGCCGAGCACGTCCGCGAGCGACACCCGGGTGTCCGGGCCGGTCGCCTCGATGGTCGTCATCCGCAACTGCCCGCCGGTGTCCCGGGCCGGTGCGCCCGAGACGGTGATCACCTGTGCGTTCCGGTTCTTGCCGAGCACGTCCGCCGTCATCCCGGGCTGCGCCACCGAGAACGGCAGCGGCGCGAACACCGCCGTGGCGATCAGGGCCACGACGGGCAAGGCGCAGACGGCGACGGCCTGGCGACGCGTGAGACGTGAGAGCACGCAATCAATCTACGTGACCCCTCGGTGGCGGCCCACCACAGCTCAGCGCAGCGCCTCCGCGACCTCCCGGGCCGCGTCCATCACCCGTGGCCCCACCCGCTCCGGCACGGAGTCCGCCAGCATGACCACGCCCACGCTGCCCTCGACCCCCGTCACCCCGACGAGGGGCGCCGCGGCCCCGCAGGCACCGGCCTCCAGCTCCCCGTGGGTCAGGGTGTATCCGGGGTCGGCCTGCGGCGACAGCCGGGCGGAGAGAATCGCCCGGCCCGCGGCCCCGCGGTCCAGCGGATGCCGGAAACCGGCCCGGTAGGCCACGTGGTAGTCCGTCCAGGTCGGCTCGACCACCGCGACGGCCAGCGCCTCGGTCCCGTCGACCAGGGTCAGATGCGCCGTCGCCCCGATGTCCTCGGCGAGCGACCTCAGCGCGGGCAGCGCCGCCTCCCGCACCAGCGGATGCACCTGCCGGCCGAGCCGCAGCACCCCGAGCCCGACCCTGGCACGCCCGCCCAGATCACGCCGTACGAGCGCGTGCTGCTCCAGCGTGGCCAGCAGGCGGTACACCACGGTCCGGTTGACGCCCAGTTTGTTGGAAAGCTCGGTCACGGTCAGCCCGTGGTCGGTGTCGGCCAGCAGTTTGAGGACACGCAGTCCCCGGTCGAGCGTCTGGGAGGTCTCCGCGGTCACGACGCCCACTCCTTCGGCGGTGAGGTCGGCGGACACCGGAGCGACGGATGCGACACCGAGTCCCGACGGCGACGCGCTTCAGAGGCCGCCGATCGGCAGGACGCCCGGCGGCTCCGGGCCATGTCGCTTCACGGCTGCGCTCCGCGGCGGCGCTGCCACGGGGCGTGTGCGTAGCCGGACAGTAGCGAAGCCGGTTCGCTGAGCGGAAGCCTCCGTCCAGAATCCGGTCACGGCCGGATCCGGACTGCCTGAATTCGTCCGCATACGCACGTACCCCAGGCTTTTACCGCATGCGTGTGGCCCACTCCTGCACCTTGGCGATCCGCTGTCGCAGCTGCCCCGCCGTCGCCTCCGCGCTGGCCGGTCCCCCGCACACCCGGCGCAGCTCGGTGTGGATGACGCCGTGCGGCTTGCCGCTCTGGTGGACGTAGGCGCCGACCAGGGTGTTGAGCCGCTTGCGCAGCTCCATCATCTCCTTGTGGCTGACCACCGGCCGTCGCTCGGCGGGCAGTTCCAGCAGGTCGGCCTCGGTGTCCGGCTTCTTGCGGCTGTGCGCGATCTGCCGGGCCTGCCGCTTCTGCAGCAGCATCTGCACCTGGTCGGGCTCGAGGAGGCCCGGGATGCCCAGGTAGTCCTGCTCCTCCTCGCTGCCCGGGTGGGCCTGCATGCCGAACTCGGCGCCGTCGTAGAGGACCCGGTCGAAGACGGCCTCGGACTCCAGCGCCTCGAAGGAGAACTGCTCCTGCTCGCCCGTGTCCTCGTCCTGCTCCTTGTTCGCCTCCTCCATCTCCTTCTCGGATTCGGCGTACGGGTCCTCCTCGCCCTCCTTCTTCGGCTTGTCGAGGGCGTGGTCCCGCTCCTTCTCCATCTCGTTGGCGAAGGTCAGCAGGTCCGGGACGGTCGGCAGGAACACGGACGCGGTCTCGCCGCGCCGCCGGGACCGCACGAAACGGCCGACGGCCTGCGCGAAGAACAGCGGGGTCGAGATGGTGGTGGCGTACACCCCGACCGCGAGCCGGGGCACGTCGACGCCCTCGGACACCATGCGCACCGCGACCATCCAGCGGTCGTCGCCGCCGCTGAAGTCGTCGATCCGCTTCGAGGCGCCGGCGTCGTCGGACAGCACGAGGGTCGCCTTCGTGCCGGTGATCTCCCGGATGAGCTTGGCGTAGGCGCGGGCGGAGTCCTGGTCGGAGGCGATGACCAGGGCACCGGCGTCCGGGATGCCCTTGCGCACCTCGGTCAGCCGCTGGTCGGCGGCGCGCAGCACGCTGGGCATCCACTCGCCGCGCGGGTCGAGGGCGGTGCGCCAGGCCTGGCTGACCGCGTCCTTGGTCATCGGCTCGCCGAGCCGGGCGGCGATCTCGTCACCGGCCTTCGTGCGCCAGCGCATGTTGCCGCTGTACGAGAGGAAGATGACCGGCCGGACGACGTGGTCGGCGAGGGCGTTGCCGTAGCCGTAGGTGTAGTCGGCGGCGGACCGGCGGATCCCGTCCTGCCCCTCCGCGTACGTGACGAAGGGGATCGGGTTGGTGTCGGACCGGAACGGCGTACCGGTCAGCGCGAGCCGCCGGGTCGCGGGCTCGAACGCCTCCAGGCAGGCCTCGCCCCAGGACTTGGAGTCACCGGCGTGGTGGATCTCGTCGAGGATCACCAGGGTCTTGCGCTGCTCGACGCGGTTGCGGTGCAGCATCGGGCGGACGCCGACGCCCGCGTAGGTGACGGCGACGCCGTCGTAGTCCTTGCCGAGGGGGCCCGCGCTGTACTCGGGGTCGAGCTTGATCCCTATCCGGGCCGCGGCCTCCGCCCACTGCTTCTTCAGGTGCTCGGTCGGCGCGACCACGGTCACCTGCTGCACGACGTGGTGGTGCAGCAGCCAGGAGGCGAGGGTCAGCGCGAAGGTCGTCTTGCCGGCGCCCGGCGTGGCCACCGCGAGGAAGTCACGCGGCTGCTCCTGGATGTACTTCTCCATCGCCCCCTGCTGCCAGGCACGCAGCTTGCTTGCGGTGCCCCAGGGAGCCCGGCCGGGGAAGGCCGGCGAGAGGTGGTGGGAGTGTGCGGCGGAAGCGGCGGTGGTAGTCACGGTCTCCGTGGATCAGGCGGTCGGGCGGCTCGGCTACGTATGACAACCGGGCCACCCTACCGGCGGCCCGGCACACCCGACGCGCGAACGGGGCCGGGTCGCCCCCGGGTGGGACTCACGTCACAGTCGGCGCGCGAAGCCCGGCAACTGAGCCGCGGTCTTGGGCACGTCCAGGGCGCCCTGACAGACGTCCAGCACGAAGCGCTCGGCCTCGTCCACGTCGAAGTCCGCGTCCAGCGGATGCCCGTTCATGTGCAGGAACACCCAGGTCGCGTACCAGGCGATGCGCTTGTTGCCGTCCACGAGGGCGTAATTGCGAGCGAGGGATTCCATGAGTGCTGCGGCCTTCTGCCACACGTCCGGGTAGGCATCCTGCCCGAACACGCTCGATTGGGGTCGCGCCAGCGCCGAGTCCAGAAGTCCGTAGTCGCGCACCTCTTCCGCCCCGAGCCGCTTGGCGAGATTCAGCAACTCCGGGAGCGTGAGGTAGTGCATCAGGCGAGCCTCCGGTTCAGCTCGGCACTGGCCTTCAGCACATGCTCGGCCGCCTCGTTGAACAACCGTGAACGTTCGTTTATGGCCGCGACCACAGCGTCATGCGCGAAGGCCTGCATGCTGCGACCTTCCGCCGCCGCACGCTCCCTGAGCGCGTCGAGCTCTTCGTCTGTAAACCGCAGGTTCAGTCCAGCCATGCCGTCACGGTACTACGCGGTACCAGCCAGTGTCAGTCAGAAGTCCGGAGCCGCCGCGTCACCCACACCCCCACCAGCGCCACCGCCGTCATCGGCAGGAAGACGGCGGCGAAGGCGGCGGGGTGGGACCCGCCGGCCGCCGAGGCGGACGCGGCCGCCGCGCCGCCACCGCCCAGGGCCGCGAAGGCCGCGCCGGTCGCCGCGAGGAGGACGACGTTGGAGAGGGCGTCGGAGATCTGGAGCGCGGCGGAGTTGGCGCCGGCCTCCCGGGGCGCGGAGAGCTGGAGCAGCAGCACGCTGGTGGAGGAGATCACCAGCCCCATGCCGAAGCAGCCGAAGCCCCAGGCGACGGCGACGATCCAGACCGGGACGGAGTGCAGCAGCACGCTCGGCGCGGTGAGGATCGCGGCGGCGACCAGCACCATGCCCGCCGTCATCAGCCGCTCCCGGTACGGCTCCACGCGCGGCCGCGACTGCACCCACGAGCCCAGCGCCCAGGTGACCCCGCCGGCCGCCAGCGAGAAGCCGGCCAGCGTCGGGGACAGCCCCCGCTGGGTGACCAGCATCAGCGGGACGAAGGACTCGGCGGCGATGAAGGACCCGGCGGACACCCCGCGCAGCAGCACGACGGAGGGCAGCCCGCGCGCGGCGCGGTAGGTGCCGCGCGGGAGCAGTCCGAGGACGGCGGGCCCGAGCAGCGCCGCACCGGCGAGACCGGGGACCAGCGAGAGCCAGCGCAGGTCCTGGGCGGCGTACTGCAGGAGTCCCGCGCCGAGGGAGATGGCGAGGGCGAGCCGGATGCGGCGCCGGTCGAAGGAGGCGGCGCCGTCGGTGCCGTCCACGGGGCCCGCCGCCCGGCGGCGTATCTGCGGCAGCGCGAGGGCGAGCGGGAAGACGACCAGCGCGGGGATGCCGAGGAACACCCAGCGCCAGCCGAGGTGCTCGGTCACCGCTCCCGCGGCGAGCGGGCCGACGATGGACGGTACGACCCACCCGGCGGCGAAGGCCGCCATGATCGCGGGCCGCAGCCGCTCCGGGTAGGCGCGCCCGACGACGACGTACAGCGCCACGATGACCAGCCCGCCGCCGAGGCCCTGCACGGCCCGGCCCAGGATGAACACCCACATCGTCCCGGCGGTCCCGGCGACGACGAGCCCGGCGGCGAAGGCGGCGATCCCCGTGGTCAGCGCGCCGAGCGGCCCGCGCCGGTCGGACCACTGGCCGGCGAACACCATCCCGAACAGGCTGGTCGTGAAGTACCCGGAGAACGCGAACGCGTACAGCGCCAGCCCGTCCAGCTCGCGCGCCGCCACGGGCATCGCGGTCCCGACGGCGGTCGCCTCGAAGGCGATGAGCAGCACGACGGACACGATCCCGACACTGAGCGCCCGGTGCTCCCGGCTCAGCACACCACCGCCGTCCGTGTCGACGGCGTCACTCACCACAGCGGTGTCACGGGACTCGAGGGCACTCATGGTCGACAGAGTAAGGTCCACGGCCGGGTTTGACCCCTGTCGGTGGTCCCGCCCGTGCTCCGACCTTGGTCGTAGACCCCCGGCCCGGGCTTCATGAACGGCGTGTGGCAGTCCCGTTGCGGGGCCGCGGTTCTGCTTGAGCGGGCGCCCCGGCCCGCCCTACGTTCTTCTCACAGCACGACACGACCGTGTGCCCGAGTGGTTCAGGGAGTCGCCTGCAAAGCGACTTACGCGGGTTCGATTCCCGCCACGGTCTCCAGCTACAGCACCCCGCCCGCCTCGTCCTGGAACAGCTGCGTCCAGTAGTGCCAGGCGGTGTCCGGCAGGGTGGCCGCGGGGTCGACCGCGGTGAGGGTGCGGATCATGGCCGCGGCCAGGTGGTCGTAGGCCTCGGTGGTCAGCTCGTTCGACAGGTGCTCGTCGATGGTCCGCTCGTGGTGCAGGAGCCAGAGGGTGAAGGCCAGGGTGGACACGTCGGTGTTCAGGGGGTGGAGCGTGGCCTCGGGCTCGCTGAACGTGAGCACCGCGCCCGTTCTGCCGTCGACGACCAGGCTGTGGTCCTCGACGAGGTGGCCGAGCCGGATCAGGTGACCGGCGTGGGCCGGGAGGGCGTCCAGGGGGTAGTCGTCGCAGCGCTCGGTGGTGAAGTACTCGGTGAGCGTCGGCAGCGGGACGTCGGTGTCGGCGTGGAAGACGACCGCCTCCTCCGGCAGGCCCGTCTCGCGCAGGAAGCGGCGGGTCGGCTCGTGCGTGAGCGTGGCGGGGAAGTCGACCTCCTCGAACCGGGCCACCCGGCCGTGGCCGAACTCCTGCTCCAGCAGGCGGGCCGGAACGTCCAGGGTCAGGCCGGACGTGGTGCCCGGCCCCGCGACGAGGGCCAGCGGGCGGATCAGGGCCGCGGCCTTCCAGTACGGCGGGACCCGGCCGTCCGTGCCCTCCGCGAACAGGGCGAGCAGGCGGCGCGACGCCTCGGTCGCCGTCCTCGGGCCGTACGTGCCCGCCAGGGACGCGAAACGGCCGCGCAGGCCCGCCAGTTCCTCCGTGACCGCGGCGAAGCGCAGCAGGGTGGCCAGCGAGGGGGCGAAGGGGCGCGGGGCGGACGGGCCGACGAGGCAGGCCGTGGTCAGCTCGCCGGTGTCGCCGTCCAGCAGGATCGACTCGCGCTCCATGCCGGCCGGGTTCAGCAGTTCGCCGATCACCAGGCGGCCGCGCAGCTCCTCCGCCAGCCGGAAGGGGCCGTCGGTGGCGTCGCCGAGGGTGCGCAGGCCGTGGGCGCGCAGCGGGGAGAAGGTCAACAGGGCGGTGTCCACGGGCAGTCCGGGGCCCGTGAGCAGTCCCCGGGTGGGCGCGTGGGTGATGTGCCGGCCCAGTTCCGCCTCGGTCAGTGTGATCGCCGGGATACCGGCGTCGGTCGTGCTCATCGCTCCCCCGCGATCGTCCCCGTGCGTGCCTGTGTGCGTGCGCCGTCGTGCGCGATGCCCGGGCGGGTGCCCCCGACTGCTCGGCACACTACGCCGCACCACTGACAACGGCCCTCACCAGGAAGGACGCCGGACGGGCCGGATCCGTTGCCCGCCCTGCCCGCGCACGGCCGTCGCCGCGCGCGGGGGCGCGGTCACTGCGAGGTCACCACGGCCGCCTGCGGGCGGATCGGGAGGCGGTTGACGGGGCGGCCGGTGGCCGCGCGGACGGCGGAGGCGATCGCCGCCGGGGACGTGACCACCGGGACCGCGCTGACCGACTTGGCGCCGAAGGGCGCGACCACGTCCCGCTCCTCGACCAGCTTCACGATCCGGATGTCCGGCGCGTCCAGGGCGGTCGGCAGGGCGTACCCGGTCAGGTCGGGGTGGCGGATCAGGCCGCGCGGGGTGCGCAGGTTCTCGGTGAGGGCGATGCCCACGCCCTGCGTGACGCCCGCCTCGATACGGGCCGTGAGCTGGGCGGGGTTGAGGATCCGGCCGACGTCCTGGGCGACCGCCAGCTCCACCACCCGGACCGAGCCGATCTCGATGTCGACGTCCACCACCGCGCGGATCGCGCAGAAGGCGAGGCCCACGAAGGCGTCGCCCTGGCCGGCGGCGTCCAGCGGCTCGGTGGGGTGCGGACGGCACTGGGCGGTGGCCCACAGCTCCTTGCCGTCCATCGCCTCGGTGACGGTGGTCGACAGCACGCCGTCGTAGGAGGTGATCTTGCCGTCCGTGATCTGCAGCAGCTCGGTGGACATGCCGAACTTGTGGGCCAGGGGCTGCAGGAGCTGGGTGCGGACCATCTTCGCCGCCCGCTCCACCGCGCCACCCGACACCCAGGTGTGGCGGCCGCGGCAGCCCGGCCCGGCCGGGGGCTGGTCGGTGTCGACCGGCGCCACGTGCACCTCGTCGATACCGAGCGTGTCCTGGACGATCTGACGGGCGAGGGTGGTGAAGCCCTGACCCGTCTCCACGGCCCCGCAGAGCACGGTGGCCACGCCGTCGTGCACCTTCACCGTCGCCGTCGAGACCTCGTCGGCGCCCTCGGCGCCGAGCATGTGCACCATGCCCAGGCCGTAGCCGACGCCCCGGCGCACCGCGCCCGGCTCGCCCGCGCCCTCGGGGCCGCCGGGCAGCAGCCACTCCTCCTCGGGGGTGTCCACGGGCAGTTCGGGCAGCGGGAAGTCACGGACCGCCTGGAGGAGTTCGGCCACCGGGGCCGGGCAGGTCACGGTCTGGCCGATGGGCAGGACGTCGCCGGTCGCGAGCGCGTTGCGCAGGCGGACCTCGGCCGGGTCCAGGCCCAGTTTCCTGGCCAGCTTGTCCATCTGCGCCTCGTAGGCGGCGCACACCTGCATCGCGCCCTCGCCGCGCACGTGGCCGGAGGGCGGGTTGTTGGTGCGTACGGCCCAGCCCTCGATGAAGGCGTTCGGGACGACGTACGGGCCGCACGCGAAGGAGACGGCGGCGGCGAGGGCCTCGGCGGAGGTGTCCGCGTAGGCGCCCGCGTCGAGCAGGATCTGCGCCTCGACCTTCACCAGCCTGCCGTCGGCGTCCGCGTGGTGGCGGTAGCGCAGCAGGGTGGGGTGACGGTGGGCGTGGCCGAGGAATGACTCCTCGCGGGTGGCCGTGAGCTTCACCGGGCAGCCGGTCTTCAGGGCGAGCAGGCCGAGCGGGAGCTGGAAGCCCTGGTCCTCGCGGTCGGCGGTGGCGCCGGGCACCCCCGTGACGACGATCTTCACCCGCTCCGGGGACAGGCCGTAGCAGGCCGCGGCCGTGTTGCGGTCGGTGTGCGGGTCGGTGGACGCCAGGTACAGCTCCACGCCGCCGTCGGGGCGGGGCACGGCGAGGCCGGCCTCGGCGCCGATGGGGGCCGGGTCCGCGCGGCCGATGCGGTACTGGCCCTCGACGACGATCTCGCCGGCCGCCTCCGGGTCGCCGTGGTGCAGCGGGATGTGCCGGATCAGGTTGCCGTCCGGGTGCAGCGGTTCGGCCTCGAAGGAGTGCTCGGGGTCGGTGACCGGGTCGAGCACCTCGTACTCGACGATGACGGCCGCGGCGGCCATCCGCGCCGTGTCGGGGTGGTCGGCGGCGACGGCGGCGATGGGCTCGCCGTGGTGCCGTACGACCTCGGAGGCGAACACCGGGCGGTCCGGCGTGCCCCGGCCGTGGCGGGGGGTGCCGGGGACGTCCTCGTGGGTGACGACGGCGCGTACGCCGGGCATCTCGCGCGCGTGGGTGGTGTCGATGGAGACGATGCGCGCGTGCGCGTGCGGGGAGCGCAGCACGGCGGCCCAGAGCAGCCCCTCGGCCCACAGGTCGGCCGCGTAGGGGAAGGTGCCCTCGGTCTTGGCGCGGGCGTCGGCGTGCGGCAGCGAGGCGCCGAGGCCGTGCGGCAGCGGCTCGGGGTCGGCGGCGGGCGCCGCCGCGGTGGCGGTCGCGGTGGCGGCTTCGTTGGTCACGCCTGGCCTCCGTCCTGGCCGTACTGCTGGTCGTGCGGTCCCGGTGTGCCGAAGGTGCCGGGGCTGTCGAAGAGCCCCGGTGACTCGAAGGCCGCCGGGTTGACACCGCCGGCGCCCGGGCCCGCCTGGTGCGGGATGCGCGCCTCGTCGGTGTCCGGTCCCTCGTCGGCGCCGGAGTGCGCCTCGCGCTCGGCGACGACCTCCTTGACGGCGTCCAGGACGCCCCGGTAGCCGGAGCAGCGGCAGAGGTTGCCGCACAGGGCCTGGCGGGTCTCCAGCTCGGTCGGCGCGGGATTGCCCTCGAGGAGGTCGTGCAGGGTCATCGCCATGCCGGGCACGCAGAAGCCGCACTGCACGGCGCCGCACCGGGCGAGCGCCCGCTGCACGTCGGAGGGCCGTCCGTCGGCGGCCAGGCCCTCGACGGTGCGCACCTCGCTGCCGGCCGCGGTGACGGCCGGGACCAGGCAGGACGCCACCAGGCGGCCGTCGACCTGGACGTTGCAGGCACCGCACTCGCCCTGCGAGCAGCCGTCCTTGGCCCCGGCGAGACCGAGCCGCTCGCGCAGGACGTACAGCAGGGACTCGCCGATCCAGGCGTCGGTGACGGGCCGGTCGGCGCCGTTGACCCGCAGGACGTAGGAGGCGAGCGGGTGGTCGTCGTGGGGCGGGAGGGCGGCGGGCTCGTCCCCGGGCGCGTCCTCCCGGTCCGCGGTCCGGACGGCCGGGTCTCCGTCGTCCGCCGGGTCCTGGGCCGGCGGCGCGTCCGCGGCCGGTCCGGTGTCCTCGGGCGCGCCGGTCCCGTCCACCGGGTCCGCGGGGCCCGGCGCCGTGGCCGTGTCCGGCGTCTGCGGGGCCTCGGGGGCCGTCTCGTGACCGGCGGGCCCGGCGGGCCGTTCCGGGCCGTCGGCGGGGCCCTCAGGGGCCTGCGCGGCCGGGGCCGGGTCGTGGGGCGGCTCGGGCGCGAACTCGGGGGCGGTGGAGGCTTCGGCGGTGGGGGGCGCGAACTCCGCCGCCGGGAAGGCGTCGGCGGCGCGGGGCGCGGCGTCCGGCTCCGGCTCCCCCCACGGCTGCGCGGGGGCCTCCGTCGCCCAGGGCGCGGGCGCGCCGCCGGGCAGGGTGGCCGGCGGGGTGCCGCCCCACTGCTCGACCAGCGAGGACGTGGTGAACTCGCCGGACTCGTCGGGGAGATCACCGCCGGCGACCGGGATGGACCACTGTCCGGTGACGTCGTGTCCGGGGGCGGGCGGCGCCGCGGGCTCCTCGAAGGTCCACTGCTGGGTCGCCGCGGGCTGGTACGTGAACCGGTCGCCGCTGCCCGGCTCCTGGGGCACGGCGTTCGGCTCGGGCCACCGGCCGCCGCCGTCGGGCGCGGGCCAGGCGTCCGCGGGGCCCTCGGGGGGCGCCGCCGTTATCCGCGGCGGGACGTAGCCGTGTCCGGGGGCGGCCAGCGGGCTGTCGCCGGCGAGCAGAGCCTCGATGCCGCCCTCGGGGAGCTTGACGAAGGCGGTGGCGCCGTCGTCGTAGTCACCCTGGGGCAGCGGGTCCCAGCGGCCGCCGCCCTGCGGGGTGCCCTCTCCGTGCTGGTCGTCGGTCACGACAGCGCCCTCCCCAGTGCTCGTCGGGCCAGCGCGGCGACGGTGCGCCGCAGGTGCAGTACGGCGGGCGGCAGCGGGACCACGGAGCCGTCCGGCTCGGGGGCCGGGTCCGGGATGCACGCGGCGGCGACGTACTCCCCGAAGGCCTGCAGGGCCTCGGGTACGAGGGCGCGGTCGTTGTCCCAGTCGATGAGCTGGGCGACCCACTGCTCGGCGTCCAGGGGGCGCAGCGGCATCGGCGCTATGGCGCCCACGGCGCAGCGCACCCCGCGCCGGGCCGGGTCGAGCACCACGGCCACCGAGGCCAGCGCCCGGCCGGGGCCGGTGCGCCCGGTCGCCTTCAGGAAGACCTGCGGGGCGTGCAGCAGCGGCACGCGCACGTAGCCGATGAGTTCGCCGCCGCGCAGCATCTCCACGCCGGCCAGCAGGTGCGAGACCGGGATCTCCCGGCGGGCCGCGTTCGGGCCCGCGATGATCAGCGTGGCCTCGAGGGCGGCCAGCACCGGCAGCGCGTCGCCGGTGGGGGCGGCCGAGGCGATGTTGCCGCCCAGGGTGCCGGCGTTGCGGATGTGCGGCGGCCCGGCGGCGCGCGCGGCGGCGGCGAGCGCCGGGATCAGGGCCGCGAAGTCGGGGCGGCCCATGCGCGCGTGCGTGAGGCCGGCGCCGAGCAGCGCGTGGCCGTCCTGGTACTGCCAGCCGCGGATCTCGCTGATCCGTCCGAGGCCCACCAGGGCGGCGGGCCTGAGCTGGCCGGAGTTGACGGCGGCCATGAGGTCGGTGCCGCCCGCCACGGGGACGGCGGTGGGCATGGCGGTGAGGGCCGCCACGGCCTCGTCCAGTGTCGTGGGCAGCGTGACGGCCTGCGCCGCCTGCGGTGCGTGCGTGGTCAAACCGGCTGCCCCTTCCCGCTGCCCCACCTGGTCCCACCTGTGTGGCCGTACGGTACGTGCTCACAGGGCGGACGTGGCAACTCTGGCACATCTTCGCAAGGGCCGGACGCGGGGGTCCGCTAGGAGGCATTCGCCCACCTCATCGGCGACATATTCCGTTTTGGCACGGCATCGCCGGTGGGCGCCGATTGCCACTCTTCGGTGGCTCCACGACGTTTTCCGTCATTCGTTCTACGGGCACCTGTTCCGGGGGGGGGCGGCCCAGGTGCCCGGCGGCTCCTAGCGGTTCGGGGGCGTGCCGTCGACCGGGCGGCCGAGGACGCCGGGGCGCCGCTGCCAGGGCCGCGGCCCGGTGGGCGGCCGGTAGCCGACGCCGAGGGCGTCAAGTCGCCGGTAGTGGGCGGCCATCCGGTGTTCGAAGTCCGCGAAGTCCCGCTCCGCCGGGGCGGGCAGCCGGCTCCAGGCGACCTCCGCGAGGGCGGCGAGCCGGGGAAAGGCCTGGTAGTCGACGCGCGCGGCGTCCTCCATCACCTCGGTCCAGACGTTGGCCTGGGTGCCCAGCACGTGCCGGGCCTCGTCGGCGGCGAGTTCGGCCGGCACCGGCTCGAACCGGTAGACGTCCTCCAGGGTGCGCACGAAGCCGATCGGCACGGGTTCGTCGTCCCCGGGCGCCTGCCGGTGGTCCAGGTAGACGTACTGCTCCGGGCACATGACGACGTCGTGCCCGGCCCGGGCGGCCGCGACGCCGCCCCCGTAGCCGCGCCAGGAGGACACCGCCGCGCCCGGCGCGAGTCCGCCCTCCAGGATCTCGTCCCAGCCGATGAGGCGGCGCCCGCGCGCGGCGAGCCAGGAGTCGAAGTGGCCGATGAACCAGGACTGCAGCTCGTCCTCGCCGGCGAGCCCCAGCTCCGCGATCCGGTTCTTCGCGGCCGGCGACCGGCGCCACTGGTCCTTGCGGCATTCGTCGCCGCCGATGTGCACGAACTCGGAGGGGAACAGTTCCAGCACTTCCTCGAACACCCCCTCGTAGAAACGGAGGGTGGTGTCGGTGGGCGCCAATACGTTCTCGGAGATCCCCCAGTTGTCCCAGACGGTGAGGGCGGAGGTGTCCACGACATCGGTGTTGCCGAGTTCCGGATACGCGGCGATGGCGGCCTGCGAGTGGCCGGGTACGTCGATTTCCGGGACGACGGTGATATGCCGCTCGGCGGCGTAGGCGACGATCTCCCGGATGTCGTCCTGGGTGTAGTGACCCCCGTGCGGCTTCTCCTCCCAGAGCGGTGAGGCGCGGTGGCCGAATTTCGTCCGCGCCCGCCAGGAGGCGATCTCGGTGAGCCGCGGATACCGGGCGATCTCGATCCGCCAGCCCTGGTCGTCCGTCAGATGGAGGTGGAAGACGTTGAGTTTGTGCGCGGCCATCAGGTCCAGGTACCGCAGCACGCCTTCCTTGGGCATGAAATGCCGGGCGACGTCCAGCATGAGCCCGCGCCAGCCGAACCGGGGGGCGTCCTCGACGGTGAGCCGGGGCAGGTGCCAATCCCGGCCGGGACGCAGCGGCGCGCGGCGGAACGCGTCGGGTCCGAGCAGTTGACGGAAGGTCTGCGCGCCCCAGAAGACACCGGCCGCGCTGCCGCCCTGGATCCGCACCGGAGAGCCGTCGGCGACGAGACGGTAGCCCTCGGGGGGCAGCCCGGGCTCGATGCTCAGCACGACGCGGTCGTCCCCGCCGTCCGCCTCCGGCAGCGGCAGACCGGTCGCCGCGCCGACGGTGGCCCGCAGCCACCGCGCGACGCCCTCGGTGCCGGGCCGCGCCTCCAGCGCGGTGCCGGCGCCGATGCGGGTGTGCCCGGCGGTGTTCCGCGAACAGCGCGCCGGAGCCGGGATCAGATCCGCCTTGTCAGTCACATCGGTCCTTGAGGAAGGAAAGCGTTCCTACGGGGGAACCGCGCGTGGCGCGGCGCATTCTTCGCCGTGCGCGACTTCGAGGAGGCTATTGCCGACATGAGCATGCCGACAAGAGGTCTGGACCAGTTGACGGCCGAAAAGCACAAAGGCCCCCGGGTCCGCGTCTGCGGCGCGTCCCGGGGGCCCGAGGTTCGTCAGGCGGACGACGGACGGCCGTCTACTTGTCGCCGCCCTTGTCGTCGCCACCGCTGCCCATGGACTCGTAGATCTCCTTGCACATGGGGCACACGGGGTACTTCTTCGGGTCGCGGCCGGGCACCCACACCTTGCCGCACAGCGCCACGACGGGGGTGCCGTCGAGGGCGCTCGCCATGATCTTGTCCTTCTGGACGTAGTGGGCGAAGCGCTCGTGGTCGCCGTCGCCGTGGGACACCTGTGGCGTCGGCTCTACGAGGGTCCCCGTACCAGTCCCGCGCTCGGGCTCGAGAGTGCTCATGTCGCCAAGGGTACTGAAGCGCGGGGGCATCAGTTGAGCGACGGGTCGTCGGGATACGTGGCGACCATCGCCAGCTCGTTGCGCTGGCGGCGCAGCACCTCGCGCCAGAGGGTCTCCGGCTCCGGACAGGACACGTCACCCGGCTCCGACTCCACGACGTACCAGGCGCCCTCCACCAGCTCGTCCTCGAGCTGGCCGGGGCCCCAGCCCGCGTAACCGGCGAAGATCCGCAGCGAGCCGACGGCCGAGGCGAGCAGTTCCGGCGGGGCCTCCAGGTCGACCAGACCGATCGCGCCGTGCACCCGCCGCCAGCCGAGCGGGGCGCTGTCCCCCTTCGTGCCGCCCGGGATGACCGCGACGCCGAGCGCCGAGTCCAGGGAGACCGGACCGCCCTGGAAGACCACTCCGGGCTCACCGGCCAGATCGGCCCAGCCCTCCAGGATGTCGCCCACGCCCACCGGGGTGGGGCGGTTGAGGACGACACCGAGGGAGCCCTCCTCGTCGTGGTCGAGGAGGAGCACGACCGCACGGTCGAAGTTCGGGTCCGCCAGGGCGGGGGTTGCCACGAGCAGCCGCCCTGTGAGCGAGGACACCTCGGTCATGCCAGACATGATCCCGCATCTTCGCCCACTGTGGGGAGCCAATCGGGGTGCGCGAGTGAACGCAGCTCAGGGCGTACGGGGGCGCGCCCGCGCCGGTGACCCCTTGTGCCCGGCGGTGAACGGTTCGTGTTGTGACACAGCCATGACGCGGCTGGGCGGTACTTGGGCTTACAGGACGGGGGTAATAGGCGATTACCCTGTCTCTCCGGCCCCTGCGCAAAGTGATCGGCCGGCCCCTGCCCGACTCATCGGAACGCGAGATTCATGACCGTCAACGACGATGTCCTGCTTGTCCACGGCGGAACCCCGCTGGAGGGCGAGATCCGTGTCCGCGGTGCGAAGAACCTCGTACCGAAGGCCATGGTCGCCGCCCTGCTGGGCAGTGCGCCGAGCCGACTGCGCAACGTTCCGGACATCCGTGACGTGCGTGTCGTGCGCGGCCTGCTGCAGCTGCACGGGGTCACCGTCCGTCCGGGTGAGGAACCCGGCGAGCTGGTGCTCGACCCGACGCACGTGGAGAGCGCCAACGTCGCTGACATCGATGCCCACGCGGGTTCCAGCCGTATCCCGATCCTGTTCTGCGGCCCGCTGCTGCACCGTCTGGGCCACGCGTTCATCCCGGGCCTCGGCGGCTGCGACATCGGCGGCCGGCCCATCGACTTCCACTTCGACGTGCTGCGGCAGTTCGGCGCGACCATCGAGAAGCGGGCCGACGGGCAGTACCTGGAGGCGCCGCAGCGGCTGCGCGGTACGAAGATCCGGCTGCCCTACCCGTCCGTCGGCGCGACCGAGCAGGTGCTGCTGACCGCGGTGCTGGCCGAGGGCGTCACGGAGCTGTCCAACGCGGCCGTCGAGCCGGAGATCGAGGACCTCATCTGCGTACTGCAGAAGATGGGCGCGATCATCGCGATGGACACCGACCGCACGATCCGCATCACCGGTGTGGACAAGCTGGGCGGCTACACCCACCACGCCCTTTCGGACCGCCTGGAGGCCGCCTCCTGGGCGTCGGCGGCGCTGGCGACCAACGGCAACATCTACGTCCGGGGCGCCCAGCAGCGCTCGATGATGACGTTCCTGAACACCTACCGGAAGGTGGGCGGCGCCTTCGAGATCGACGACGAGGGCATCCGCTTCTGGCACCCGGGCGGGCAGCTCAAGTCCATCGCGCTGGAGACGGACGTGCACCCGGGCTTCCAGACCGACTGGCAGCAGCCGCTGGTGGTCGCCCTGACCCAGGCGACGGGCCTGTCCATCATCCACGAGACGGTGTACGAGTCCCGGCTCGGCTTCACCTCGGCGCTGAACCAGATGGGCGCCCACATCCAGCTCTACCGCGAGTGCCTGGGCGGCTCCGACTGCCGCTTCGGCCAGCGCAACTTCCTGCACTCCGCGGTCGTCTCCGGGCCCACCCGGCTCCAGGGCGCCGACCTGATCATCCCCGACCTGCGCGGCGGCTTCTCGTACCTCATCGCGGCCCTGGCCGCCGAGGGCACCTCCCGCGTCCACGGCATCGAACTGATCAACCGCGGCTACGAGAACTTCATGGAGAAGCTCGTGGAACTGGGCGCGAAGGTCGAGCTGCCGGGCAAGGCACTCGGCTAGACGGCGGCCGAAAGCAAAAGGGCGGCCCCCCTCGGTACGAGGGGGGCCGCCCTTTTCGACGACTTCGGCCGAAGCACCCGTTGAGCGGAGCGCTTACTTGCCCTTGGCCGCTTCCTTGAGCTTGGAGCCCGCGGAGACCTTGACGCTGTAGCCGGCCGGGATGTTGATGGGCTCGCCGGTCTGCGGGTTGCGCGCGGTACGAGCGGCACGGTGGGTGCGCTCGAAGGTCAGGAAGCCGGGGATGGTGACCTTCTCGTCGCCCTTGGAGACGATGTCGCCGACAACCTCGGCGAACGCGGCCAGAACGGCGTCGGCGTCCTTGCGGGTCACCTCGGCGCGGTCGGCCAGCGCGGCCACCAGCTCACTGCGGTTCATGTTGTTACTCCCGTGTTCTTCTTGCCGTTGAGGCGTGAGGTGAGATCGATGCCGATGCGCTCGCGCCCAAAGACGCATCCTGCCCCTACCTGCGGCGGTAATGCCAATCCGGCACCCGTAGGAGTCGTGAGAACACCCTAGGGAGTCACACGAAAAGCGCCTGCTCGGCCGTCACCCTAGAGGGCGCCCGCCGGTGGGGGGTTCCACGACGCGCCGGTGCGGGGGCTGCCGTGTCCATCCTCACAGCCCCTGCACCATACGGTACGGCGCCTACGACGCCGCGCCCACCGCCTTCGCGGCCTCGCGCACCGCGCCCGCCACGGCGCCCGCGACCTTGTCGTTGAAGACGCTCGGAACGATGTAGTTGGGGTTCAGCTCGTCCTCGGTCACCACGTCGGCGAGCGCCTTCGCGGCGGCGAGCATCATCTCCGTGTTGACGGTACGGGACTGCGCGTCCAGCAGGCCGCGGAAGACACCCGGGAAGACCAGTACGTTGTTGATCTGGTTCGGGAAGTCCGAGCGGCCGGTGGCCACGACGGCGGCCGTCTGCCGGGCGATCGCGGGGTCGACCTCGGGGTCGGGGTTCGCGAGCGCGAACACGATGGCGCCGTCGGCCATGGCGGCCACGTCGTCGCCGTCGAGGACGTTCGGGGCCGAGACGCCGATGAAGACGTCGGCGCCGCGCACGGCCTCCTTCAGGGTGCCGGTGAGGTTCTCCGGGTTGGTGTTGTCGGCGATCCAGCGCAGCGGCGAGTCGGCCGGGGCGTCCACCAGGTCCTCGCGGCTCGCGTGGACGACACCGCGGATGTCCGCCACCACGGCGTTCTTCACACCGGCGGCGATCAGCAGCTTGAGGATGGCCGTACCGGCCGCGCCGGCCCCGGACATCACGACCCGGATGTTCTCGATCGCCTTCCCGGTGCAGCGCAGCGCGTTGGTCAGGGCCGCGAGGACGACGATCGCGGTGCCGTGCTGGTCGTCGTGGAAGACGGGGATGTCGAGGGCCTCGCGCAGCCGGGCCTCGATCTCGAAGCAGCGGGGGGCGGAGATGTCCTCGAGGTTGATGCCGGCGAAGCCGGGGGCGATCGCCTTGACGATCTCGACGATGGCGTCGGTGTCCTGGGTGTCCAGGCAGATCGGCCAGGCGTCGATGCCGGCGAAGCGCTTGAAGAGGGCCGCCTTGCCCTCCATGACGGGCAGCGCGGCCTTGGGGCCGATGTTGCCGAGGCCCAGCACGGCGGAACCGTCCGTCACGACCGCAACGGAGTTGCGCTTGATGGTGAGGCGGCGGGCGTCCTCGGGGTTCTCGGCGATCGCCATGCAGACGCGGGCCACGCCGGGCGTGTAGACCATCGACAGGTCGTCACGGTTGCGGATGGGGTGCTTGGACGCCATCTCGATCTTGCCGCCGAGGTGCATCAGGAACGTACGGTCGGAGACCTTGCCCAGGGTGACACCCTCGATGCCCCGGAGCTTGCCCACGATCTCGTCGGCGTGGGCCGTGGAGGTGGCCGCGATGGTGACGTCGATACGGAGCTTCTCGTGGCCGGACGCGGTGACGTCGAGGCCGGTGACCGAGCCTCCGGAGGACTCCACGGCGTTGGTGAGCTGCGAGACGGCGGTTCCGCTCGCGGGCACCTCCAGCCGGATGGTCATCGAGTAGGAGACGCTGGGCGCCGTTGCCATGGCCGACTTCCTCTGCTTTCACCGTGTCGCGTGTAGTGCCGTCCGATCGTCGCACCTACCACCGAGTACGTGGTAGTCGCCCCGGATTGCGGACGTTGTGTTCACGGCGGCACGCCTTTTCGGAAAACAACTTCCACAATACGAGAGATGATCGGGCAAAGAAAGAGGCCCACGTCACATCGGACGTGGGCCTCTCTCACGTTCATGACACCGACCCGCCATGCTCGCCTCGCGGCAAGTGGTCCCTCTGAGGGACGAAGGTTGGGCCCGGGGGCTTGGATCGGGCCGGTGCCACGTCAAGGCTAACAAACGGATGCCGAAGGCCATTCCTGGCGCGGGGACTTCCTCGGAAATCAGTCCCTCAGCAGATCCGGCACCCCCGCCGGGTCCGGCTCGTCCCGCTCGCCGGAGACCACCGTGAGCTGCTGGGTCGCCCGGGTCAGCGCGACGTACAGCACGCGCAGCCCGGCGGGCGACTCGTCGGCGATCTCCGCCGGTGAGACGACGACGGTGGCGTCGTACTCCAGGCCCTTGGCCTCCAGGCTGCCGAGCGCCACCACCCGGTCGCCGAGCCCGGCCAGCCAGCGGCGGGCCTCCTCGCGCCGGTTCATGGCGACGACCACCCCGACCGTGCCGTCCACCAGCCCGAGCAGCCGCTCGGACTCCGCGCGTACGGTCTTCTCCAGGGAGTCCCGGGCGGGCGTGCCGGATCCGCCGGCCGCCGTCACGAAGCGCGGCTCGACCCCGGTGGACCGTACGGCGGAGGGCGCCTCGGAGCCCGGCATGGCGAGGGCGAGCACCTTGGCGGCCAGCTCGGCGATCTCGGCGGGGTTGCGGTAGTTCACGGTGAGCTGGAAGCGGCGCCGCGGGCGGGTGCCGAGCGCCTCGTCGCGGGCCTCGGCGGCCTCGTCCGGGTCGGACCAGGAGGACTGGGCGGGGTCGCCGACGACCGTCCAGGTGGCGTGCCGGCCGCGGCGGCCCACCATCCGCCACTGCATCGGCGTGAGGTCCTGGGCCTCGTCCACGATGACGTGCGCGTACTCGGTGCGCTCCTGGGCGAGGCGCTCGGCCCGCTCCCGCTGGGTCTCCTCGCGCACCGGCATCAGCTCCTCCAGGCCGGTGAGCTGGTCCAGCGGGTCCAGCTCGCGCTTCCTGCGCGGCCGGGCCGGGGCGCCGAGGATCGACTGGAGCTCGTCCAGCATGGCCGCGTCGTGCACCGAGCAGCCCTCCCGGCGCAGCGAGCGGGCGACCTTGCGGACCTCGCCGGGGTTGAGGATGCGGCGCGCCCAGCGGCCGAGCCGCTTCTCGTCCGCCATGGCGGCGAGGACCCCCTTCGGGGTCAGCTCGGGCCACCAGGCGTCGAGGAAGGCGATGAACGAATCCTCGCCCGCCACGTCCTCGTCGAAGGAGGAGCGCAGTTCGGCGGCCAGCTCCGGGTCGGTGTGCCGGCCGGCCGCGCCGGACCTGGCCCACAGGGCGTCCAGGAGCAGCTTGCGGGCGCGCGGGCGCAGCAGGTTGACGGGGGCGGTGCCGCCGAGGGCGGTGCGGCGGATGTGCGCCAGCTCCTCGGCTTCCAGTTCCAGGCGGCGCCCGAAGGCGACGACCCGGAGCCGCTCCGGCGAATCGTTCAGCTCCAGGGCGCCGCGGGCGGCCTTCCGCAGCACCTTCAGCATCCGGTGCGAGCCCTTGGCGCGGGCCACGGACGGGGAGTCGTACAGCGTGGCCTCGACGCCGTCGACGAGCGAGCCGATGGCACGGATCGCGACCTGGCCCTCCTCGCCGAGCGAGGGCAGCACGCCCTCGGTGTAGGCCACCAGCAGCGGGGTCGGCGAGACGATCAGGATGCCGCCCGCGTAGCGTCTGCGGTCCTGGTAGAGCAGATAGGCCGCGCGGTGCAGGGCGACCGCGGTCTTGCCGGTGCCCGGGCCGCCCTCGACGTAGGTGACGGAGGCGGCGGGGGCGCGGATGACCAGGTCCTGCTCGGCCTGGATGGAGGAGACGATGTCCCGCATGGTGTGGCTGCGGGCCTGTCCGAGGGCGGCCATCAGGGCGCCGTCGCCGATGACGGGCAGCGCCTGCCCGTCGAGGAACGCCCGCAGTTCGGGGCGCATCAGGTCGTCCTCGACCCCGAGGACCCGGCGGCCCTTGGAGCGGATGACCCGGCGGCGCACGACCCGGCCGGGGTCCCTGGGGGTGGACCGGTAGAAGGGGGCGGCGGCCGGGGCACGCCAGTCGATGACCAGCGGGGCGTAGTCGGCGTCGAGCACGCCGATCCGCCCGATGTGCAGGGTCTCGGCGATGTCGGCGGTGTTGTCGGCCCGGATCGCGCCCTCGGCGGGTTCGACGGCGGTGTAGGCGCCGTCGGGGCCCTTCCTGCCGTCCTTGCCGGGCAGCAGGTCGATCCGCCCGAAGAGGAAGTCCTCGAACTCGTTGTTGAGCCGGTTCAGATGGATGCCGGCCCGGAAGACCTGGGCGTCCCGCTCGGCCAGCGCGCCCGGTGTGCCCACCTGGCCGCGCTTGGCCGCGTCGTTCATCAGGAACTCGGCCTCGTGGATCTTCTCCTCGAGCCGCCGGTACACCCGGTCCAGATGTTCCTGTTCGACGCTGATCTCTCGGTCACGCACGGAGTCCTGTGCGCCGTGTACCGAGCCGACCGCGGACTGCTGAACCTGAGCGGCCACCGGGCCCCCTTCTGACGTGCTGGGCAGCCGTCAACCGTACGCGAAGGGGACCCGGCAAAGCTACGTGACTACGCATCCACCTGCACGAGCTTCTTGCCGTCGAAGGTGGTCACCTCGAAGTGGTCGATCTCGTCGGGCTTCAGGGCCGTGCCGCCGCCGATGTACAGCGGCTTGCGGGACTCCGGGGTCTTGGCGTCCGGGATGCCGTAGCCCCACTTGGGGACGGACCAGGAGCCCAGGGTCTGGCGGTCGCCGTTGTTGCCGACGGCAACCAACGAGCACTTGAGCGGTCCCTTGACGCCCTTGAGTTCGAGGACGGCCGAGGTGCCCCAGTCCTTCTCCCCCATGGCGACGGTCGCGGTGGCGCCCGTCGTGCCGTCGCTTCCGCTGACCTTGTCCGGGAGCTGCTCGAACGTGGTCTGGGCGGTGGCCGCGAGCGGCGTGGCCGTCTGCCCCGAGTCGCCGCCGCCGCTCATCGCCGTGACGGCCACCGGGCCGCCGATGATCAGCGCGGCAGCGGCCGCGACCAGGTAGAAGCCCTTGCGCCGCTTCTGCGCCCGGCGCTCGGAGACCTCGTCGACCAGTTTCTCCACCAGCCGTGGGCTCGGCCTGGCGGACAGCGACTCGCCGATCGCCGGGGTGCTGCCGGAACCCGGCAGATCCGCCAGCGCGGCCAGCATCGGCTCCATCCCGGCCAGCTCGTCCAGTTGCTGGGCGCACCATTCGCAGGTGGCGAGATGCGCCTCGAAAGCGGTTGCCTCGGCGTCGTCGAGCAGCCCGAGGGCGTACGCGCCCACGGTCTCGTGCTCGCTCGGCACCGAAGATCCCTGACTGGGGCTCATGGGTCCAGAAATACCCGGACCACCCGGGCCGAATCCTTGCATTCCTCCGTATCCACTGCTCATCACGCCGTCACCCCCCGCTCCTCCAGTGCCAGCTTCATCGACCGCAGGGCGTAGAACACCCGGGAGCGCACCGTGCCGCTCGGGATGCCCAGCGTCTGGGCCGCCTCATTGACCGTACGTCCCTTGAAGTACGTCTCGACGAGGACCTCCCGGTGCGCCGGGGTCAGGTCGTCGAGCGCGTCCGACAGCGTCATCAGCCACAGCGCCTTGTCGATCTCGTCCTCCGCGGGGATGACCTCCAGCGGCGACGGATCGACCTCCTGCGGCCGGGCCTGCCGGCTGCGGTGGCCGTCGATGACGATGCGGCGCGCGACCGTCACCAGCCAGGGGCGTACCGAACCGGTCGCCCGATTGAGCTGACCGGCGTTCTTCCAGGCACGGATGAGCGTCTCCTGCACCACGTCCTCGGCGCGCTGCCGGTCTCCGGCGACCAGCCTGAGGACGTACGCGAGCAGAGGTCCGGCGTGCTCGCGGTACAGCGCACGCATCAGCTCCTCATCAGGTTCCGAGGGCTGTGAGGACATGCGATGTCGGGCCCTCGATCCACGTTCATTGGCCACGGCCGCATCCTTGCGCACGCCCACCTCCGGTGTCCGGGGGTTCCCCCAGTCGGTCGCTCGCCCACCCGTACGGAAGGAAGGGGCCCGGTGTTCAAACCGGAGCGACAGATTTCTCCGAGGTGACGTGACGAGGGGGGTTGAGTGCACATTCCCACCGCGTGATCTTTACATTTCCGACACACCGACGAAGGGGCCGTGAGCTACCCGTGTAGGCGCCAACGAAAACGCGGTGTAACCGAAATCACCTGCGATCCGGGCCCTCCGGGGCCCTCACGCGCGGGCGAGCGCCGCCCGCCGCCGGTGCCGGGCCACCCGCTCCCGGTTGCCGCAGACCTCGCTGGAGCACCAGCGGCGCCGGCGTCCGCGGGAGGTGTCCAGGTACACCAGGGGGCAGTTGTCACCCTCGCACTCGCGGACCGCGGCCCGTGCCACGGGGTCGGTGAGCAGTTCCACCGCGTCCCGCGCGAGGAGCGCCAGCAGCGCGGCGCACTCGGGCGCCCGGACCAGCTCGCGCACCAGGGAGCCGTCGGCGCGGCGCACCGCGCGCGGGGCCGGGAGCGCGGCGCGGGCGGCCTCGTTGAGCCGGCCGAGCGCGCCGTCGTGGGGCCGCGGGTCCGCCGCGCCGGTGCCGCGCAGCAACTGCGCGACGTCGGCGCGCAGTTCCCGGAACCGCTCCGGCCAGGAGGCGTCGGCGTGCTCCAGCGGGGTACCGGGCGGCACCAGTCCGGCACCGGTGATCCAGGACCGCAACGACTCGACCCCGCCCAGCCGTTCGGCCGGATGCGTGGTCGCGAGAAGGTCCAGGCAGATCCGCCCTGCTTCGAACCGCGGCTCGTGCGGGGCCGGGGCCGTACTCAGCGTCATGTGCCTGCCACCGCCTAGGACAGGGGAACGGTTGCGTCGCTCCCCTTCACAGTGCCCGTGCCGCCCGGCGTGCGGAACCCTTCTGACGGTCTTCGCGGCGGCTTCCCCGGCGCCTCCGTGTCCAGCCCCGCCTCAGTCGTCCGCGTACTTCGTGTCCGCGGCCGGGTCCAGCGCCAGCCGGTAGCCCCGCTTGACCACCGTCTGGATCAGCTTCGGCGTGCCGAGGGCCGTACGCAGCCGGGCCATCGCCGTCTCCACCGCGTGCTCGTCGCGCCCCGCCCCCGGCAGCGCCCGCAGCAGTTCGGCTCGGGACACCACCCAGCCCGGCCGCCGCGCCAGCGCCCGCAGCAGCGACATGCCGGCCGGCGGCACGGGCTTCAGCTCCCCGTCCACCAGCACCGCGTGCCCCCGGATCTCCACCCGGTGCCCGGCGACGGGCAGCGCCCGGGCCCGCCCGGGCAGTTCCTGGCACAGCAGCTGTACGAGCGGCCCGAGCCGGAACCGCTCCGGCTGCACCGTGTCCACGCCCCGCGCCTGCAGCGGCAGCGCGGTCACCGGGCCCACGCAGGCGGGCAGCACGTCGTGGCCGAGCGCGCCCAGCACCTCGCCGAGCAGCCCGCGCTCCTCGGCCCGCGACAGCAGGGACGCGGCGGCGGGCGCGCTGGTGAAGGTGAGCGCGTCGACCGCGCGTGCGACGACGGCGTCCAGCAGCCGGTCGACGGGCCCGATGTCCTCCGGCGGCATCCACCGGTACACCGGCACCAGGACGACCTCCGCTCCCCCGGCCCGCAGCGCCTCCACGAACCCCGGCAGCGGCTCGCCGTGCAGCTGTACGGCGATCCTGCGGCCGTCGACGCCCTCCTCCAGCAGCCGGTCCAGCACCTCGGCCATGGACTCGCTGGCCGGCGACCACGACTCGGTCAGCCCCGCGGCCCGTACCGCGCCCTTCACCTTGGGCCCGCGGGCCAGCAGCTCCACGCCGCGCAGACGTTCGAGCAGCGGCCGGCCGAGCCCCCATCCGTCGGCCGCCTCGATCCAGCCCCGGAAGCCGATCGCGGTGGTGGCCACGACGACGTCCGGCACCTGGTCGATGAGTTCCTTGGTGGAGGCGAGCAGTTCGCCGTCGTCGGCCAGCGGCACGATGCGCAGGGCGGGCGCGTGCAGCACGACGGCACCGCGGCGCTGGAGCAGCGCGCCCAGTTCCTCGGCGCGGCGCGCGGCGGTGACGCCGACGGTGAACCCGGCGAGGGGCCCGTGTTCGGGGTGCTGCTGTTCGTCGTCCATGGCTCTCCTAGGGGGCGTCTCCCCGATCTTCGTGGATCAGGCCGCGGCGTCCGGTGCGGCGCCTCGGCGTGCGGTCGAGTCGCCCTCGTACCGGGCGTACGCGGGCGGTTCGGCCGTGCGGCGAGGCGCCGTGCCGGGCGTCGCGGACCCACGAAGACCGGGGAGACGCCCCCTAGGGCCTGCCCGCGTGCCGAACGAGCCTGTCAAGGGCGCGTGACAGGCTCGGTTCGGCTCGATGTCCGCGGTGTTACGTCACACCTCGGCGTAGCTGAGCTGCGGCTTCGCCTCGGCGGTGGTGCCGGATGCGGCCCGGGTGGCCGAACCGCGAAGGTATACGGCCCAGGTCACCGCGAAGCAGGCGCCGTAGAAGACGAGGAAGGCGACGAAGGCGCCGGTGCCGGAGCCGTAGGACAGGAAGGACTGGCGGAAGGCGAGGTTGATGCCGACACCGCCGAGCGCGCCGACCGCCCCGATGAGGCCCATGGCGGCCCCGGACAGCCGCCGTCCGTGAGCGGCCGCCGCCTCGCCCGTGAGTCCCCCGGCGAGGGCCTTGGCCTGGAAGATCCCGGGGATCATCTTGTACGTCGACCCGTTGCCGAGCCCGCTCAGCACGAACAGCACCACGAAGACCGGCACGAACAGCGCCAGCGACTTCTCCATGCTGGCCACGACGAGCACGGCGGTGGCGGCGGCCATGCCGACGTAGTTCCACAGGGTGATCCGCGCCCCGCCGTACCGGTCGGCGAGCCAGCCCCCGACGGGCCTGATCAGCGAGCCGAGCAGCGGGCCGATGAAGGTGAGGTAGGCGGCCTGCAGCGGGGTGCGCCCGAACTGGTTGGTCAGCACCTGCCCGAAGGCGAAGCTGTAGCCGATGAACGAGCCGAAGGTGCCGATGTAGAGGAAGGCCATGATCCAGGTGTGGCCGTCCTTCGCCGCGTCCCTGGCGGCGCCGGTGTCGTTCTTCACCGAGGCGAGGTTGTCCATGAACAGCGCGGCGAGGACGGCGGCGACCACGATCAGCGGGATGTAGATCCCGAGCAGGACCCGCGGCCCGCCGCTCGCCCCGATGATCGCGAGGGCGATGAGCTGGATGACCGGCACACCGATGTTCCCGCCCCCGGCGTTCAGCCCGAGTGCCCAGCCCTTCTTCCGCAGCGGGAAGAAGGCGTTGATGTTGGTCATGGAGGAGGCGAAGTTGCCGCCGCCGATGCCGGCCAGCAGCCCGACCAGCAGGAAGGTGGAGAAGGAGGTCCCCGGCTCCATCACCACGAACGCGGCGACCGTCGGCACGAGCAGGAGGCTCGCCGAGACGATCGTCCAGTTCCGCCCGCCGAAGACGGCGACGGCGAACGTGTACGGCACCCGCACGACCGCGCCGACCAGCGTGACGACGGAGGTCAGCAGGAACTTGTCGGCGGGGGTGAGTCCGTACTCGGGGCCCATGAAGAGCACGAGCACGGACCACAGGGTCCAGACCGAGAACCCGATGTGCTCGGAGAGCACGGAGAACCACAGGTTCCGCCGGGCGACCTTCTCCCCGGTCGCCCTCCAGAAGCTTTCGTCCTCGGGATCCCAGCGCTCGATCCAGCGACCGCTGCGACGGTTGGGGTCCGGACCTGTCATGACGCCTCCACGGTGCTCCGGGACTCGGTGGTTCGCGGTGATGAGTCCCGAAGGTAGGGAGGGCGCGTTTCCTGGCTGTGGCTGTGGGTGACCGGTAGGGAACTTTGCTCTCACCTCGCGGCGGGGGCGGCTGAGAGGTCGCACCCGGCCGGAGCCGGGACGCTCATCACACGATCATCAGCGGCTGGAATCCATCGGTCGGTCGGCCGCCGCAGCCATCCCTCGGCCCGCGCGATGTCGCTCGCGGCCCTGCGGAGCGCCGTCAGCCCGGGATGTACCAGCCCCTTGCGCCAGACCAGCGAGACGGGCGAGAGCGGGACCGGATCGACGAGCGGCCGCAGCACCGAACGGGGCATGGCCGGAAAGTCCACCACGGCCAGGATCACGTTCCGGGTCTTCGCCATGATCCGCTCGAACTCCTCGTCGCCGACCGGCAGCGGAAGGGGTGAGGCGAGTCGGATGCCGCGCCCCTCGAAGAGGTGAAGTGCCAGGTCGGTCCACTCCCGGGTGCGCGGGTTCCCCGCGCCGGCGTACACCGTCTCCCCGGCCAGCGCCGCCAGCGGGACCTCCGGCAGGTCGGCCAGCGGGTGGTCGTCGGGCAGGACGACGGCCATCGGCTCGTAGCGCACCGGCTGCTGTTCGAGCCCGGTCCGCAGCGCCGGGTCCAGGCCCGCGAAGCGCCCGAAGGAGACGTCCAGCCGGCCGGCCAGCACCTCGGCCGCCGCTCCGGTCAGACCGCTCTCGTAGCGGGCCATCAGCTCGCAGTCCGGGGCGAGTTCGCGGGCCCGGTGCAGCACCCGGCGGCCGGTGAGCAGGCCGGCGGAGTTGAGGTCGACCAGCAGCGGCCGGGCCTGGCCGAAGGCGGCGAGCAGATCGTCCTGGGCGGCCAGGACCCGCCGGGCGTGCGGCAGCAGGCGTTCGCCGTCCGCGGTGAGCGTCACCTGCCGGGTGGTCCGCACGAACAGCTCGGCGCCCAGCTCGCGCTCCAGCCGCCGCACATCACGGCTCAGCGCCTGCTGCGCCACGTACAGACGGGCCGCGGCCCGGGTGAAGTGCAGCTCCTCGGCGACGGCGACGAAGGCGCGCAGCAGGCGCGGTTCTATGGCGGCGGGAGCGGGCATGGCGGCGAATCTACAACCTCGATTCACAACGCGGACGCGTGAGTCGGCGCCGAGAAGGTGTTGGACCGGGTGATCCACTCCGGGCCACCGTGGAGCCATGCCGCAACAGACCACCGAACAGACCACCGAGGACAGCCGGATACCGGACGAGCAGCGCGAGGACGGGGGAACGGGGCAGCTCCGTGGATACCGGGTGCTCTTCTCCCGTCCCGGCACGCGCGCCTTCACCGCGGGCAACCTCGTCGCCCGGCTGCCCATGGGGATGTTCAGCGTGAGCGCGGTCGTGATGATCGCCGGGGCCCGCGGCTCGTACGCGCTGGCCGGCGCCGTCACCGCCGCCGGTCTGGCGGCGACCGGCGTTGCCGGGCCGTGGATCGCGCGGCTGGTCGACCGGCACGGGCAGGCCCGGGTCGCCGTACCGGCCACCCTCACGGCCGTGCTGGGCAGCCTCGCCCTGCTGCTGTGCGTGCGCTTCGGCGCCCCGGACTGGACCCTGTTCGCCTCCTACGCCGCCACCGCCGCCACCCCGAACATCGGCGGCCTGTCCCGCGCCCGCTGGGCCCACCTGCTGCGCGACGACCCCGCCGCCCTGCACACCGCCAACTCCTTCGAGCAGGCCGCCGACGAGCTGTGCTTCATGCTGGGCCCGGTGCTGGCCGCCTTCCTGACCGGCACGTTCTTCCCGGAGGCGGGCACGCTCGCCGGGTCGGTGCTGCTGCTGGCCGGCATGCTGCTGTTCACCGCGCAGCGGGCGACCGAGCCGCCGCCGTCGGCCCGTTCCAAGGCCCGGTCACCGTTGCGCAGCCCGGGGATTGCGGCGCTGCTGGCCTGCTTCGCGGCGACCGGCATGGTGTTCGGCTCGATGGAGGTCGTCACGATCGCGTACGCCGACGCCCAGGGGCACCGGGCGGCGGCCGGCCTGGTGCTCGCGTTGCAGGCGGCGGGCTCGTGCGCGGCCGGCCTGCTGTACGGGGCCCTGAAACCGGCTGGACTCGGCCTGCCCCGCTGCCTGCTCGCGATGGCCGTCCTGATGACGCTGCCCTGGCTGGCCGCCGCCACCACGGGCTCCCTCGTCGTCCTGGCGGGTGCGCTGCTGGTGGCGGGCATGGCGACGGCGCCGACGATGGTGACCGCGATGACCCTGGTGCAGGCCCGCACCCCGGCCGACCGGCTCAACGAGGGCATGAGCCTCGTCGTCACCGGCCTGCTCACCGGCATCGCCTGTGGCTCGGCGGCCGGCGGCTGGGCGGCCGAGCACGGCTCACCGGCCACGGGGTTCGCGGTGCCGGCGATCGCGGCCGCCGTGGCCCTGGCGATCGGCTCGTCGCGGCTCCGGACCGGGGCGGCCGGGCGGGCGGCGGCCCGGTAGGCGGGCGCTCACCGGGCGGGTGGGCGCTCCGGCTGGTTCGATGGTCGGGTCGACGGCGAGGGTTAGGGAGGGAGGTGCTGATGCGTGGCCGGCTGGTTGTCCCCGGAGGATCTGACCGAGCTGACCCGGGTGCTGGACCTGGGCGGAGTGTTCGCCAACGGGACTCTCTGCGGGGTGTTGGCGCAGGACATCCCGGTCAACCACAGCTCCCGGTTCGCGCCGGTCCTCCAGCCGACCCTGGACACGGGTGCCCGGGCCCTGGTCACGGCCACACTGACCCGGCTCGCCCGGCAGAGCGCATGACAAAGGCCCCGCCGCTCGGAAGCGACAGGGCCTTGCCCACATGGGATGAGTGGAGATGGCGGGAATCGAACCCGCGTCCAACGGTGCGGAACCAGGGCTTCTCCGTGTGCAGTTCGCTTCGCTTTTCTCGGCCCCAGCGATCACGCGAACAAGTCGCCGACGGGCTCAGTCACTGTTTGATTTCCCTCTTCACCCCGTGACCGGGATCAAGGTTTAGTCCCCTAGTCGATGCCAGGATCCGGGACGGGAACAGGCCCGGGCTGACACTCCCGTAAGAGCTTCGCTAGCTGCTAATTAGGCAGCGAGGGCGAAGTGGGAGGAATCGCGCTTGGTGTTGGCGATTATTGTTTTCGGCCTGTGGTTTACGAGATCATGGCCGCTTCCTCGACACGCTTCCCCTGCTTCGACAGCCGCTGTCGAAACCGATCATCCCCATGTTGATTTTTCAATCCCTCCGGAGAGGGGGCTCGCACCCTCGACGGGGTGCGTTGCCATCGTACGTGACCAACGCGGGTCGGTGCCAGCCTATTCCCGCCGGTCGCGCCGGTCCGGCGACTAGGCCCGCTGCTTGCGCCGCACGGCCGACATCGCGCGGTCCGCCTCACGCCGGTCCTGCTTCTCACGCAGGGTCTGGCGCTTGTCGTACTCCTTCTTGCCCTTCGCCAGCGCGATCTCGACCTTGGCCCGGCCGTCCTTGAAGTACAGGGCGAGGGGCACGATCGTGTGACCCGTCTCCTGGGACTTCGCCTCGAGCTTGGCGATCTCGTCGCGGTGCAGCAGCAGCTTCCGCTTGCGCCGGGCGCTGTGGTTGGTCCAGGTGCCCTGGCTGTACTCGGGCACGTGCACGTTGTGCAGCCACGCTTCGTGACCGTCCAGTTGCACGAAGCCGTCGACGAGCGAGGCCCGCCCCTGGCGCAACGACTTCACCTCGGTGCCCATGAGCACGAGACCGGCCTCGTACGTGTCGAGGATGAGGTAGTCGTGCCGCGCCTTCTTGTTCTGCGCGATCAGCTTGCGCCCTTTTTCCTTAGCCATAGTGCCGACCATTTTCGCACCATGGAGGGGGTGCGGGGGAAGTGCATTAAAGGGGCGCTACGAGGGGTCGCCCAGACCGCCCAGGACCGTCTGCGCCCGGCGCAGCGCCTGCGGCCCCGCGTCCAGGTCGGGGGTGATGCCCCGGCCGTCGACCGCGCGGCCGGACGGGGTGCGGTAGTGGCCCACGGTCAGCTCGGCCACCGAGCCGTCGGGCAGCTCGGTGGGCATCTGGACGGAGCCCTTGCCGAAGGTGCGGGTGCCGATCACGACCGCGCGGCCCCGGTCCTGCAGGGCGCCGGTGAGCATCTCGGCCGCGCTCATCGTGCCGCCGTCGACCAGGGTGACCAGGGGCCGGCCGGTGTCGCCGCCGTTGTCGGCGTGCAGCGCGCGCTGGGCGCCGTCGACGTCGTAGGTGGCGACGAGGCCGCCGTCGAGGAAGGCGGAGGCGGTCTCCACGGACTCGGTGACCAGACCGCCGGAGTTCCCCCGCAGGTCGAGGACGACGCCGGCGCCCGCCGGGGCCCGGTGCACCGCGGCGCGCACGGAGTCGCCGGAGCCCTTGGTGAAGGCGGCGACCTTGATGACGGTGACCCTGCCGGGCAGCTCGCTGACGGTCACCGGGTCCGTGGACAGCCTGGCCCGGCGCAGGGTCTCGGTCCACGCGCGCGTGCCGCGCTGGAGGCCGAGCGTCACGGTCGTGCCGGCGGCCGCGTCCTCGGCGTCGCCGCGGAGTAACGAGACCACGTCGGTGACCGGCCGGCCGGCCACCTCCGTGCCGTCGACGCTGCGCAGCCGGTCGCCCTTGCGGATCCCGGCGCCGGCGGCGGGCGAGCCGGGCTGCACCCGGGTCACCTCGATCCGGCCGTCCGGCTCGGCCCGCGCCCACAGCCCGGTGCCGGTGTACTGGCCGTCCAGGGCCTCCTGGAACTCCTGGTACTCGCCCTCGGAGTAGACGGCTCCCCAGCGGTCCCCGCTGCGGCTGACGGCCCGCTCGGCGGCCTCCATGGGCGACTTGCCGTCGGCCATCGCCTTCGCGGCGGCCCGCCGCACCGCCTCGTGACGGGTGGCCGAAGGCACCGGCTCCGAGGCGGACTTGGGGCCGGAGCGGGCGCCCAGGCCGGTGTCCGGGAAGGACCCGGTCGCGGCCCCGGCGACCAGCGCGCAGGCGAAGACCAATGTCAGGGCGGCCCCACGGCCGGTGCGGCGGGGCTGACAGAACGGGTCACGGCCTGACATGGCGGTGAGTCTAGGACAACGACGAAGGGCCGTACGGGCGGACGCCCGTACGGCCCTCTTGGGATGCGTCACACCTTCAGGTACTTGCGCAGCGCGAAGAACGCCGCAAGGGCGGGCATCAGCACACTGGTGGCGAGGATCAGCGGCAGCTTGGTCAACACCGCGTCCCAGCCGACGAAGTTGATCAGCGTGAGCTTGTCGGACAGGGCCATGCCGTGGTCGATCGTGAAGTACCGCCCGACGACCAGGAAGACGCAGGCGAGGCCGCCGCCGATGAGTCCGGCGACCGCGGCCTCCATGATGAACGGCGCCTGGATGTAGAAGCCCGAGGCGCCGACGAGACGCATGATCCCGGTCTCACGCCGACGGCTGAACGCGGACACGCGCACGGTGTTGACGATCAGCAGCAGCGCCACGAGCAGCATCAGCGCCATCACGCCGAGCGCCGCCCGGTTCATCAGGTTCAGCAACTGGAAGAGGTTGTCCAGGATGCCCTTCTGGTCCTGCACCGACTGCACGCCGTCACGCCCGTTGAAGGCGGTCGCGATGACCTGGTACTTCTGCGGGTCCTTGAGCTTGATGCGGTACGACTCCTGCATCTGGTCCGGCGTCAGCGAGCCGGCCAGCGGGGAGTTGCCGAACTGCTCCTTGTAGTGCTTGTACGCCTCGTCCTGCGACTCGTAGGTCACCTTCTCGACGATGGTCATCTTGTCGAGGTCGGTGCGGATCTGCTTCTTCTGGTCCTCGGTGACCGCGCCCTTGGCGCAGTTGACGTCCGACTGCGCGTCGCTCTTGTTGCACAGGAAGATCGAGACGTTGACCTTGTCGTACCAGTAGCCCTTCATGGTGCTCACCTGGTCGCTCATCAGCAGGGAGCCGCCGAACAGGGCCAGGGACAGGGCGACGGAGACGATGACGGCGAAGGTCATCGTCAGGTTGCGGCGGAGACCGACACCGATCTCCGACAGGACGAACTGGGCGCGCATGGCGTCGGATCAAGCCTTTCCGGGGACGTGACTGGGGCGGCGGGTCAGTGCTGGTAGCCGTAGACGCCGCGGGCCTGGTCGCGGACGAGGCGGCCCTTCTCCAGCTCGATGACGCGCTTGCGCATCTGGTCCACGATGTTCTGGTCGTGCGTCGCCATGATGACGGTGGTGCCCGTCCGGTTGATGCGGTCGAGCAGCTTCATGATGCCGACGGAGGTCTGCGGGTCGAGGTTGCCGGTGGGCTCGTCCGCGATCAGCAGCTTGGGCCGGTTGACGAAGGCCCGCGCGATGGCCACGCGCTGCTGCTCACCACCGGACAGCTCACCCGGCATCCGGTCCTCCTTGCCGCCGAGCCCGACGAGGTCGAGCACCTGCGGCACGGACTTGCGGATCTCGCCGCGCGACTTGCCGATGACCTCCTGCGCGAAGGCCACGTTCTCGGCGACGGTCTTGTTGGGCAGCAGGCGGAAGTCCTGGAACACAGTCCCCAGCTGGCGGCGCATCTGCGGCACCTTCCAGTTGGAGAGGCGCGCGAGGTCCTTGCCGAGGACGTGCACCTGACCGTGGCTGCACCGCTCCTCGCGCAGCACCAGCCGCAGGAAGGTCGACTTGCCGGAGCCGGAGGACCCCACGAGGAACACGAACTCGCCCTTCTCGACCTCCAGGGAGACATCCCTGAGGGCCGGACGGGTCTGCTTGGGGTAGACCTTGGAGACGTTGTCGAATCGGATCACGGATGCACCACGGGTCGCCGGGGGTAGGTGAGCGTGACCATACGCGAACCGGGAGCGCGAGCGCAGGGCCCGGTCGCGGTTGGTTGCGGCTTGTGTGTTTTTGTACAGGCCGGATTCGGGCTTCTTCGAGAGCCCGCGCTCTTTGCGGGGGAACCTGGCACAGTGGAGGGGGAACGTTCTGGTTCCCGTGTGCGTTGTATGTGTGATGGCCGGCGCGAGGAGGGCGAGCGCATGACGTACGACCGGTTGGTGTGCGCGAACTGCGCGTCGCCTGTGAGTGAGGGCCGGTGCCCGGTGTGCCGTGCCAACCGCGAGCGACTGCAGCACGAGGGCTTCTTCCCGGGGCTGAACCCGATGGCGCTGATCGCGCTGCTCGCGGTGCTGATCGCCGCGGTGGCGCTGCTGGCCCACCAGACCGCGTAGGAAGACCGGACAAGACGACCGAAGGGCCCGGAGCGGCAAGCTCCGGGCCCTTCGTGTAGCGCGTTGTGTGCGGAACGTCGCCGTGGGGCTACGTTCAGGCGGCGGCGCCGCCCCGGCCGTTCACGAGCCGCGGCAGGAAGCGGAAGCCGATACCGCCGGCGATCATCGTCGCGGCGCCGACCAGCAGGAACGCGGTCTGTCCGGCACCGGTCTCGGCGAGCTGCTTGTCGCCGCCCTGGGGCGTGGTGTCCGAGCCCGTGTCGGTGAGGGCGGAGGAGCCCTCCTCCTGGGAGGCGTTGTCGTTGCCGCCGCCCTGGGGGGTGTCACCGCCGGTGGTGCTGGAGCCGCCACCGTTGCCGCCGGTGGAGCCGTCGCCGCCGGTCGAGCTGCCGCCGCCGGTCGAGCTGTTGCCGCCGGTCGAGCTGTTGCCGCCCGAGTTGCCATTGCCACCCGAGTTGCCGTTGCCGCCCGAGTTGCCGTTGCCACCGGTCGAGTCGTCGCCACCGGAGCTGCTGTCACCGCCGGAGCTGCTGTCGCCACCGCCGATGCCACCGCCGATCGAGGCGTCACCACCGGAGCTGCTGTCACCGCCGCCGATGCCACCGCCGATCGAGGCGTCACCACCGGAGCTGCTGTCACCGCCGCCGATGCCACCGCCGATCGAGGCGTCACCACCGGAGCTGCTG